>JBMYNR010000001.1:0-136171 GCA_049598495.1 Opitutales bacterium
TCACCAAAAGTAATCGCATCGGTCGGACAAACCTGTTGGCAGGCTGTCTTGATCGAGCAATCTGAACGTTTGACCAAAATATCCGACGCAATGCAGCAAGTCAGTGGCGTCGGCAAGGTGACCGCATGGACGATCCTCGCCTACCTGCCCGAAATCGGTCAGGTCAAAAGGGGGCAGCTCGCAGCGCTGGTCGGAGTGGCGCCGTTCAACCGAGATAGCGGAGATAAGAAAGGGAAACGATACATACAAGCTGGGCGAGCGAAAGTCAGGCGTTGCCTGTTCTTAGCTACCAGAACAGCCGCAATCCACAATCCGGTTATCAAGGCCTATGTTGCTAGGCTCATACACGAAGAAGGAAAACATTATCTACAAGCGATTACCGCTGCGATGAGAAAGCTCGTCATCCACCTCAACATTATCGTCAAAAATTTAGATTATGAGCTTGTTTGAGACACAGTTGCTCTAAAGCTCTGAGTCAGAGAAAGGGCATCATTTTTAACCGTATATTTAGGCGAAATCTTCGGTGAGTAGGAGCTCGCAGTCGCCGGTGGCGACGAAATCGAAACTTTGCGCGGCCGGGAGTAGGGCGTTGGCACTGGTCGGGATGGTCGAACCATCCGCCTCCTTTAGTTCGCCGGAGACGAGGCTGAGAATACGGGGTGCGCCTGCCTCGAAATTGAGCGAATCGCCTGCCTTGAGGCAGATCTTCTTGAGTGTGAAGACATCGCTCTCGGCGAGTCGTTGATTACCGGATACGGGTTTGAGAGTTTTCGGTTCGAAGTCGTTGAAGTCGGTGCTTTTGAGCGACTCCTCGATATGCAGCTGGCGTGGTGTGCCGTCGAGTCCGACGCGGCCCCAGTCGTAGACACGGTAGGTGGTGTCGGAATTTTGCTGAATCTCGAGGATCAGATTCCCGCCGCCAATTGCATGGATCCGACCGCTGGGAATGAAGATGGATTCACCGGCGGTCACATGCATGGTATGCACGAGCGGCTCGAGATCGTTGCTCTTGAGGCCCGCTTCGAAGTCTTCGCGACGGACGCCTTTCTTGAGGCCCGCCATCAGGGTCGCGTGCGGTTCCGCGTGGGCAATGTACCAGTTCTCCGTCTTGGGTTCGCCGTTCAGCTCGGGTGCGACCGCAGCCGGTGGGTGAACCTGCAGGCTGAGCTTCTCCTGGCAGTCGAGCCATTTAACGAGAATGGGGAAGGGCTTATCCGCCGGCCAGCCCGCGCCCATGATACCCTCGGGGTCGGCGCTGATGAGTTCCCGAAGGGTCTTGCCATCGGCAGTGGTCGATTGTGCCTCGGGGCGGTCGACCATCTCCCAGCTTTCGCCGATGACCTTGCCCTCGGGCAGTTCTCGGCCGAGTTGGGTGGCAAAGCCTGTGCCGCCCCAGACGCGTTCCTGGTAGATCGGTTCGAAAAGGTATGACTTCATATTCTGTTGAGCTTTGGGTTGTTCATTAGAAAAAGTCCAGCGTTCAGTGGAAGCACTGCATGCTCTAAGCTTGCTCTGATTTCTGAAATGGTCTCAATGCCAATGTTCCGGGCACTGAATGTGACCCGCAACTACCAATCTTATATCTCACCATGTCAGGACATAGTAAATGGGCCACCATCAAGCGCGCCAAGGGCGCGGCCGACGCGAAGCGCGGTAAGATTTTCTCCGTTCTCAGCAAGGACATCACCCTCGCGGCTCGCGATGGCGGGGGCGACCCGGGCTTCAATCCGCGTCTGAGGACCTGTATCGCCAAGGCCAAGGCCCAGAATATGCCGGCCGATAATATCGACCGCGCGATTAAGAAGGGCACAGGCGAGCTGCCTGGTGTGACTTACGAGGAAATCGTCTACGAGGGCTACGGAGCTGCCGGCGTCGGGATCATTGTCGAGATCACGACGGATAATAAGAATCGTTCCGCCTCCGAAGTGCGCAGCACCATGAGCAAGAATGGTGGCAACCTCGCGGGGGTCGGTGCGGTGGCCTTCCAGTTTGACCGCAAGGGGCAGTTCATCATCGATGCGAAGCAGATTGAAGAGGAGTCGCTCATGGATCTCGCACTCGAAGCGGGTGCTGAGGATATCAAGAACGAGGGCGACCACTACGAAGTGATTTGCCCGATGAGTGAATACGATAACCTCTCCCAGGCCTTGGAGGAGAAGGAAGTGGAGACGGAGTCGTCCGAATTGGCCTATCTCCCGAATATCATGGTGCCGGTTGAGGATAAGGATTCCGCCCGTAAGGTGCTCCACCTGATTGATGCGCTGGACGATCTGGAAGATGTGAAGGCCGTCCATCACAATATGGAATTCGCCGACGACCTGCTCGAAACGGACGACTAGCTGTGCACTTTTGTAGAACGCTGGCGACAGCCAGTGTTGGAATGTCGGGAAGGGTTCTTACAACGGCTATCGCCGTCGTGCTACCGTAAGTTCGCCGACGACCTGCTCGAAACGGACGACTAGCCGCGCACTTTTGTAGAACGCTGACGACGGAGCACGGCCGTGCGTAGATGGCGAAGCCCGAAGGGAGAATGAATCGGGCGCCCCTTTGGCAGCTGAATGAACACAGCCAGTGTTGGTATGTCGGGAAGGCTTCTTACAACGGCTGACGCCGTCGTGCTACCGTAAATTTGCTGACGACCTACTCGATGAAGGGTAAAAACCGCTTGCAAACGGAGGGCAGGGCAACCAATCTAAACGATATTAAGTTTAAACCCCGTAAATGATGACGAAAAAGTTTTTTGCTCTTCTTGCCCTTTCAGCAGCCGTATTATTTTTCACTGGCTGCGGCGGTGGTTCTGCTCAAATGGGCCCAAAGGAGGCGCATCTACTCGGCATCGCGAAGGTGGAAAAGGATAACTACGAGCCCACGAGTGTGGCTACTTTCGAGGTGAGCACGGACGAGTTGTATACCCGAAAGAATTTTAGTGGCAATAAGGTCACGCTACTCTGGGGCTTGATCACGCTTAAGGACTACTAGGCCCTCCGAAATATTTTTTATGACCGCCTCGATAGATTCACTACGAGGCGGTTTTTTTGTGTGCTCTAGCTCGGGCGCCGCAAGCGACGCCCCTACGATTTTTTTCGTTACGGAACGTTCGAAAAGCAATGAATGGTAGCGGCGTTCGTCCCTGAACGCCATGCGGCCTTAAGCAGCGTCTTCATCCATAGATTCTGAACGGGTTCCAAAGGTAGGGACGCCTGCCCTCAGGCGTCCAAGATACTTGCAAGGCGCGGCGGACGCCTGGAGGGCAGGCGTCCCTGCCTTTTCGAGCAGACCTTCAGCAATCCGGATGAGCGAGACCAGACTCCGCCTATTCACTCGGATTTTATAGATTGCCAGCCTAGCGGGAAATTCCAGACACTGTATAAGATGTCGGATACAAATATGGAAAGTTTGCAAATAGGGCGGGATGCCATGCGTGCTGAGGCGGCCGCCATTGAGCTTGCGGCTGCTCGACTAAACGAGTCCTTTGACGAGGCGGTTCGACTGATCCTATCGGCATCAAGCAAGCTAGTGGTCTGCGGGATCGGCAAGTCCGGCCACATCGGGGCGAAGCTGGCCGCCACCTTCTCCAGCAGCGGGACGCCCTCGGTCTTTCTCCACGCGGCCGAGGCTATCCACGGGGATCTTGGGGTCTATCAACCGGGGGACCCTACCATTGTCCTCTCAAAGAGTGGCAGCACGGCTGAAGTGATTCGCTTGCTGCCTCTGTTTAAAAAGTTTGAATCGCCCATCATTGCGATCGTGGGGAACACGGACTCGCCCATCGCGGAGGCCGCCGATGTGGTGATTGATGCCAGTGTCGAGAAAGAGGCAGATCCGCTGAACCTGATGCCCACGGCAAGCTCCACCGTGAGTCTGGCCATCGGGGATGCGCTCGCGTCGGCTCTGGCGAAGGCACGTGATTTTACGGCGGAGGAGTTTGCCACCTTTCATCCGGGCGGGCAACTCGGGCGCAACTTGCTGATGACGGTCGGCGAGGTCATGCACCCGATCGAACGGGTGGCTTGTGCACAAAAGAGTGAGACCCTGCGTGAGGTGGTCATCCGGATGACGCAGGCACCGCTTGGTGCGGCCTGTGTGGCCTCTCCGGATCAGGACTTGGAGGGCATTATAACAGACGGTGATATCCGGCGTATCCTTTCCTCCGACGGCGATATCCTCGCGCGCGAGGTAGGGGCCTGCATGACGCCGTCGCCCATCTCGGCGCACCCGGGCATGTCTCTGGGGGAGGCGGTGCGTATTATGGAAGACCGGCCCTCGCAGATCTCCGTGCTGCCCGTGGTCGAAGACGGCTCCAGGAAGTTGATTGGCCTGCTCCGTCTACACGACGTCTACCAGCCGAGCTTTTCTTAGCTCCAGTTCGGTAGGGCGTGCTCGCCGAGCACGCCGCCCTTCAAGCACGATCAGGTTGCCGGATGTCTGTGCCATAGAGTTTGACTCGGCTAGCAAAGGTAGGGACGGCTGCCCTCAGCCGTCCGCTTTGTGGCTGATGGAGGGACAGCGTCCACGCTGTCCACATACGATGATTCTCTTGGTGGACGCCGAGTATGGCGTCTTGTCCAAATTTGGACGACCACACCGACTGCCGAACGGCGTTCTTGGCAAGGCCGCCCTACCTAGTGTTGCCGATTCAAGTCTCTGGCTGCTCAAGAAAGCGTTCGGTCAGGCACTTTACGATGTAATCGTGGGCCTCTTCGACGGTGTCGACCACGCGAAAGAGTTCCACATCCTCGGGTGAAATGGTGCCCCATTTAATCAGGGCGTCGAAATCGACCACGGAGTTCCAGAATTCGCTGCCGAAGAGGACAATGGGTGGCACCTTTGAGATCTTTTTTGTCTGCACCAGAGTGAGGACTTCAAACAATTCATCAAGGGTGCCGAAACCGCCGGGGAAAGCCACCAGTGCCTTGGCCAGGAGAACGAACCAATAATTACGCACGAAGAAGTAGTGAAACTCAAATTTCAGGTCCTCCGGGATATATTCATTCACACTTTGTTCAAAGGGTAGACTGATGCCGAGACCGATCGATTTACCACCTGCTTGTTGAGCTCCTCGGTTTGCGGCCTCCATGATTCCGGGGCCACCCCCAGAGCAGATCAGGAAGCGACGCTTATGGTCTTGATGGAGGTTCATGGACCAGCGGGTAAGAGACTCGGAGAGTTTCACGGCAGCCTCATAGTAGGGGGCTGCTTCAAGGTGGGAGAGGGCGGCGTGAAGTTTCCGTTGCTCTTCTTTTGTCGGATTGTCCGGGTCCACGATCGCGGCGCGGACCTCGTCCAAATCCTTATTTGCCCGGTCCAGCGGCTTGATCCTGGCAGAACCGAAAAGCACGACCGTGTCCTCGACGTTTTCCTCCGCAAAACGTAGTCCGGGTTCGGTCATCTCGCAGAGCACCCGGATATTACGGGCGGCCTCACTATTCAGGAAATCAAGATTCTTGTAGGCCTTGAGCGGCCATTCATCTCGGGAGCAATCACGGGGTCGACTCATATGTATATGGGCTTATTTGGAGGTGGAATGACTGTGTCTCTCATCATAGAAACAGAGAATGGATCGAATGGCAAATTGAAGAAAACTCTGGCCCGATGGGCCCGCTTTATGTGTTTCCAAAGCGGCGCTCCCATTCGCCCCAGCTGATCTCGCTGAAGGTCGGTTTCCCCGAAGGCGAGGTATGGGGCGTGTTGCAAAGGAGAAGGTCCTCTGCGAGTTGTTGAACGGCCGCTTCGCTCAGTGAGTCATTTCGGCGAAAGCTACCATCGACGGCAAGCTTGGCGACCGATTCCCAGATGAGCTCGCCTTTTTGACGTGAGCTGCCCCGCTGCCGGAATAGATCGATCATATCGCGGACAAAGGTCTCGGCTCGCTCCTGCTCGAGCCAGGAGGGGATTGCTTCTATACGAAAGAAATTACGGCCGAATGCTTCGATCCGAAAGCCCTGTCGATTGATCCGTTCAAGATGGGATAGGAGGGCTTCAGAAGCCAGTGGCTCCAGTTCTATGGGAATGGGAATGAGCAGACCCTGACTGGGTGGTGTGCTTGCCTGGTAGCCTTCCAGAATACGTTCGAAGCGGACGCGCTGATCCGCGTGACGGATGTGCAGCATGATCAGTCCCCTGGGGCCATCGAAGAGGGCATACTGCTTTCGAAGTAGGGAAATGAGGCGCCACTGGGCCTCCGGCCGGTCCGCTTTCTCGGCCGGATTTGTTTCGGGGGCAGCAGAGATGGCGGCTGTGTCTGCAGTTGCGGCTTTAGGGATCGCTCGCGATGCCTGCGGCGGCGCCTCTTCGGAGGGCAGTTGAATTGCCGGGCTGACTTTAGGGGGGGCGGTCTCGACGGGGGCTACCGGAATGCTCGCTACCGAAGTGGGTAGGACGGCGGGTTCGCTGTGTTTGCTGAGGGTTTCGGTGATGGCACCGAGAACGAATCGCCGGATCAAACCTTCGTTCCGGAAACGGACTTCCCGCTTGGCCGGGTGGACATTGACATCGACTTCGCCCGGCTCGATTTCGAGAAAGAGGAAAGCGGGCGGGTAGCGCCCCTTTTGGATCCGTCCATGATAGGCATCCAGCACCGCAAAGCCAAGTGTGCGGCTGTCCACGGGTCGACGGTTCACCAGTGTGACCAGTTCTCTCCGTGTCGATCGTCCCACGCCCGGTTTGGCTGTCAGACCGCTAATCCGGAGGCCGCTCTCCGGATCGCTGGCCTCGACTGGAATGAGGTCATCCGCCAGACGGCGCCCCCAGATTTCAGCGATACGGTCGCGTAGATTCTCGCAGGCGGGTGATTGAAACACGGTGCGGCCGCTCTCGAGCACACGGAAGGCGACGTTTGGATGTGCGACAGCGAAGAGCCGCGAGTTGTAAGTGATATGAGCGGTCTCCGTAGAATCGGTCTTGAGAAATTTCCGCCGGGCCGGGACGGAATTGAAGAGCTGGGCGACTTCGATCACCGTGCCCACCGGCATGCCGCAATCCTTCTTCTCCAGTAATTTTCCGCCGTTGATTTTGATTTCGGTTCCGTGTGCCCAGCCCTCGGCCCGTGTCCGGAGGGTGAAGCGTGAGACCGAGGCAATGGAGGGCAGGGCCTCCCCGCGGAAACCAAAGCTGGAGACCTCATTGAGATCGGCAGCCTCACGTATTTTACTCGTCGCATGACGTTCCAGAGAGAGCATTGCCTCGTCAGGACTCATGCCTCGACCATTATCTTCGACTCGGATGTAGGATTTGCCGCCGTTGCGAAACTCGATTTCAATCCGGTTCGCGCCGGCATCGATGCTGTTTTCGACCAGCTCCTTGATCACGGCCACGGGCCGCTCAATCACCTCGCCCGCGGCGATCTGGTTGGCGACTCGGTCGGGAAGTATACGAATCGAAGACATGCGATGATAAAACCCAAAGTCTTGGGGCCGAGTGCCCGCCCTGCAAAGCAATTCCTTAGGATTCGCGCAGTCCTTCTCGTTCAGAGGGAACTGTACTAGGCGCTGCATCTAGGGCGGACCGTGAGGACACGGTCCCTCCAGAGGGAATCGCGCAGTCGCTCCTTGGAGTGCCGCCGTGCTACGAGGATCGCTTTGCGCCGCGCTTGGTAGGACGCTGGCGACGGAGCACGTTAGTGCGTATGGCGAAGCCCGAAGGGAGAATGAGGTGGGCCCCTTGGGCAGCTGAATGAACACAGCCAGTGTAGGTAGGCCGAGACGATTCCTCACAACGGCTGTCGCCGCCGTGCTACGAGGATCGCTTTACGCCGTGCTTGGTAGGACGCTGGCGATAGCCAGTGTCATCTCGCCTTGGTCAGGCCAACAACACGCCCGAGGACGAGTCCTCGGGAGATTCGCCGGTTTCGAGAATATCGCTCTCTATCGTGCCCGCAAAGGTCCTCAAATCCCTGGTTAGTTATGCGTTTTGCAGGCTCATCATGACTCCTTTGAGCGCGGGCACGGCGATGGCGGTTAGTAGGCTGATGAACACGACGACGATCATGATTTCGACCAAGGTAAATCCGGACTTGTGGTTTCGATCCATGGCTTGCAGTAACGACAGGGGAAGATAACAATACAGCGGTTGCTACGAGTTCCGATCCGAGCTTACTTAAGATTTCTTAAATTATTTACAAACAACGACATGCCAAACAAACTTTCTACGGAGAATAGCCTCTATCTCTTACAGCATGCCTCAAATCCCGTTGACTGGCAGCCATGGGGCGAAGAGGCCTTTGAGATGGCCGCCGCGGAGAACAAACCGCTTTTGGTATCGATTGGTTACTCTGCTTGCCACTGGTGTCATGTCATGGCGCACGAGTCCTTCGAGGATGATTACATCGCGGGAATCATGAACAAACACTTCGTTTGCGTGAAGGTTGATCGTGAGGAGCGCCCGGATGTAGATCAGGTTTACATGGAAGCGGTGCAGATGATTCAGCAACAGGGTGGCTGGCCTTTGAACGTATTTTGCCTGCCCGATGGTCGTCCGTTTTTTGGGGGCACGTATTTCCCGGCGGAAGATCGGGGGCAGGGTATCATTCCCTGGCCTCAGCTCTGTATGCGGATTGCCGACTACTACAAGCGCTCGAATGAGGAGTTGGTCGAAAATGCAGAGGCGATTCAAAAGAACATCTTGGCGGGCACTCAGGCAGCCAGCACTGGGGGGGGCTCCGGGGCATGGTCGCCGGAGATACTGGCAGAGGCTGTGCAGGGGATCTGCGGGAATCATGATGCTCAATATGGTGGCTTCGGGGCCGCGCCGAAATTCCCTCCGTCGATGACGCTCAATTTCCTGCGAGCACTCCGATCGCAGGTGGAGGATGATTCGGCTGAGCGGATCAACGCGGTTTGCCGCACCACGCTGCGCGCGATGGCTCACGGTGGACTCTACGACCAGTTTGGTGGTGGCTTTGCCCGTTATAGTGTCGATGCCCATTGGCTCATTCCGCATTTCGAGAAGATGCTCTATGATAATGCACTATTGATCGATGCCTACACCCGCGCTTGGCTTGATCAACAGGAGCCCCTCTACGCTGCCGTGGTCGAGGAAACCGTTGCATGGCTGGAACGCGAAATGTCGGCCCCGGAGGGCGGCTTTTATGCGGCACTTGACGCCGACACCGAGGGTGAGGAGGGGCGCTACTACGTCTGGACACCCGAGGAAGTGGATTCGGTTCTCGGGCCGTCCCTCGCTCGCGAGGTTCGGGCGGCTTACAATATCACGCCAGAAGGCAACTTTGAGAACGGCCGCAGTAACCCGGCACTGGTGGAGGCTGATTTTTCTATCCGCGAGACACTCGCTGATGCGCGTCGCCAACTTCGCGAGTATCGTGAGGCGGAGCGGGTGGCTCCCGGGCGCGATACCAAGATCAGTACGATGTGGAACGCGATGACGATTCGTGCGCTTGCTGATGCAGGTTTCTATTTCGACCGGCCAGAGTGGACGGAGCGGGCCCGCAAGGCGGCCGACTTCCTGTGGGACAATCTGGTGGTCGAGCAGGAGGACGGTATCCTGCTAAAAGCGGTCTATTACGAAAACGGCGGCGCGAAGATCGACGGTTTCCTGCATGATTATGCGCTCCTCGCTGATGCACTTCTAGCTCTGGCCTCAAAGATTGACTGGGTCGATCCGGGGCAGTCCACCCTCTACCTCGAGCGGGCAAAGGCCTGCCTCGATGCAGCCATGGAGAAGTTCGGAGATCCCCATATGGTCGGCTTCTATTTCACCGCGGAGGGAGTGGAGACGCCCGTCGCCCGTCGCAAGGAATGGTTCGATAATGCCACACCCTCAGGGAACTCGGCTATGCTGCATGCCTTGAGCGGGCTCTATGCGCTGACCGGAGAGGCGGAATACGCCAAGACCTTTGATTCTGTAGTGCCGGCCTATGCAGATTATGCACGCAAGGTCGCCGCAGGGGTGGCGCACGCCCTTGAGGCGGCCGCCGTGCAGCAATCGGGGATCGTGGTGATTAAGGTCGGCGCCGCCGTCGACCTGCAAGGGCTGCGGGATGCCTTGTCTGGTAAGGAGTGGCGTCGCACCTTCGTCCTGCGCGATGAAGAAATGCCTGCCGATTCGTATCAACTCTGTCTCGGTACGCAGTGTCTTGCTGCGACTAACAGTCTTGAAGAGGTTCTAAAATCGTTCTGACTTCTGTATTTTGTTGCCTAACTTCTGAACTATGTCTGACGAACTACACGAACTGTATCAGGAGATCATTCTCGACCATAATAAGCGCCCCCGGCATTACGGCTTGCTGGTCGATGCGACGCATCAGGCCGAGGGCTATAACCCTCTCTGTGGTGACAAGATCGATGTCTATCTGAATGTAGTGGATGATCGGATACAAGCTGTCCAGTTTGAGGCGGCCGCCTGTGCGATCTGTAAGGCTTCGGCATCGATGATGACGGAAGCATTGACCGGGCAGTCGCTTGAGACAGCGGCCAAAATCTTCAATCGGCTCAATGGATTACTTTCCGGAGAAGGCGACCTGCCCGCGCTTGAAGTGGAGGGGGAGATTGCCGCGCTGGCTGGAGTGCGCAAATTTCCTGCCCGCATCAAATGCGCCAGCCTGCCCTGGCATACCTTTCAAGCAGCGCTCCGCGGTGAGGCGAGCGCGGTGACGGAGTAATCGCCTAGCTCTTGTCCGGGGGCGTCAATAGGACGCGGGTTTGTAAACCGGGAAGGTATTCGGAAAATTCCTCACCTTCGGGGGTATTCCTGAGGACGCGTTGCACCATGCCCATCTTGGCATCGAGATTGTCGATCATCGAGACGAAGACGGCTTCAGGGGTCGCGGCCATTGCGGCGGCGCCCCATTCCTTTTCACCTTGGTGGCTGAGGATGATATGTTCCAGTCGCTCGGTCAAATCCTGGTTCAGTTTGGATTTTAGTGCGGCCTTTCGTGCGGTGCGAAAGCCAAGCACAACGTGACCCTGTAAGGTGCCGATGCGGCTCACTTTAGCAGCGAAATCGCCCTGGTATTCTTCAAGCTTACCGATGTCGTGGAGAATGATGCCGGCGATTGCGAGATCGCCATCTACTTGAGGGTAGAGTGGGAGGAGTGCCCGGGCAGCTCGCACCATATGAGTGGTGTGTTCGAGGAGGCCGTGCCGGTAGGCGTGATGCATACTGATCGCGGCCGTGCTGGTGCGGAAAGCATGCCCCATCTGCTCCATGACATATTCTACAGTTTCACGGAGTTGTGGGTGTTCGATCGCGGCGGTAGCCTCTTCGATATCGGCCCAGAGTTCGTCCTCTGATTCCGGTGGCACCTCGACCAGCTGGCTGAGCATGCTCTGTGCTTCCTCCTCGGAGGGGTCGAGTTCCTCGGCCGCTTGTAGGCGCGGGGAGAAACGCTCATTGTAATACTCGGTCTTGCCCGATATGCGCACGAGCGAGCCTTCAACAACATTCTCCAAGGCGGCAAAGACCTCGGAGTCACCAAAGCACGTTGCGTTGAAGCTGCCCCCGGCATCACCAAGTTCAACGCTGAGAAATGGGTTGCCGTTTTTGGCCGTTTTTACGGTTTTTCGCCGAAGGATGAAGATGCTTCTAAAAGGGGCGGCGATGTTAGGGTCGAGCTGCTTCAGCTCTTGTACGGTTTTGAAATCGCTCATAGGATAGGAGGTAGCGGCGGTCGTCCCTGACCGCCATAGAATCGGGCTTGATCTGACGTGTCGCGCGGAGGGACCCGCGCCAGTACCAAGTAATCCATTTCTTGTAGCGAATGATGGCAACGCATAAAAAAGCGGACGCGCCTCTCTACGTCCGCCTAAATTTTAACGGGGGGTCTGCCTTACCAGACTCGGACCGTGGGACGCGGTCCCTCCATTTAGTGCTCCACTTCGAGCTTGGCGCCCTTTGGCTGTCCGATGGCGTCGAGCAGTTCCTCGAACCATGGGGTGTCGATGTTAAAGGGTTTGCCACCTGCGATACGCGGGAACTCGATTGCACGGAGGATATTCCGGTCGTCTTCGTCGTGGCCGATCACACCGCTTTCGCGAACCACCGCGCAATCCACCGCGAGGTCGGTGCAGCTCTTAATCAGACGGAGATCGTCGGCATTGGCCGCAGCAGCGCGGGCGAAGTAGCCGCTCTTTTGAACAAGGACTTTTTCAGCCTCCAGCATTTTGGCGAACTGCTCGCCGAACCATTTCCCCGGGTTGACTGCGTCCAGCTTGACGTGGCCGAAGGCGTCGCGCGGGACTTCCTCGCCGGCGGCTTCCATTTCTTTGATGATGGTTTCCACTCCGGCGCCTTCGGAGATGAAGATGTTGACGTTGTCATGCTCGTCCATGATCGCCTTTAGGCGCTTGGCTTCAGTCTGAATGTCGACATCCATTTCCGGAATGAAGATAGCGTGCACATCCTTGCGGATTTCGGAGAGGCCAATTTCCTCAGCCCACTCCAGCGCATCCAATCGCTTGCGATAGACATCAGCCGTGGCTGCGGTGAGCCAGCCGCAGTTGCGGCCCATGACCTCGTGGATGATAAGCATGCGGGGATTCGCGTTGTGCTCGGCGACGACGTTTTCGAAATACTTGGCGCCCTCTTCGGCGGCCGTCCAGGCACCCAGGCTTTGGGCGATCGGGAAGACGTCGTTATCGATGGTCTTCGGGAGGCCGACCACGGTGAGTGCGTAATCGTTTTCTGCGAGGTAGGCGGCGAGGTCGGCAGCGGTTGTGTTGGTGTCGTCACCCCCGATGGTGTGAAGCACGTCGACTCCATCTTTGGTCAACTGGTCGGCAGCCACCTTGAGTGGGTCTTCACCTTCCTTGACGAGGCCACGCTTCACGCAGTCCTTGATATTGGTCAGCTTGACCCGGCTGTTGCCGATGGGGCTGCCGCCGTGGGCGTGGAGGGTACCTGCCGTGGCACGGATCGCCTCGGTGACGGGGACGCTGTCCCCCTGTAGGAGTCCCTTGTAGCCGCCGCGATAGCAGATGATTTCGATATCCGGATAAAGTTCGGTGTAGCGCTCGATCAGGCCACCGATTGCGGAAGAAAGGCAGGGCGCGAGGCCACCGGCTGTGAGGATCGCTACTTTTTCTACGGGTTTGTTTTCAGACATATCGTTTTCTAGTTTGGATTTGGTAGATGCCCCTCGTTGTGGTGTTTTCCCTCCCTCTGGCAAACACGAATCACAGCTACTTCTTAGTATAAAACCATTCATTGACGTTCATAACGTCAATGAATGGTTCTAAAATTAGCATCAGAGTCGTCCTTTATTATGGGGCTGAAAGGTTACGCATAAAAGGGGTGGTGCGGAATCCGCCTTGCGCTAACTGGTCCGTCTGCCACCGTCGGCGCATGGCTGAAGAGGAACAGGAAAAAACCGCATGGCGTAACGTGCGCAGCTTCACGCTGTTTCGCGTCTTTTTTTCGGCTCGTTTCTATTACCCGGTGTATGCACTCCTGTTCCTCGATTACGGCCTGACGCTGGGGCAGTTCGGTTTATTAAATGCAATCTGGGCGGTCACGATTGTCCTCTTGGAAGTGCCGTCAGGTGCTCTGGCAGATACGGTCGGGCGGCGCAACCTGCTGATTGTTGCCGGTATCTGTATGCTGGTCGAGATGGCCGTCCTCCTTGTGGCACCGATTGGTGGGGGCGGCTGGCTGTTTGCCCTCTTCGTATTGAACCGTGTTCTGAGTGGGGCGGCGGAGGCGGCGGCCAGTGGTGCAGATGAGGCGCTGGCCTATGACTCGCTTAAGGCGGCTGGTTTGGAGAACCAGTGGGGCCGGGTGCTTGAGCGTGTGCAACGGGATACTTCGCTGGCATTTTTCTTTGCGATGATGACAGGGGCGGCGGTTTACGACCCCGATATGGTGAACGCGGTTCTGACCTTTGTGGGAGCGTCTTTTACAGTGGAGCAATCCCAGCTGATCCGGCTGCCGATACTCCTAACCTTCTTTTCCGGGATCGTGGTCTTTGCGATGGCCCTGCGAATGAAAGAATCCCCACTGGAAAAGACCCTGACCGTCCGAGAGACGCTGGCGAAGAGCTGGCATCAGACCGGATCGGCCGCGCGCTGGATTTGGGCGACACCGCTTCCCTTTGGAATCATTCTCGCTGCGATGATTCTGGACAGTGCCGTGCGGCAGTTTTTGACGCTGGCCAGCGAATATTGGAAGGTCTGCGAATTGCCCATCGCGAGCTACGGCTTGATTGGCTCGGGGATGGCCTTGATGGGTTTGTTTGTGCCGCGCATCGCACGCCTGCTGGCGGAAAAGAGCACACCCGTTATGAATTTTATGCTGACTTCCGGGGCGGTGCTCGTCGGCCTGATCGGTCTTGGCTTTGCCATCCCTATTTGGGGTATCGTGCCGGCGGTCTTTCTCTATGCTTCCATTCAACTGACCGGGTTTTTTGTCAGTCGCTACCTGAATGAAGTCGCTCGCTCCGAGCAGCGGGCGACGGTATTGAGCTTCCGCGGACTGACCACAAATTTCAGTTACGGGGCGGTCTCAATCATGTATTCAGGCCTAATTGTCTGGATCAAATCGAAGGCAGAGACCACTGGCCCGAATCCGGACACTCAAGAGTCCATCTTTGTGGAATCGCTGCAGGTCTTTCCCTGGTATTTCGCGCTCACCGTGGTGATGGTCTTTGCGATTCACCGCCTGCGATTCGGCAAGACGAAACAAACGTCGATTATAGAGTAGGCGTTTCCAAGCCGGCTTCCATCGCGAGTTTTCGTTGTTTCGCGTCGAAGGTAACGAACTGTGTGGCTCCGTAAATATTTGCGTAGGCGACGTGAAGGATATCCATCGTGCGGCAACCGAGATCTGAGGTGCGCTCGGAAAGTGTTTTGAATTCGGCCATTAAGTTACTGCGATTTACCTCCGGATAATAGTAGAGCCCGCGCTTTTTTCTGTTTCCGAAATACTCGATCTGTTCCTCGCTTTGTTCCGCGGTGAGGTCGCCCCAAAACACCTTGAGCCTGAGTGCATTGCACAGCTCCATCTCAAGGATCTCGCTGATCGGCAGGGGCGCAGACTGTGATTCCAGAAGTGCCTGAACTTCTTTCGAGCCATCCTCCATCACGTAGAGCTTGAGGAGGGCACTGGTATCCAGGTAGATCATTTACCAGCGTCCCTCACGATCGCCCCGGACGGTTTCTTCGGCCGTTTTGCCCTTGGAGCTCGCAGCGGTCATTAAATGATCGTCCCATTTGAGCACCTCACGCGGTTTCGCCGGTAGAATGTGCACCGTGGGTTGCCCACGATTGATGACTTCAAAAGTCTCCCCCTCCCGCACCTGAGCTTCGACTTTGGCCCAGTGCATCTTCATTTCTCTAACAGTGATTGTTTTCATTTTGTCGAATTTTTAAAGTATACAAAATGTAAAACTATAATTTGTCAAATTGAGAAATATTTAGATAAAGGGCACGTGCTCGTAGGTATCGCCGAGGATCTTGCTGGAGTCTGCTTCCAACCAGCGGTCGAGCACACTACTGTAGATGCCCCGGAAATCGGTGGAGTATTCGAGGTCCTTTTTTACATCGGTGACCAGTTCAGGCGCTTGGCCAAGGAGACCGCCCTGGACTTTCGAGCCCATAACGAAGAGCGGAGCGGCGGTGCCGTGGTCGGTGCCGCCGCTGCCGTTCTCGGCGGGGCGACGCCCGAACTCCGAGAAAGTCATGGTCAGCACCTGATCGTCTTTGCTATGTGCGGTCAGATCTTTTTGGAAGGCACTCATACTTTGCGAGAGCTCGGTCAAGAGACGCTGGTGATTTTGCAATTGGTTGGCGTGGGTATCGTATCCGCCCTGGGAGACGAAGTAGACGCGGGTTTCCATATCGGCATGGATGAGGGCGGCGACCCGTTTGAGTGACTGCGCGAGTTTCGTTCCTGGGTAGGCGGCCTGCGGCTTGTATTTACCGATGATTTTCTCGACGCGGCGTTCCGTCACGAGGGTGTTCATCATGGTGTGCTGCAGGTAGCTGGCGTTGCCCTCGATATGGTCTGCTAGAAGGAGTTTCTCGTAGGCGAGGTCGGCGGGATCATTGCCCCTGTCGAAGCGGCCGCGATGCTTCATGCCAAAGAGCGCATGCGAGTTCTCGGACAAATAGCTCTGCGGAATCATATCGCCGACATGAATGGCCGTTGGGTCGGCATCCTCCTCGGGGCTGCCTGCACAGTGGTTATCAAAATAGCGCCCCAACCAGCCTTCGCGCCGGTATTCGTCGGCGTTGCTGCCGGTCTCCCAGATTTCTGTTGAGCGGAAGTGGCTTCGGTTTGGGTTGGGATAGCCCACGTTCTGGACGATGGAGAGCTTTCCGTCTTTGAAGAGCTCGTAAAGTGGTTTACAGGCCGGATGGAAGGCGAGGTCGTCGTTCAGGTTCAGCAAATCCCTTCGCAGGCCGAGAGTTGGGCGCAGTTTATAGTAGCGGTCGTCAGAGAAGGGAATGACCGTATTGAGACCATCGTTACCCCCGGCGAGTTGGACGATCACAAGGATGCTGCGGTCGCGCTCGGGTGCGGGGGTTTGTGCCATCGCGCTACGGGCGAGAAATGCCGGCGCGACACCACTAAAGGCAAGGAAGCCGAGGCCACCGCTTCCACGAATGAATTCACGGCGAGTGAGGGGTAGATGTTTCATGGGCATTCCTTAGCAGAGGTTATAGGCGGGCGATTGAAGCAGTGCGATCACGGCAAAACGCACGCGCTGTGCGGCGCCCTTACTATGGGTATCACCGATGATCGTTTGCAGTGCTTTCAAGTAGGTATCCCTTGATTGTGCCGTGATGAAATAGGTCGTAAAATGCTCGGCGATCTTCTCCTGCGGTATCCTGAGTATCTGATTGAGACGTTCCTGCGTGACCAGAAAGTTGGCCTTGCCGGCCTTGCGGGCTGTCTCCAGATCGCGTTGTTCATTTCCGTTCAGGCGTTTCTCGTTGAGAGGCGCAAAGACAAAATCGACGATCTGACGCCGTGCACTGATCGTGGTGGAGTTAATCCAGTGCTCGCCATAAAGCCACCCGCGAACATTCGGCGGGTTGTAGAAGGATTGCCCCATGGTCGTGAGGCCACGAAGCACTCGGCTCTCAAAAGGAGCGACATCGATCTGGAGATCCTGGCAGAGGCCGAGGTAAAAATGGACCGGGCTTTTTACCATATTACCGCGGTAGGCCGGGTGAAAGAAGAGGCGACTTTGAAAGAAGGTTTCGATCAAGAATGGCATACTGAAATCATGATCCGCCCATTGCTCGCCAAGTGCTTCGATGTAGCGCTCGTCGACCGCTTCTTCGGTGAGATAGAACTTAATCAATTCGCGGATAAGGAAGGTCTTCGCCGCCGGTTGCCGGAAGGTGATATCGATAATGTCGTCGCCATCCCAGTTGCCACGTTTGCCGAAGACCGTCTTTTTGCCGCTGTCGTGCTGCTTGCGATCTATGTAAAACGTGCTGTTCTTTCGGATACGGTAGCCCGTGAACGCTTTGGAGGCTTCCTTGATGTCGTTCTCGGAATACTTTCCTTCGCCTAGGATGAAAAGTTCGAAAAGCTCACGGGCAAAATTCTCGTTCGGCTTTTTGGCAGTATTGCGATTCAAATCCAGATAGCGAATCATGGCCGGTTCACGACTGACTCGCTTGCAGAGATCGGGGTAGTTGTAACTGGTTCCCTCTCGGAGGGTCTGCTGCAAGGAGTAGAGAAGGGAGGGGATCTTGATCTTTCGCTGCTCCACGACGAATACGTCCTGAAGGAACATGACGAATTTCTCTCGCGGGCTGTTGGCCTCTTCCCGCGCATAGTGGTACCAGTCCATCCCGAAGCGGCGGAAGAGGCTATTTTCATCGCGCTGGAGGGCTTGCCGCTTCTTGCGCTTTTTCTCGGGGTCTTTTTCGGAATACAGGCTTGAGTAGCGATCGGGAGCCGTCTCGGTGAATTCCCGCAGTTTATCGGACTGGGGCATGACAGCATTCGGCGCGAAGGCTCTTCGCAGGAATTCCCTTGGGGTGCCGCGGAGCGCGGATTGAACGGCTTTCGGCGGCGCTGAAAACCCGACCCGACGAAGGAAATGCTGGGCTTCCTCAGGGCGCCAAAAACCGCCGGGGAGCGGCTTCCAGGCATCTTCGACCAAGAAAGTATCTGGGGTAGGGTGCTTTGTAGACATGTTAGAACTTTGTAGTGTGCATCGTTGGCAAGTGATGGAAAGTTTCAAATAATGGGAGCATCTGAGACCTTAGTAAGGGCTCTCAGGTCGGACTGTCCGAAATATAAGGAAAAAGCGTTGAACAAAGCTGAACCCGAGCTTTCGTAGGTTCGAATGCAGCGTCACAGCTTAGCTCGGTGGAAGCGCCCCCTTGTTTGCCTACTCAGTGCCCTTGAGTTCTTGGCAATGGTTGGCTGCGGGGAGCCGCCGATCGTCGAGCGCGGCAGCCATCCAGCACCGGAGGATGCCTGCGTTAGTGAGGCGGAGCCAGGCCAGTATGGTGGCATTTTCGTTCTCAACGATACGACTCAGCCGACCACCTTTAATCCGCAGGTACCGAACAATGTCAGTACAAGTATTCTCCTGACTCGGATCCTTTCGCCGCTGATCGATTTCGACCCCCGCACCGAGCAATATGTGCCCGCATTGGCAAAGTTCTGGGAGGTAAGCGAGGACCGTCGCTCCTACACATTTCATCTGCGGCGAGGACTCAAGTGGAGTGACGGCGCGCCCTTTACCGCTGATGATGTCATTTTTACATTTGATTGTATTCTCGCGGAGGTCGAAGACCCGGACACCGGTGAGAAACGTCCCAAGTATCCATCACGCTACTACAAACAGTATCATATTAATGGGGAAAAGCTGCGCTACACGAAGGTCGATGATTTCACCGTGCGCTTCGATCTGCCCACGGTTTATGCTCCGTTTATCTATGATATCCGCCAACACATTCTTCCGAAGCACAAGCTCTATGACTCCTTCCTTGACGGGACTTTTACCAAGCAGTGGTCGACACAGGTCGCGATCGAGTCGCCGGAGGAGATTGTCGGCATGGGTGCCTTTCGGGTGTTCTCATACAAGCCTGGCGAGCGCTTGGTCCTGAGCCCGAACCCGCACTTTTGGAAAGTGGATCGATCCGGGCAAAGGCTGCCCTATCTGGACTATCTGGTCCTTAAGTTCGTGACCGAGAGCAATACGGCGGTCGCTCACTTTGCAACAGGTAAGAGTGATGCATCGGGTGTCGGCGCCTCCGACTACGAGTGGGTGCGGAAGGCCGCAATGACATACGATTTCACCCTTCACGATCGTGGCCCATCTTCGAGCGTGAATTTCTTCTGGTTCAACCAGCATCTCGGCAATGATGCGGAGGGAGAGCCTTTTGTTTCCGAGCACAAGTTACGCTGGTTTACGGACAAGCGTTTCCGGCAGGCCGTGCAATATGGCACCAATCGCCAAGGTATGATCAACGCCTTGCTTTTTGGGAAGGGGGAACCCTTGACCTCGATTGTCGCCCCCGCTCAGGGAAAATGGCATAACCCGGACTTGCCTCGCTACGATTATGATCCCGACAAGGCGAGGGCGCTTCTGCGTGAATCGGGCTTTGATTGGAACGCAGCCGGGCAATTGATCGATCAAGAGGGGATTCCAGTCGAATTCACCCTTCTTTTGGTCGAGAGTGCTTCCTACGATACCATCGGTGTGACCTTTGTTGAGAATATGAAGACGCTCGGGATGACGGTTAAGATGGAGCGGACGGACTTTGCGACTCTACTACGGCGAACGGACGACACCTTCGATTATGATATCACTATGCTCGGTTGGGGTTCTCCCGACGCTTCCTATGATCCATCCGGGAGCAAGGCACTCTTCCTTAGTAGTGGCCAGTATCATCAATGGTTTCCGGAGCAGCCTGCGCCCGCCACCAAATGGGAGGCACGCATAGACGAGCTGATTGGTCTTCAGGAGCAGACACTTGATATGGACGAGCGGATTGGCTACATGCACGAGGTCCAGGCGATACTCGCGGAGGAATTGCCCCTCCTTTATGGGTTCACGGCGTATGGCTTCGTCGGTGTGAAGAATAAATGGCAGAACATTTTCGTGCCCTCCGCTGGGACCACCCTTTGGAATATCGAGGAGATTTGGACGGCCGATCCCTAGCCTCAGACCATGTTTACTTTTATTATACGACGCCTTTTTTCTCTGGTGCCACTCCTCTTTGGAGTGAGCCTGCTGGTGTCTTTATTGATGTATCTTTCGCCCGGTGACTTCCTCACGCAGGCGCGTGCGGCCAGGGATATTGACCCGGCGATTATTGAGCAGCAGGAGCGGCAGCTCGGGCTGGTCGATGCCGAGGGCGCGCCAACGGCCTGGTTCGTTCGTTATGGTCATTGGATTGCCAATATTTCGCCGGTCAAATATGGGCCTTGGGTGGGGGAAGAGGATCAGGGGCTCCATTTTGGCTGGCCTTATTTCGGCGAGTCCTGGACCTATAAGGTGGAGGTGCTCGCCCTGCTCAAGCAACGTGTGCCGGCGACCTTCGTCCTCTCGCTTTCTTCGATCTTGTTCGCCTGGTGTATTGCCATTCCTCTCGGGGTTCTGGCCGCGATTTACAAGGATTCGATTTTTGATCGGGTCAGTGCGTTTTTGGCGTATGCAGCGCTCTCCATTCCAGAGTTCTTTTTGGCGATTCTCGCTGTCTATTTTGCTGCGATCACCGGCCTCTTTCCCGAGGGCGGGCGTTCCTCTGTGGAGAGTGAGTTCTATCGTTTTGGTCCGAGCTTACTTGATTACGCCTATCATTTGATCCTGCCTACCATTGTCTTGGGCATCGGTAGTGTGGCCGGAATGATGCGGATTATGCGGGCGAACTTCATCGACTATATGCAGGCTGAGTTCGCGACGGCGGCACGTGCCAAGGGGCTCCGTGAGCGGGTCATCATGTTCAAGCATGTCCTTCGTAACGCAATCAATCCCCTCATCACTTCTTTCGGCTATTCCTTTGCCGGCCTGCTGTCCGGCGCACTCCTTGTTGAGAATGTTATGAACTATCCGGGCCTCGGACAGTTGATCTACGATGCCCTTATTCGTGAGGATCAATATGTTGTCATGGCCGGTGTTCTGATAGGCGTTGTCATGCTGGTGCTGGGCAACCTTCTTGCCGACCTCCTGCTCGGTTGGTCGGATCCGCGCATCCGGCTGGAGGGCGGTGTGCCGCGTGTTGTGGCTAACAGTCGTATACATTGGGTATGGCTTGCCGCGCTCGGGGTGCTTGCGCTGGAGATTCTTTTGGAGATTTTCGCACCCGCTGTTCTCGCGGTCATCGGTCTTATTCTGAAATATGTCGGCCTCGCACTCATCGCGGTGCTCGCTCTCGCGTGCCTCGGTCTCGTTGGCTACATTATTTACGTCCTCTTCCGTCAGTTGATCGGTAAGGTAATCCGCCGACCTCTCGGTGTAATGGCACTTGGGGTTCTGGCGACGCTCTATACGGGCGCGCTTTTTGCGCCTTTTTTTGCGCCCTACGAGATCACGACGCAAAATCTCGAGACACCCTATCATCCGCCGACTGGGTATACTTGGAAGGATGGGGCGATCCACGCCAAGCTCTACGAGAAGGCGTCGGTTGGCTCGCCCGTATATGTGCAAAAGAAAGATGCGACCGCGCCGATTCGTTGGTTCGCCAAGTCGAAACCTTATAAATTACTCGGCTTTATCCCCATGGACCGAAAGCTCTTCCAGCTCGAGACAGGCGACCCGTCTGCGCGCATCTATGTGCTGGGCTCGGATGATACCGGTCGTGATATCTTCAGCCGTCTTCTGCACGGCTCACAGGTGTCTCTCTCGATCGGGTTTATTGGTATCTCTATTACCTTAATCCTCGGTTTTATTGTGGGATCCCTCTCTGGATACTTTGGTGGCACCGTTGATTTCCTCTCGATGCGTCTCGTCGAGCTTCTCATGTCGATCCCCGGGCTTTATTTGCTTTTAGCCCTTCGATCCGCGCTGATCAGCCCGGATTTCTCTCCGACCCAGGTCTACATCGTGATTGTCGTGATACTTTCCGTGATCGGTTGGGCGGGGACGGCGCGGATTATTCGGGGCATGACACTCTCCATTCGGAATCGTCCTTTCGTTCTCGCGGCGGAGAGCATGGGGCAAAGCGTGCCTCTCATTTTAATCAAACACATCCTTCCGAATATAGCGAGCTACCTCTTGGTTGCGGCGACGCTGTCGATTCCCGGATATATACTCTCGGAGGCGGCTCTCTCTTTTCTCGGCCTTGGTATCTCGGAGCCATCCGCTTCCTGGGGCCTCATGCTGAAGCAATCTCAGGGCAATATGATCGTCTTCTTTATGAACTTCTGGTGGATGCTGACGCCGGGCTTCGCGATTTTTGTCACGGTGATCGCCTATAATGTCCTCGGTGATGTGCTGCGTGATATTGTGGACCCGAAAATGCAGACTGGGCGCGGCTAAAGCCGCTTGAACGTTGAACATCGAACGCTCAACATCGAATATAGAATACATAGCCTCCATCACGCACGAAATATTTCATTCAATATTGGACCTTCGATGTTCAATGTTCAACGTTCTCCACAATGTCCGAATTGCTTAAAGTTTCCGATTTGCGAATTGCTTTTCACTCGCGCGACGAGGCCAACGAGGTGGTCCACGGGATCGACTTCTCGGTGCGGTCCGGGGGGCATACGGTCGCGATACTTGGGGAGTCGGGGAGTGGTAAAAGTGTCAGCTGTATGGCCTTAACCCAGCTCCTGCCGAAACCGCCAACCTGCACGGTGAGTGGTGAAGTCCTCTTTCAGGGAAAGAACGTTTTGGAGATGAATGGGGATGCCATCCGCAGGATTCGAGGAAGCGGGATTGCCTATATCTTTCAGGAGCCCTCCTCGTCATTGAATCCCGTGTTTACCGTGGGGCAGCAGATTGCCGAGGCGGTCAGACTACATCGTCCGGATATTATTGATGTGCAGGCGCGTGTGATTGAGTTGCTCAACCTCGTCGGGATACGTGATGCGGAGAATCGCTTCTCCGCCTACCCGCACGAAATGAGCGGTGGTATGCAGCAGCGCGTCATGATTGCCATGGCGCTGGCCTGCGAACCCGATCTTCTTGTTGCGGATGAACCGACGACGGCGCTCGATGTGACCATTCAGGCTCAGATCATTGATTTACTTCGAGAACTCCGTGAGAAAATCGGCATGAGTATTCTTCTGATCACGCATAATTTCGGTATTGTGAAAGGTTTCGCCGATGAAGTGATCGTGATGTATCGGGGTGAGATCGTAGAACAAGGCTCGGTCGAAAGCGTGTTGACTGCTCCGCAGCACGCCTACACCCGTGCGCTCATTGCCTGCATTCCGAAATTGGGCCAGAAGCAGGATCGCCTGACGACGATTGACCGGGAGATGGCGCAGGAAGCGTAGGGGGTGCTTGCGTAGCTTATCGACTCGGGTGCGGGCTTCGCGAGTAGAGCCCCTACAGAAACTGCTCGATCCCTGGCACTGGCTTGGCCCGCTGCCCGCTTTCCAGACGCTCAATGTAGCGGTCCGGTTTTGTGTCATCGGGTTGGTGCTCGTCCTCGAACTCATCGTCTTCGATAGGAATCAGTTCGTCGAAATAAAGGGAGAGACGTCGCGGTTCCGGATCCAGGATCTCCGGGGGATTGGCGACCCGTCCCTTTTTAATGAGGAGAAAACGGGCAGGGTAGTGCTCTTTCTTGTAAGCGCTCTCAAACTCTTTGATCCATTTGTTATCCACGTCTTCACGACGGTTGAGTAGGACGATGTCCGAAAAGTGAATACAGGCATCAAACCAGGCCTTTGCTTTGGGTTTCGATTTGAGAAAGCTGC
Source organism: Opitutales bacterium (assembly GCA_049598495.1). Lineage (GTDB taxonomy): Bacteria > Verrucomicrobiota > Verrucomicrobiia > Opitutales > Coraliomargaritaceae > Thalassobacterium. The sequence continues at coordinate 23,794 of JBMYNR010000001.1, forward strand.
AGTTGACCACGGTGATTAGTCTCGCGATGGAGCAGTTATTATGGTCGGTCCATTGCTTTAGGGCTTCGGCGCAGTCGGCGGGGTCGGATTGTCCCGGTGCGAGAAAGATGATCTTCTCGGGTGCCGCCTTGATGGCTCCGTGGGTGACCTTGCTGTCCTTAAGTTGCCATTCCACCACACTGACATTTTCGAGTGCTTCGATTTGCTCGTCATGCGGGGAGGCCGGTTCGCTTGAGGGGCGGAAATAGAGAGTCGCCTGATCTTTGGAGATTCCGCCTTCAATCAGGTCAAAAATCACCTCCCGTCGGCCCGAGTCCGGGCTGCCGTAAATCAGATAAACTTGAGGCGCTTCCGGCATTGTTCGTGGCTTACATATCAATCACTAAATTCGAAGCTCTCGCACTGGGCTTTGTGACGCATCCACTGGTCCACGAGGACAAGCGCTGCCATCGATTCAACGATGGGCACCGCGCGTGGGACGACGCAGGGGTCATGGCGACCGCGTCCCATAAGTTCGGTCTCGTTGCCCTCTTTGTCGACGGTCTCCTGGTTCTGAATGATTGTCGCGGTTGGTTTAAACGCGACACGGAAGACAAGCTCTTCGCCATTACTGATGCCCCCTTGCACACCGCCCGAGCGGTTGGTGGCTGTGCCGACTTTACCATCCTTGTTCACGAAGACATCATTGTGCTCCGAACCGCGCAGGCGGGAGCCGTCAAAGCCGCTGCCGATTTCAAATCCTTTTGTGGCTGGCAGGGAGAGCATGGCCTTGGCCAGATCGGCTTCGAGCCGATCAAACACGGGCACTCCGAGCCCCACCGGCAGGTTCCGCACGCGACACTCGATCAGGCCACCCACGGAGTCACCCTCCTTGCGTATATCCTTGATCCGTTGCACCATCTTTTCTGCCGTTTCCGGGTGTGGACAACGCACGGGACTGGCCTCAACTTCCTCGAGCCTCGGAAAGTGCTCGAGCGGCGGCATTTCAATGTCGTGCACCCGAGTGATGTAGGCGCGTATATCGATGGCTGCGGACAGCTTAAGTATCTTCTTCGCAATGGCACCCGCCGCGACGCGGCCAATTGTTTCCCGGGCTGAGGAGCGGCCGCCCCCTTCGTGGTTACGAATGCCGAACTTGGTCTGATAGGTGAAGTCCGCATGGGAGGGGCGAAACTTATCTTTCATCTCTGAGTAGGCAGTCGGGCGTTGGTCGCCGTTGGGCACATAGATGCCGATTGGTGTGCCCAGGGTCTTACCTTCGTAGACGCCGGAAACGATTTCAGCGGTGTCGCTTTCCTTGCGCGGTGTTGTGATCTCACTCTGGCCGGGTCGGCGGCGATCCAGTTCAAACTGAATCTCTTCAACATCCAGCGGGAGCCGGGGGGGGCAGCCGTCGATAACTACGCCGATACCGCCACCGTGGCTCTCGCCCCAGGTAGAAATTCGAAAAAGTGCTCCAAAAGAATTGCCCATGACAAATATGGAAAGGCCGCACAGGATTAAGTCAATGCTCGTGGCTCTGATACCCGATGTGTCTTGCCTTCTACAGGTATTATTTAAACTTCGGATCATGATTCGAACGACTTGTCTGGCATCGAACTTCTTGCTGCTTCTCCTCCTGCTTGCCGGCCATGCGACGAGCAGCACGGAGACAGCATTGTCGTCGATTGAGTACAATGAAGCATTTGAGTTCGGTCAGGTGTTGAAGTTTCCGATCCGGTTGCTTGATCGTCCGATAGGGAGTGCCTGTGTTTGATTATCAAACAGTTTACAATGCCTACACGGCCTTGATTGCAGGTCTCATTACCAGTGCTCATTGCGTGGGCATGTGCGGCCCGCTTTCCTGCGCCTTTGCACCGAAGCAAGCGAATGACGCGAGTCCGCAGTTGGTGCTCACCTGCTATCATCTGGCGAAGTTGATCTCCTATGCGGTTGTCGGAACGCTGGCAGGCGTCTTTGGTTCGGCCATCCTAGTCTATGTGGAAGCGTCCTGGCTAAACCTACTGCCATGGATGCTCGTTGTCTTCTTTCTCGTCGTAGCGACCCGTCTCGATCGTTTTTTTCCGAAGCCGGCCTGGCTGAGTGGTCTCTACAGAGCTGTGACAGCTCGCTTTTTGCGCCTGCAAAAACCACTTGCCGCGGCGATCATTGGCTTGGCGAGCCCGCTGCTTCCCTGTGGGCCTCTCTATATGATTTTTGGTCTGGCCTTGTTTTCGGGCTCAGGTCTCAAGGGGGCAGAATTTGCGATCGGGTTCGGGCTAGGGACACTTCCTTTACTCTGGCTGTCGCAGAGCCAGTTCATGCGAGTTCAACTCAAGGCAAGTCCATTGGCGCTCGTCCGCATCCAGCGGCTTATTGCCTTTATTGCCGCCCTCGTAGTGGCTTGGCGTTTGCGCACAACGCTCGGGATCGAAGGGGCCGAGGACTGGGTCTGTCACCCTTTCTAGAGCTGCAGGTTTTGCTGTAAAATTGCGGAACCTCGCTCCCTTGTTTATGTCATTCGGAAACGAAATTTATTTTTAGACTATGAAACGTAGCATTCGACTCGCACTTGTTCTGATCACTTTTGCTCCATTCGCTTTGGCTGAGAAAAACCCGCCGCTTGAGGTTTCTCTGGACCCGCGCCGCATTGCGCCGGTTGAGGGTGGTCCGCTTGTCACTTACGCCGATGTTCTGGGGCGAGCCACTCCCTCGGTGGTGGCTGTCTATACTGCGCAGATTGTAACCACCTGGCAATCGCAGCAGTTGTCGGATATTTTTCGCTATTTTGGACGACCCGTGCCCTTGCCCGACTCTCAAGATATCGCGCGCGAGCGTAAGGAGCCGCTCGGTGTCGGTTCCGGTGTGATCATCTCGGAGGATGGTTATATCATTACCAATTACCATGTGGTTCAGGGTATGCGGGGTCGTGAAGCCGATGAGATCAAGGTTCAGCTCGGCGATGGAACCGAATACGAGGCGACTCTAATTGGTTGGGACGCGAAGACTGATGTGGCCGTACTCAAGATCGAGGTGGAAGAGCCGCTCCCGGCGGTTTCGCTGGCGGATAGTGATCGGTTGCGTGTCGGCGATGTTGTTTTCGCGATCGGGAATCCCCTGGATGTTGGTCTCACCGCTACGCAGGGGATTGTGTCAGCGATGGGTCGCCACCAGGGTGGCCGCATTTTGGGTCCGGACTCATATGAGGACTTTATTCAGACCGACGCGGCCATTAACCTTGGGAATTCCGGCGGCGCCTTGATTGATGCCTGGGGTCGTTTGGTCGGGATTAATACGGCGATTGTTTCCGGTAGTGGTGGGAGTATCGGAATTGGTTTCGCGATTCCCGTGAATCTGGTAATCAATGTGGCGAGCAACTTGATCGAATCGGGCGAGGTGCCACGCGGCATGTTGGGCTTGTTTCCCAGTGATCTCACTCGCGACATGGCCGATGCCTTTGGTTTGGATTCAATTCGGGGCGCGCTGGTCAATCAGGTCCAGGACGACTCGCCCGCCTCACGGGCGGGAATCCGCCATGGCGACATCATTCTCCTGGTGAATGAGACCGAGATCGATTCGGCTGCAAAACTACGACTTGCGGTTTCGCAGATCCTGCCCGGGACCGAGGTCGATGTGACACTGATTCGTCGCGGCGAGAGGCTCGTCGTGCCCGTTACACTAGGAAGCCTTCATGGAGGCCCGGTTTCGACGGGCAGGAAAACGAGTCCGCTCGACGGAGTGAGGCTACGTGTGCTCGACAGCGAATTGCGTGTGGCCTTTTCAATTCCTGATTGGATTGAGGGCGTGGTGATTACGCAGGTAGCCGGCGACTCGCCCTTCGTCGAGAAACTGGAGCGCCTGATGGTAATTTTGGAGGTGAATGGTGAGTCCGTCGAAAGCGTCGAAGACATAGAAGCCAGCCTTGTCGAGGGGGCGCAGAATCACTTCTACGTTTGGTCGGGTGGAACGAAGCGTTTCGTTATCTTGAGGTTGTGATCAATTGATACGGATCGTTTGTGTGCGCTCTAATTGCACCCAGTCCGCACGGGTGTGGCATTATGACCTTGAGTATTTGCGGCCTACCTATTGTTTACTGCGTTCGCATGTGCCCCGGGGATGGAGGGCTGTCACGTTAGCAATTTACAGAGAATGTCAGAAAAACGCACAATTCGTATCGGCTTGCTCGGCTTCGGGGTTGTTGGCCAAGGTGTCTGGAAGAACATCGAGAATAATCGCCAGGCCTTGGAATATCGCCTGGGGGTGGCGCTCGAGATATCCGAGGTTGTCGTCAGGGATACCTCCAAGGAACGCGAAGTGAAGGTGCCTGCCGAGGCTTACTCCTCGGATCCTGCTCGGGTGGTGGATCACCCCGGGATCGATATCGTTTGTGAATTGATGGGGGGCACCGGCGAAGCGCTCGACCTAACCCGCCGGGCTCTCCAGCAGGGCAAAATTGTGGTCACGGCCAACAAGGCTCTCATCTGCGAACACGGCGAAGAACTCTTCGAAATCGCCCGTCAGAATGGTGGTCATTATTTTTACGAAGCCTCTGTCGCAGGTGGTATCCCGATTATCAAGACCATTCGCGAGGCACTTGTCGCCAATCGTTTTAAACTGATCTTCGGGATCCTCAATGGAACGTCGAACTACATCCTCGCCCGTATGGAGCGTGAGGGTTTGAGCTTTGAGGATACACTCGGTGATGCGCGCAAACTCGGGTATGTTGAGGCGGATGAGGCCTTGGATCTCGACGGTATTGATGCCGCCCACAAGGCTGTCATTCTCGCCTACCTCGCGCATGGGAAATGGGTGAAGCTTAATGAGATTATTTGTGAGGGTATTCGCGAGATCACGGGAGAGGATATCGAGGTTGCCGCCCAGCTTGGCTACAAAATCAAGCTTCTGGCGGTCATTGTTCGGGACTTTGATGCCAATACGCTCTCGGTGCGTCTCCACCCGGCTCTCATCTCTAAAGGGGAGGTGATTGCGGGGGTCGATGAAGTTTACAATGGTGTTAGCGTCACCGGTGATGTGGTTGGAACTACGGTTCTGATCGGGCGGGGTGCCGGCCAAGATGCAACCTCCAGCTCGGTGATTAGTGACATAGCAGATGCGGTCTTCATGCTTCAAGGTGGGCCTGCCCCGGCCATTTCGGAAGAAGATGAGGCCACCTACCGCAAGATCGCGGGCGACTTGAAGCTGGCAGACAGGGACTCGCTGAAAGGCCGTTATTATCTTCGGATTCACGTGCAGGATCACGAAGGTGTCCTCGCAAAGGTATCTGAGCTGATGGCTAAGCAGCATATCAGCTTCGCCACGGTCAACCAGAAGGAACTCTCGGACGGCACTGCCAAGCTTATGGTCACCACGCATGAGACCGACGAAGCCGCGGTGACTCGGGCAAAGGTAAGTCTCGCCGAGGAGGCATCCGTTATTGGTGACGCTGTGAGCTTCCGGATCTTTGATCCGACGGCGCTTTAGGCATTATTTCCAGAAACTGCCTAGGATCCATTGAGATTACTGAGATCTTCTACGGCGATTTCCCACTCGTAGTTCTTTTCTTCGAGATATTTAGCGACCCGGGTAGCCTGTATGTTGCGTTCTTTGGCTACTTCGGGATCTGCATAACTGCTGGGGTCTTCCAATTCTTTAGAAAGCTCGGCTTGTTGTTCTTCAAGCTCAAGAATTGCTTTCTCCAGCTCGATGACTCTTTGCTCGATCTTTTTACGTGCGACTGATGTCGCTTTGCGCTCTTCAGCGGCGATTCGCCGGCGTTCTTTGGCACTGATCGCTTGATGCCTACCCTCGCTGGTGGGCCTGCCCTCGGGACGTGCATTCTTTAGGCCGGCGATCAGGCCGCTCTGCTCCGATTCGGCTCCGGATTTGCGAAGGTAGTAGTCATAATCGCCCGAGTAGCAGGTGATTTTGCCCGCCTGAATCTGGATGGTTTCATCGGCGATCGCTCGAATGAAATGCACATCGTGACTAACGAATATCAGTGTACCCCTGTAGTCCTTCAGCGCGCGGATGAGGGCGTCGATACTTGGCATATCGAGGTGGGTGGTCGGTTCATCGAGGAGAAGGAAATTTGGTGGGTTGAGTAGGAGTTTAACGAGGGCGAGCCGGCTCTTTTCCCCCCCGCTGAGTACTTTTACATGTTTGAACACATCCTCCCCTCGGAAAAGAAAAGCGCCTAGGATACTGCGGACATTCTGCTCGGAGATGCCCGATTCGTTGCCTTGCATTGCTTCGTCCAGGACGGTCCGGCCGAGATCCAATACCTCCACCCGTTGTTGTGAAAAGTAGCCCACGCTGACGTTATGCCCCAGCTCGCGGGTGCCTGCTTCGATCGGAACGATCTCCGAGAGAATTTTGAGCAGGGTCGACTTACCCGCTCCGTTCGGTCCCACGAGCACGATCCGCTGTCCTTTTTCCACCTCGATACTTAGGTCTTCATAAACGACATGATCCCCATAGGCCTGCCGGACCTTACTCAGCGTGGCGACGCGCTGGCCGCTTCGTTCGGGCTGGGGAAATCGGAAGTGAATCGTATCGGCGGCACCCATAGGCGCCTCAATCCGCTCCATTTTTTCCAGTTGCTTGAGTCGGGCCTGTGCCTGCGTAGCCTTGCTCGCCTTCGCACGAAAGCGGCGCACGAAATCCTCAAGGTGGGCGATTTCCCTTTGTTGGTTGGTGTAAGCGGCGAGGTGCTGCGCCTCCCGTTCCGCCTTTTCCTTGAGGTATTTCTCATAATTGCCGACGTAGCGGTGGAGCTTGCCATGTGCAATCTCGACGATGCCGCCGCAGACCGCATTCAGAAACTCTCGGTCGTGGGAAATCGTCAGAATGGCGCCCGGGTAACGTTTGAGTTGATCCTGAAACCAGCCGAGGGTTTCCAAATCGAGATGATTGGTCGGCTCGTCGAGCATGAGCAGGTCGGGCTCCATGACCAGTAGTCGTGCCAGATGCGCACGCATGATCCAACCGCCGCTTAGGTTCTTCGCCGGTAGATTGTAGTCTTCTGTCCGGAAGGCCAGTCCGGCTAATATTCGTTTTGCTTTGGCCTCGAGCGAGTAGCCATCTAGCTCGATAAATCGTTCCATCGCAGTGAGACGCTCGGGTGCATCGGGATGAGGATGGGTGCGCAGGGTGTCATAAAGAGCTCCGATCTCTGGCGTGATGGAGCTGGCTAGTTCAGCCACAGTTTCATCACCTGCGGGGGCACTCTCCTGTGGTAAAAATCCGATCCGCGTGCCGCGCTCGAGTTCGATTTCGCCGCTATCAGCCTCCTCGCAATTCATGATGATCGAGAAGAGCGTCGTCTTACCGGCGCCGTTCGGGCCGACCAGCCCAAGACGCTCTCCCCGTAATAGTCTTAGGGAGATGTCGGTGAAGAGTGTCTTCTGGCCATAGCCTTTGCTGATTTGCGAAACAGTAAGCATCGTCGATAGTGTCCGGTCGGGCGGACTCGGTGAGGCCGCCGTTCTGCAATTGATGGCGCTTGTCTGATTGAAAAGCTATCTCAAAACAATCTCTTATGGTGAATGGCGGACACCGCGAGACTGCCCTTGCTAAAATGCCAGTTCGCTCTAGCTAAACGCGTTTGCATAATTTCGGGCAAATGTCTTCCTTCCAGGATACACGATTATGTCTGAACAAAGCCATCTGCTCTACGCACTGTCCATCTGGTATCAGCCCAGCCGAACGATTCAAGGTTTGGTAGGTTCTGGGTGCGGCCATCGCCTGGCGATACTTGTGGCAGCGATCTTCGGATTTATTCAGGCGATCCCGTTTTATCTCTCCGAAGATTCCGCAGGATCGGAGATGTTTCTCATTGGTGTGGGATTCGGACTTCTGGGCCTCTTTCTCTTTGCCTGGCTGCTACGAAATTTCGGTCGCTGGTTCGGGGCGCAGGCGGCCGTGAGGGATGTTCGGGTAGCCCTGGGGCTCTCCTTGATGCCTTGGTTGGCCCTCTTCGGAGTATTGTTTTGGATGCGCCAATCTTTCGGACCGGAGGTCCTGCAGTCTTATTATTGGCTCTTCTTCGTTGGTTTTGTTTATGGCTATGTTGTCATACTGATGTCTCTATCAGCGGCCTTGCGCTTGAGTGTATTGAAGACATTTTTTTGTTTGATCGTAACCTGTATGGTCAGCCTGTTTCCGCTTACACTTATGCTTCAGCTGTTGTTTCCGACATTAATGCCCGTTCAATAGACCTATTCTATGCTTCAATATATCCGCATAAAAAATCTGGCGTTGCTGGACGAGGTGAGGCTTGAATTCGAACCTGGGTTTTCAGCGGTGACGGGTGAGACCGGCGCGGGAAAAAGTGTGCTTTTAGGCGCACTGGGGCTGCTTTCCGGCGCGCGGACGGACAAGACTTTAATTCGTCAGGGTGAGGAGAAGTTGGAGGTGGAGGCTGCCCTCTATTTTGGTGAAGGGATGGGGATCAATACGCTGTTAGAAACGGCGGGTCTACCTGAATGTGAAGATGGCGTTCTACTTTTGCAGCGCAGTATCGACCGTAAGAAGATGCCGCGCATCCAGATCAACGGGAGCATGGCGACGCTTACCCAGCTACAGTTGCTTGGTGAGAGTTGGATTGACTTTCATGGTCCTGGAGAGCCGCAGAAACTTTTCCAGGAAAAGTGTCAGTTGGAGATGTTGGATGGCTACGCCGGTAATGCGAAAGCACGATTGAAATACCATCATCTATACGATGAGTGGCGAGCGACGCTGAGGGAGATCGAGGTGCTCGAGGGGAGTGAACGACTGGATGACGATGAGGTTGAGTTTATTTGCAAACAGATTCAGAAAATTGATGCGGTCGAGGTCAGCGAGGAATCCATTGATGCACTCGAGCGCGACTTTACGCGCATGTCCAGTGCACAGGAGTTGGTCGGGTTGGCGTCGGCTTGTTCAGAGGGTCTCAACGGCGAGGGGAGTGTTAACGATCTGCTGGGCAGTTTACTTGTTCGGATGGAAGAATTAGCGCAAATGGACGAAGGTTCAGCGCCCCTTTTAGAGCGCCTTCGAAGCTTGCAGATTGAGCTTCAGGATCTCGGGGAGGATGTGGGGCGGCTCGCTTCCGATTTTCATTTCGATCCCGAGGCCATTGAGTCGGCAAGCGAACGGATGAGTCTTTGGCAGGAACTGAGGCGTAAGCATGGAGGTTCGGTCGCCTCGGTTCTGGCTAAGCGGGATGAGCTGCAGCAAAAAATCGAGATTCAGGGTGACCTCGATGGTGTCATTGCTAAGAAACAAAATGCGGCGGACAAGATGGAGCGCTCTCTGCGAAAGGACGCGAGCGCTATCACGAAGGCGCGGGTAAAGGCATCCGAGACCCTTGGAGGTAAAGCGGCCACGCTTCTGCAGTCACTGGGGTTTAAGAAAGCCCGTTTGGAAATCGAGATCATCGCGGATGAGGCTCTCCATGAATCGGGTGATAGCCATTGCCGTTTTCTCTTCGCGCCGAATGCGGGGCAGGATTTGCTACCGCTTAACAAAATTGCCTCCAGCGGGGAGACCGCACGGGTTATGCTCGCCCTTAAAACAGTACTTGCTGAGTCCGATTCGACGCCGCTTCTGGTATTTGACGAAGTGGATGCCAATGTTGGAGGCGAAGTCGGCCGTTCGGTGGGGCTGGAATTGGCTCGGCTCGCGGCGGAGCATCAAGTGCTCTGTGTGACTCACTTGCCGCAGGTAGCTTCGCTCGCGCACAATCATTTTGTGGTCACCAAGTCGCAGGAAGATGCGTCGACTTCCGTCGAGATTACACCTCTGGGCGAAAGCCGTGAAGCCCGTCTTGAAGAACTCGCCCGCATGTTGGGCGACCGGAATTCAGCCTCGGCGCTCGCCCATGCTGAGCAGCTGCTTGCTTAAGAGTGGAGGGACCGCGTCTCGCGGTCCTCTGGCGTGTGTGCGGACCGACAGAGTCGGTCCGCACATAATCCTCACTTCCGCACCCAATGTTCCACGGTGAAATCATCATCTTTTTGGATGATTGATTTCAGCTCGAAGTCGTCTTCGAACTCGGGGAAGAAAGCATCGCCTTCGACTTCGCGGTGGACACGACTAAGGTAGAGTTCCGAACACTTCGGTAGCATTTGCTCGTAGATTTCGCCGCCGCCTGCAATCCAGATCGTCTGATCGGTATCGAGATGGTCGAGCACGGAGAGATCGGTAAAGCTATGGACACCTCGGATCTCGCGGGCCTGTCGGCTGAGCACGTAAGTATCGCGCCCGGGGAGGGGGCGACCGATGGACTCGTAGGTCTTTCGCCCCATCACGAGGATGCCGCCCATGGTGCTTGTTTTGAACCACTTGAAATCCTCGGGCAGATGCCAGGGGATCTTGCCTCCATTGCCGATGACTCGGTTCTCGGACATGGCTGCGATGGCTTTAAAGGTGTTCATTTATGAGGAATGATGGTGGAGGAATGATGGATAATGGGGGGGGCGGGGTGGTGTTGTGCCGATTCGCGCTCGTAATCGTGTTCTGCCCGAAGATTAAGAGAGTGCTTCGCGCTTAGACGGCGATTGGTGCCTTGATTGCAGGGTGGGGGTCGTAGTTGACCAGTTCGAAGTCCTCATATCTAAATCCGTCAATTGTCTTGATCTCCGGGTTGATCTTCATCTGTGGGAGGGCGCGCGGCTTCCTCGAGAGTTGTAACTTGGCCTGCTCGATGTGATTGGAGTAGAGATGGAGGTCACCAAAGGTATGGACAAACTCCTTCGGCTTGAGGTCGCAAACTTGTGCGACCATCATGGTTAGTAATGCGTAGGAGGCGATGTTGAAGGGCACGCCGAGGAAGATATCTGCACTGCGTTGGTAGAGTTGGCAGCTGAGCTCTCCGTTGGCTACGTAGAACTGGAACAGGGCGTGGCAGGGCGGTAGGGCCATGTGCTTGACCTCGCCTGGATTCCATGCGCAGACAATGTGGCGACGGCTATCCGGATTGTTCTTGAGTGCATGGATGACCTCGCCGAGTTGGTCGACCCGTTCGCCGTCGGGTGCGGCCCAGTCGCGCCATTGGGCCCCATAGACGCGCCCGAGGTTGCCGTCCTCGTCGGCCCACTCATCCCAGATGCTGACCTTGTTCTCTTTCAGGTAGCCAATGTTCGTATTGCCCTGAATGAACCAGAGCAGCTCGTGGATGATGGAGCGCAGATGCAGCTTCTTCGTCGTGAGCAAAGGGAAGTCGGGATCCAGCGAAAAGCGGGCCTGCGCACCAAAGATCGAGTAGGTGCCGGTGCCCGTTCGGTCATCGCGGTAAGTGCCTGTTTCAAGAACGGTTCGAAGTAGATCGTGGTAGCTTTTCATTCGGTGCAGTTGAGCCTTGAGGAAATAGGGAGGCTGTCAATGCGTAGCGTGTGGGCAGATGGCGGAGAGTAGAGAGCAAGAGTGCATATTGTTGGGGGTCATCGTGTAGAACGCTGACGATAGTCAGTGTTTGGGAGCTTGGCGGCGGCTCACAACGGCTGTCGCCGCCGTGCTACATCAAAGCAGGGCTCGACCTCCTGACCCAGCGTAGCTCAACGAGCGAAGACGGTTGGTCGATGTCGTGTACGTGGTGCGGCCACAGCAAGCTAACCCGAATATTGCACCAGTTTGTTGCTGTCGTTCTTTATCTTGTTACGGGATGGCTACTTGCGAGTTTTCTTCAAAAACTCGTCGTGTCACAAAAGTGACAGCAACAAACTTTGAGTCCAGAAGCGTCCCTGGCTGTGTTCCGAGCGCGTAACCCACTTAGTCACGCACTTTAGTGCGCTCCTGCGTGGAACGCGGCTCGCGCCTTGCCAAAGCCAATTCTGGATCTCATGCAATAAGCGGGCTAAGGCCCTACGTTTTGGGAGGCGGTAGGCAGGAATCTGCCCTAACTTCGGATGACGAGATCGGTGATCTCCTTGCAGTGCTCCAGCCCTTGGATTTTTTTGAGCACGCTTCGTTTCATAAACTGTAGCTCGGAGCGGAGTGTCTGGTTGGTCACGGAAACCACCAGTGTATGGTCGTCCTTGATGCGGACGGGATTGCAGCGCCCAGCAAGGCTGGGGCCAAAGACATACTCCCAGTTCTCTACCAAGCTGCGCTCGGGGCTTGGTTTCTCTAACTTGTATTGCTCTTGCAGCACCACCAGTAGGTTATCCAGAGGCGTCGGATCACGGCGGGAGGAGGCCGTCACTGCGCGCGGCAATCCGCGAAAATCCGCGATCACATCCTCTATATTTTTGGAAAATTTCACTCGGGCGCTAAAAAATGCACAAATTACTAGATTTAATCCCACTTGGCACGGTAGCTGTTATAGGGATGTTAGTTCTTTCAATTTCTCCCTTGTATGGGAGTTGGGGTAATAAGACAAAGCAGAAAACAGTGTGGCGCGAGGTTTAGGGGTATGCCTCGCGTCACTTTGCTCTGAAGAGGTTCTTGATAAGCATGCCTTATTCTTACTATAAGTAAAATAAGTAATATTGGGATTTTGATTTTATCGCTTGCGGGAAGAGATCTTTTCTCTTCTATCCGAAGCATCAACTTTACTTCCGAAAGGAAGTTTGGGGTAACAGAATAAAGTAGACAATGGTTGGCGCGTTCCTTAGGGGTAGGGAACGCGCCATTTTTGTAGGTTCTGTTGTTGGCATTTGTGGCATCAGTGCGCCTCCGAGACGAGAGCTCCATCCAGTCACCGTTTGGGAAAGCGGTATTATCTGTAATCGACTTGCGATGGGTTCCAATCAGGCGGCGGCACCCGTCCGTCGACCTAACTGGCGACCTAACTGGCGACCTAACTGGCCCAAGTTCGCTCCCGCTCCGTCCGCTCCGTCTGCTCGGTTACGCGCGCGGCAGTGGCGGATTGATCCTACCACCTCGAATTCATTCGGGTGTCCGGCCTCAATGTATTCTAGGGCACGACACAAAGCCTCGACAGTTTCGTCCAAAAGATCGATTTTTACCTCTAAAAGATGCTCGAGGAGATTGTGTGGTTGTATAACAGGCACGCTAAGTAAATAGAATTATCTTTGGTGAAAAACATACGCGCACAGTTTACGAATGTCGATGAGTCGACTTGGACCCTAATTGAGAAATGGTTCGTGCTACTGCGCGAGTGGAACGGTAAGATTAATCTAATTTCTCGCAAGGATATCGACTATCTCGAAGAGCGCCATCTTTCGCATTGTCTGGCCATTACCAATCATCTTAAATTAATGAATGGCGCACGTATTATGGATGTGGGTACTGGCGGCGGGTTCCCCGGGATTATTATGGCAATCTGTTATCCGCAGGCGCATTTCACCCTAATCGACTCGATTGGTAAGAAGATCGCAGTGGTTCAGGATCTTGCGGACAAACTGGGTTTGAAAAACGTGGATGCACGGCAGTGCCGAGCGGAGGAAGTAAAGAAGCAGTTCGACTTTATTACCGGGCGTGCCGTCAAGAATCTACCGGAGTATTTTAGCTGGATTAAGAATAACCTTCGCCGTGGGGAGCGCCACTCGATTCCGAACGGAGTGCTCTACTGGAAGGGCGGGAACTTGGATGATGAGCTCGAGGCCCTCGGGATTCGTCCCCGCAAGACGATCTCTCTGGAAGAGAGTTTCAGTGATCCGTATTTTGCGCAGAAGTATATCCTGCACTTTGATGCGCGTGATGTGCCGCGTGCCCGCAAGCCGAGAGCTGGAGCATTGTGAATTTAACTTGAATATGTAGCCGCCTCACTCTGTCCCGGCGTTTCAAGCTTCTGCACGGCAACGGAGTGCCGTGGCTTGTAGGTTATACGGCGATGTTAACCTTATTCAAAACGGTATTACTCCTTCAAAACGGAGGAAAGCGTGTTAATACTCGATCAGGTAGAGGTAACCTTGGGAGACCTGTTTCGCATGCTCGGCGGGCACCCACCGGATCGCATAGCTGGGTCCCCAGGAGTCGCTCACCGCAATTTCCCCGGTCGCCTTGTTGTAGCCGATGATCATGCATGCATGGGCGGACATCATGTCTTTGCGTAGTTCAATATCGCTGACTTCCTTTTTGGTGCGAGTTGCCCATTGATCCCAGTGGCTCGTTTTGGAGCGGTCTTTGGTTCGTGCGTTTACAAAGCTATTGTATTCTCGAGAGGAGAACATGGCCCAAATCAGAGGGAGTCCCCGATCAATATATTTTCGAATCGTGCGCATATCGATCTCGCCAGTTATCTTCTTCATAGAGCGATTCTGCGATGCGGCCTTACCCTTGATCGCCTCCATAATCTCTGAGATGGAGGTGCCGCCGCCTATGCCCGTCTGCCCAGCCATCGCGAGAAGATACATATCAGCGGGTATTTTAAGAAACCGAAGATAGCGTTCGAATGTAGCGGGCACGCAGTAGCCCTTTGGCCCCTGGTCGACCATGGGAATGTTGTCGATTAGGACATCGCCGTTTGGGAGTTTTTTGATATTCTCGAGCGTCAGTTTTCGAAGTGCTGCATCGGATAGTTTCTCTGTGCGTCCCTTGTTGTCGGCCATCGCGGTTGTGATGATCCTAAGGCTGACGTATTCACCGTCTTGAGCGGCGAGTATGAACGCGTGACCCTGCCAGTCCCAACGTTCGATCAGTTGTTTCATGCCGCGACCGGCCCCGAATTGCTGGCGCTCAGGTTGGCCGAGCTCGCGCGTAAGCACCTTTCGCAAGGTCTCAAGGTCATTCTCGATGGCTCGCTCCAGGTTTCTAATTTGTTCGGAGGTCGGAGGGTCGCTGAAGCGGATATCGCCCTTATTGGCGAAAACAATACTGAAGCTTTCGGTCCTGTTTTCGCTGCCATAGATGACTGCAGAATAAGGGCGCGCTCCGAGGATGCGCTCGTCTTTCTCGGGATACAGTCGGTAACTGGACTGGTTCGCTGTCTTGGATTCACGTGGCCAGCCCAGGCGCTTGGCTGCGGCCTTGGCTTCGTCATCCCATAGATTGCTATCGGCAAAGAGTGGAATCCCGAATGCCTCGTTTAGTGATTGGTAGGCATTTGCTTGCTCCTGTATGCGGCTTGTAATCATAGCGTTGCTTGCATCGGAGAGCCTCGACCGTTCCAGCCAGATTGGCTGCCCGTTCTTCATCCGTATTTCGATACGCGAGTCTTCGATGGCGAGTATCTGAACCTGGATGACGCGTCCTTCGTGGTCAGAGATTTCAACGCCTGCGAGTGCTTGAAGGATTAGCATGGGAACGAGGAGCAGGCGTCGTGAGCGAGTGGACATGCCACTTAAGTTATCTTGCAGGGGGCGGTGGGCGAGTGTGATCTTGTATAAAATGCTTGCCCGCCACTCCGGCGGCCGATCAATTTGCGCATTCGCGAAACCACTTTCCCGGAATGAGTCAGACGCCAGCTTCGCCCCGCACGCCTTGGTCTTGGGTGCCGACCGGATATTTCGCCGAAGGCCTGCCCTATGTCATGATTACTTGGGTGGCTGCGACCATGTTTAAGAACCTCGGCCACTCGGATACGGAGATCACTTTCTGGGTGGGTAATTTGACCGTGGTTTGGTCTCTGAAGCCCCTCTGGGCGGCGTTTTTGGATATGTTCAAAACGAAGAAGTGGGTCGTCCTGGCGATGGAGTTTTTTATTGCGACCCTGCTGGGCCTTGTCGCGTTCTCGCTGAGTCTGCCCGTCTACTTCCATGTCTCCATTGCGGTTCTTCTACTTATGGCGTTTTCCTCTGCCACGCAGGATATCTGTATGGACGGGATCTATATCACGACGCTGGACAAAACACGGCAGGCAAGATTCGTGGGTATTCAGGGTTTATTCTGGAATATAGGTCGCTTATTCTCCATGTCGGCGATCGTCTTTGTGGCCAGTTACTTCGGGGAAGGGGAACGTTCTTCCTGGACGATGGCCTGGTGCGTTGCTGCGGGTGTTATGACCGCGCTGGGGGGCTATCATTTATTCTTTCTGCCGAAGGGTTCGGTGGCCAAGCGGCCGGAGAGTTTCAAAGAAGTGCGGAGCACCTTTCTAGATGCATGGGCAGACTTCTTTCGGAAGCCGCAGATCTGGGGTATGCTGTCCTTCGTCTTTCTTTTTCGAAGCGGCGAGGGGCTTCTCCTGGGGGTGGGCCACCTCTTTCTGCAAGCTGATCCCGAAATGGGCGGCGTGGGCTTGAGCTTGGCTCAGAAGAGTGTGATCGACGGAATGGTCAGCGTCGTGGCGAGTCTTGCCGGTGGTATCCTTGGCGGGCTTTTCATTTCTAAATTTGGATTGAAGAAGACACTCTTCACGATGGCAATCTGTCTCAACCTTCCGAACCTGACCTACGTCTATTTGGGGTTTGCTGTCGATGGTGCCGAGCCGCTTTCACTCATTACGGTGGGTAGCTTAGTCACAATTGAAAAGTTCTTTTACAGTTTTGGTTTCGTGGCGAATATGCTCTACATGATGCAGCAGATCAGCCCCGGAAAATACCATATGACGCACTACGCCTTCTGCACCGCGATCATGAATCTCGTGCTCTGGCCGACGACCGCTGTGAGTGGTCTGTTGGCGGACATGTTTGGTTACCGGTTGTTCTTTATAGTCGTCATGTTTGCCACAATCCCTTCCTTTCTAGCGGCATGGTATGCACCGTTCCCAAGAAATCAGGGTGACTCTATCTAGCCGGTTGCGGTCTGCATAACTGCCATATGTTTTGAATTGGTATTGAGGGGCTTGAGAATACTAAATAATTTGAATGAAAATTGGGCTCACAGGGGGAATCGGTTGCGGTAAGTCGACGGTTGTCGGGCTTTTTCGTGAAGCCGGATGGTCGACCATAGATTCGGATACGATCGTCCGGGAATTGCTGGCGACAGACGCCGATGTCCAGGCAGCCCTACTGAACCGTTGGGGCACGGATGTTTTTGATGAGTCGGGATGTGTGAATCGTCAGGAGATTGCGAGTCGAGTGTTTTCCGAGGCATCCGAGTTGAAGTGGCTGGAGGGGCTCCTGCATCCGCTTGTTCGTGAACGATGGGAGCGTGTTGTGGCGAAGTCAGCCGAGGCCAACTGGTTGGTGGAGATCCCTTTGCTCTTCGAAAAAAGGCTTGAAACTACCTTCGATTTGACTGTCTGTGTTTCCTGTGCCCCTAATGTAGTCGAGTCCCGTATGTTGGCTCGAGGTTATTCAGGGGCCGAGATCGAGCAGCGCCGTGCGCAGCAGATGCCTCTCCGGCAGAAAGTTGAGCGCGCCGATCACCTTATCTCCAATTCCGGAAGCCTTGATTTTTTAAAACAACAAACCGCGAGACTGATTGCGCAGATGACTGCTCAGTCATCCATTCTCCTTTCTGATTTGAACTCACCCAATGAGACGAAGAGCGTCGTCTCGAATATGACAAAGCCATGAGCTCTGACGAAGTAACCAATGCAGGCCCATCCGAGGGCGATCTATCTGAGGCGCAAGTGCCCAAGAAGCGCGCGACCAGGAAGGCCGCAAAGAAGGCCACCAAGAAGCGGGTCGCGAAGAAAGCCGCTGGATCCACCGAGGTCGATGCCTTTACGCCTGGAGAGATCTCTTCTGAGCAGGGCGGTGGGGATGACGAGGTGACTTTCAGTGCAGATATCAAAGTGGATGATGTTGATGAGAGTCCTTCGACGGAAGGGGGCGATGCTGAGACCAAGCCTGATGACGAGAGCTCGAAGGAGCAGGGTGTCGGTTCCGGCAACAAGCAGAAGCACCCACAGAACCAGCAAAAGGGCGGCAACAAGTTTAAGAATAAAAATAACAATAAACGAAAGCGCGGTAAGAATAACCGCTGGCAGAACAAAAAGCAGCGCACTCGAGAAGAGGAAACGCCGATAGAGTTTGGTGAACTCCTTGATTGGGAGCTTCTTGAAAGCCGTGAGGAGATTCTCGCCTTGGCCAACGAGCTGAAATCAGGTGGTGGCGAGCCGCTTGATTACTGCCGGATTTATGAGATGCAGTTGCCGGAACTTCGTCAGGAGGTGGAGTCGCTCCAGATCGAGACCGTCCACGCGCCAAACCGGGATGCTCTGATCAACTCGATCGTGTCCTACGCCGCCGAAAAGAAGGCGGCGATTATCACCTCCGGAGTGCTCGAGATTCTCGACGATGGTGCCGGCGGATTACTGGTTTATGAGCGTGATAGCTATCGTGTGAAAGCTCTCAGTGCCTATGTGCCGCAGGCTTTCATTGAGTATTATGGCCTGCAGCGCGGCCATATCGTGAAAGCCCAACTCCATCCGCACAGGGACGGGGAGTCCTGCCCAATTGTTGTCAGCATTGAAGCGGTCATGGGCCAGGATCCCGAGACCTTGGGCGAGATTGTTCCCTTTACCGAGCGGGTGCCCTATTACCCGACCTCCCGAATCCTCATGGAAGCGGATTCCGAGGCGAAGTGGGATAATCTATCGATGCGCGTCGTGGATTGCCTGACTCCGGTCGGGTTCGGTCAGCGTGGCCTGATCGTGGCACCACCCCGGACGGGTAAAACTGTTCTCATGCAGGGCATGGCGAATTCAATTCAGAAGAATTATCCGGATGCTCATTTGATCATTCTGCTTATTGATGAGCGCCCTGAGGAAGTGACTGACTTTCGCCGTCAGGTTTCGGGTGAGGTAATTAGTTCGACCTTTGATGAGTCGGCCGAGAGTCACGTCCATGCGGCAGAAATGGTGATTGAAAAGGCGCGGCGCATGGTCGAAGTGGGTGAGGATGTGGTCATTCTCCTGGACTCGATTACTCGACTGGCGCGGGCATATAACACGACGATGCCGAGCAGTGGTAAGATTCTATCCGGTGGGGTCGAAGCCAACGCCCTGCAAAAGCCCAAGCGCTTCTTCGGTTCGGCACGCAACATCGAAGATGGAGGCAGTCTCACTATTATTGCCACTGCGCTGGTCGAAACGGGCAGCAAAATGGACGAGGTGATCTTTGAGGAGTTTAAGGGTACTGGTAATATGGAGCTTCACCTTGACAGAGGCCTCTCCGACAAGCGTATCTTCCCTGCGCTCAGTATGGACAAGAGCGGCACACGGAAGGAAGAACTACTATACCATCCGGATGAAATGCAAAAAATTTATTCATTGCGCAGAGCGATGAAAGGTCTACCGTCAACAGATGCTATGGAAATGCTGATCCAACGCATCAAGAAGACGTCAACCAACGCTGAATTCCTGATGAGTGTCGCTCGGTAATTATCCTCCCGCCGCTCCCGCTCCCGCTCCAATAAGCTTTCATTTGTGACCTCAGCCGACGAGTTTGTTCTCCAGTTACTCACCGACAAAAGTCTGCTTGATGAAAGCGTCATAGAGTCGACTCGAGCCAAAGTTAACCAGGCTGGTTTTGAAGCTAGCGAAGATACGGCTATTCTTGAGTCGCTCGTGGCGGAGCATATTATCTCCCAGCAATTGATTGCCGACGTTCTCGCGGAAGAGTTCAATATGGAGACCGTCGATTTGGCGGATACCCGAGTCTCCTCGGAAGCATTGGCTGTGCTGCCCTACGAGCTGGCGAGCCGCTATAAGGTGATTCCACTTGAAGCGGATGATAGCGAGGTGGAGCTCGCGGTCGCCGATCCGCTCGATATGGATGCGATCGATAGCATCAGTCACGTAATCAAACGCTCCATCGTTAGTCGCGTCGCTCCACTCGAAGAGATTGAGAAGGCGATCCACCAGTACTATGAGGGCGCCAAGGTGAGCGAGGTCGACGACATCTTTTCTGAAGTGGAAGATCCCGATGCGCTGCCGACTCAGATCGATCTGCCATCTGTAGATGATGTCAATGAAGAGGAGGCGCCGATCATAAAGTATGTTCATATGGTGATTTCGGAAGCGCTCAAGCGTCGTGCATCCGATATTCACATGGAGCCCTTGGAGCAGCGCTTTCGTGTGCGCTACCGGATCGATGGTGTTTTGCATGAGGTAGAGAACCCACCCAAGCGCCTGCAGCCTTCCATCGTTTCCCGAATAAAGCTGATGTCGGATGTGAGCATCGCAGAGAAGCGTGTGCCGCAGGATGGTCGTATCAATATCAAGGTAGGCGCGAAGATCATCGACTTGCGTGTTTCGACACTCCCAACGGCATTTGGTGAGAGTATTGTGATGCGGATTCTTGATAAGGAGAGTCTCCGCCTTGGACTGCCAGAGTTGGGTTTCTTTAGCGACGATCAGGCAACCTTCGAGCGTATTATTGCTTTGCCGGACGGCGTCTTCCTTGTGACGGGCCCGACGGGCTCGGGTAAATCGACGACTTTGTATTCGGCACTTAACTACATTAATCACCCTGACCGTAAGATTATTACGGTTGAGGACCCGGTTGAGTACGAGATGGCTGGTGTGAATCAGGTTCAAGTTCGCCGCGAGGTGGGTATGACTTTCGCTGCTGCGCTGCGTTCAATGCTTCGTCAAGCGCCCAATATTATTATGGTTGGGGAAATTCGTGACAAAGAAACCGCCGAGATTGCGATCAATGCGGCGCTGACCGGCCACATGGTTTTTAGTACACTCCACACGAACGACGCGCCGAGCGCGGTTAGTCGTTTGATTGATATCGGAATTAAGCCCTTCCTTGTTGCAGCTGCTGTGCGTGCCGTTCTTGCTCAGCGTCTTGTTAGGAGAAACTGCCCGCATTGTCGAGAAGCCTGTGAGCACGACGAGAAGCTCCTCAACTCACTGGGTATCCGTCCGGACCAGATGACGGACGCTTCCTTTATGAAAGGAGAAGGCTGCCTGAAGTGTAATGGTACCGGTTTTCGAGGCCGCGTGGGTATTTTTGAAATGTTCAATGTGAACGAGGAGCTGCAGCAGATGATTTATGAGGAAGCCAGCCTGGTTGCCCTTCGCGATAAGGCGCGTGAAATGGGTATGCGCAATATGCGTGAGGACGGGATACGCAAGGTTATCGCCGGGGTGACGACACCACAGGAGGTGCTGCATGCGACGGTCTCCGGTTCTCTTTAATCTCAAATAGAAAACGATTTTATAAAGTTACGATGAGCTACGAAATGAATGATCTTCTGGAGTTGATGGTCGATCAGGGCGCATCGGATCTTCATATCCAGGTCAATCAACCGCCCACGCTACGAATCAGCGGGACCATGGTTCCGGTCGATGGACCGAAGCTCACGCCTCAGGACTCGGAGGATCTTATGAAGGCGATTACATCCACCTCTCACCGGGAGCAGTTGCAGTCGCGGGGTGGTGCGGATTTCGGGTTTGCCTATGAGGATCGGGCTCGTTTTCGGGTGAGTGTTCTTCGGGCAAAAGGAGCGTATGGGATGGTGCTTCGACAAATCCCGAATGAACTCTTCACTCTTTCCGAAATTGGTCTCCCGGATAAGATCAAGGAGTTGATTAGTCGGCCTCGCGGTCTCATTCTTGTAACCGGCCCCACCGGTTCGGGTAAATCCACTACTTTGGCCTCAATGATCAATTGGATCAACGAGAACCGTGATGGGCATATCATTACGATAGAAGATCCGATTGAATACTTTCATGACCATAAGAAGTGTATCGTCACCCAACGTGAAGTCGGGAGCGATGTTGCCTCCTTTGCCGATGCGATCCGCGGTGCTCTACGCCAGGACCCCGACGTGATTCTGGTTGGTGAAATGCGCGACCTCGAGACGATTGAAGCTGCAGTCGGAGCTGCCGAGACAGGACACCTCGTATTTGCTACCCTGCACACGACTGGCGCTGCGCGCACGGTGGATCGAATTGTTGATGCGTTCTCCGCAGACATGAAAGATCAGATACGTACGCAGTTGGCTTCATCCATTGTTGCCGTGATCTCCCAAGTGCTCTGCAAAAAGACGGGTGGTGGCCGGATCGCGTCCTTTGAAATTATGATCACAACGACATCGATCGCCCAGTTGATCCGTGAGAATAAGACCTACCGAATCGCGTCGGATATCCAAACCGGTGTCGGTCTTGGTATGATCAGTCTGGATGCTCATCTAACCAATCTTTATCGGAAAAACCTCATTTCAGCAGACGAAGCACTCTCAAAATCTCAGAATCCGAGCCTGCTGCGAGAAAAACTGTTGGAGAGCGGTGCCGTCTTTTCCGAATGAGCCGTATTTTGTGCCCCACCTCTGATTAGAAGTATACTTGAATGTTCGAAGATCATAACGATACAGTCTACGAAATTATCAAAGGCGCGGATCTGATGGATGTTGCGCAACTGGATGAGATAAACGAGTCCCATCTTAAAACCGGTAAGTCATTGGCTGATGCGGTCATCGACTCCGGAGTGGTCGAGCGCAATCAGATACTGGAGGCGATCGCTGAGTATCTGGGTTATGAGTTTCTGGCCAGTCCGCCGCACAAAGTTGCGGAGGAAATTTCCTCTACGGTTCGAGCGAATGTTGCTCGAATGTATGCGGTGGTTCCCTTTAAGGTGGATGATACTTCCGTCGAGCTGCTGGCACAGGATCCCTTCAATCCGGCAATTATCGACGACCTCACCTTTACGCTTAATAAGGATATTACGATTGTCGTTTGTGATCCCGAGCACATCGACACATTGCTCATCAATACCTATGGCGAAGAGGATGCCTCGATTGATGATATCCTTGGGGATATCGGTGAGGGCTTCGCGGATGGGGGTGAGCAGGAGCTATCCGAGGGGGATCTTACGGATCTGGCGAACCAGACGCCGATTATCCGCTTTGTAAATCTGGTGCTTCAGCAGGCGATTAAAGATAAAGCTTCTGATATCCATTTTGAGCCATTCGAAGATCAGTTTCGTATTCGTTATCGCATCGACGGTGCACTTTACGAGATGGCGCCACCGCCGAAAAATCTCGCGGTTCCGGTGACTTCGCGTGTGAAAGTGCTCTCCAATATGAACATATCAGAGACTCGAATCCCCCAGGACGGCCGGATCAAGATGACCATTGCTGGGCGCCCGGTTGATTTGCGGGTTTCGACCCTGCCCACCCAATTTGGTGAATCGGTGGTATTACGGGTTCTCGATAAATCTGTGGTCAATCTCGATCTCGAGGCCCTCAGTTTGCCGGATGATATTCTGCAGACAATTCGTGGTCTCGTCGACCGCCCGAATGGGATCTTTATTGTTACCGGTCCAACGGGATCAGGTAAAACAACGACGCTTTATAGTGCGCTTCGTGAGGTCAATGATGTTGAGACCAAGATTCTTACAGCAGAAGATCCGGTCGAATATGAGATCGACGGCATTATGCAGGTTGCGGTTAATCATCAGGTCGGGCTGGATTTCGCCCGGGCGCTCCGTGCATTCCTCCGTCAGGATCCCGATAAGATCATGGTCGGTGAGATACGTGACCTCGAAACTGCACAGATTGCGGTGCAGGCCTCACTGACCGGGCACGTGGTCTTAAGTACGCTCCACACGAATGATGCGCCCGGTGCGGTCACTCGACTGATCGATATGGGGCTCGAGCCTTTTCTGATCTCCGCCTCGCTTGAAGCGATTCTTGCGCAGCGTCTGGTTCGTCGCATCTGTAAGCATTGCCGCACCGCTTACGAACCGGGGCACGACCTTGTGGAGTTGCTCGATGTGGACCCGCTCGAAATTGCGGACAAGGATTTCTACTATGGAGAAGGCTGTTCAGAATGTAGCAACACAGGCTACCGTGGCCGGATCGGGCTTTTCGAAATGATCGTGGTCTCCGATGCGATTCGCGAACTAATCAATCAGCGTGCGCCCACCCTGACCATAAAGCAGAAGGCCCTTGAACAGGGTATGCGAAGCTTGCGTGACGATGGTTTGCGTGCAATTTTCGACGGTAATTCCACCATAGAAGAAGTTCTCAAATATACCTAAAATCCTCATGGCAAAATTCAAATATACGGCGATTGACGCCAACGGAAAGCAGAAGACCGGCGCTGTCGAAGCAGCCAATCGGGACGAAGCCAGTTCGAAGCTAAGCGCCGCGGGTCTGATGCCTACGAAAATTGTGGATGCGGGCGGCAGTTCGCCGAGAAAAACCGCCTCCAGCGTGGGAGGCAAAAAGTCGAAGAAAGTCGGCGGCTTCGGTAAGGTCATTAAACCCGAGGAGTTGACGACTTTTACCCGTCAGCTCGCCACACTACTCGATGCAGGCCTACCTCTACTTCGTGCTCTGGAGGTCATGATCCGTCAGGAAAAGAACCTGCGCTTTAAGGGAGTTCTCGAGCAGATTGCGGATCAGGTGAAGTCGGGTAATCCTTTCTCCGACGGTCTCTCGCAGCACCCCAAGATTTTCGACCGCCTTTATGTAAATATGGTGCGCGCAGGCGAGGCCGGGGGTGTGCTCGAAGTGGTTCTTTCCCGTCTCGCCGGCTTCATGGAAAAAGCCCTCAAAACCAAGAAGAAGGTGAAATCGGCCATGGTTTATCCGATTGTTGTTGTCGGTGTGGCCATCTCCATCGTTGCTCTTCTGATGGTTGTTGTGGTCCCGAAGTTTCAGACCATTTTTGACGATATGCTCGAAGGTGCGGCATTGCCCGGCCCCACCCAGTTCGTGGTTGGAGTCAGTAACTTCATGCGCGAGAACATTGTCCTGACCATGATCATTATTGTGGTCGCGATCGTGGGCTTCAAATTTCTCCTCAAGACGCCCTTTGGCTCAAAAGCCTTTAACTGGTGTTCCATTAATCTGCCGAAAGTGGGCGACCTTGTCCGCAAGGTGAATATTGCCCGAATTACTCGGACCTTTGGTACGCTTCTCTCCAGTGGGGTGCCCATTCTTCAGTCGATCACGATCACGAAGGATATTACGGGGAACAAGTTCTACGAAAACGCCCTTAGTCGTATCCATGATGCTGTTCGAGACGGTGAGTCGCTGGCCAAACCTATGGAGCGTGAAAGCGTGTTTCCGAACATGGTGACCAGTATGGTTGATGTCGGTGAAGAAACCGGTGAGCTTGCCGAGATGCTTAATCGTGTGGCAGATAATTACGACGAGGATGTCGACAATGCCGTGGCCGGGATCACGTCGATCATTGAGCCGGTCATGATTGTTTTCCTTGCGGTTGTGGTCGGTTTTATCGTTATCGCGCTCTTCCTGCCCATTGTTGAAATCATCAAACAGCTGACTGGTTGATCTGCTTGGATGCCTATTTCATCGCAAGCCCGCAGTCGCCATCCGCCTGCGGGCTTTTATTTTCTGGCTTGAAAGCCGCCGCTTGAGCCGCACTTTCCCAGTCTTTCCAATTTTTGTAATGTCCGAGATCGCCAAAGCTTACGAACCCAAGGAAGTTGAACACCGCTGGTATGCCAACTGGCTCGAGGCTGGATGCTTTAAAGCGGTCGCTGATAAGGAGCGGGAGCCCTACGCCATAATGATTCCGCCACCCAATGTGACGGGGATGCTGCACATGGGCCATGTTCTGGACAATACCCTGCAGGATATTTTCGTGCGTCGTGCACGTCTTGAAGGTAAATCTGTGCTTTGGCAGCCGGGCACAGATCACGCGGGTATCGCCACCCAAACAAAGGTCGAAAAGCAAGTTCGTGAAGCGACTGGCCAGAGCAAGTATGATCTTGGTCGTGAGGGTTTTCTAGAAAAGGTCTGGAAGTTCCGAGAAGCGTCCGGTGGTGTGATTCTGAACCAGCTCCAAAAACTGGGAGCCTCCTGCGATTGGGGTCGTACCAGTTTCACGCTCGACGATCACTATTCGGAAGCGGTTTTGACTGCCTTTGTGAGGCTCTATGAGCGGGGGTATATTTACCGTGGAAAGCGCATGGTCAATTGGTGCCCGGCGACCCATACGGCGATTTCGGACGAGGAAGTAAACATGAAGCCCCAGAACGGTTTCTTTTACAAAATGCGCTACGAACTTGTTGAGGCTGATGGCGAGCGGACACACCTGGAAATCTCGACGACGCGCCCGGAAACACTGATGGGCGACAGCGCTGTCGCCGTGCATCCTGAGGATGAGCGCTACAAACATCTCATTGGTAAAAGCGTCTGGCGTCCCTTCCCCAAGGCGGAGATTCCGATTATTGGTGATGAATATGTCGACCGTGAATTTGGGACCGGTTGCTTGAAGGTGACGCCCGCTCACGATAAGAACGACTTTGAGATTGGACAGCGCCACGGATTGGAACTGATCGAGGTGATTGATGCCGAGGGACGCCTCAATACACTTGCGGGTGCGGATTTTGCCGGAATGGATCGTTTCGATGCACGTAAGATGGCTGCTAAGAAGCTTGAGGAGATGGGCCTGCTTATCGAACGTGAACCCTACGAGAACACGGTCGGTTTTTCCGAACGTGGCGATGTTCCCATTGAACCGCGGCTCTCCGAGCAGTGGTTCCTCAAATACCCGAAGGTTGAGGAGGCCAAGCGGGCGGTCGAAAAAGGGATCATTAAATTTCATCCGGATCGTTGGAAGAAGACCTATTTGCACTGGCTCAATGGTATTCAAGACTGGTGTATCAGTCGCCAGCTCTGGTGGGGGCACCGGATTCCTGTCTATTATAAGAAGGGTATCGACCGAGCCGAGATTGATTTTCAAAACCCCGAGCATGTCCATGTTTCCGTCGCTGGTCCAGCCGACCCGGAGAATTGGGAACAGGAGGAAGACGTCCTCGATACATGGGCCTCTTCCTATCTCTGGCCTATGGCCAATCTCGGTTGGCCGAAGGCTACGCCCAAGCAACAAAAAGAGCAGGACTATTGGTATCCGACCTCTACCTTGGTCACGGGCTTTGATATTATTTTCTTCTGGGTGGCCCGCATGATCATGGCCGGTCTCGAGCTTTACGGTGAGGATCAAAAGGAGCTCAAGGACGAAGAGATTGAAGCGCGTATTCCCTTTAAGAATATTTTTATCCATGGCCTAATCCGCGATGAGAAAGGGCGAAAGATGTCCAAGTCGCTCGGCAACTCGCCCGATCCGCTCGATCTGATTGAGAAGTATGGTGCGGATGGGCTCCGCTTCGGTATTTGTAATATTGCACCGTCCGGCTCAGATATTCTATTTTCGGAAGAGCGTATCCAGATTGGTCGTAATTTCTGCAATAAGCTCTGGAATGCGGCCCGTTTTCGTCAGATGTCCGGCCCCATGGCGGACAACTCCAGTTTTGAAGCGATCATCAGTCGGATGAACCCGGATCTCTTTGATGACTACGATCATTGGATCCTTGGTAGACTCCAGCAAGTTACGGCCGAGTTGGAGAAGTGTTTCACTGATTACGAGATTGCGCCGCTCACACACCTGATCTATGCATTCTTCTGGGGTGATTTTTGTGACTGGTATGTCGAGGCCTCCAAAGGGAAGCTGAAGGGCGATGCCGAGCTGCGTGACAACTGCCTCGCGATCCAGGATCTCGTCATTCGCCAAGTGCTTCAACTGGCGAACCCGATTATTCCGCACATTACGGAGGAACTCTGGAATGGGCTCGGTTACGACGAAGTGGTGGCCTATATCCAGAACACGCCCATCGTCCCGACATCGACCCTCGAGGAACAGGTCCCAGTGGATCCCGGTGCGATCGAGCGAGTTTCCAATCTCCAGGAATTGATATCACAGGCCCGAGCGCTCAAGGCACAGTATAACCTCGCAAGTAAGCGTGATGTCGCTGTCTTCTTCGGTGCAGAGGGCAGCACGGCACAGGTTATTGAGGACAATGCTGCCCTTATTCGGACGCTGGCTGGTCTCGGCCGTCTCGAAGCAATCGGTGACAGGTCTGCAGATGGGCTGCCTGCTATCGTTACGCCGCTCGGATCGCTCTATCTCGATCTCAATAGTAGTATCGACCTAGAGGCCGAGAAAGTCCGGCTGTCCAAGGAACTGGAGAAGCTCAACAAGCTTGTTGCAGTCGGAGAGAATAAGCTGAAGAACCCGAAGTTTGTCGAGAGTGCTCCCGAAAAGGTGGTGGCTGGTGCGCGTAAGCAACTGGCAGAGACCACCGAGAAGCGAGACGAGACGCAGCGCATCCTCGATAGCCTGTAAAGTGGAAGGCAGAATCCGGGGATGACAGGCGCCCGTCTGGGTGCGAATACCGTTTCGATAAAGGATGTGTCGGACTTAGGAAGTCTTGCTCGCCGTTCCGAGTTGGCAAAAAGATCGGGTGCGACATGTCCGCCGTAGACTCCTCTCATCCAAAGAATGGCTGGAGGACTTTTCCCTCCTTAAAGCGAGCATTTTTTAACTGCTCAATCTTCGCAAAAAACTGAGGGAGGACGACCCGGAATCCGGATTTTAGTGTTCCTTTAGCGCGTTTTAGTGGTCCAAAAAGGCATCCGAGTGGTTCGGCTGTTTGGCGGACGCCGAGGACGGCGTCCCTCCAGGCCTTAGGATGCGCGGGGCTTTGTTGGAGTTCGGCCTTTGTAGGCCATCTGCTTCCATATTTAGAAAGCTCTCAACCGCTATATCCGGCACGAGCAGCGAACTTGTGCCAGCAAGGTCGACGGACGAGCACCTCCGTCTGTTCGGAATCCTTCATACGTCGACGCGACTGGCGTCGCATCGCTACATCCGCCCGACGAACGTACGAAAGATCCTTATCGAGGGATCGAAACAGAGTGTTGCCTTGCCATGGTAAATTCTCTTCTGCGGGGTGAGGAGGTACGGCTTCTATCAGTCGTTATCTTTGATTCTTTAGCTTGAATTGACACGGGCTCGTGCATGTGTGTTGTATGCTTACATGCAGTTCATCGAAGATTTTACTCTGGTGCGCGACACAGAAGCGACGATCATCCCAGCAGGTGAATCGCATACATTAGTTGCCGGAACTCGTGCTAGCATATCTCAGGCGCTCGGAGGCACCGTTACGATTCGCACCGACTCCGGTTTGTTCCGTCTATCGAGCAAGGACTGGGATGCACTTGGTGCCGCGGCTCAGGCGCAACTCGATGAGGCGGCCAAGGCGGCCGAAACTTCGTTGGGCGATGCGCCCTTCAGTGAGGAACAAGTTTGGGAAGCCATGCGCGGTTGCTTTGATCCGGAGATACCGGTGAATATCGTCGACCTCGGCCTTATCTATGACCTGCAGATCTCCGAGCCCGATGCTGATGGGCGTCACGCAATCAAGGTAAAGATGACACTCACGGCTCAAGGCTGTGGCATGGGGCCTGTCATTGCGGAAGATGCTCGCAAGCATATCGAGGCACTGGGCGGGGTTTCCAAGGCTCAGGTGGACATCGTCTGGGACCCGCCGTGGACGCCGCATATGATATCGGAAGCCGGGCGACAAAAGCTTGGCCTCGAATAGACGCCGCTTAACACGGTCGCTAATGGGCGCTTCCTATTCACGCACCCGCGCAACGCTCACGCTCGATTGGCGCCGCTCGTAGCTCGTCTTGACCCGGTCTAGAATGGCTTCGGCGCAAAGGCCGTTATCCTCTCTCAGTCGGGAGACGGAGCTCCCGTGCTCGATAAAGGCATCCGGCCAGCCGATGCGTTCAACAGGGCAGGGAGTGTCCAGTTGTTGGAGCGCCTCCATCACCGCAGTTCCTAGACCACCGGTAATGACATGATCCTCCATTGTGACGATGAGTTGACTCGTCTTTGCCGATTCGAGAAGCTGTTCGGTATCCAGTGGCTTGGCGAAGCGTGCGTTGACGACGCCTGCGCGGATACCGTGTTCGCTTAGACGCGCGGCAAGTTTCTCTGCATCAGCAACCATTGCGCCGATCGCCCAGATGTCGATATCGCTTCCTAATTGGCGTCGCTCTGCTTTGCCGATTTCGATCGCGGTTGGTGCATCCTTCATTGTTACGCCCACAGCGTTGCCCCGCGGGTAGCGGATAAAAGCGGGGCCCTGGTATTTCAGACCGGTGGCCATCATGTCGGCCAGTTCGTCCTCGTCGGCAGGGGCCATCACGACGACGCCAGGAACACAGCGCAAATATGCGATGTCGAAGAGTCCGTGATGGGTGGCGCCATCATTGGGTGAAAGGCCGGCGCGATCCATACAGAAGAGCACGGGTAGTTTCTGCAGGGCAACGTCATGGATGATCTGGTCGTAGGCCCGCTGTAGGAAAGTGGAGTAGATCGCGCACACCGGATGAAAGCCCGAGGTAGCCATACCCGCCGCAAAAAGAACGGCATGCTCCTCGGCGATACCCACATCGAAGAACTGCTCGGGCAACTCTTTCTCCAGAATATTGAGCCCGGTTCCTGAGGGCATGGCCGCGGTGATGCCCACTAGATTTTTATCCTCACGGGCGAGCTTCACGAGGGTTTCCCCCATCAGATCTTGGTAATTCTTTGGTGTGCCCGTAGCGGATGGGGCGCCTTTGCCTGTTTTAATATCAAATGGGCTCGCACCGTGGAAACGCTCAGGGTTGTTGATCGCGACATCGTAGCCGTGGCCCTTCTCCGTCATAATGTGGAGCAGCACGGGTTGCTCGGCATTTTTTGCAAACTCGAGGTAGTGTTCCACCTGTTTTAGATCATGCCCGTCGATCGGGCCGATGTAGCGAATGCCGAATTTCTCAAAGAGAGAAGAAGAGACGAAAAAGTCCTTGGTCTCCTGTTTCCATTTTATGCCGAGTTTGATCAAAGATTCTCCGCCCGGAACCTTCTGTAGGAGGCTTTCGATATCGTCGTTGACTCTGTTATAGATCGGGTTGGTGATCAGTTCGTTAAAGTAGCGGGGCAGTGCGCCCACGTTCTTGGCGATCGACCACTTGTTGTCATTGAGGATGATGATGAGCCGCTTGGTGGAAGTCGTGACGTTGTTCAGTGCTTCCATCGTGATGCCGCAGGTGAAGGCGGCGTCCCCGCACAGTGCCACAACATGCTCATCACTGCCGCGGCGGTCGCGGGCGGCGGCCATGCCCAGCGCGGCCGAAAGAGCCGTCCCCGCGTGACCGGCACCAAAAGCATCATGTTCACTTTCTTCGCGGGAGAGGAATCCGCTCAAACCTTCGCTCAATCGGATCTTGTCAAAACGCTCGTCATTGCGACCGGTAAGAAGCTTGTGGACATAGCCCTGATGCGCCACATCGAAGCAGAAGCGGTCCTTCGGTGTATTAAAGACCCGGTGTAAACCTATGGTCAGCTCAACCACCCCGAGGTTGGGCCCGATATGTCCGCCGTTGTGTGCTGTTGTCTCAATGACGCGCGCACGAATCTCTTCTGCGAGTCGTGGAAGCTCGTCCGCTTCGAGCTTCTTGACGTCTTCTGGAGACTGTATCTGTTTTAAAAGGGACATGCTTATCGGGTAGGTATTCCTTGAAAGGGTGCTGTCTGAGCTAGGCTTCGGGTGCGTCTTCGAAATCTTCCAGCTCACCCGTTTTCAGGTTCAGCTTTTCAATTTTTAGTTCTGCTTCTTTGAGTTGCGTTTGGCAGGCTTTCAAAAGTTTAGAGCCTTCTTCAAATTTCGCAACAAGATCGGCGAGAGGGATGTCTCCGTTCTCCATTGCTTGAATGAGCTTTTCTAGACGCTCGAGGGATTCCTCGAAGGGGACTTCTTTGGGTTTTCCAGGCATGGAAGGAATTATGGCTGTGAATCGAAGGCGTTTAGGACGGCCTTCAAATCGATATTCTTGGTAATGAGATCTTTAATGATCGGAATCTTGTCCTCGTCGGTCGGCTGAGTCTTGACTGTCATATTATTCACTTTGGAGGCGACCTTGTAGCTGTCCTCGGAGCACAGAACAACGGGAATCGAAGTTTTTGAGATCATTTCCATCAAGCGGGGATGGGGCAAGATACTCCGAGTTAGTATGATGCCGGCGATGACTTTTCCCTGTTCGACACTCGCAGCTGCTATGGCGGAGAGCAGAATGTCCTCCCGGTCACCGGGTGCAATGATGAGGGCACCCTCGTCTAGGTGTTCGACCAATCCCTTGGCAGCCATGGCACCAATGATCACTCGATCAATCCGGTTTTTTCCGCCTGCTGTTTTTCCGTTGAGCCAGCGTCCGTTGGTCTCCTCAACCACCTGCTCTAGGTTCGGCTGGGTCAGCTTGGTTTCGTGAGGAATGCACCCGAGAAGGGGAATATTCATCTGCTCCAGTGCGATACGGCAGTATTTTTCCACCATATCAATCTTGTCGGGCAACACCTTGTTGATAATTGCGCCGATGATTTGAACGCCCGCCGCCTCAAAGACTGCTTTATTCAAAGCGATCTCATCGACTGGCCGACCAATGCCACCGCTGGCGACGATGATCACCTTTGCACCAAGGTGACGAGCCACGTCTGCATTGCAGAGATTGAATACGGAACCCACGCCGGCATGGCCTGTGCCTTCGATAATAATATAGTCACGGCCGAAGGCCGCGCGATCGAAGGCGCGACACATCTTGTCGATCAGTTCACAGTGGTTTTCATCTGGAGAATCGAGGTAGTCTCGGGTAAAGGTCGGGTGGATCGAGATCGGGCTCATCGCCCGGATCGGTGTTTTTACATCGAAGATCTGGTCGAGTAGGACTGAGTCCTCGTCGATTTGCTGGCCTTCGACTTCAATAAAACGCTGGCCGACCGGCTTTATGAAGCCGACATCCTCGGTCATACTACGCAGTGCGGAAAAGAGGGCGAGGCTGGTCGTCGTCTTGCCGTCATTCATCCGGGTCGCGGCAATCAAGATCCGCTTGGTCGTTTTGTTCCGCGGAGCGGTCAGGTTTTCCGTATCGTCCGGTTCGGTGAACAGCTTGGTGGATTTCGCCATGGAAAGATTCTCCGTGGGGGCATAGCCCCTTAAAGGATGGTGACGTCCTCGTTGAGATCGTCGATATTGTCTGTCGGATAGAGCAGCTTGTGTTCGATTGCCTGGGAGGCCACCATCACGGCAGTGCCGAAAATATCACTGGCCGTGGCACCACGGCTGATCTCGGCAGCGGGCTTGGCCAAACCGGTCAGGATGGGCCCATAGTTGCGTGCACGCGTCAGGGTATCCACTAGTTTAGAGGCGATATTGGCGGAGTGAAGATCCGGGAAGATGAGGATGTTGGCCTGGCCGGCGACCGGGCCTTGGATCTTTTTGGTCTTCGCCGTGATCGGGTCGAGAGCGGCGTCGACTTGAAGCTCGCCGTCGATCTCCATTGGGATGCCGAGGGCGAGTGCCTTCTTTCGGGCTAGCTCCGTGGCTGCCTTCATCTTGGATACCGTTGGGTTCTTGCTCGTCACGCTTTTACTCGAATAACTCAAGAGTGCTACGTAAGGCTTTGAGTTGGTCAAATGGTAGCGCAGCGCGGCGGTGGTGACTGCAATATCGGAGAGTTGTTCACTTGTGGGCTCGGGTATGACGGCGCAATCCGCGAGGAACAGTTCGCGGTCCTTGCCGGTTTCCGGGTCCTCAAGATCGAAAATGTTGAGCGAGGAAACGGTCTTTACATTCGGCAGGCGTGGGACGATCTGGAGAATCGGGCGTAGTGCGCTCGAAGCAGAGCTGGTAGCCCCGGAAACAAGGGCATCGGCCTGCGAGGTGGCAAGCATCAGAGTCGCGAAATAGTTGGTATTCTCGAGGTATTGCTCAATTTCCTTTTCCTTTAGATTTCTGAAGCGACGGAGGCCGTGGAACTGTTTGCTGAAGGTTTCCCATTCATCGCTGCGGCGTGGCTCGATGATACGGATGCGATCGAGGCTGATATTAAGCTTTTCGGCATGGGCTTTGATCTTGGCGCGGTTGCCGAGAAGAATCGGGACCCCGAGCTCGTTCGCCGCGAATTTTCGGGCGGCCTGTAGGATGCGCGGGTCGCTTCCTTCAGGAAAAACGACGCGCTTCGGGTGACGCTTTAGGCGAACGGTGAGTTTGGAAATAAGTGGCATTTTGCAAAGTGTTCGTATGCGGTTTCAGCACAATAGACGAGAGCATGATTGAATCTAGAACAAAGAGCACGAAAATATACATTTGCCAAAGTTTTTCACGGCGTCGTTTCTAAAGAGTGCGCAGGTTGTTCCTTGCTGCCCGCCTCATACATCGATGCTCCAAAACCTTCGTAATATTGCCGTGGTCAGTTTCTCGACCATAGGCTCGCGCTTCCTAGGCCTCTTACGTGATATCCTCATCTTTGCTGCGTTGGGGGCCAGCCTTTGGAATTCAGCCTTCATCCTCGCGTTCACTTTGCCCAATCTTTTTCGAAGGCTGCTCGGTGAGGGTGCGCTGACATCCGCGATTGTGCCTGTCTTTTCAGATGTGCTGAAGAGCGAGGGCCGTGAGGCTGCCTTTCGGTTTTTTAACCAGGTCATGTTTCGATTACTGCTGGCCCTGTTATTCATCATTTTACTGGGCATGGGCGGGCTCTGGTGGGCTTCCAAGAGTCATTGGCTTCCGGATCACTGGGCGCTGGGTGCCGAACTGGCGGTCTGCTTGCTTCCCTACATGCTATTCATCTGTCTCGCTGCCATTATCTCTGCGGGTCTTCATCTATTGGGTCGCTTTGCTGTGGCGGCTTCCACGCCCATCCTGCTGAATCTCGCGATGATTAGTGCGTTGGCGGCCGGGATCTGGCTTGATGCGGGGCTCGCACGGGTTGTTTACTGGCTCTGCGGTGGGGTGTTGGTGGGCGGATTGCTTCAGCTTCTGCTCCCGGCATTCGATCTTATGCGTCAGGGTTGGCGGCCGCGTGTTGAACTGAGGGGCGAGGCGGCGCTGGCCGAACTCTGGCAGTTGTTCCTTCCGGGACTTCTGGGGGCGGCCATTCTTCAGGTTAATATTCTGGTTTCCCGCTTGCTGGCGTATTCGCTCGATGAATCAGCGGTTTCCGTGCTCTATCTTGCCAGTCGTTTGATGGAGTTGCCGCTTGGGGTCTTTACAATTGCCGTCGCTACGGTCTTTTTTCCGCTTCTGGCGAAGGCCCTTTCTGCGGGAGACGAAGTAGGTTTTTCGGAGGCCTTTCTGCGCGGGATGCGTTTGATACTTGGCATTTCGGTCCCTGCGGGGATCGGCCTAATCACGCTTGGTGAACCCATACTTGAGTGCCTCTTTCTCTGGGGTGCCTTCGAGCGGGCGGATGTTTTGGCTACCGTTCCGTTGCTGGCTATTTACGGTTTTGGCCTGCCGTTCTACTCGGCTGCCACCTTTGCCACCCGAGGTCTGCATGCGAGCAAGGATATGCGTACCCCGGTAGCAGTCGCCGGACTCTGCCTTCTGGTCAATCTTGTGGCAGGGCTTGTCCTCATGCAGTTTTTTGGCGCCAAGGGCCTGGCTGCGGCCAACGTGATCGCAGCGGTCATACAGAGCGCTTTTCTCTGGAAAGCTCTCTCCAGGCGCAACGCTCGTGTGTGTTATGGTCGGCTCCTCATGGCGGGGCTTAAGATCCTTTCAGCCGGCGTGCTCATGGGCCTGTTCTGTATTTACGCGGCGCCTTGGTTCGGCGTACTCCCTGTGCCCGGGAAGCTCGGTGCCCTTGCCATCGTCGCCGTGCTTGTCCCTGTAGCTGTCGTGATTTATTTCGCACTGCTCGCTCTTTTCCGTTTTGAGGAACTGGAGGCCTTGAAGACCCTCCTCAAGCGCTTCATCGGGCGGCGAAACACTGACTGTCGTCAGCGTTCTACAAAAGAATGACTCGCATCTGCACCCGCCCAGACCAGACTCAGACTACGATCCAAAGCTTTAGACGATTTTGTAGTGGGCCTCTGGTAAGCAGCGAAACACTGACTGTCGTCAGCGTTCTACAAAAGGAAGTCTCGCATGCATATGGGTGTCCGTCGTCGGGGCCGCTTCTTTTGCATCTCGGTATTGCGCCGCACTTCGTTTCGCCTATACGTTTTTGACATGTCTGATCTTTTGCCGAATGAAACACTTCTCTCGGTCCGTGATTTGAAAGTCCATTTCCCGATCAAGGGCGGATTGTTTCAGCGCACGGTCGATGTCGTTAAGGCCGTTGATGGGATTAGTTTTGATGTGCCGCGCGGAAAGACCGTCGGTCTCGTGGGGGAGAGTGGCAGCGGAAAGACCACGACAGGACGTGCCATCGCTCGGCTCGTGCCGCTCACTTCGGGCTCTGTTCATTATGATGGTCGCGATCTAGCGACACTCTCCGCTCGTGGGTTCTTCGAATACCGTAAAAAGATTCAGGTGATTTTTCAGGACCCCTTCGGTTCGCTCAACCCGCGGATGACGATCTACAGTATTATCGCGGAGCCGCTCGATATTCATTTCAATGATTGGAGCAAAGAACGGAAACGGACCCGTGTGGCTGAGCTCCTCGGTAAGGTAGGCCTCAATGCTGATTTCATGGGGCGCTACCCGCACCAGTTCAGCGGTGGTCAGCGTCAACGGATCGGTATCGCCCGTGCGCTTGCCGTCGAGCCCGAGTTTATCGTTTGCGATGAGCCCGTTAGCGCGCTCGATGTCTCCGTGCAGGCACAGATTGTGAATCTGCTGCAAGACCTTCAGGACGAACTTGGACTGACCTATCTCTTTATCGCGCACGACCTTGCTGTCGTCGAACACATCAGCGACGAAGTACTCGTTATGACCGAGGGTAGGATCGTGGAACAGGCCAGCGCCGAGGCGATCTACAACGAACCTCAGCACCCCTATACGGTCAAGCTGCTCGAAGCCGTACCCAAGCTATAGGGCACTCTGTATTTAAGCAGACTCAAATTAGGTGTAGCCATGGCACTCGCCTGACCTGTTCCAGGCGAAGGTGTTGCCGTGCCAGTATTTATAAACACCTCAACAGATCCGTCTTCGCTCGACTCGTCCGGCGTGGTGCTGCTTTGCAGGGCGAAGACGTAAGCCCAGGTGTTGGCTATCTCGACAGGTTCGGCTTAGTAGTGGTGTCGTAGTTGAGCAATCTGAATTTCATCTCCTTTGATTCGATAAACGAGTCGATGCTCCTCATTTATTCTTCTAGACCAAAAGCCGGAGAGTGTGTGCTTCAGTGGCTCTGGCTTACCGATTCCTTCATGTCGATTACGGTCAGTATCCTTAATGAGCTCATTTACCTTCTTGAGCATTCTTTTGTCTGTTTTCTGCCAGTAGAGATAATCTTCCCAAGCCCTGTCCGAGAATATTTTCTTCATTCACTGAATTCTCTTTCAGTTCCTTTACCTGCATTCAATTGCTCGATGGACTCAATGAGTCGCTTTGCATTCTTTGGGCTTCTGAGCAGATAGGTAGTCTCCTGCATCGATTCATAATCTTCCAGAGACATCATGACTACAGCATCTGTGCCTTTCTTGGTGATGATGACAGGGTTGTGGTTCTGGCAAACTTCAGTGATTGTGGTCGCCAGATTTTCTCTCGCGTGTGAATAGGTGATGGTGTTCATAGTTGTCCAATATTTTGGACAATTATGCCCGGTCAAATGCTTTCTGATGAACAGTGCTATCTGCGTCCTTCAAGAACGCTTAATTCGGTCGTGAAGATTCAAATTTGAGACTGAGTGAGTCACAGGAAAAGCCATGCGCATCGCATTGTAGAAGAGGGTTGAGCGCTTTTGAGTCGCCTGTTTCTACATATGCTGAATTCGGCTTTCGAGCCCTCAGTCCTTAGCCCAAAAGCGGATCGCGAGGTCTTTGACATCCTCAAGAATCTCGTAGAAAGCGGGGACGAGAAGGAGCGTGATGAGCGTAGCAAAGAGGACGCCGAAGCTAAGTGAGATGGCCATGGGGATGAGGAACTGAGCCTGGAGGCTGGTCTCGAAGAGGACAGGGAGGAGCCCGGCAAAGGTGGTCAGTGAGGTGAGTATGATCGGGCGAAAACGAGCAGCGCCGGATGTTTCAATGGCCTCTCTAAGGGGGATGCCCCGCGTCCGTTCCTGGTTGATAAAGTCGACGAGCACGAGGCTATCGTTGACGACCACGCCGGCCAGCGCGACGAAACCGAGTACGGAGAGAATGCTCATGGGGTTGCCCATGATGATATGGCCTCCGATCGCACCAATCAGTCCGAAGGGGATGACGACCATGACAATGAAGGGCTGGATGTAGGACTTCAGAGGTACGGCCAGCAGCGCGTAAATAATAAAGAGGGCAATGAGCGTCATTTGCCCCAGGCTGGCGAAGATGTCGGCCTGTTCCCGAGCCTCCCCTTCAAAGGACCAGGAAATCCCTGGCTTGTCTTCAAGAATCATATCGATTGTGCTCACTTGGTCTTCGAAGCCGAAGGTGCGCATGAGCCCTCCGATTGGACCTTGGGGCGTGGTGAATCCCTTTAGTTCCTGTTTGATGAGTCGGAGATCGGCTACACTCTTATCGGCATCGGCGGTGATGTTAATGACCCGTCGACGGTCGACCCGGGTGATGGCAGAGAAGCCTTCGGTGATTTCGAAATCGGCCACTTCCTCGAAGGGGATTTCTTGGCCGCCGCGGGTGCGAATGCGGAGGGTTTCCAGGTTTTCAACGGAGCGGCGTTCCTCGGGTGGGTAGCGCACCATAACTTTTATATCGTCGCGTCCGCGCTGGATACGTTGGGCTTCGATTCCTTGGAAGGCGGCACGCACTTGGCGGCCGAGGTCAGCCTGTCGGAGGCCGAGTGGTTCGGCACTCGGATGAATTTTTAGCTGAATTTCACGTTTCCCGCTGCTGTAGTTGTCCTTGATATCGAAGAGTCCCTCGTAGCTGGCGAGCTGCGCCTTGATTGCCTCGGCGGCTGCGCGGAGCTGATCGAAGTCGCGCCCAGAGAGTTGGATGTCGATCGGGGCGCCGATTGCGCCTGCCGCATTGGCATTAAAGGAAAGCTCCTTGACGCCGGCGATGGGCCCGATCAGTTCCCGCCAACGATTGGCCAGCGATGGAGCGGAGAAGGCCTCAATTTCACCGCCGGCGAGGAGGTCTTCGCGCTTGGTCAGCTCCACTGCGATCTCGGCGATGTTGGTGCCGGTGTTTTGGAGGGCTTCGCCCATCGGGCCACCGCTGCCTTCGAAGGGCTGTGCGCCGATGGTGATAACGGCGTTTTGGAAGGGGTTTCCGTGGCCAAGTTCCTCGATCTCCTTCGTCAGTTTTTGGAGCCCTGCGTTCATCTGTTCAATGGCCCGCTCGGTCAACTCGACCGGGGTGCCTTCAGGCATGACGAGTTTGGCTACGATGTAGTCGGAAGGAACGGGGGGGAAAAAGACAAAGGGGAGATGTCGGCCGCCGAGCATGCCGAACATGATGAGGAGAATGGCAATGAAGATGGCCGTGGTGGTGTAGCGGAACTCGATGGCCAGCTTGAGGACGGGGCGGTATCGCCGCTCAACGAAGCGCTCGAGCCCTTCAGCGATCCTGCGCTGCTGGCGCTGGAGCCAGTTGATCTGATCGGCCCTACGCCCGCTGCCGACTTTACAGAGGGTGAGGTGGTAGGGTAGCACAAGTTTCGATTGGATGAGCGACCAGATGAGGGTGGCGATGACCACGACCGGGATTGGATAGAAGAATTTACCAAG
Source organism: Opitutales bacterium (assembly GCA_049598495.1). GTDB lineage: Bacteria > Verrucomicrobiota > Verrucomicrobiia > Opitutales > Coraliomargaritaceae > Thalassobacterium. The sequence goes on from JBMYNR010000001.1 coordinate 62,971, forward strand.
GAAACCAGGGATGGTGAGAATGGGCAGGAAGGCCACGATGGTGGTGAGTACGGCGAAGGTCACTGGTGTGGCCACACGCTTCGTGCCCGCGACGGAGGCGGCCACTCCCGGGCCCCCGTGTTTCTGGAATTGGGTAAAGACGCTCTCGCCCACAATGATGGCGTCATCGACCACGATTCCGAGCACAAGGATGAAGCCGAAGAGCGAGGCTAGGTTGATGCTGATATCGAGCCAGGGGAGGAAAAGTAGTGAGCCGAGAAAGGATATCGGGATACCCAGCATCACAAAGAAGGCGAGCGAGGGGCGGAGGAAGAGGGTGAGAATTAAAAGGACGAGGAGCAGGCCGTAGGCCCCGTTCTCGATCAACATCCTGAGGCGACCTTTTAGGTAAAAGGTGAAGTCGCGGAAGCTCTCGACTTGGATGCCTTCCGGCAAGTTCGCATTGATCTCCTGAGCAAAGCTCTGCACTCGTTTGGCGACATCGAGGGCGCTCTCGTCGCCCACCGCAAAGATTCTCAGGAGAACAGCGCGTTTTCCGTTGAACTCGGTGACCAGGGGGTCGTCGACAAAGCCGTCATCCACCGTGGCGATATCGCCGATCCGAATGACTGTTCCGTCGATATCCGTCATCAAGGGGATTTTCTCGAAACCCTCGCCCGTGTATTGCTTCCCCGAGGTGCGCAGTAGGATCTCGCCGCCGTGGGACTTGATGGCGCCGCCCGGCACATCGACGGAGGATTCGCGCACGGCGTCGACCACCTGATCGAAACTTAGGCCGTATTGACGTAGTGATATCTCGGATACATTAATCGAGATCTCGAAATTGGCGATACCCTTTATGTCAACCTGTGTGATGCGCTCGCGAACATTGAGCTCGTCGCGAATATATTCGGCCACCTCCTTGAGTGTTTTCGCATCAACGTCCCCATAGATTGCCATCGAGATGACCTCGTTGCGGATGAGCAACTCTTCGACGGTCGCTTCCTCGGCGTTTTCAGGGAAATTATCTATCGCGTCGATCCGCACCTTGATTTTGTCGGCGATTTCGGTGGCGTCGTAGCCACGTTCCACTTCGACCCATACGGAGCCGTAGCCCTCGGCGGCCGTAGCGGCTATCTTTTTGATACCGCTAACATCCTGTATGCGGTCTTCGATCAGTTCCACGATTCCGCTCTCAACCTCTTCCGGTGCGGCGCCCGGGTAGGGTATGGAGACATTGACCATGTTCAAATCGAGCTCGGGGAAAAGCTCCAGCTTGATCGATTTGGCCATAAAGAAGCCTGTCACGATGACAATGCCCGCGAGCAGATTGGCAGCCACGCCATTATTTGTGAACCAACGGATCATTTAAGGATGTATAATTATGGATGAGAGATGGGCGATGGAGGATCCGTCATGAGTCATCATTCATTCGGTATCAGATCGACGGGCATATTTTCGACGAAGTAGGCGATGGGGCTGACGGCGACGCGCTCTCCCGCCTCAATACCGCTGGAGATGATGACGGATTCGGTATCGCTTTTTAGAATCTCAACCTTGCGTGTGGTGAGGGTCTTCTCATCTGTAACTACGTAGACGGTGTTGGATCCGCGCAGGGCGAATCGTGGAAGTCTATAGACCTCGCTGACCGTGCGGCCTTCGATTTCGGCATCCATAAACTGGCCGCGGCGTAAAGTTTGCAAATGGGTCGCCGAAGGTTCAAAGGGGTTGTCGAGCGCGGCAACAACGTAGAGCAGTCGACTTTTGGGATTCACGGTCGCCTCGATGCGGGCAAAGCGGGCGGTCCACACGGGCGAATCGGGGGTGTTCGCCTTACGCAACTGTACAAAGCGTTGGCGACGGTCGCGTGTTTGGAGGAATTCGGCCTCGCGGGTGCTAATGGGTAGCCTTATCTCAGCTTGATCGGTAGCAAAGACCCGGGCGACAGGGTTACCCGGATTACCAATGACGAACTGTCCGAGGTCGACCATGGTTTCGAGGACTCGACCATCGTAGGGTGCGAGGATCTTGGTTCGGGCAAGGTCCCGCTCGGCTCGGTTAAGGGCGGCCTTGGCGGCGGCGATGCGCGCCTTAGCTTGGGCGAGTTGTGGCTTACGTAGGGTGAGATCACTGGCTTTTCCCTCGCCGAGGGCCGTCCAGTCGGCGGCAGCTTGCTCGGCCAGAGCGGTCTCTTGCGCAAGCGCGAGCTCAGCGTTAGCGAGTTCGGCTGCTTGGGCCGTGACCGCGGCAAAATAGTCGGCCGGATCTATTTCGAGGAGTCGATCGTTTTTGCGTATATAGCCACCTGCTTGGAAGGCATCGCTGACATGAATGATTCGGCCGCTTACCTCAGCAGAGAGATCAGACTCTGTGCGGGGGAGTAGAGTGCCTTGGCTCCGGACGGTGAGAGTGACGGTCTCCGGTTGTGCGGTAATGATCTCGACGCTGGTGACGGGGCGCTCGGGCGTGACCTCGTTCGCATCCGGCTTAAAAACCAATAGGAGCACGAATAGAATCAAGGCGCCAAGCAGGATGACGAGAGGAAGGAGCTTTTTCATTGTTCGGAATTAAATGGTCCGCCGAGGGCGAGGTAGAGATCCACACGGTTCTGCAGGATCAGGTGGTTAATGGAAACGAGGCGAGCGCTGGCCAGATCGGCGGTGCGCTGCGCATCGAGGGCACTGAGAAAGGTGCCTGTCCCGTTGCTGTAGCGATCCCAGGCGAGTTTCTCGCTGGCGACCGCTTCTTCGGCCGCCAGTGAGAGTTTGGCCTGCTCGCTGCGGAGAAAGGCCTCGGCGGCTAGGGAGCTTTCCACCTCGTAAAAGGCGCGCAGAGCGAGGTTCCGGTAGTTCGCTGCAGCTTGATCGCGGATCGCGGTGTTGCGGTCGATGTTGGCAAGAATACGGCCACCTTGAAAGATGGGTTGGGTTAGGTTGCCCGCAAGGCTCCAAACGCTGAAGTCGCCGTCGAGCAGGTCGTCAAATGCTTGGGAGGAAGTACCCCCCGAGGCGGTTAGGCTGATGGAAGGGAGAAGAGCCTTTTTGGCGGCGCGGCGTTCACGCTTAGTGGATGCGAGTTGACGCTCGGCTGCGATCAGATCTGGGCGCCGCTGAAGCAAATCGGCGGGCAGACCGGCTGGAATGCGGACGGGTAGATCCGGCAGGCGTGCGCTCGAATTGGCGACGCCAGCCGGGTAGCGACCGAGGAGATTTTCGAGTTGACGGGCGGCGCGATCCAAAGCGCGTTGACGGGCCGTCGCGTCGGCTTCGGCGGATGTGGCTTGTGTGCGTATGCGGCGAAGATCGAAGCCTTCGCTGAGGCCGCGCTTGAAACGTGCCTCCAATGAGGCCTGATGGTCGAGGTAGGCTTGGGCGATGCGATTCGCGAGTTCGAACTGCTGACGGGCTTCGATCAGATTGAGCCAGGCCTTGGTTGTCTGAGCGGCCAGCGAGAGGGCAGCGGCATCGAGCTCGGCTTGGCTGGCCTCGACTCGCGCAAGCGCCGCCGAACTGCGGTCACGCAGGCGGCCCCAGAGGTCGATTTCCCAGCTAAGATTCAGTGCGAGATCGAAATTATCAAAATTTATGCCGCCTGTTGGAGTCGGCCCGAAAGTGCTAATCTGTTGGCGGTTGGCCTTCAGTCCGAGCCCAGCCTCGGGCAATTGGTCGGCTCCGGCGATTCGTGCCTCAGCCATGCTCTGAGCAAAGCGAGCAGCGGTGGCTTCGAGCCCCGGGTTATTCTCGAGCGCTTCCTTAACTAAGGCCTCCAGTTCGGGGGCGTTCAGATCAGTTAGCCAGGCAGTCGGTGCTTCGGTGGAGGCACGACTGGTCCACTGTTCCGGTGTGTCAATTGCCGGCGGCGTGCTTTGTTTGGGCGCAGTTGTGCATGCCCCGAGAAAGACTGCGCCAAAGGGGAGCAGGGCGCGTATGCGTCTCAGATATGTCGATCTTCGTTTCATTGTTGTTTGAATCCCGCCACCACGTAGGCATTCAATTCAGAAAGTATTCTATCGAGATTGGAGCCGTCCAACTTACCGTCTGAAATGACTTTGAGCCTTACTTGCTCGATTACCGTGCCGAGCATGGTGCTGACCGAAAGAAAGAAACGGTATTGCAGGTCTTCCTGGGAGAGTTCCGGACAGCTTCGGTGAATCTCAGCAATGAAACGCATCGAGAGTTCGGCAAAGAACTCTTTGTGCAAGTTCCGCATGAAGTCGGCCGGCTCAGTCAGCGCGCGACCGATCATCCTCGTCAGGGTGCTGTCTGTTACAGGTGCATCGCCGACACCGATAAACAGTGGACGGAAGAGTGCATCGAAAATGTCCTCGAGCGGAACGGGGCTGGGGTGGTGTTGCTCGATGGACGCATCGAGGAGACGCAAGCGCTCCTGGTTGATCGGTTCGAAGCGATGTCGGACGATTGCCCGCATGAGTCCTGATTTGGAGCCGAAGTGGTAGTTGACTGCAGCGAGGTTGACGCGGGCCTCCTTTGTGACTTCGCGCAGAGCCATCGCACGGTAGCCCCCACGGGCAAAAATCTTCTCCGCAGCCCGCATGATACGCCTGCGGGTTCTATCCGAGACGGAATGCTTGATTTCGAGCGATGACTTCATTTTTCAAACAATTGTTTAAATATAATCCGAGGTCAATCAACTGAAGTAGAATTTGTGAGTGTCGGGCATTGAGCTTGAATGCCGTTTCGTCATGTGGGTTGCATTGGCCCGGGAGCGGCGTCGACTAGGTCGAGCCTTAGGAAGTATGCCGTGTCAAAAGCTCGAGCCCTAGGATTGAGATTTGTAGCGATTCCCTCCTTGTCAGCCATCCTGAGCAGGGCTTTGCTAGCACTATGTCTGAAGATGTGAACATTCGCTGTGGTGTCGTCGGGACGGGGTATCTCGGCCAGCACCACGCACGCATTTATGCGGCTCTGGATTCCTGTGAGCTTGTTGGTATTGTGGAGGCAGACGACGATCGGGCAAAGGAGATATGCGCGAAATATGGTTGTGAGCGTTTTGATACTGCGGAGGCACTGGCAGGCCAGTGTGATGCGGTGAGTGTGGTCGTGCCGACAGATCGACACTGCGATGTGGCGGTGCCGCTCCTGCTTGGGGGCTGTCATTTACTGATCGAAAAACCGCTTTGCACCAGCCTGGTTGAAGCGGAAGAAATTCTCTCGGCGGCCCGTTCTCGGGGGTGTATTGTTCAGGTTGGGCATATCGAGCATTACAATCCTGTTATGGGGTATCTTGAAAATGCGGTCACGCAGCCACAGTTTATCACGGCAGATCGCTTGGCACCGTTTAATCCGCGTGGCACAGAGGTGGGTGTTGTGCTTGATTTGATGATCCACGATCTCGGTGTGATCCTCGCACTGGTCCGTTCACCAGTGAAACAGCTTGATGCTGTCGGTGTGAATGTGCTTTCCAGTTCGGAGGATATCGCCAATGCCCGCATTACCTTTGAGAACGGTTGTGTGGCCAATATCAACACGAGCCGTGTGAGTCAGAAGAAGGTACGCGAGATCCGTGTCTTCCAGCCGCAGAATTATCTTTCTATTAATTTCCAGGATCAGAGTGGGCATTTCCTGCGCAAAGAAGGTAGTGAGCTCGTGCGGGAGGAAATCCCGATTGAAAAAGAGGAACCCCTAAAGCTAGAGCTGGAGTCGTTCGTTCAGGTGGTGAGGGAAGCGGGTAAGCCCAAGGTGGGTGCCGAGCTTGGAAAAACGGCGCTGGAACTGGCGATTCAGATAACCGAACTCATTCATTCTGAGAATGGTTTATGATTTGTCTTTTTGAAACGTGTAGGGGTGTCGCTTTCGGCGCCCGCCCAGCGAATCTTGGAATGCCTACTCGGGTGCCGCGAGCGGCGCCCCTACGTTATTATGTCTGACTTACTTACAGAGGCGACGGAGTTCCCCGTCCCGATCGGAGGTTCTCCGGATTTATTGATGATCGCCGGGGAACACTCAGGTGATGAACATGCTGCGCAGCTGTTGGCGGATCTTCTTTGTGAGCAACCCGACTTGAAAGTGGCTTGTCTTGGGGGTGTGGAGCTGCAAGCCGCAGGCGCCCAACTGCTTTATGATCTGACTGCCGTCTCGATTGTCGGTTTTGTTGAAGTCGTTCGGCATTATAGCTTTTTCAAAGATCTCTTTGACCGAACCCTCGATTGGATTGAACGTCACCAGCCTAGGCATATATGTTTTGTCGATTATCCGGGCTTTAATCTACGTCTTGCAGATCATTTGACACGGCGCGGCTTGAGTAAGAAAGGTGGCGGCTCTATCGGGCTGAGTTATTATATTGGCCCGCAGGTTTGGGCGTGGAAGGCGAAACGTCGCTTCAAGATGGCGGAGTTCATCGACCGACTCGGGGTGATCTTTCCCTTTGAGTTGGATTGTTATGCGGATACCGATCTTCCGACGGAGTTTGTTGGGCATCCATTCGCGCGGACGAGTTATATGCCTCCCTTCTTCTATGATGCGGAGGCGCCGGTTCTCCTCCTGCCGGGTAGCCGTTCGGCCGCGGTCGGGCGAATCTTTCCGCTCCTTTTGGAGGGCTTTAAGAAGGCTCGCGAGCAGTATCCGGCTCTTCGTGCTCAGGTGATTTATCCGAGTTCGAAGATTCTGCAGCTTTTAGAAACTCAGCTTTCGGATCACTCCGAGTTGGTTGAGGCGATTGAATTTGTGCCGAACGCCAGTGAGTGCCTGCCTGCTAGTGCGGTCCTTATGAGCTCCGGCACCATGTCGCTGGCGTGCGCGCTCTCAGGCATACCCGGTGCCATTGCCTACCGCTTAAACCCCATGAGCTACTGGCTTGGGCGCTTGCTTGTTAATATCAAGTTTATCGGGATCGCCAACCTACTGCTCGATCGCGCGCTGCACCCGGAATACATTCAAGGTGCCGCGACGGGAGATAAGCTGGGCTCAGAACTCAAGCGTGCGCTCGGTGATGCCGAAGCGGCTGAGGTTGCGGCAAGCAGTTCAGTCGCACTCCGAGGTTTGCTCGGCTCGGGTTGTGACAGGTCGGCTGCTCACTGGCTGGCGGCGGGACTTGATATCTAAGCACCGATTACGACGTCGGCATCCCCCCTCGGTTGGCAACAGCAGAGCAAGGCGTGACCCGTGTCTGGTTCGCCTGTGTGGCCGTTGGGATATTCGACTTCGCCGGTGATGACGGGTTGCTGGCAGGCAGTGCAGTTACCCATTCGGCAACCATAGTCGAGGTCGAGGCCATTGGCCTCGGCGAGTTCGAGAATGCTCTCATCGTCTCCCGTCCATTCGAATGAGAGTCCTGCTTTCTGAAAAATTATCTTAGGCATGGATGCTAGAGAAATGAATCCCGCTAAGAATGCAAATCGTGATTCGATATACCTGCCGTCTTTAGAAATTTGCACTTGTATCCTGTTGCTAGATGTTGATACCCCGAGGGACATGTCGAAGATCCGACAAATTGATTACTCCACGCCGAGAACGCTCATTTCTTACAACGGAAGGCGGACTGTTCGGATGACAGGGGAGGAGACGCGCTACAGATTCTCGGGTGTGCTGATCGCGGGCGAGGAGGATGCCTTTGCGAAAATCGGCGAAGAGCGCAAGGATTGGCAGAAAAGCGCCTTTCCTTTGCCCTGGACGGATTCGCCTGATGTGGTCGCGCCGGACTGATTGATCCTGTTTGCCTGCGCCAATCTGGCAGCGCTTGACTATATACGATATGGGGACGATCGTAGATATCCCGGACGAACTGGTGGCTTCACTGGATCAAGTGCGCGAGGAAGGCTGTATGCTTGTGACCAGAAATACCCGGGATTTCGAGGTGGAATGGCCGGATGTGGGGGAACCCTATCGTTGTGATCGAAATGGTAGCGAGACGGGTCCCTTTTTTAGAAATTCCAATGCACTGGATGCGCATGATTTTCTCCCGCTCTGCGCTTGACAGGGGCTGGCCAAACAACTTTTCTCTCCGCTTTTCTCAAATTCCGGCCCTCTGTGGCTCGCAACGCGCAACCTCCGCGTTCCCTAATTTCAGTTTTTCTTAATTTCAGCGTTTCAGCTTTTCTACTATGGCACTTAAAATTCGTCTTCAACGTCACGGCGCAAGCCACCGTCCTTTCTACCGCATGGTTGTCACCGAAGCTCTCGCTCGTCGCGATGGCCGTTTCGTTGAGGTGCTCGGCACCTACGAACCTCAGGCCAAGCGCGCTGAGGACGAACTGAATCTCAAGCTCGACCGTGTAGACTACTGGAAGTCTGTAGGCGCGAAGCCCACGGACACTGCAGCCAGCCTTATCCGTAAGGCTCGCCGCGAAGCTCCGGTTGAAGCCAACGCTGAAGCGTAAAGAAATGTAGCCGCGCCACTCTGTTGGCGCGCCAAAGGGCAACGGGTAACGTTGCTACGGCGATGCACCTCGAGTTCGATATTTTAACCCTCTTCCCGGAAATGGTGGAGGGTTTTTTTGAGTCCAGTATGCTCGCCCGTGGGCAGAAGAACGGCCTAATCGAGGTGCGAACCCATCAATTGCGCGACTGGAGCACAGATAAGCACCATAAGACCGATGAACTGCCCTATGGGGGTGGCGCCGGCATGGTGATGAAGCCCGAGCCAATTTTTGCTGCCGTTGAGGAGATTCGGAAACCGAAAACCAAGATGCTCTACATGGCCCCCGATGGCGTGCCGCTAACCAGTCGGTTGGCTCGCGAACTCGCAGGTGAGGAGCACTTGATCATCCTCAGCGGTCACTACGAGGGCGTGGACCAGCGGGTACGTGACGAGCTGGTGGATCTCGAGGTGAGTGTTGGCGACTATGTTCTGACCAATGGAACCCTTGCTGCGGCTGTTTTGATCGATTGTGTGAGTCGTTTTATACCCGGTTTTTTAGGGGACGAAAAATCCTTGACGGAGGAATCTTTCATGAGCACTTTGCTCGGCTTTCCTCAATACACGCGTCCTGCCGATTTTCGCGGAATGCGGGTTCCTGAGGTCCTCTTATCCGGTGATCATGCAGCCATTGCGAAATGGCGGCGCGAGCAACAGATAGAAAAAACACGGCTCCGGCGTCCCGACCTCGGATCTCAACATTTAGACTAAAACACTTTATACAACCAACGGAGAAATCCTATGAGCCAAGCAATCCTCGAAGAAATTACTAAAGACCAACTCACCGAAGACCGTGCGGACTTTAAGGTAGGTGATGGCGTTCGCGTCCACCTCAAAGTTAAGGAAGGTGACAAGACTCGTATCCAGGTTTTTGCCGGGATCGTGATCGCTCGTAAGGGCGGCGGCATCCAAGAAACTTTCACTGTGCGCCGCATCGCATCCGGTGTTGGTGTCGAGAAAGTATTCCCCGTTCACAGTCCTACGATTGAGAAGATCGAGATCGATCGTGAGTCCATCACTATGCGTGCACGCATGTATTACATGCGCGATCGCATTGGTAAAGCGGCCAATCAAGTTAAGGAGAAGCGCCTCGTCGAAGCAGGGCGTTAAATACCTTAATTAACTCCGTTAACCTGGTTAACCTAGGCGTCATCGATTTGAAGAAAGCCGTCCCTGCCGGGGCGGCTTTTTTCTTGTCTACGGCCAAGGCTTGGGCAAAGCTTCGATGCATATTCCGTGCCTCATATGCATCCGGACGACGACTCCCAAACGACACTTTCAAAATGGCCCTTTGTTCTGGGGGATGTACTCTTGGTGGCGACCTCGCTGGTCATTGCAATCCTTGGTGACTGGCAGCTGACTAACTGGCAGGTCGCCTCCTGCGTGATCTCAGTGGCATTGGGTGCGGCGCTCTTTGTTTTGCCCTATGTGGTGGAGTTTCAAGTGCGTGTGCGTGAGGAGCGTGAGGATCGCGGAGCGGAGCTCCGTATCCTTCATCGTCACGTGGCGAACGGGCGTGAGGAACTCGAAGCCGCGGCCGAACGCATCGAAGCGGTTGAGGCCGCCCTCACCAAACTGGCTCCATCCTGCTCTGATCTCACGGCGCCTTTGGAAGCGCTCGATCAAAAGCTCGAACCTGTGGCTCAGGCGCAGGCCGGTCTCAATAAGAAACTCGAGGCATTAGAGAAGCAAGTTGACGGGATGTCAGGCACGGTCGAAGCAAAGCCAGACTCAAATGCTCTCAAGCGGCTCGAGACGGATATTGCATCACTTAAAGAAGAACTCGTCTCACTTTCCGCTCAGCTCGCGGAGCCGGCGTCCGAGGTGAAGGAAGTCGGTGACAAAGCAGCTGAAACGGAGGGGAGCAAGGAAACGAAAGCGTCGAAAACAAAGCCCGAAAAGCGCGCCCAAAAAACAATCGAACGCCCGACGCGTTCTCCCCGTGAACGACGTGAACCCGAAGCTCGCCTTTTGAAGCGCGCGATCGACGAGAAACAGGACAACTCCTCGGCTGCTGTTAGCCGAATTATCGAATCGAAGTCCAAAGCGGAGCCCACTCCGGAGGTTACCTCGAAGCGCCAGCCGGTAACACCGAAGCAAGCGAAGGAGCCGGCAGAGAGATCTCTAAAGCCCACGGAGGAAAAACCGAAATCAAAGCCTCATGCGAATAAGGCACCAGAGGAGGGAGGCACGGATTCAAAGCCAGCAGCTGATGGGCCAAAGCCAGCCACCCCGGAGGAAGAGAACCCAGCCGTAAAAAAGAAGGCGGTGGAGTCGACTCAAGTAAAGGCAGAGCCCGCCCCCGAGGAGGATATGTTTGGCGATACGGTGCTGGCGCAGGTCACGAAACGGGTAAAAACGAAGAAAAGTGATACCGCAGTGATTGCCTCGGTTTTTATTGGCATCGGCAACAAGCCCTTTGTCCGTGGGAGTGGTGCCGGATTGAATTGGGAGAGCGGAGTCGAGATGGAATTTGAAGAGATTGGTAAGTGGCGCTGGATCCCTCCGGCCGATCTTGATAGGCCGATTGAGATACAACTCTACCGCAATGACGAGGATGCCGACAGCACGGGCAAGTATACACTGGAGCCGGGGCAGCAACTGGACTTGTCGCCGGTATTTTGAGTTACCGGATGCCAAGTCTGAACGTAGAATAGTGATTCTTGTGACCTACCAGGCCTAAATGCAATAGGCTCTGGTATGAATATGGTCGTAAAAAAAGTCCGGCGGCATTTGCCGACGGACTTTGGAAATTTGATTCGAAGCGAATTTAGAGGAGATCCTTCACCGCTTCGCGTTCTTCCAACAGCTCCTGCACGGAGGCGTCAAATTTCTCACGGCTGAACTCGTTGAGCTCCACATTCTGAACGATCTCGATAGACTGTCCATCGCTGCGGCAGGGGAAGGAGATGATGAGTCCCTCCGGGGTGCCGTAGCTGCCGTCGGAGCAGAGGCACATGCTGAAGGTGTCGCCCGGGGCGGTTGGAGTGGTCAGGGCACGCACGGAATCGACGATCCCGTTGGCGGCTGATGCGGCGGAAGAGGCGCCGCGGGCCTTGATAATGGCGGCACCACGCTTTTGCACATCGGGGATAAACGTATCCTTAAGCCATGACTCATCGGCGATGGCTTGAGCGGCAGATTTACCGTCGATCTTTGCGGAATAGAAGTCCGGATACTGTGTGGCGGAGTGGTTGCCCCAAATGGTCATGTTGGATACCGCGGTCACATCGACACCAGCCTTCTGTGCGAGTTGTGTTTTGGCACGGTTTTCATCGAGCATGGTCATTGCGAAGAATCGGTCATTGGGCACACCCTCCGCATTGTTCATGGCGATGAGGCAATTGGTATTGCAGGGATTTCCGACCACGAGGACGCGGACATCGTCGGCTGCGTTGGCAGCGATTGCTTTACCCTGACCGGTGAATACCTTACCATTGATACCAAGTAGATCGGCGCGCTCCATCCCGTCCTTGCGGGGAACAGAGCCAACGAGAAGGGCCCAGTTTACATCTTTGAAACCTACGTCGAGATCAGTTGTGGCGACAACATCTTTCAGGAGAGGGAAAGCGCAGTCATCGAGCTCCATAACGACGCCCTTGAGCGCGTTGAGAGCCGGAGGAATCTCAATCAGATTTAGTGCAACGGGCTGGTCTGGCCCGAACATGGAACCGGAAGCGATACGGAAAAGAAGGGCGTAGCCGATGTTGCCGGCGGCACCCGTGACAGCGACTCGTATGGGTTGCTTGCTCATGATTTTATGTAGGTTGAGTAGTTGAGTGGTTGAGTAGTTGAGTGGGTGCTGGGAAGAGTCAAACGGGAAGCGCGTGCGGGAGCTTGAAAGAAGCGCTCCTTTTGGGTGTTTTAAGCAAAAAGCGGCTCAAGGTCTTTGTAACCCTTCCGAATCATCGCCTCGGTGGTATCCCAGTCAATACAGCCGTCGGTGATGGAGACGCCATATTTCAGGTCTTCGATCGGTTGAGGAAAGGATTGGTTGCCGAAATTCAGATTACTCTCGACCATGGCGCCGATCACGCTCGAGTCGACTAGGCTTTGGCGTACGATTTCGGCAAATACCGCGGGTTGGCGCTCGGGGTCCTTATCGCTGTTCGCGTGGCTGCAGTCAGTCATGATGGCAGGTGTGAGGCCCGCCGCATCGAGTCGTTTGCGGGCTTCTGCGACGTCGTCAGCACCGTAGTTAGGGCCGTTGGAGCCGCCACGGAGAACAACGTGGCAGTGCGGGTTGCCCTTTGTGGTGAGCGCGTTGGCGCGTCCCTCGTTGTCGATTCCGAGAAAAGTTTGTGGCTGAGAAGCAGCCTTGATTGCATTGATTGCTACAGTCAGTCCTCCGTCGGTGCCGTTTTTGAAGCCGAGAGGCATGGATAGACCCGAGGCCATTTGGCGATGAGTCTGGCTCTCTGTTGTGCGTGCGCCGATCGCCGACCAGCTCACAAGATCTGCAATGTACTGCGGTGTGATCGGGTCGAGCAGTTCAGTGGCAGTTGGTAGGCCCAGTTCGATTATATCGAGCAGGAAGCGCCGGGCGATGCGCAGACCCTCTGGGATGTCACTGGTGCCGTCGAGTTTGGGATCCATGATCAGGCCCTTCCAGCCAACCGTCGTGCGTGGCTTCTCAAAGTAGACACGCATGACGATGAGCATGCGATCTTCCACTTCCTTCGCTAGTTTGGCCAAGTTCGCTGCGTATTCATGGCCCGCCTTTAAATCATGAATGGAGCATGGCCCTACGACAACGAGTAGACGGCGATCCTTACCAAAGATAATCTCGTTAATTGCCTCGCGGCTCTCGGCTACAAATTTGTCAGCTGACTCGGTTTTTTCGATCTCCTTGCATAGTTCGACAGGCGAAGGGAGTCGCGTTTTTGAGGTGATGTTTATGTCGGTGACTTTTTTCACGGGCGGGATGTGTAGAGAAGCTTTCTATTCGTAACAAGCCCAAAGGGGTAAAACGGGTGCTAGAGGGTGGCAGTGCGGATGCGGGGAGCATTTTGTAGAACGCTGGCGGGAGCCAGTGTTCTGATGCGTAGCACTGGGGTTTCATATGAATTCGATCGATTGCCCTCGATACTGACAACGGCTGTCGCCGTCGTGCTACATTTTGGGCAGGGAAAGCTTGGATGGGTCGAACGATACAGAGCGACTTGCGAGATACGGGTTGAAACTTTTCTGCGGTCATCTACCTCTACACGAATGGACCCTGCGAAAAGCTATTTCCAATATGAAAGTAATGCCCATCTACTGGTGGCGGGAGAGGATGCGGCTGATTTTCTTCAAAGTCAGTTCACGAATGATCTGCGTCCCTTCGAGGCAGGACGTTGCACCTACGGACTCTGGTTGGACGTGAAGGGAAAAGTATTGGGTGATAGTATCCTCCTCAGTGAGGGTGAGGAGCGGTTCCGTATTTTGTCAGAGCGGAGTAACGAGGAGCGCATTTGCTCGCATTTGGAGAAGCATATCATTGCTGACGATGTCGTGATTGAAGTCTGCCCATCGGTGAAGGTGTTTGAGTTTCTCCAGGTTGCGGTCGGAGCGCTCGATTGGGAGCTTCCTGAATTCGGCCACTCTCTCGAAAATGAATTCGGGCTATTCGCTCAGGTGAGACCAGGTATTTTTCAGCTGATCGTGAGTGAGGAGGATAAGCTTGAAGCCGTGGAGCTGGATTTGGAGCAGGCCGGACTTTACGGGCAAGACGCCCGAGAGCGCGGGCTCATTCGCATCGGGATCGGCCTCCCGCAGGTTCCTGAAGAAATTGGCGAAGGAGACCTCCCCGGCGAGGGTGAGTTGGAAAGCGATGCGATCTCGTTTACAAAAGGTTGCTATCTCGGTCAGGAGGTTGTCGCTCGTATGCATAACATCGGGAAGCCGCAGCGCCGACTCTTTGAGCTATCCGGTCCGGGGGAGGTGCCTCCATTGCCCCTCATATTATACAATAGCGAGATGAAACAAATCGGTGAACTGCGCACTGCCTATGCCGACGGTGACGCATGGCGCGGTGTCGGGATCTTGAAGACGCGCTTCTCGCAAGTGGGCGAATGTCTTCAAAACAAAACGATTCAGGCAACCGTTATTAAGCCGCTTCGAGAAGGAGGCCATGATGAGTGATTTGAATGATGATTACGCCAACGAAGTGGCCTGTATATTCGTGAATCTGGGAGCACCCGAAGAACAGGCCCAAGTCATGTCTTCGCAACTCTTGAAACGTGCGCAACAAATTTCTGAAGCGCGTGGTATTTCCAAAGTTGAAGCGGCCGAGAGCCTCTTGAAACAGGTGATTGCAGCACGGCAGGGCGTTTGAAGTCGCTCTGAGAGAGGTTTCGAGTTCATGTCGAGTCTGAAAACCTGAAAAAATAGGGGGTTCAGGGCCGATTTTAGGTTGACGCTAACAATCGCTCATTCTCTTATCAGCGACGGTCATAAGGCCAATAAACCTCAACAAAATAATAAGAATATATGAACAAAGCAGGACTCGTTGCAGAAGTACAAAAGTCACTCGGTGCTGACACCTCCAAAGCAGCCGCAGAGCGTGCCATCGAAGCCGTTCTCGAGGGCATCAAAAAGGGTGTTAAGAAGGACAAAAATGTTCAACTCATCGGCTTCGGTACTTTCTCAGTAACTAAGCGTGCCGCACGCACCGGCATCAATCCACAGACTCGCGAGAAGATTAAGATCAAGGCTTCCAAGGCTGTGAAGTTCAAGGCGGGTGCCGGTCTCAAAGCAGTTCTCTAAGAGCTTACCCCTATACAATTCGAAACCCGCAGTCTCCCGAGTAGGAGCTGCGGGTTTTTGGTTTTTGCAATGTGCACTAAAAAAGGAGCTTAGCACGACGACGATCCTCGTTGTGGGCACTCGGCTAGCGGCGAAGCATCGACTGACGTCCGCGTTCGATAGGAAGAATGGTTCCTCGGCAAAGCGAGGGGAAGGATCGATCGTCTTTTTTTTCAGCAAACGGCCTTAGCAAGCTAACCCGAATATTGCACCAGTTTGTTGCTGTCGTTCTTTATCTTGTTACGGGATGGCTACTTGCGAGTTTTCTTCAAAAACTCGTCGTGTCACAAAAGTGACAGCAACAAACTTTGAGTCCAGAAGCGTCCCTGGCTGTGTTCCGAGCGCGTAACCCACTTAGTCACGCACTTCAGTGCGCTCCTGCGTGGAACACGGCTCGCGCCTTGCCAAAGCCAATTCTGGATCTCATGCAATAAGCGGGCTAAGGCCCTGCAAAATGATTGTTTTCCTAGGGCTCGACCGCCTGACTCGGCGTAGCTCGGCGAGCGAAGACGGTTGGTCAATGCCGCGTCGGCTATGCAATCGAATTATTCCCCGGAAAATGACGATAAACACGAAAAATGCACCGCAGGTAGAAGTGGACACCGCTAGAAAATACCCGCCTTTGCGGTTGCCAGCCACTTAAAAGGCCACCTTATTGAAATCTTTTTTTGAGATTCACACGACCTTTAAGGACAAGATTATGGGTAAAAGTTTATTCGAGAAAGTATGGGACGCGCACTCCGTTCGGCAGTTGGCCAATGGGCAGACGCAGTTGTTAATCGGGACGCACTTGATTCATGAGGTGACGAGCCCTCAGGCCTTCGGGATGCTTCGCGATAAGGGCTTACAGGTGAAATATCCCCACCGCACCTTCGCTACAGTGGATCACATTGTGCCAACAAATGAGACGGTCGAGCCCTACAGTGATCCGCTCGCGCAGGGGATGATCGAGGAGCTCCGTAAGAACTGTGAGGAGAACAACGTGACTTTCTTTGACACCAATACCGGGCGCCAGGGCATTGTTCATATTGTCGGGCCGGAGCAGGGAATTACCCAACCGGGAACCACCATCGCATGTGGTGATTCGCATACATCGACCCACGGAGCCTTTGGGGCGATTGCCTTTGGTATCGGAACCAGTCAGGTTCGTGATGTGCTTGCGACTCAGACCATCGCTTTGAACGAGTTGAAAGTACGTCGCATCAATGTTGACGGTGAACTTCGACCGGGCGTCTATGCAAAGGACGTGATTCTGCACATCATCCGGCTTCTCGGAACACAGGGTGGTACCGGATTCGCCTACGAATATGCCGGCTCTGTCTTTGATGGTTTCACAATGGAGGAGCGGATGACAGTCTGTAACATGTCGATTGAGGGGGGTGCTCGCGTAGGTTACGTGAATCCTGACGAGACCACTTTCGAATACCTAAAGGGCCGTCCCTACGCACCCAAGGGTGAGGCGTGGGATTCTGCAGTTGAGCGGTGGCGTTCCTTCGCTTCGGATGCGGATTGCAGCTATGATGATGTGGTGAATATCGATGCGAGTGAGATCGAACCGACTGTCACTTGGGGGATTACTCCAGGTCAAGGTGTCGGTATCAATGAGATGATTCCTGCGGAGGCCGATGGCGATACCCAGTCTGATCGCGTAGCGATTGCTGAGGCACTTGAGCACATGAAGTTCGAGGGTGGTTCGCCGGTCAAGGGCAAGAAGATCGATGTCGCTTTCATCGGTTCCTGCACAAATGGTCGTCTTTCTGATCTCAAGGAAGTCGCCAAATATGTTAAAGGCCGCAAGGTGGCTGAGGGTGTTCAAGGGATTGTGGTTCCCGGTTCTCAGGTAGTCGCCAAAATCGCCGAGGAGCTCGGTCTGGACAAAACCTTCATCGAGGCCGGCTTCGAATGGCGGGCAGCGGGTTGCTCCATGTGCCTGGCTATGAATCCTGACAAGTTAGTTGGCGATCAGCTGTGTGCGAGCTCGTCAAATCGTAATTTTAAGGGCCGTCAAGGCTCGCCCACTGGGCGCACGATGTTGATGAGCCCTCTGATGGTGGCTGCGGCTGCAGTGACCGGTGAGGTCTCTGATGCACGTGAGGTCTTTGGCTTCGCCCCCGTCGTTGCATAAATACTCTCTTCCTTCTTAAATCATAATTTTTAAATTTCGCTAACAATGGCATCCACACCAATCAATCAAGTCACAGGTAAGGGCGTTTATGTGCCTGGTGACGATATCGACACAGATCGCATCATCCCCGCACGCTTCATGAAGTGTATCACCTTCGATGGTCTGGGAGAGTATCTTTTTTACGACGTTCGCAAGACCGAGGGTGGCGAAGACAAGGAGCACAACCTCAATGATCCACGTTTCTCCGGCGCCAACATCATCCTAAGTGGAAATAATTTCGGCTGTGGCAGTTCGCGAGAGCATGCTCCGCAGTCCATTCTGCGTGCGGGTTTCAATGCGGTTATCGCGGGTAGCTTTGCCGAGATATTTTTTGGCAATTCCACCAACCTCGGGATTGTCTGTGTGACTGCAAGTGATGAAGATCGCGCCAGGATCGCCGATGCCATCGAAGCGGAGCCGGGCTTAGAGATCGTGATTGACGTCGAGGATCAAGAGATCCGCTTCGATAAGCAGTCGATTCCCTGCGCGATCAAGCCCGGTGCACGCGACAGTCTCCTTAGAGGTTCTTACGATCCTCTCGACGAGCTGCTGGAAGGTGCCGGCGAGGTGGCCTCCGTGGCCGGCAACCTGGCTTATATGGAGGGGTGATATTCCCGGGATACATGCCGCGCTAGCGAGTCTTTTGGAAGTATCTCCTTTTCTTCAGACCCATTCTGAATTTTTCTTTTATGGATATTCTCACAAATGCAGGGGTCTTTTTTTACCCGCTTGCGCTCTGCTCGTTCATCGCGGTTTTCATCACCATTGAGCGTTTGATCGCTCTGCGAAACTCACGGGTCGTCCCCGCCACAGTCGTGAGGGCCTTCGTTTCGGGCGAATTTGGGAGCATTCCCCCTGAGTTGACTACGGTAGCCGGGCGTATCGCGGGCTTCTACCAAACCCGCCAGCCGGATGCCGCTGCGCTGAAGGCGTATGCCCGTTTGGAAGTCAGCCGTATGGAGCGTGGTGTCTTCCTACTCGAGGTTGTTATCGGGGTGGCACCGCTACTCGGCCTGCTTGGCACCGTAACCGGATTGACTCAGGTATTTGGCGGGTTTTCCGCGGAGACCGGACTGCCCGACCCTGCGGCTTTTATCACCGGTATCGCCTTGGCTTTGAACACCACGATTTTGGGCCTCGCCATAGCGATCCCTAGCTTGGCGGCGCACGCCTATCTCCTTCGTCGGGTTGAGTCGTTGGCGGCACGCATCGCTCTTGGTGTCGAGGCAATTCTCGAAACGGATTCCTGATGGACGGAAGCTCCGAGCTGATCAGCCGGCGCAGACGGCAACCATCGATCAACATTGTTCCTTTGGTCGATGTGCTTACGGTGTTGCTGTTCTTCTTCCTTGTGACGATGCAGTTCAAGCAGGTGAGCACCTTGAATATCACCGTTCCGAAGATCGAGACAGCGGGAGAGAACGAAATTCAGGAACAGATTGTGATTGCGCTTAGTCCCGAGGGACAGATCTACCTCAATGATCGGCTGGTCGAGAAAGTACCCTTTGAGGCGGCGATGAAGCTGGCTGGGGAACTGACGCCGGATCTTCCGATTCTCCTGATTGCTGATGAGGAGGTGCCGCTGAAGTATGTGACCGAGGTGATGGACGTGTGTAGAAAGCACCAGATGAATAAGATTCGCCTGCAGTCGCGTTAGATCGGTCTGCGTATCCTGTGGCGATATTTCTTGGCGAGGGCTTCGTTGTGTTCGGCCCCGCCGTCGGCATTCTGGCTCACATAGGTGGGTGGCGTCACACCCATTGCAATCAGGCTCTCAATAATCTCCATGGAGAGGAGATTCAGGAGAAGCGCGCCAGTCATGGTCGAGGTCGGGCCCACCTTATAGGCAAATCCAGGGGCTTCGATCGAGGCGTCGCCGGGCAAGCCTCCGTTGTCGAGGACCAAGTCCGCAAGTTCGTATAGCTTCTTTCCGGATGGATGACGCGAACTGGTCGATTTCGACATCGCGAGAGAAGTCATCGCGATTACCTTGAGGCCTGAGTCCCGTGCCTGCATGGCTACTTCAATCGGGCTGGCGTTGCGCCCCGAGTTGGAAATGACGAGTATGACATCGCTTGGTTGAACGGCATACTGATAGGTGTAGCGTTGAAAAAGTCGGGCCCCGTAGCCCGGAATCTGCTCGGGCCAGCCATCCGCAGGATCGTTGATGCTGCTGACGGGGACCAGACCGCCGGCACGCCGCTCGATCTCTGTTGCTAGAATCTGAGAGTGACCACTTCCGAAGCTGTGCAGGACCCCTCCTGCGGCAATTGAATCGGCAATCATCTTGCCTGCGGCTCTCAGGGTGTCTGCATTATCCGCGTAGACCTTGTCCTGAAGCATATTCGAGGTGTCGAAGAACTTTTGTGCGAGAGACATGTTCATACTTTCTATTTGAACGATAGGTAGGGACGGTTGCCCTCAGCCGTCCGAATTGTGTTCTCCTGCGGACGCCTGAGGGCAGGCGTCCCTGCCTTCTTATTTTTTAGGCAGGATGACGCGTCTACGCGGGACGACCTGATTACGATTCGTGCTGTTCTTATTGCTGTTCAAGGAATTGGGCGGCGCAATGGCGGGCAGCGTCTTAGGAGACGCGATGGTGACTGAGCTTGCCACCGGAAGGGGGGCTTGGGTCGCACGCGTGAGACTTAAACGCTCGGATCGCCCGCTTTTTGTGAGCGTGATACTCTGCGAGTCCGCGTCGTAGCCACCTACGACCATACCATCCTCCATGGAGTTCTCCTTAAGCCAATAGCTGCGCTGTTCTCTCTTGTTGAAAATACTGAACTGTTTGATCCCGTCGAGCTCGGCAAGGCCTCGGAATTCAAGCTCACGGGCGATTGGGCCATTGGTCGAAACCACCGGTCTGGGTGGTTCCGAGCTTTTTACCCCATAATCAGCTGGCAAGAATGGGTTCTTGCTCTCGAGCGTGGCCGCACCGAGTAACGCCACACTCGTAAGAGTGAAAGTGAGGGTGAACGTGTAAGTGAGTCCGCGCAGCGAGCGCAGGGGCGTTGTTCGCGACGCCCGCGAACTGGAGACAGTGCTTCGGCGGGCGCGACAAGCCAAGCCCCTAGGGATGGACTCTGTAAGCAATTGAACCATTACAGTCGGCGGTGGGCGCGGGGCTTGGTGGTTTCGCGTTCGGGTTTCTCTTCTTCGAATTTACTACCTTCCATGTAGATTCTTCCTGTAGTGCCTGTTCTTAAATACTCCAACACGGAAGTGCCCTGTTCGAGAGACTGGATTTTATCCTTGGCCATAATGTTGGCTTCTTCGGCAGTCTTTAAGACGGTAGGCCTTACAAAAATAATCAAATCGGTGCGCCTGTAGTCTTCGGTGTCACCGCCGAAGACTTTGTTTAAGATGGGGAGTCGTCCTAGGATCGGGAAATAAGCGTTGCTCTCACTTCGTCGGTTTTCCTGAAGGCCACCAAGAATTATAACCTCGCCCGAGTTGACGGTAATTGTAGAAGTAGCTTCACGACGACCGATGATCGGTTGTTGGTTTCCATCAATCTCAACTTCTCCTGCAACATTGTCTACTGTCTGTTCAATAGTCATTTGAACACTCTCATCTTTTCCTATAAGAGGTGTGACAGTGAGTTGGATGCCGATGTCTCTGAACTCGACAGAGCTTCTTGTATTATTGTTGCTGTCAAGCGAGCTAGTTGAAGAGGTGATTATGGGGCGTGATTCACTGACATTTACGACGCCCTCCTCGTTATGACTAACGACGATTGTTGGCGTAGAAAGAACCTTAACGTCGCTGTCGGATTCCGCCGCCCTAAGAACTGCATTTACGAGTCCATCCACGTTACCGGTGAAAGCAAAGCCCGAGCCAAAAATGCCACCTACAGCTTGAGAAATATTGCCATCAGAGTCTTGGGCCAAGTCGCCACCAAACGAAAGGTCTCCGTCTTCGGTAAGAGTGAAACCAAAAGATGTAATGCCACTCGATTGGTTCTCTCTTAGTGAAACCTCCGTAATAATCGCCTCAATTCTTACCTGCGGTAGCGGGATATCGATTTTCTCGATGAGTTCCCGGAGAGTCTTTAGGTCCTGCTGGGTCCCGTAGGCGACAATGGAATTGGTGCGCTCGTCTGCGGAGAGTCCAACGAAGTTGGAGAACTGAAGGGAACTGTTGGCCTCCACAGGGCTGCTGGAGACGGTATTATTTGTCGGCGGGGTTGGCGCGTTGTTATTATTGCTAGGTCGATTGTTCTGCTCGTTTTCTCGGGCGACTTGAGCGTCTTCCTCGCGACCCTCCTTCTGGCCGGAGATAATGTCTTCGATGATGGGCACAACCTCCTCTGCCTTCGCCTGCCTAAGTTGAAAGACCTCGCTGCTGGTAAGCGGGGCCGCGTCCACGTCGACACTGGCGATCACCTCCATGATGACATCAAGATTTCCTGGATGTGTGATCAGAATGAGTTGATTGGTCCGTTCATCGGCTGTGACACTGGTATTGCCTTCGAGGTAGCTTTTAAGGGGGCCGTCAATGAGGTTCTCAATACGTTCCTGCATCTCTGAGGCTTGGACAAAGTCCAGCTTGATGAACTGAATGGACTCACGAATATCCTGTGCGGTGTCAGCTTCACCGAGGATGGTTTCAATCCGCTGGAGATTAATTAGTGCGTCCGTAATGAGCAAGGCGTTGGACTTGGGGAATGGGATGACACTCGAATTTTGAGAAAGCATGGGCTGAACCAAGGGGGCAGCTGCTTGTTCCGCGTTGAGATAATCGAGTTTGAAGAGCTTTGCATAAATCTGCTGGCTGGGGTCGAGGTTGAGCGTGCTTCCGCCAAGCATTTGCGGCACATGAGTGTTCACATTCGTTGCCGGCACGGCCTTCATGAAGCGCCCACCCATATCGGTGAGCATCACTCCGTTGAGAGTGAGCAAGCTCTCGAGTGCAAGAACTGCCTCGCGCTTGGTCAGGGCGCCGCGTGAATCGAAGGAGATCTTGGTCACCGGGAGATCCTGCCGGCGCAGGATGATTTTTTCCGTCATCTGCTCAAGTAGCTTGAGCACTTGATCTGCGGAATCCTCTACGAGAACCAGGGTGCCAATCATTTCCTCGGGCTTCTTGAGTTCTGGTTCGACCGGCGAGGCGACTGAGCTTTCCGAGACGGGTCGTTCAAGACTGCGGCCCTCTTGTGCATGGCCGATTGTGTATGCCGCAGTTAGGAGGCTGACTAAAAATATGTAATGGGAGCGATTCATTTGAAAATGTAGCTAGGGCACGCGGTTGCCGTGCAGAGGATATTATTTGAGAACCTTGCGGTGGCTGAGGTGCCCCTACAGAGTCGGGCGGCTATCTGGTTAGACGTTCTTTTGCGAAAAGATTCATAAATTTTGATCCTTAAGATCGAAGGAGTTGATTTCATAGCGCACGTCGAGCTGCTCCGGGTTGCGTCGGTTTTTCTGTATTCGGACGTTTTGTAGGTTGATGTAGGGTGTCTCAGTTTTGAGTAGGATATTGAGCTTTATGAGTTGAGCAATTGAAATTTGGCTCAGGCGGACTCGCAGATTATGGTCGTTAAAAATCTCCCCTTCACGAGTGCGAACCGGGTCGATATCGGCTTGGCCTGATAGCTTGGCTTGGCGGATGAGTCCATCTACCCGCCCTGAAAGTTGTGCGGCGGCATAGGTTTTTGAGGGATCGACTCGTTCTAGAGCCGTGGCAAGGCCCTCCGAGTAGAACTCACTACGGTCAAGCCATTGTTGCTGGGTGCTTAGCTCGATAGTGGTTTGTTGCTTATTCGTATGCCACTGCCACAAGCGCCCCATCCAGCTGTTTCCCCAGAGCAAGAGAATGACTAGAATGAATAAGAGGGAGAGGAGCTTTTCCCGAAGGCTCATCTGCCGGTAGTAGGTGTTTACTTTGTCTTTCAGGGTGTTCATCCGTTGCTTTTGCTCTCTATTGCCAGATCACTCGGCGCTGGTTCGGGTGGGCTTGGATCCTGATGGGTGTAATCAAGGGTCACTGTGAAAGTGGTTTTCCCGGATCGTGTAATTGATTTTGGATCCCCGATTAGCTGGAAAGCTCCGGATCGACTCAAGGAGTCCGTATAGGCATTGAGTTCATTGATCGTATTCGCTTTGCCCTCGATGGTGATACGGTTGATACCCTCGATAACGACCTCGTCGTATTCGATACCCGTGTTGCCGAGTTGGATACGGATTTCGTTGGCCGCCTCGAGAATCCCGATTGGGCGCAGTTCATTTTTCGCGACCTGATCGAGTTTATTCATGAGACTCTGCTTGTCCTCAATCCGTCGAACCTCTTCTGATTGTTCTTCGATGGTCGCTTGCCGAGAGCTTTGCCAAGATTGTCCGATAAGAAGAAGTCCTTCCAGAAGCACCAACAGAACCGCGAAGCGAGCCGCATATCCCAACAATTTGGTCACCCAAGTGGTGGTGCGGCGGACGTTGCGTTCGGCGATTTTGTAATCCTTCGGTCGGATGTCGGCACGCCAGAGGTTTTTTTCATCCGGTTTGAGTGGGGTCCAGTGACCCTTGTCCCTGGATCCAGCAATGGTTTTAAATTCGAAAGAGGTTTGGTCCGATTTCTCGATTTCGGGGGTGATGAGCTTCAGTCGCAGGGGAGCTTCTGCTGCGTCCTGTGATGTCTCTGAGACGCTTTGAATGATGCTGGGGAGGCCCTCGCCGGCAGGGCAGTCCAAATGGGTGATGCCATCTTCGCTTTCGAGAAATACCTTGGTTGGTTCCGTGAAACGAGCCCCTTGCAGTGTGGCGAAGTCGGGGAGGACCCAGATATATGCTTCCAGCTCTGTATAGCCTGCCCGATGGAGGCGATCCCGGAGAGCTGCGTAGATAAGGATATTTGTCTGCTCCGGGTCGACTAAATAGCCCCAGTAGAGTTGATCGAGGGGGAAGGGCGCGAGCCCCTCCATACTGAGCTCCGCGAAGTCATCGAGCTCGCCGGATTCGAGTGCGGTAGGTACCTCAACCAGCTCCGTGAAGAAGTAGTCGGCCGGAACGATGCGCACATCGGGGTTGGGCGAGTGCTTGTTATTGGGGTCTATGTTTTTTGGCGCGCTCACGAAGGTAATACAGATTTAGAATGAATCGCTTTCGTTTTCAATGTCTAGTGCGGAATAGCGGCCGGGGTTGTCGCTTAGATCGCCCTTTGTATACTCCGACAGATGTAAGATTTTAAACGGGTATTGAAGCGCATCCTGCTCGCTCACGGCACCTGTCTTGGGAGTATCCTCAGCGCTCCGACTGGGTGCGCCTCCATCGCTCGAGCCGTTGAAATTCGGCTCAACCAGGGCGCTCACCGAAAATGGCACGTTGCCCCGTCGCAGCGTCACGGTCACACGAAGCAGAGCAACCTCTACACTGCTGAGTTGGCCATTGGCGGTATCGGGTAGCTTGCGGAGATAAGGCACCTCGTCCAGGCCATCAAAGATAAAGTCCTCATCGTAGCCGTCTTCGAGTGCCAGAACTTCGAGCACGGATTGGGGGCTGTTGTTCAAGTTTACAGGGCCGGTATTCAATACGCAGACCATGGCCTCGAGTTGCGCAAAGAGTGCATTCGGGTGACCTGCTTCGTCAAAGAATTCGTCTTCCCAGATCTCAATTAGGCGAAGCTCATCTAAGCTCTGGAGAGGGCCGTTTGCCGCACGGTAGGGTGGGTCCCGTTGGAGGTAATCGTCCGACTCAGCGCCGTTCAGTCGTCGATTATCATCTTCGTCAATCCAATCCAGTAGCATGCTACTCAGCTCGCGCGCTATGCCGAAGTCGAATTCGAAGCTCTCTTCCAGCATGCGGTTGAGCAAGTCCTCGCTCATCGTATTAATCGGTAGTTTTCCACTCTCATCCTGCAGTGTGACACTCACTTCCCAGTCATTCGGTATTTTGATACCCGCATAGTTGAGCGGGTCGGACCAACCCTGCTCAGGTGCGTAGAGTTTGCCGTCGTCGATCAGTGCCACCTCGTGGACTGAGGCAAGGGCCACTTCGAGCATGCTGTAGGCAAATGTGCGGACATCGGTCGGTTCGTTGAAGATGGAGCGGTATTCGAGATCTTCAATGGCCTCATCGATGAAGCGGGTTACAATAAGCGAAAGTAGTAGAACGATGGCAAGCACCGCGACGAGCACACTGCCACGCTGGCGTCCGGAGCGATTCTGTTCTCTGCCAGATCTCATCATTAGAAAAGCAAAGCGGATTGCGACGGCACGCGGATCGTCAGGGTGCGGGTTTTGGTCTCACCCTCGTATTCGAAAGTGAGCTTTAGAAATCGCGGAAGAACAAACGCTTCATCATCTTCGTTTTTCATGGGCTCATCTTTTTCCTCCCATTTTTCGAAGCGCTCGTCCCAGTAGATATATTTGATCGCCGTCACCAGATCGCTGATCGGCGTGCGCCGCAGGCCCTCTTCCTCTTCGGATTCCTCCTGAAGCGGCGTATACCAGAGTAGCGAGAGTCCTTCGTCGCGTTCGAAGTAGAGAAATGTCTCGACCCCGATGACAGGTGCATTGTCCGTTTGGACGAATAGTGGCGGTGAGTTTCGGAGCCGGAAATGTAGCAGAGGATCCCTAAATCTGGCAAATCCAGGAGGCTTGGACCATTTTATGGGGTCTTCGGCCACGCTTAGCAGGCTGCTACCGCTGCTACCTGTGGAGGATGCGGAAGTATTCGAGGAGGTAGCACGGCTCCCCGTTTTGATTCCTACGCGGGGGGGGGCGTTGGGGGTAGCTTGCGACGGATTTGCTTCTACTTCAACTCGGTCGGGGCCTGTTCCTTCGTTAACGGACT
Source organism: Opitutales bacterium (assembly GCA_049598495.1). Lineage (GTDB taxonomy): Bacteria > Verrucomicrobiota > Verrucomicrobiia > Opitutales > Coraliomargaritaceae > Thalassobacterium. The sequence continues at coordinate 89,062 of JBMYNR010000001.1, forward strand.
CACCACGGTTTGTGCCCTGCGTTCCACGAAGTGCGATTTCTTGGCCGGCCGAACTAAGGCAGGCTTGGATAAATTCGGTAGCGCCATCGACATGATCCTCGAAAAAGTTGCGATCCTGGCGTTTAACCCAGGCGTCGGTGATTGAGACGAGTAGGGTGGCTGCACCGGCGAGGAGGGCGCCCGCGATGGTCACTGCGAGGATGACTTCCAGCAAAGTAAAACCGGTGGCAGCTGCGCTGCGGGTGGTTGGTTGAGTGGTTGAATGGGGAAGGTAGGGCTTGCTGTCCCCAGAACCAGGAGGGTATGTCACGAGCCGTTCGCTTTCGGGAGTATCGAACAAATCAATTTTCAATGAATTGTAGGGGTGCTGCTTGCGATACCCGCGAAGGTTTGAAACTCTCGGCACACATCGGGAAACTGGCAAGTCCGCGGGCTTCGCAAGCAAAGCCCCTACGACGGGTAGCTTAGTTTGTTTGTGTGCGTCCATTAAAAGTTCCAGCCCCCTCGCATATCCTCAAGGGCATCGCGTTTCTCCTGTAAGAGGTCCGAGCGATCGTCACTCTCCGACCAGGTCGGGCGAAGTAGATAGAGTATTTCAGTGTGTTCCCCTGGGAGGTCTTCTGGGGGGTTGCTGAAATCGATTCGAAGTTCCACTTTGAAAAGGTCGACGATGTTGGTCGGTTCTATAGTTGCTTCCCAGGATGCCTCTTCAAAGTGCAGTGTTTTAAATCGACCACCGTCCTCGGCATCTTCGAGCTTCGGTTCCAGTAGAAGTTGCATGCGGACGGCGCGGACGTCGGCTTCGAGGAGATCATGGCGAATGCTCCGTTCCCGTGCGAGGAGGGCATTCGTGAAGGAAAGAGTCAGCACCGTTGCTGCCGCTCCGAATATAGCCACGGCGATGACCACTTCGATCAGCGAAAATCCGACCTTGGCTCTCAGGCTATTGGAGGACTTTCTCAATTCGCCCCCCTGACTAAGCTGGAGAAGGGATCGAAGACGAGGCGCACGGCGTTCCCGGAGCCGGCATCAATTTCCGCGACAAAGGGACTTGAACTCATATCGGGCGCGAAGGCAATCTCAGCGGTTTCCAACTGTGTGCGGTCCGGCTGAGGAAAGGGCTTAAGCCCCTGTGCTGAGGGGACGAGGTAGAACCGAATCTCGCCGCGACCCTCGTTCCCAAAGTCGTCATCGAGTGAGAAGCTTTCGCCTGAGCTGAGAGCGAGTGCCCCAGTTTCCTTATTGAAACGGATCGTCGTGACCCGACGTTCGCTGGCGGCGTGATACCTGGCCGAGCGAATTGCGGAGCGGAGCGTGTCTTCAGGTGAAACTACTTCACCTCGATCTGCGAAGGCCAGAAAGTTCGTAACGACAACGCTGGCGGCGACCGCGATTAGGGCGATCACCAGAACGATTTCAATCAGGGTAAACGCCGCACGCGATGCCCCTGCCTCAGTTTTTCCAATTGCCAATGTCATCGGCGCTTTCGGTGCCGTCTGGCCCGAGCGACCAGACGTCATAACCGCGCGCGCCATTGATATTCTTCGAACCGGGGTAGCGATACCGGTAGGCTTGTTTCCACGGGTCGAGTGGGACTTCTTCGAGATAAGGGCCTCTCCAGCGCGATTCCTTACCGGCGGGTGCACGCACAAGTGCTTCGAGGCCTTCCTCTGTCGTGGGGTAGTTGCCAACATCAAGCTTGTAGGGGGTCAGTCCAATTTTTGCCGTCTGGTTCACGAAAATATCAGCAACTTTCGTCTGCTGTCCACCAAACACGTTGTCGAGATTTCCAATGGTCACGGTGACCAGAATGGCGATCAAGGCGATCACGATTAGAATTTCGATGAGGCTGAAGCCTCCGCTTCGATTAAATTTATTATGAGAGATCGTGGTCATCTTGAATGGGTATTGGTTTGGTTAGTCATCGATTGTTCGTTTTTGTTTCCAAATAAAGGTGGCCTGTCGAGGGCCTATTTTAAAGCTTCCAGTCGAATATGGTGACTCTGATCGTCAAGAATGGTTAGAAAGAGGTGCCATGCATCCTCAGGTAAAGCGTCTGGGATGCGCTCCGGCCATTCGACTACGAAGCACCAGGGGGATTGTAGAAAGTCTTCTATCATGAGGGCATCGAGGTCCGCGCCCGATTCGAGGCGATAGGCATCGAGATGGATCAGTTGTCGCTCTTCGCCTCGGTAGATCGTATAGAGATTGAAGGTGGGACTGGTGACCGCCTCATCGATGCCCCAGGCACGCGCGAGACCGCGGACAAAGGTCGTTTTGCCCGCGCCCAAATCTCCGTGGAGTGCCAAAACTGAATCCGGTGGCAGTTTTGTCGCGAGTTTAGCGGCCCAGGTTTCGGTCTCTGATGCGCTGTGCGAGCAGATACCGTGCTGCAATTCTGTAAGGAAATCACTCATTCGCTGCAAAGGTGCTCGAAGCCTTCATTCCAGGGGAGCGGTTCTTTTGAATTCTTATCGAGATAGTGACCGCCCGATTTCGATTTTGTGAGCTGTCCGATATGGTTTAGGGCGGTTTGCGGAAAGGCTTTTTTCCAGGCGGTCGTAAATCGAACCGGGTCCACGGAAGGCTTCAGTGTAAATAACAGTTCGTAGTCTTCTCCGTCACAGAATGCATGTTCCATCGCACGACGCCCGCTTCGGTTTGCAGTTTTGATTGCGTCTTCTGAGACAGGAATAGCTGCCCTATCCAGTAGGGCGGCGCAACCTTCGGGAATGAGCGCCTTCAAGTCTTTGGCTAGGCCGTCGGTCAAATCCATCATACTCGCACAGGCACCAGACTGAAGTAGCCATTGACCCTCAGCTAGGCGTGGTTCGAAAGCGTAGTGTTTTGATATCAAGCTACCACCCAGGCTGCCCGTTACATATATTGGGCAATCTTCAGTTGCTCCAGTTCGTAGAATTGGATCTTTGTCGACATGGCCAGTCTGCGTTAGGACAGCCGTGAAATTTCCTTTGTCCAGGGCACTGATGTCACCGCCAACTATCTGGACCTTGTAAGTCAGGCAGGATTCCCTGATGCCTTCGATGAAAGCTTGCAACCAGTCGATTCGTATATCCGGTCCGCAGAGCAAGTTGAGCAGTGCTGCGCCCGGCGTGCCTCCCATGGCGGCGATATCGCTTAGATTGCGTTTTATCAGTTTGGCGCCCGCTTGATCCGGGCGGATAGAGTCGTCGAAGTGTTGCCCGTAACTGAGGCTGTCGGTCGTTAATATTTGGCGGGTTTTATTGTCCAAAGATAACACCGCGCAGTCATCTCCCATGCCTCTAGGTGGGGGAGGGGATGCTGGGCCGAGCCATTTGCCGATTTCTTTAATGAGGCGGGCTTCTCCAAGTGCGGAGATACGTTCGCTTTGCCTTGTTGTGAACATGCATTAAAAGCTTATAACTCCAGTAAGACGGGGCAGTGGTCAGAGCCTTCTACTTCGTCTAGGATATTTGCATTGGCGACACGATCTTTCAAGGCCGATGAGATGCAAAAGTAGTCAATGCGCCAGCCGATGTTGCGCTTGCGTGCCCCTGCACGGTAGGACCACCAACTGTAGCGTCCGCTTACATCTTGGTGCAGTAGGCGGAAAGTATCGATGAAGCCGGCCTCTAGGATGGCGTCGAAACGGGCGCGTTCCTCGTCTGTGAATCCCGCGTTCTTTCTATTTGTCTTTGGGTTGGCGAGGTCGATCTCGGTATGAGCCACATTGAGATCCCCGCAAAATACGACCGGTTTTTTAATCTCCAGTTCTCTTACAAATGCGAGAAAATCAAGATCCCACTCCTGGGTGCGGTAGTCGAGGCGTCGGGGGCGTTTGTTCTCGTCGTGATTTTGTGAGTTGGGTGTATAAACCGTTACTAGGAAGTAGTCCTCAAATTCTGCCGTAATGACGCGCCCCTCCCGGTCATGCTTATCAATCCCTAAGCCATAGCGAACAGAAAGCGGTTCCGTTTTCGATAGAATCGCAGTGCCCGAGTAGCCCTTTTTTTCCGCGCAATTCCAGTAAACATAAGGATAGCCTTCAAATTCGAATTGCTCGACTAGATCGTTCGATATTTTGGTCTCTTGTAAGCATACAACATCGGCATTTTCAGCGGCAATAAATCCGTGAAAACCCTTTTTGATCGCGGCACGCAGGCCATTGACGTTCCAAGAGATTAATTTGCGGGATGATGTCATATCTATGCGGATGATCGAAGCGACGAAATCTGTTCCATTCGAAACTGAGCTCGAATACATAGAAAGGCTGCGCTCAATGAAAAGCAAGCGATACACAATCGGAAAGGATGCTTCGTGTCTGTGGGGTTCGAACTCTTGCCTCGGCGTAGCTCAACGAGCGTAGACGGTTGGTCAATGCCGAGTCGTATCGGACGATTTTTTGTTAACCGCTAAAACACGCTAAGGGAACGCTAAAACCTTGGTTCCGAGTCTTGCTCCTTCAGTTTTAGCGAAAATGGAGCGTCATTAAGCGGTTTAAACAAAGAAGCAATGCCCTCAGTCCTTCATCGGGTGGGTTTGTGCTCCGTCGACCTTCCTATTTTCTTGGGAGTTCGTCCTGGTGATGCGATGGTATGTTGATCGTATTGTCAGCCTGTCATCAATGGCTGTGCTCTTTGTGCACAAAGACATTGTCTTTTATGAAGAAGGTTCTCTTCCTCCTACGGCATGAATCCATCGTCTAGATCCGTCGCTCTTGTCGGCCGCCCGAATGTAGGGAAAAGTCGCTTGTTTAATCGGCTTTGCGGAAAGCGCATGTCCATTGTTCACGACATGCCCGGGGTGACGCGTGACCTGATCTCGACCGAGGTTCGGGATGACTATGTTCTGCTGGACACGGGTGGCATCGGGATGGAGTTGGAAATGACGCCCAAGAATATTGCCACGGCGGCTGAGGAGCAGGTTGAGTTCGCGATTCAGGCGGCCACGGTCATTCTCTTTGTCGTCGATGTCCGCGCTGGAATCACTGCGCTGGATGAAATGGTAGGACAGAAACTACGCCGCTACGGGGAACAGGTAGTTCTAGTCACGAACAAGGTGGATCGCGAGGAGGACGAAGGCGAAGCGGATGAATTTGTCCGTCTTGGTTTGGGCGATCCTGTTCGGGTATCTGCCGAGCATGGCCGGGGCATCCTCGAGCTCGAGCGTGAGATTGACGAGCGTCTTGGGCCGAAGCCGGAAGGTTGTGAGGCGGATAAGTCCAAGCGTATAAGGATTTCGCTCATTGGGCGCCCAAATGTGGGCAAATCCTCGATCGGCAACAAGCTGCTCAACTCGACTCGGTTGATTGTGAGCGATATTGCCGGCACAACGCGCGATTCCGTGGAGCTTGATCTCGACTATCAGCATAAAGACGGCGAGCTGCTCAAGTTCCGCATGGCGGATACCGCAGGTCTGAGGATGAAGCGTAAGGTGGATAGTCCCGTTGAGTATTTTTCCACGGTTCGCACGCAGGCAGCGATGGAACGCTCGGATGTCGTCTTTCTTGTCATTGATGCGGTCGATGGGGTCACCAAGCAGGACCAAGCCCTCGCTGGTGAGATTCTCGATGCCGGTCGTGCGCTCGTCGTGGTGGTGAATAAATGGGACCGTATCATTGAGCAATGGGAGGAGGAACCCATCGAGGGATACAAAAATTTAAAGCATTTCCTGAAGACTTATGAAGCGTCCCTTCGTAAAGAGATGTTCTTCCTGCCAAATCCGCCTGTGCTCTTTGTCTCGGCCAAAACGGGTTTTGAAATCGAATCGATGTTGGAGGCGGCAGCCGCACTTCAGGCCACCCTCGATATGAAACTGCCTACGGGGCGCCTAAACAGCCTCATTCAGAAACTCTTCGAGGCTCGCGCGCCCAAGTTGGTTGGGATCAAGCGTTTTAAAGTCTTTTATGCTGTGCAAACAGCCTCCCGCCCGTTGCGCATTCGGTTCTTTTGCAATCGGGTGGAGCGTCTCGAACCTTCCTACCGACGCTATCTTGAAAAGGCGATTATCCATGAGTTCCAGCTCAATGGCTGTCCGGTGCGGTTTGATCTTGTTGGGAAGGAACGGCGCTACGAAGAAGGCGAAGGCGAAGGGGCGCCTCGCCAGAGTCGTGAGATTCAGGATAAGAATCGCATACGCAAGCAGGGCGACAAAGCCTTTGAGAAGAAGCACCCCGAGCGCCGAAAGAAGATCGTTCAGAAAAAGGCCTCCCACAATCGAGGCGGCAGGAAGGGCTAGTCGCTTTCCGCGGGGCGATGTCAATCGCGCCGACGTGTAATCCAGATTTTCAAAAGGGTCTGTCTTGTTTGAGGGTAGGACGTGCTCGCCGTTCCGAGTTGGCAACAAGACCGTTCCGACATGTCCGCTGTAGCCTGCGGCGGAGGGGGTAGCGTAGGCGGTCGGAATCGGACCACGTGCCGTTCGGCAAATGAAATCGTATGCCCATATCATCTGGATTGTCCGACGCTATTAGACGACGAACGGCGGTTGTTCCGGTTCGCGTCACGCCCAGTCGTGCCTGTCCCGCTATCAGTTAGGCTGGTTGAACTTATAAATCCTCGGTGCGCCGTCGATTGAGGGTAGGATCGGTTCACTCCCAGTTTGGGCTTCGTGTTGTTCAGCAGTTTCAAATGCCTCCAGCATCCTTCTGGCGTCATCGCAGTGCTCGGTTCGATGCTTTTTGAAACTCAGAAGTCCTTCCACCAGAGGGATTGGGTGATCGAGTTTAGGCAATCGCTTCTCGAGTTGTAGAAGAAAACGTTGTGCGCCAGCATAGGTGGCGACACCCGGACCGTAATACCAGCCACGTCCACGTTCAAACTCACCGCGTATATCAGGGTTGCCGTCTGGACGGTGGTAGGTCGAGAGAACGGCTTCGAGAATTAGGAGATGAGGGCCGGCTATCTTTAGCCGTTGAACGGTGGCCTCGATACAGTCACCAAAGCTCATATTGTGGCTCTCTCTGTCGTCCGAGTGGGCGAATCCACAGGAACGATTGTTTGCACTGTAACCGAGATCGATTGCAAGGATAGGGAGTTTCGTATTAATCGTCGCGGTGAATGGCAAGGCCAGCATTCTTGAAGTATGCCGAAAGGGCGCCACCTGTCGATCCGTTCGACCTTTTTGCGAGATTTTTGGTATTGTTCACGCCCGCACCCGCAAACCTAAGCGGTGAAAATGCTTTGATTATTCAAAATATAAGATTGCAAAATTCAAAATATAGCCAATCTGGGTAGGCATGCATGCTTTCTTTATGTCCGCTGTCTGTTTATTCATAGCAACCGCTTTGGTTTCTGCCGAAGACACATTTGAGTGTTCGCTTAATACCCTTTGGGAGAGCCAATATGTGGCTGAGGGGCGGGAAGAGCTCGATGAGGGGGGGGTGTTTTCGACTGAAGTTTCCTTTGCCTATGGCGGTTTTGAATTGGGCGCTTGGGCTGCGGTCGCCGACTCGGTTCATTATCAGCAACTGGATCTTAGTCTTGTCTACGGCAATGAGTTTCATGGCGTCTCGTGGTCGGTGGGGTATACGCATCTGGAATTTGAGCCTGGGTCGGAAGACGATGATGAGTTAGCGACCGAACTGGAAACAGAATTACTTGCTGAGGTGACCATCGGCGCAGCATTGGTATATTCTTTTGAGGCTGATGGTTGCTTTCTCGAACTGACAGCCTCGCGGAGTTTCGAGCTTTTTGTGGATGGGCTTACGGTGACGCCTTATGGGCTCTATGCCTTCGATTTCGGATATCGCACAGAGGACTACAATGGGGCGAATCACGTTCAACTTGGTATCGAGTGCGAATATGCGCTTGCCGATGACCTGTCATTGATTGCCTACGCGGCGCACAGCTTTGCGCGGGAGGACATCGAGCGCGAAGGACTCGGGGATCTCGGTTGGGTTGGCTTCGGTTTGTCCGCAGTTTTTTAATGGTTCGTCGTCATTTTTCTGAGAACGACCAGAGCGTATGGTGATCGCCGACTCGGCATCGACGAGGGTCGAGCCCCCGCGAAAACAATCATTTCGCAGGGCCTTAGCTTGCTAAGGCCGCTTGCTGCTAAGAAGAAAAGGTTCATCGTCAAAGTCTGGGGCAAGATGATGCAGTGAAGCGGAGAAGGCTGTAGAGCTTAGGTTCTGCTACCAAGTTGAGAAAGGTAAGTCTCCATTGAGACTGCTAGGCTTGCTGCCGGACGCCCTGAAGGGCGCAGTCCAACGCTGCGAGCGCGTGGGGCTTTGTTGGAGTTCGGCCTTTAGGCCGTCTGATTCCATATTTAGAAAGCTTTCATTCGCGACACAGGGCACAAGGTAGCGAACTTGCGCCAGCAAGGTCGACGGGCAAGCGCCTCCGTCTGTTCGGAACCCCAGACTGGCCGTCACGACTTACAGACAATCCGGATGATTTGGGCATACGCTGTCGTTTGCCGAACGGCGCGTGATCCGATTCCGACCGCCTACGCCAGCCCCTCCGCCGCAGGCTACGGCGGACATGTCGGATCGGTCTTGTCGCCAGCTCGGACCGGCGAGCAGGCCCGACCTCAAGAAAGTCCGAGCTCTTCCCCCCACTTTGACGATGACCCTAATATTCGGTTTCAGTCTTCGTCGGATTGGATCAGCGTCCTATTAGCGGTTATCAGCGGTCAAAAATGCGTCTTGCTCGCTAAGGCCGCTTGCTGCGAAGAAGAAAATCGACCCTTCCTCAGACTTTGCGGTGGATCCTTTTTAGTGCGCCTCCAGCCAGTTGTTGCCCGTGCCCATGTCGATTTCGATGGGGCAGGCGAGTTTGAGGGCATCGATCATACCTTTTGTGACGATCACCTTCAGTTGTGATTCCTCATCAGGATGCATATCGAAAATAAGTTCGTCATGCACTTGTAGTAGCATACGGCTTTGGAGTCCGGCTTCCGTGATGGAATTCTGGATACGAGTCATTGCCAGTTTGATCATATCTGCGGCCGTTCCCTGAATGGGCATATTAATTGCGTTGCGCTCGGCTGCTGCACGGATGGTGCCGTTGCCTGAATTGATATCCCGAAGGTAGCGCCTTCGGCCGCAAACGGTTTCGACGTAGCCTTTTTCTTTGGCGCTTTGCTTTTGTGCCTCCATGTAGTCGGGAATGCCAGGGAACTGTGCGAAGTAGCTGTCTATAATTTCCTGCGCTTCAGTGCGGCTGACGGTGCCGAGGCGTTGTGCGAGCCCGAAAGCAGAGATGCCATAGGGAATGCCAAAGTTGACCATCTTGGCGGTGCTTCGCTGGTCACGGGTGACCGCTTCCGGGGCGATTTGAAAAATCTTTGCTGCGGTAGCGGTGTGAATGTCTTGTCGCTCCTTGAAGGCGGTCAGGAGGCCTTCGTCGCCGGTCAGTGCGGCGAGTATGCGCAGTTCGATCTGTGAGTAGTCGGCGGCGAGAAGCTTCCAGCCCTTGCGTGGGACAAATGCCTTTCGTATCTCGCGGCCCTTCGGACTGCGGACGGGAATATTTTGAAGATTGGGATCGTTTGAACTGAGTCGCCCCGTGGCGGTTTGCGCCTGACCGTAGTGTGTGTGTACACGTCCGGTCTTGGCATCCACGGTGTTGGGGAGGGCGTCGATATATGTGCTTTTAAGTTTCGAGAGCTGGCGATATTCGAGCAGGTCGGCCACGATGGGATGCTTCGGGGCAAGGGTGGAGAGCACTTGCTCGTTGGTAGCATATTGTCCCGTCTTCGTCTTCTTTGGTTTTTCGACCAATTTCAACTCGTCGAAGAGTACCTCACCCAACTGTTTTGGGGAGTTGAGGTTGAATTCTCGTCCTGCTGCGTCGTAGACGGCGTTCCGAAGATCGATGATATGTCCTTCGATCGAAGCACCGATTTCCTTTAAGGTTTCCTCGCACATGGCGATGCCCTCGCGTTCCATAGCGACCAGTACGGGCAGGAGCGGAGTTTCGATCTCATAAAAGACCTTGTCTTGGCCGCATTCCTCAAGCTTCGGCTTGAAAAGTGTCCAGAGCTGGAGAGCCACGTCGGCATCCTCGATCGCGTAGTTGGCAAGGGTGGTCTCGTCGACTCCCGAGTAGTCGATTTTTTCGCCCTTTTTGATGTCGGGCATCAGTTCGCTGAAACGAATGGGGGAATATTGAAGGAAATCCTCGGAAAGGGTGTCGAGATTGTGGCGCTGCTCCGGGTCGATCAGCGAGTGGGCGAGCATCGTGTCGTAGCAGGCGCCCGCTACGGGGCAGCCGTTTTCTGCCATTACCGCCAGGTCGAACTTAAGGTTATGCCCGATCTTTGCTATACTGGCATCGGCGAAAACAGGTCGTAGGGCCGAGAGTGCAGCTTCGGAGGCCGGCACCCAATAGCCACTGTGCTTTTTGATTGAGAAGGAGATGCCGATGAGCTCGGCGGCACGCGGATTGAGGGCCGTGGTCTCGGTGTCGAAGGCGAAGCTGCCGGCCTTTGAGAGTTCTTCGACGAGCGTTTCAATATCCGAATCCGTTTTTGCAATACGGTAACTGGCCCTAATATCGGCGAGTTTTTTAAAGGAAATCTCAGGTATGAGGTCGAGTTGGTCGGTTGGTGCAGGGCGGGAGTTCTGCAATCCCGGGGTGTTCCTTTCGTCGTCTTCGCTCATGAGGACAAGGTCTGTGGCGGATTCCTGGACGGAGAAATCGGCTCCGAAGATACGTTTGCCTAGGGTGCGGAACTCGAACTCGGCGAAGATGGGGACGAGTTTCTCCTTGTCGGGTGAATCGAGGACAATGTCGTCCCAGTTGGCCTCGATTGGAACATCCATCTGGATGGTGGCGAGTATTTTGGAGAGGCGTGCCTGCTCGGAGTTGTTACGAACCTTCTCCTGCTGCTTGCCTTTGAGTTCATCGACATGCTCTAAGAGCCCTTCAACTGTGTCGTATTGGGCGAGTAGCTTCTCCGCTGTCTTTGGGCCGATTCCGGGAATTCCTGGGATGTTATCGACCTTGTCACCACAGAGACCGAGCATGTCGATCACCTGGTCGACCCGTGCGATACCCCATTTCTCCTTCACTTCGTTGATACCCCAGATCTCGGCGCCATCCCCTTTGTGACCGGGGCGATAAATCTTAACCTTCTCGGTGACCAGTTGCCCAAAATCCTTATCCGGAGTGACCATGTAGATTTCATCGAAACCGTCCGCTTCAGCGCGGTGGGCGAGGGTGCCGATGATATCGTCGGCCTCGTAGCCGTCCAGTTTGAGCACAGGGATCCCGAATGCTTCGGCCATACGGTCGAGATGTGGCATGGCGGCGGCCAGATCCTCGGGCATCTCTTCTCGATTGGCTTTGTATTCCGGATGAATACGGTGGCGCTCGGTCGGGGCGGAGGTATCAAAAACAACGGCCAGATGGCTTGGCTTCTGTTTAGTGATCAGGTCGATCAAGGTGGCGGTGAAGCCGAAGATCGCCGAGGTGTTGAATCCCCTGGACGTGTAAATCGGGCTCCGTATGAGGGCGAAGTGGGCTCGGTAGGCCAGCGCCATACCGTCGAGGAGGTAGAGAGTTTTATTCAATGGTGCGTGAGGAATTGAAAATGACTAGAGGATCTCGGTTACGAGTTTCTTGAGATAGTCGCGACCATCTTCCTTGTTGTCAAAGGTGCCGTCGAGCTGAGCTTCGTAGGCGCGATCTAGAATATTTCGAAAATGAGGCCCCGGTTTGAGGCCGAGTTCGATGAGATGGCGGCCGAGGAAGATTGGCTTCGGCGCATTGTCCTGAATGGCGAGGGCGGTTGCGCGTTCGAGGAGCCAGGCGCCTTCGGGAAATTCGTCGGGCGGAATCGGGGGGCGGCCATGCTTGTCGGCATGCGCGACACGGGTGAGGCGGTCGAGTCGTTTGACACGGGCGGCGAGTCGGCGAATGGCGGAGTCGCCTGCGCCTTCGCGATAGAGTGCTAATGGACGCATGTGCTCTTCGACTAGTGGAAGAACCTCCTCAAAGATTTTCTTTTGGCGTGTGAAGCGTTCGAGAAAGGCTTTTGCCACTGGGACGCCCTTGAGATCGTGGCGAGGACTGCGGATGTGTCCGTCCCTGTCCGTATAGCTGGTATCCGGCTTACCGAAGTCGTGACAGAGCACCGCGAGGCCGACAACGAGGTCTTCCCATTCCTCGCCGATACGGTGGTCGGCGTAGGCATCGAGGCAATGGAGGGTATGTATCCAGACATCGCCTTCCGGGTGCCATTGTGGGTCCTGCTCGCAACCGACAAGGGCATCGAGTTCGGGGAAATGCTTCAGCCAGTCGCAGGCTCGCAAAAACTCGAGTCCTTTGGAGATCATTTCTCCTTTAAGGATGAGTTTCTTCCATTCTTCCCAAAGACGTTCGGCGGGGAGGTCGGCGGGACTGAGAGATTGGCAAAGGGCAACCGTCTCTAGTTCTGCGCTGAGCCCGAATCGAGCAATGAACTGCATGCCACGAAGGACGCGAAGTGGGTCTTCGCTGAAAGCTGTTGAGACATGCCGAAGCTTCCGTTTATCGAGATCTTTGGCACCGTTGAATGGATCAATGACTTCGCCGGTGAGAGGGTCGCAACTAATCGCGTTGATGGTGAAGTCGCGACGCGAGGCGGCTTCCTTTGGGGACATGTTCGGGTCGCCCACGACTTGGAAGTCAGTGTGTCTCGGGCCGGTCTTCGACTCGCGACGAGGCAGAGCAATATCCATGTTGAGCCCCTTGAGGATAAATACGCCAAAGCTTCGCCCCACAGTGTCCAAGCGGAAGTGCTCGGTTAAAACGCGTTCGATCACATCAGCTTCAAGGCCATAAACCTCCATATCGATGTCTTTTGCGGGAATCTGCAAAAGCGCATCACGAACACAGCCGCCGACCAAAAGTGCGCGTCCGCCCTCATGAGCTATGATTTCCGCGACACGGACACAACTCTGCCTCTGCCGGAGGGAAATGTTCTCTAGAATCTTCATAAAGAGGAGTGAGTTGTGAGTAGTGGGGAGTAAGTTGTGATAATTATCTAAGTTTCGACTTCTGCGCTGGAGCCTCTGGCGATGGATAAAAAGTTCCTGAATTTAGTGGAGCCGGTTCTGGCCTGGCCCTCAGTCATGTTAGACGGGATGGATACCGCTGCTCTTTGGATTTGATTGGTGTGTCCATCGCTCTCTTCTTTCGGAAAGCTCTGCATGCGTGTATACACGAGATCCACAAAGGTCATTGATTTCCGCCAGACAATCAAATCACGGTAACTCTGAACACTCATCTCGGATATCTCACGACGCCCCACTCTTCACGCCTACTATAGGCTAGCGAATGGCAGGATCGCCCCAATTGAGTTTGTCGCGAACGATGGCGAAGTGGGAGTGGTCCGGATTCTGCATGAGGCGGAATTTCTTTTCCGCTACGGTAATCTTGATTGGGAAATTCCCGTTGGGTTCGAAGCGGACGCGGCCGTCGACCGTAATACGTGGGCCGGATTCGCTTTCGCCGCTAGCCACGGTGATCTCGGTCGAGTTGTCGAAAATGACGGACCGGTTGCCGAGTGTGTGCGGGCAAATCGGAGTCATCGCAATGGCGCTGACCTTTGGACCGATGATGGGGCCTCCCGCCGAAAGATTGTATGCGGTCGAGCCGGTCGGTGTGGCGAAGATGAGTCCGTCGCAATGGTATTCCGAAACGGCATTGCCGTTGCACGAAACTTGAAGGCGGATGAGGCCGCGGCCTTCGGTTTCCTTAAGGACGACGTCGTTGAGCCCGTAGACGGATTGACCACTCTGTGTGGCGCAGGTTAGTACGGAGCGCTCGGCGATGCTGTATTCTCCGCGGATGAGGGCGGGAAGCTTGTCGCCTGCTTCCTCTTGGGTGAAGGTGGCCAGAAAGCCCAGTTTGCCAAGGTTCACACCGAGAACAGCCGCGCCGGATTCGAGGGCGGCATCAAGGACGCCGAGAAGCGTGCCGTCCCCACCGATCGCACAGCAAAGATCCTGACCTTCCAGTGCGTCCGGTGGCAGTGGGTATTTGGTGGTAATTCGCGTGCGCACGCCCTCGCACTCGGCAATGCCTGCGAGAAAACGGGCCGCGTCTTCGGTTCCGGGCTTGGTCGTGTTGACCGCGAAGGTGATGGTTTCGATTGCTTGCATAGCTCTCTTATTCGGCCAGACGAATTTCCTGTGCTAGGATGACAAGCTGACTTGAATGATTCGGGAGTGGGTGCACTTGCCCGCGCAGATAGACCCTCTGGCCAAGATAGGGAGATAGGTCGCTGATAAAGACGCCTGATAAATCGACACAGGCGATAAGACGGCCTTCGAGCGAACGGAGTCGGATGGGATAAGTGGGTCCCTCGGTCGCAATCTCACGGGTTAGGAGGCCCGTGAGTAGGCGCGGGGTCTTGGCGGGGCCGAACTGTGCGACCGCTTCACGGGCCTGAGTATTGGATGGGCTTACGACCAGATCGAGGACTTTCGAATCGACATCTTCGCTCGAGGATTCGGAATCCGGAGTGGGGGAGCTGGTCGCCGTGATTTTTGCAGTGACCGGTGCCTCTGCCATCGATGCGTCAATCAAGGGTTCGTCAATCAAGGGTTCGTCAATCAAGGGTGCGTCAATCAAGGGTGCGTATTGCGATCGGTTCTCTTTACCCGCATGCAAGTGGGCAAGGAGCCCGAAACAACTGAGCTTGTAGCCGGCGAGCTTCAATTTCATAGTTTGAGAAATGTGGCGAATCCGGCGGGTTTTGGCCAGCGTTAACGGCCAAAGAGTCGGTCGATGTCTTTTTTACCCAGAATCTTAATGCCTCCCCGTGGGAGATTCTTTAAAAGGATGCCACCGATCCGTACCCGCACGAGCTTCTTAACGAAGTAACGATTGACTTCGAAGAGTCGTCGCACCTCACGTTTTTTGCCGTGATGCAGATGCACCTCGAGTCGGCGTTGGTGCCCCTCGCCGACCTGTGGTGCCGGGATGACTTTCTCGGCTTTGAGAAAGTCGCCCTCATATTCGACGCCATTGAGAAGCTTGGGGATGTCATCCTTATTAAAGTCTCGGTGCAGCACCACCCTGTATCGCTTCACAATCTGGGTGCTCGGATGCGTCAGCCGATGCGCAAGGTCGCCGTCATTGGTGATGACGAGTAATCCCTCACTGTCTTTGTCTAATCGTCCTGCGCAAAATAGACGTTGTCGCTGGAGATCAGGTGGCAGCAAATCGAAAACGGTGCGTTCCGCGTGGGGATCCGCATTTGTGCAGAGGACACCCTTCGGTTTATTCATGATTAGAGTGACCGGTCGCTCCTCTCTGCGAGGAATAGGCTTGTTCTTAACAAATATGGCGGCATCGGGTGTCGCCTTATCGCCGAGTTGCGCGATTTTTCCATTCACACGAACCTGGCCGTCCTCAATGTACCGCTCCGCCTCACGACGGGAACAGAGGCCTGAGTTCGCGATGAGTTTCTGAATGCGTTGTGCTACATGGTCTGACATCGCGCTAACTAGAGCCTTTATCTCGGCTCCCTGTCAATGGTGCTGCTTCGTAACATTGGGCTTGCCCCGCTCCTCAGAATGGTTCGAGATTCCGCTCACATGAGTGAATCCACTGAGAAAAGAATTGCCCTCGTGACCGGTGCGGGGCGCGGCATTGGAAAGAGTATTGCCGAGCTCCTCGCAAGTAAGGGGCACCATGTCATTTGCGTCAGCCGATCTGAGAATTCCTGTGGAGCTGTCGCTGAGTCGATCAACGACGGCGGTGGTTCTGCAGAATCATTGGCCCTCGATGTCGCCGACAAGGCGGCCGTGCAGCAGGCCTGTGAGGCACTCCTTGAGAAACACGGGAATATCGATATTCTGATTAATAACGCCGGTATTACCAGGGACGGTCTACTTTTCCGCATGAGCGATGACGATTGGGATGCGGTCATCGATACCAATCTTTCCAGCTGCTTTACCTTTATCAAGCACCTCGCCCGCCCGATGACCCGAAAGCGCTGGGGGCGCATCATCAATATGTCTTCGGTGATCGGCTTGACCGGAAACGCCGGGCAGGCCAACTACGCGGCCGCTAAGGCCGGTATGATCGGGCTTACGAAGAGTCTTGCGAAGGAGTTTGCCGCTCGCAACGTAACCGTGAATGCCGTGGCTCCCGGCTTTATTGCTACGGACATGACCGCCGAGCTAAATGAAAAACAGCAAGAAGCTATCGTTGGCATTATCCCAATGAAGCGAATGGGGGCGTCCTCGGACATCGCAGCGACCACCGCATTTCTTGCGTCAGAAGAGGCGGGCTATATCACCGGTCAGGTTTTTACAGTTGACGGTGGTATGGTCATGTGATGCCAAATTGTGAGAAGTTTCCGATAAACCTAAACTTAGAAAATTATGTCAGATCAAACAATCGAACAACGCGTAAAGACAATTATCGTCGATCAGCTCAACGTGAATGAGGAGCAGGTCACACCGGAAGCATCCTTCTTGGATGACCTCGGTGCGGATTCTCTTGATACTGTGGAGCTTATTATGGCTTTCGAGGAAGAATTCAGCGATGAAATCGACGGCGAAATTCCCGAGTCCGACGCTGAAAAGCTTCAAACTGTTGGCGATGTGACGAAATATATCACCGAAAAGGCAGGATAGAAGATTCTACTTTCAAACTTACGATTAAGCCGCTTAAATGCGGCTTAATTTTTATACCGACATCATGAGTGGAGAAATTGAGAGAAAACGAGTCGTGATCACGGGTATCGGCACGGTTACCAGTTATGGTGACGGCGTTGAGACCTTTTGGGATAATTTGCTGGCAGGAAAGAGTGGGATCGCCCGGGTCCAGTCCTTTGATGTGACAGACTATGCGTCGCAAGTTGGGGCCGAATGCCTCGAGTTTGATGCGGCCACGTATATGGATCCGAAAGAGGCGCGCAGAAATGACCGCTATACCCAGTTTGCTGTCGCGGGTGCGCGCTTGGCTCTTAAGGATGCGGATCTGGATCCGGCAACGCTCGAAGCGGACCGTTTTGGCGTGCTTATCGGCTCCGGGATCGGCGGGATGATGACGATTCAAACACAGAGCCGTCGCCTCTTTGAAATGGGGCCACGGAAGGTTTCTCCTTTCATGATTCCCTCGTTGATTGCAAATATTGCGAGCGGTGTTGTGGCTATCGAAGTGGGTGCCCGTGGTCCAAACTACGGGATTGTCAGTGCCTGTGCGTCTGGCACTCACAGTATCGGTGAGGCTTATCAGATGATCCGTGATGGTGAGGCTGAAGTGATGCTTGCCGGTGGCAGTGAAGCGGCGATTACCGAGCTCGGTTACGCCGGTTTTTGTTCGATGAAGGCCATGAGTACGAGTTATAACGACGCCCCTGAAACGGCTAGTCGACCCTTCGATAAGGGGCGTGATGGCTTCATTATGGGTGAGGGCACGGGGGTTCTTGTTATGGAGACGTTGGAGCACGCTCAAGCCCGTGGCGCGACGATTTATTGCGAAATCGGCGGTTATAGCGCGACTTGTGATGCCTATCACATCACCTCGCCCGACCCTGAAGGGAAAGCACTCGGCGCAGCGATGACCAATGTAATCAAGGAGGCTGGAATCACTCCTCAGGACGTGAGCTATATTAACGCTCACGGCACCTCGACCCCGTATAATGACAAATTCGAGACTGCCGCGATTAAGAAGGCCCTCGGTGACGCGGCCTATGAACTCGCGGTTTCTTCGACCAAGGGGATGACCGGCCACCTGCTTGGAGCGGCTGGAGGGATCGAATCGGCGGTTTGTGCACTGGCGATTCGTGACGACAAAATCCCTCCGACGATCAACTACAATGATCCTGATCCCGACTGTGACCTCGATTACGTGCCTAACAAGATGCGTGATGCGGAGGTGAATGTCGCCGTGTGTAATAATCTTGGCTTCGGTGGTCACAATGCCACCCTTCTCTTTAAGAAGATCTAGTCTTCGGGGTTTCGTCGGCTCTAGCTCCCAGTCAGTGACTGTCGAATGTATCCGATACATGGCCCGTATGGGCACTTTTTCCTGTTGGAAACCATGACGGCTTGCAACTTTCCGATTGTTCCACAGCTTCGTGTGCTTCGAAATGTCTGAAGATTCCACATTAACCAAGCCACGACTCGCTGTTATTGATTATGGTATGGGTAATCTGCGTAGTGTTGTCCGTGCTTGGCAGCATGTGGGAGCACACGCACACCTTGTTGATACACCCGATCAGATCGTTGGATCGGACGCCCTGGTTTTTCCGGGCCAGGGAGCGATTGTGGACGCGATGCGACTTCTTCGAGAGACCGGTTTTGACCGTGCGATTCGTGACTGGATCGAGGCGGATCGCCCCTTTTTTGGGATTTGTCTTGGTCTCCAGGCACTCTTTGAGCATTCAGAAGAAGGGGATACGCCCGCGCTCGGCATCTTCAAAGGTTCGGTCAAGCGCTTCCAAATAAATCCTTCCCTGAAGATCCCACACATGGGTTGGAATGCAGTTAATTTCCAAGCGGGTGCCCCTTTGACCTATGGGTTGCAATCCGGGAAAGATCAATTCTACTTTGTGCACAGTTATTATATCGACCCCGTTGACGCGGATTTGGCTCTCTTCCGAACCGATTACGGTGGGGAATTTGTTTCCGGAATTCAGCGTGGGAAGTGCTACGCGACTCAGTTTCATCCCGAAAAAAGTCAGGCAAAAGGATTGCATCTATATCGAAATTTTTTGAGATCGCTCTAGTAATCAAGGAGATACGTCTAAGCGTTGATTGACGACCACTCAGGCAGAGCACGACCATCAAGACCATGGAAAATACAGGTACCATACGACTAGGAGATGAGAATTTCGAATTTCCCATCATCGAGGGATCCGAGGGTGAGAAGGCCTTGGATACACGCACGCTGCGTGCCAAGAGCGGTTGCATCACCTTCGACGAAGGTTACGGCAACACGGGGTCTTGTCTGAGTGACATTACCTTTATTGATGGTGAGAAGGGAATTCTTCGTCACCGCGGCTATCCCATCGAAGAGCTAGCCGAACACGCCTCTTTTCTCGAGACCGCGATGCTGGTTATTTACGGAGAACTACCCAAGCAGGATCGCTTGGATGCCTTTCGAAAGCAGGTGCGAGCTAACGCTCCGATTCACACCGGGATGCACCATCACTATGATGGATTTCCAAGCGATGCGCACCCGATGGCCATTCTCTCGGCGATGCTCAACTCACTTGGTGCTTACTACCCGGAAATGTCGACGAATGACCGAGAGCAGGATCTCGCTCATTTCGATGAGACGGCTGCACTGCTTATCTCCAAAGTTCGTACGATAGCCGCGATGACTTACCGGATGAAAATGGGTCTACCTTTCGTCTATCCTGCAAATAAGCGCTACGCCGCCAATTTCCTGCATATGATGTTCTCCGAACCTTATGACGAGTGGATGGATGACCACGGTGCCGGCAAAGCGCTCGATCTTTTCCTTATGTTGCATGCTGACCACGAGCAGAACTGCTCGACCTCGACAGTTCGTATGGTCGCATCGGGCGGAGCCAACCTGTTCGCCTCCGTTTCAGCAGGCGTCTGTGCACTTTGGGGGCCTTCCCACGGTGGTGCCAACATGGCAGTGATACGGATGCTGGAAGAAATTCATGCGGCTGGTGATGATGGATCCAAGTTTATCGATGCAGCCAAGAAGGGTGAGGCGAAGCTCATGGGCTTTGGCCATCGCGTCTACAAGAACTACGACCCGCGCGCCAAGATTCTCGGCAAGAGCGCGGAGAAAGTGCTCGGTAGTATGGGGATTGAAGATCCACTTCTTGATATCGCTCGAAGACTCGAGCAGGCTGCGCTGGAGGATGAGTATTTTGTAAGCCGTAAGCTCTATCCGAATGTCGACTTTTACAGTGGCATTATTCTGAAGGCGATCGGTATTCCAGTCGAAATGTTCACAGTGATGTTCGCAATTGGTCGTATGCCCGGTTGGATTGCGAATTGGAAGGAGATCGCGGAAAACCCGAAGAGCCGTATTCACCGCCCACGTCAGATCTATACTGGCGAGACTCTGCGGGAGTATATTCCCGTTAGAAATCGATAGAGAGACGATTATTTTTTGTGCCCGTTCACTTCGATGGGCGAGAGTTGCGTGCGCGTTCCATGAAATCCTGGAGGTAATCTACCTGATGGCGATCGTCGCGAATCCCTAGGAATATTTTTTTGGCGAGCCCCTTTTTACCGAGACGGATTGGCTGAATCGAATATTCCTTCATATGCTCCTCGACTAACCATCGTGGAAGTGCGGCAACTCCTCGTCCGCAAGCGACCATCTGGAGCATTATGTCTGTGGTTTCCACGATTTTTTGACGTCGTACGCTTCGCCCTGCTGGGGTTAAGAAATGCTTGTAGATATCGAGTCGGTCTTGGGGCACTGGGAAAGTGAATAGTAGTTCGTCGCCCAGGTGGCGCGGAATGACGTAATCGGAATCAGCAAGTTTGTGGTCGGACGCAACGACTAGAACTTGCTCATAGTCAAAGACAGATTCGAATGATAGACCCTTTTTATGGTAGGGATCTGGCGTCACAAGAATGTCGATCTCGTGGGCGAATAGAGCGCCCACCGCTCCAAACTGAAACGCTTGCCTTACATCAAGATCGACCATTGGCCATTCTCGTAAATAGGGAGTCGTAATTCTGTGTAACCACCTGTAGCACGGGTGACACTCCATGCCGATGCGCAAGGTGCCACGTTCACCTCTGGCAAATTGCTGAATTTGTTCTTCAGTGTTGAGAAATTGGGGAATCAATCGGCTTGCTGCGTTGAGTAGGTGAGTCCCTGCTTGGGTTGGAATGAGCTTTCTCCCTTCGCGATGCCAGAGCTTAATACTTAACTGGTCTTCGAGCTTCCGCATGCTATGGCTCAGGGCGGACTGAGTGAGATGTAGGGCTTTAGCGGCTGCGGTCATACTGCCATGGTGATGAATAGCGTGTATGATTTCCAAATGGATGCGTTCGATGTAGAGCATGGTTACCGATGAATAGTGTGCATTGATTCATGAATAAATACCATTTTTATTCATGAATCGAGTCTGTTATTCTAGAGCCCATGTCTAAAATCGAAGCAAACAAGGATTCAATCACTACACATTCACTTGGCTATCCGCGTATCGGAGGGCGACGCGAATTAAAAAAGGCAACTGAAGCCTTCTGGAAGGGACGATTAACACTTGAGGAGTTGATTGCTACTGGAAAGCGCTTACGTGCTCTTAACTGGAAAAAGCAACAGATGACGGGGATCGACCTGATTCCTGTTAATGACTTTTCGTTCTATGACCAAGTGTTGGATATGAGTTGCCTGCTCGGCAATCTGCCACCTCGCTTTGGCATAAACGAAAAAGAAATCGGAGTGGAGGCCGCATTTACGGTTGCTCGTGGAACTCAAGGGGGAGCCTCATTAGTTGAGGATGAAAAAGATTGTCAGACTGGCAAGGTTTCTACCTTTGCGAGCGAGATGACGAAGTGGTTTGACACAAACTATCACTACATTGTGCCGGAGCTTCGTGCGGATACTGAGTTCTCCTTGAGTCACCTTAAAGTGATTGAAGAATTTGAAGAAGCAAAGGCATTGGGAATTAATGGAAAGCCCATACTCATTGGACCCGTGACATATTTATCGCTCGGTAAGGTTCAAGATTCCAAGAACAATGACTTCGAGCCGCTTAATTTACTTGAGAAATTGATCCCCGTTTATTGCGAGGTGATTACAAAGTTAAGTGATGCAAGGGCAGAGTGGATTCAGCTCGATGAGCCAATTTTCTCGACGGATCTTAGTGAGGCTCAGCGTTATGCATTAAAGTATGCCTACTCGAAGCTTTCCTGTATTGAAAATCGGTCGAAAATACTTGTCGCTACGTACTTTGGTGGTGTCCGGGAAAATCTCACCGACTACCTTACCCTACCAGTCGACGGCCTCCATTTCGATTTTATTCGTGGGGCTGAAGAGTTTGAAACAGTTTTGGACCAGTTCCCAAGGGGTAAAGTGTTGTCTGCGGGTGTGGTCGATGGCAGGAACGTTTGGAAGAACGATTTCGATGTGACGCTTGAATTATTGCGTAAGGCTGAGATTGCGCTCGGACAGGATAAGCTATGGATCGCGCCGACCTGCTCGCTGCTGCATTCACCCATCACACTTGAGGATGAACCCGCCCTGGATCCCGAGCTCAGGGGCTGGCTGGCATTTGCGGATGAAAAGTTGACTGAAGTTTATCAACTTGGAGAGATTCTTAAGGGACGTGGTAGTGAATCGCTTTTGATGAATAATCGATTGGCGATTGCGTCACGCAAGTCGAGCTCCAGCATACACTCGGAGCATGTGAAAGCAAGGCTTGCTTCGGTGAAGCCAGATGATTTTGAGAGAAAATCGAATTTTGAAATTCGTCGGGAGCAACAACGAGAGAAGCTGAATCTACCTGAATTTCCAACATCAACAATCGGTTCGTTTCCCCAGACGAAAGAGGTTCGTCAAGCACGTGCAAAATGGAAAAGAGGTGAGCTCAGCGATTCGGCTTATGATCAATTCCTAAAGGAAGAAACTGCGAAATGTGTTCATTTCCAGGATGCAATTGGTATTGATATGTTGGTTCACGGCGAGTTCGAGCGTAATGACATGGTCGAGTATTTTGGTGAGAATCTTGAAGGGTTTACATTTACCGAAAACGGCTGGGTCCAAAGCTTTGGTACTCGCTGCGTAAAACCGCCAGTTATCTATGGTGATGTCAGTCGGCGGGGGCCGATAACAGTTCATTGGTCTGAGTATGCACAGTCGCTAACGACCCGTCCTATGAAGGGAATGCTCACAGGCCCCGTGACGATTTTACAATGGAGCTTTGTACGTGATGATCAGCCGAGGTCGGTTACGGCACACCAGATAGCTTTGGCAATACGAGATGAAGTGATCGATTTAGAAGCCGCCGGAATTGCTGCTATTCAAATTGATGAACCAGCTTTTCGCGAGGGCTTGCCGCTGCGCCGTATAGATTGGTGTGGCTATCTCGACTGGGCTGTTAAGGCCTTCCGGCTAAGTGCTAGCGGTGTTAAAGATACGACTCAGATCCACACTCATATGTGCTATTCTGAGTTCAACGACATTATTGATTCGATCACGGAGATGGATGCTGATGTTATTACAATCGAGACATCTCGCTCGAATATGGACTTGCTTGGTGCATTTGTTGAGTTCGACTATCCGAATGAGATCGGTCCAGGTGTTTACGATATTCATTCACCTCGCATCCCTCAGGTCGATGAAATGATGAATCTGATTGTCAAGGCGGAGTCCGTACTTCCTCGTAGGAACTTGTGGATCAACCCAGACTGCGGGCTAAAAACCCGACAATGGTCAGAAGTAAAGCCGTCACTGAGCAACATGGTAGAGGCCGCTAAATTGCTAAGGAGATCATGACATTTCTCAGCATTAAATTGTAATCAATCAGTCGATTCGAATGGAGATATACTTGAAATTGTTTGGCTCAAATTCTTGCCAAACTGGAGTGCTGCTTACAGCTTGTGGCCCATGCTGCGCTTGATTGGGCAAATTTTCACTTGGTTGCTAACCTGGCTCTATTATGTGCTGATCATTTGCATCGTGGGTGCGATGCTCGGTGTGGTCACGCATGTGCTCTTCGGTTGGTTCTTTATGGACGGGCCGGACTACCGCTATCTGGCTTCGTTCGGGTTCTCGAATGGAATCCGCTATGGAGCTGTCTGGGCAGGAGGTTTGGCTATCGTGCTTTGTGTCACGCGGGCCCGGAAGGCATACCTGCTCAAAAAGACTGCATCCGAGGAGGCCGCCAAATGAGTCGATCCGATCGTATTCTCGTGTATCTGGTGGGTTTCGGAATCGGTATGATCCTGGTCTGGATGATCCTTGCCCGTCGAGCGGCTAAAGAGGAGATGGCTGTGGATCCTTGGGTGGCGCATAATACGCAAGCCATCGAAGCCGGCGCCGAGCCTTTGCCCGCCGCAATCCCAGCTGCCATTCAGAAGGGTCGGATCATCGACTTCGGCTACCTGCCGAGCGTAGATGTGCCTAAGGAGAAGGTTTGGCTTCTCAACTTCGAGGAGAGTTATCCCTACGTGCGTGTGGTCGAGGATCTTGATTCCGGTGAGTTTCGCTACATGGCTGCGGACCAGATATCGATTCAATTGGCCGATGGGGTTGATGTGACGGCACTCAAGCCGATGCTCGATGAGCTGGGCCTGCGTCTACGCATGTTCAACCGAAAGGAGCAGCTCGCGGTGGTGGGCGTTCTACACACTGGTATTGGTGCCATACCCGATACGATCGAGGCTCTCAAGGATTGGGGTGACTTATTTGTCAACGCGCAGCCGGATGTATTACGCTTCCAGCCACGCTAGAAATCCGCTTATTGGTAGATCTGAAAACGCTTCGTCGTCTGTTGAAAGCGTCGTGCCGCCTGGGACCAGGTTTCTACGAATTGATGGACGCGTGCTCCCGAGCCGCGGCTTGTAATTTCGTTCCACCAAGAGGTGCTGCCTACGTGTTTGTTAAAAAGAGTCGGGTTCTTCGAGGCCTTAAAGGGATTCGTTGGCGACCAAGTCGCTGCTAACTGCATCATATGAAAGCTGAGCTCGGTCGGCCGAAGGCTTCCCCAGTCGGTTACACTGACATAGACTCCTGAAACAGGCCTACCTGCTGCTGTGGTCGTTTGCACAATCCTGTAGTTCAGCCCGGGAATACGGCGCGCTTCGAGTGCCGTTTTGAGCTGCTGGGGTGTCTTGCCCTTGTAGTTTAAGAGTCGAAAGGGATAGGGTGTTCCGATGCCATGGCTGAAGCCACCTTCCTGAGCGCCAAGTCCGGTCATGGCATAGCCGAGCACGGCCGACAGATCAGGAATGTAAGGTGAGGTGGGGATCCATGGCAGCCCTGTCTGCGTCCAGAGCATGTCGCGTGACCATCCACGCATCGGAATGATGGTTAGTTTCCCATTTTTACGGGCCGATTCCGCTGTATGCATCCAGCCGGGCATGTGCTTGGCCATTCGAGCGAGTTCCGCGATCGTAAGGCCATGGACGTAGGGCACGTAAAATGCGCCCACATAGCTTCGCCACCGCTCCTCTAGCGGAGGGCCATCAACTTTGAGGCCGCCAAGTGGGTTGGGGCGATCCAGAACAATGACTTCGACACCATTCTCGAAACAGGCCTCCATGGCATAACGCATACAACTCACATAGGTGTAGGAGCGCACGCCCACATCCTGCAAATCAACCACCAATGCATCAAGTCCACGTAGCATCTGTTTCGTTGGCTTGCGGTATTTTCCGTAAAGTGAGTGGACGGGGAGGCCGGTGCGTGGGTCAATCCTATCCTCTACCGGCACGTTGGCTTTTTCGTTTCCGTAGATTCCGTGTTCCGGTCCGAAGAGAGCAACGAGGCGAGCATTGGGAGCTCGTTGAAGAACGTCGATGCTGCTCTCCCCCCGCCGATTGACCCCTGCGGGATGTGTCAAGAGTCCGACACGCTTGCCAGCGATTGCCTTGTAGCCACTGCGCTCGAGTCGGTCGATTCCCAGCATGATCGGCTCTGCTGGAGCCGACGTGACAAGGCCTGCGAGTAGGGATGCGACGATCCCAATCCTAGTCAGCATCCTGCGAAAAAAATATGGAAGGGGGATCATATGTCGGGGTTAAAGGGCGTTTGGCACTGCTTGTGATGATGCAACTTATCGCGGATTAAGGCGTAGCTGGTTGCAGTGCGCTTGGCAATGATACGGTAGGTTACGCTCCCGATCAGGCCAAAGAAGACTCCGAGAACAAGGGCACCGAGACTGGTTACCGAAAACACGGTCGAGAGGTTTTCGAAACGATTGCCCCAGTCACCATGGGTAAAGCTATCCAACATGGCTTTCAGTTCGCTACGATTAAGCGGCCTCATCTCGATGCCAAAAATCCCTAGAACGGTGCGTCCAATCTGATAATCTGCCAGCCAGAGTGGAACCGCGGTAAGCGGGTTAGAGACCATTTGAAGGCTGGCGAGAATAGGCAGGTTCGCACGTAGAAGCAGCGCAAGTACAAGAGCGGTCGGTATTTGAATACCGTAAATTGGCATAAAGGTAAGAATGCAGCCCGCGTAGATTGCAGGCACCGCATTTTTCGAGCGAAAGCTCCAGATGTATGCGCGTTTACGGGCGCCTTTAGAGAACCACCTTAAGATCGGGTATCGATGAATATTGGCCCGCCGCGGCAGGGGGCGTAGCCAGCGTTTTACGCGACGTATGCGGCGCCACTTCGTTTGGTGGAGTTCTGACTCTTCAGCCGTCATGTGTATAAAGTGTACGCAATACTTCGCTGACTTTTCGGTTTAAATACTCGGGGGCATTATGAAGGGCGTCCTCAATGGGTGTGCCCTTCGGAGTGATGCTGTAGATGGCAGTTCCCGGAAAACGTTCACGGATGGTTTTAGCGGTTTCCTCTTCGGCCTTACCTGCCAGCAGGATTGCTTGGGTATCGCTGGAGTAGGCGGCAGCAAGCAGGGCATAGGGACCCTTGCCGGCTAGTGAGCTATTGTCGAATTTGCCTTCACCGGTGAGTATAAGGTCGGCCTCTCTGATCCTGGAGGCCAGGTCCAGCCAAGCAGTGACAAGCTCGAAGCCCGGGACATAGTTCGAATTGAAGGCAAGATTGAGACCAAAACCGATCCCGCCAGCGGCTCCACTCCCCGGGGTTTGCATGGCGTCCGTAGATTGACTGAAGAAGGCACAGAGTTGTTCGGCGACTCTCGCGGAAGCATGATCGAAGGCTTCGATCTCGGTCGGCATGAGGCCCTTTTGGGGGCCATAGACCGCCGCGGCACCCCGCGCGCCAAGCAGTGGGTTGTCGACATCGCAAGCCACATAGATGGGAGGGACCGCTAATTCGATCTGACCACGAATCCTATCGATTAAGGGCCACTGCGCCGGCGTTACCTGTCCACTTTCACAGAATTCGAGACCGAGGGCCTCGAGTGCGCCGAGTCCTAGATCGCTTGTGGCGCTACCGCCAACCCCAAGGAGAATAGCGCTGGCCTCTTGTGCTACGGCGATACGAATCAAATCGCCCACGCCGTGTGTGGTGCAATGCCTTGGGTGGCGCTGATCCGGAGGAACCTGCTCAAGCCCGGCAACCGAAGCCATTTCAATAATCGCCAACTTACCCGTGCGATCGCCGAGAAAGCCACGGGCTTTCTCCGGGATTCGGTCTAGCTCGACCCAGCCAAGCGGCGCGTCGAGCATTTCCCCTAGCGGTCCGCAGACGGGATGATACTCGACATGCCCACCTGCCGCGTCCGTCAGGATGGGGCAGAAGCCCTCGCCTCCGTCCGTGAGGGGTGCGCGTGTAAGCGTGAGTGGCTCGCCCAGAGCATCCAAAGCACCTGAAAGGGCAGCATCGCAGGCGCGATCCGCCGACATGGCGTCCTTGAACTTATCGAAGGCGGCAAGAATGTGCATGATTGGATGAAGGATGAGTGACGAAGAGGGACGGATAAATTAACAGGTTCTCAAATACCAGACCAATACTCAGTGCTCCGCCCCCCCGCCATTGCGGCATAGGCGTATTAACGCTGTTCCTGGCCGCTTTCGATATCGATGATTTTGAAATTTTCAACGTGGTAGATCGGGTCGGCCCGAAAGGAGAGGCGGGCGCCGTAAGACTGTTCGATTTCGAGTAGAAGATCTTCGTCTTCATGGCGGAGACGGTCCAGATTGGTCGGGTGGAGGAGGACACGCAGATTGATCTCCTTTTCGTGCCCATCCCGCGCCCGTATGTGCCGAATCACACTGATCAGGCGGCGTTGAATCTCCACGCTCATCGTGCGCGAACTCTTAACCGATCCGCGTCCATGACAATACGGGCAATCGGTATAGATACCACTGGAGTGGCTCTCGGAGTGGCGCTGGCGGGTCATCTGCATGATACCGAGAGTGGAGATCGGGAGAATCTGGTTCTTCGCCTTATCCGTCGCCATCTCTCGACGCATGCGCGCGAGCACCGCGTTGCGATCCTTCTTCGACTTCATGTCGATAAAGTCGAGGATGATGAGGCCGCCGATGTTGCGCAGACGTACCTGACGGGCGATTTCGGTGGCCGCCTCCAGATTGACCTGAAGGATGAAGTCCTTGCCATCCTTGTTCTTATTCTTGTGTGAGCCGGTATTCACGTCGATCGATATGAGCGCTTCCGTCTCTTCAATGACAATTTCACCGCCCCCCGGCAAAGGCACGCAGCGCATATAGGTCTGCTCAATCTGGCGCTCGATATTGAAGCGTTCAAAGACCGGAATATCGTCTGTGAATCGGTGAATCTTCGACTTAGAGCGCGGAGAGATATTGCTTACCTCCTCGATGATGTTGTCGTAGTCGTCCTTCTTGTCGACCATCACTCGGTCGATTTCCTCGGTCAAAAAATCGCGAACGGTTCGACCCACGATGTCCGGTTCTACGTAAAGACAGGATGGCTTTTTTGTTGATTCCATGCGCTGATTGATAACCTCCCAGCGCTTGAGAAGGATGTGGAGGTCGCGGATAAAGTAGCGGGCCTTTTTCCCTTCACCGGCGGTGCGGACGATGATGCCCATGCCTTCGGGCAGGGTGAGGTCACGGAGGATACCTTTCAGGCGTGAGCGCTCTTTCTTGTCCTCGATTTTGCGGGAGATGCCGAGTGTGCCTGTGTAGGGCATAAGCACAAGGAAACGACCGGGCAGGGCGATATTGGTCGTGGTGCGGGGGCCCTTGGTGCCGATCTGCCCCTTGGTTATCTGGATGACGATTTCACTGCCAATCGGATAGAGCTTCGGAATATCTTTGATCGTGATCTTCTCCGCCTCCCGCTTTCGCTGTTTTTCAGACTTGTTGTCGCGGACGATCTCGATCGAATTATCCTTGGCCGCGGGAAGGATGTCCCAGTAGTGAAGAAAGGCGTTTTTCTCTTCGCCGATATCGACGAAAGCCGCCTTCAGACCCGGTTCAAGATTTTGGATCCGGCCTTTAAAAATCGCTCCGACTTCGCGGGCTTCGCCGGTGCGCTCAACCTCGAACTTCTCAAGGACACCGTCCTGCAAAAGGGCGACCCGTTTTTCGAGAGGTTCCGAGTTGATAATCAACTCGGTGTAGGTCTTCTTCTCAGCCTTGATCGCCTTGACGATGCGGGTAATGAGCGGTTGCGTCTTTTCACGCTTGGCTGCGTCATCCTTCAAGGCGCGGGTATTGATGCGCTCGGCCTTTTTTTCTTTGGGTGCAGAGGTGAGCTCTTCTGTGAATTGCTCGTCCCCGGCGGGTTGGTTTGTAAGAGTTTCTTCGGTTTCAGTTGTGGATTCGTCGTTCATTGGTCTTCGTTCCCCTTGGTTGTAGCGGGGCGCCCAAGCTCTGACTGCTTTGACCGTAGAATCTGTGTGTCGATGGGTCTGTCGGTATCATGAGAAATCCTTTCGATACCGGTAGACGCTTTGAACAAGACCTTGAAGAATAAAACAGCTCAGAACAAAGGAGCCTCCGTAACTTAAAAACGGAAGCGGGAGTCCGGTAATCGGAGTGATGCCGATGGTCATGCCAATGTTGATGAAGAAGTGGACGAGGAATAGGACACTGACCCCGATGGCCAAGTGCATTCCAAATCGATCTCTTGCGAGTCCGGCAATACGTATGCCGTTGGCGACCATCAGACAAAACAGCCCGACGACGAACACGCTTCCAAGAAAGCCTGTTTCCTCCGCGATGACGGAGAAAATAAAGTCATTGTGTGCCACCGCTTGGGGAAGATAGCCGAGCTGCGCTTGGGTGCCCTTAAAGACCCCTTTGCCTGACAATCCACCTGTTGCGGCAGAAATTTTTGCTTGGTTGGCATTCCAGCTCGCGCCGGTGCCGGATGGATCCACCACGTCGGGAGCGACGAAAGTGAGGATCCGGTTGCGTTGATAATTGTGAATGGGTAGTAGCGACTGGTATTCGCCGACTACCTCCGTGGAGCCAGATCTGTTTGCCTCGCGCTCGGCTTCAAGATGCTGGCTGTAAGCGTAAATGTCGATTCCCAGCACTGCTAAGGCGATCGCAAAGGCGGCGAACGCACTCAGGAAGAATTTCTCCGATAAACGGGAAACATATAGCAGGGCGAAGATCATTGGCGGAAAGACAAGCGAGGAACCTAGGTCAGGTTGCAGGAAAATCAACAACATAGGTAGCAAAAAAACCGCAGCTACCTTAGCTAGAACAAGTAGCGAATCCCGAACGGTGCCGATTTCGGAGCGCGAGAGGATACTGGCGGCCATGACTAGCGTGCCGATCTTGGCCCCTTCCGTAGGCTGGACGCGGGTCACCCCGAGGTCGATCCATCGCCGGGCCCCCATGTCTTCATAACTAATGGGGCTGAAGGGCATGGTCAGTATCAGACCTACAATCCCTGCGATGTAGATGAAATGAGCGTATTCAAGGAAGAATTTGTAGTTGATTGACGAAATTGTGGTATAGACTCCGAGCCCCATCACTACCCAAAAGAGCTGCCGTTTCCAATGTCCACCTTCGTAGGAAATTTGGGCGGAGAAGATAAAGAGAAGCCCGATCACGCAGAGCACGAGGATGCAGAGCGGGTTGACGATGTCGAAGCGCAGTCGTTCCCCCGGATACATCAGGCTCTGATACTGCTTACTGAATATGCGGCGGTAAATGGACACGGGTTTTGCTACGCAAAATAATAACGAATTTTGGAGGACGAATGGCGGACCATTGAAAGATTGTCGTTAAACTGAACTCATCCGACCATCGCGATCATTTATCCGTTATTCGTCTCACGTAGCGAGTTTAATTGACGTCTCCCAAATAATTGGTCCCGGCATCGAAGTCGCCCTCCTTGAAGAAGGGCTTGATGACTTCAGGCAGGAAACGGCGTTTATCCAGATCACTCAAATGGATCCACTCGACACCTACCTGTTTCTTGTCGTGCTCGGTTCCCGGGCCTATGCTGTCAGGGTTTGGCAGTTGGCAGCGAAATACATTCTCCACCTGATGAAAGGCGTGGTGTGAGCTCTGAAACTCGTGGTTCTTGCCGATATATTCGCGAACATAGAGTAGCTCGCCGACCTCGACTTCGGTCCCTATTTCCTCAAAGCACTCGCGTATGAGACCTTCTCGAAGGGTTTCACCGTGCCGCTGCCCACCTCCTGGCAGGATGTAGAACACGCCGGTGCGGTCTCGCATCTTAATAGCGAGCAATTTCTGATTCAGTATGATCAGAGCTCGGGCAGCAGTTCGAATGTGGCGCATAGTCATGGTTGGGTGTGAGGGAAGGGGAGAATAAAGCGGGTTCAAGTCTCAATCGTAAATGTGCGACAATTTGCTCAACGATTGAAGACAAACTTGAAATATTTTGAATAATCGACACCTCCTTTTGTTATGGCAGAGAAATTCGACAGCCTCATCGATGAAAGGATTCGGAGGCAGTTTGTGGATTCGCCCCAGCTACTGGCATTTTTGGAGGCAAATTATACCGGTTCCGTGAATGCGGCTGCGCTGAAGGCGCTTCTCCTGAACGCCGATGAGAGTGCCTTCTCGCTGCCCCATTGGGTCGAAGCACTATGCACTCTCCGCGATTGGTTGAATGCCCGCGGACTAGAAATGTCTCCTGAGGATGAGATTGGATATGTCTCTTGTGCCGTCGAGGCGGCGGGCGCCGGGGCCAATCTCAGTTATCTTCCGGCACTGGTGGATGAAATGCTGCAGACCTATGGCTGTGAACGCGCAGCGAAGAAGGGTTAAGTCGTTGGGTGGTTGAGTGGGGGAAGGCTACTGCATTGTCGCCGAACCTGAGACGAAGGACGACTCTGACCTCTAACCCGAATATTGCACCAGTTTGTTGCTGTCGTTCTTTATCTTGTTACGGGATGGCTACTTGCGAGTTTTCTTCAAAAACTCGTCGTGTCACAAAAGTGACAGCAACAAACTTTGAGTCCAGAAGCGTCCCTGGCTGTGTTCCGAGCGCGTAACCCACTTAGTCACGCACTTCAGTGCGCTTCTGCGTGGAACACGGCTCGCGCCTTGCCAAAGCCAATTCTGGATCTCATGCAATAAGCGGGCTAGGCGTAAATCCCCCCCCCCTCGTATGCGGGGACGTTATCATTCTAGGGTGTTGATGCATAGTCGGGCTGAGTCTGCCACCCTGCATCGAGGGCTCTAAACGCTCGGCTATTACTGGGAATCACCCGATCCAGAGCCCGACTCAACGACTCAACTTAATATCACTCAACTCCCGTTTGTTCGCAATCCCTGCTTGCCTGAGCGGGTTTTGCTCATTTGCTCTCACCCATGGCAATTATCCCTCAGCCTCGTTTTCTGGACTACATTACGGCAAAGAATGTTGTGGAGAACTTCGGTTCGCCGGTATACATTTACGATCAGAGTATTCTTGAAGCCAATGCCGCTGCAGTCCTCAATTTTCCCAACGCATTCGGCCTAACTGCGCGCTACGCAATGAAGGCGGCTCCCAATGTCGCGATCCTAAAGCTCTTTGCGGAGCTGGGGCTTCACATCGATGCTTCCTCCGGTCACGAGGTGCATCGAGCCATGGCTGCGGGGATTCCCGCCGATAAGATCAGTCTGAGTACGCAGGAGTTACCTGCCGACTTTGGTGCCCTACTGGAAACGGGGATTCGGTTCAACGCATGTTCGCTTACTCAGCTCGAGTGCTACGGGCAACTCAAGCCCGGAACTGAGGTGGGTGTCCGTTTCAATCCGGGCGCCGGCTCGGGGGGTAACAATCGGACGAATGTGGGGGGGCCTTCGTCAAGCTTCGGAATTTGGCACGAGTGGGTGCCGAAGGTGAAGGCACTTCTCGAAACCTATAAACTGACGGCGGTTCGTATTCATACCCATATTGGTTCGGGGAGTGATCCTGAGGTCTGGCTCAAGGTAGCTAATATGAATTTTGATTTGGTTCGCCAGTTCCCCGACGTCACCACGCTTAACCTTGGTGGCGGTTATAAGGTGGGCCGGATGCCGGATGAAGTCTCTACGGATCTCCAGATTGTCGGCCAGCCTGTGAAAGATAAGTTTAAGGAGTTTGCTGCAGAGACCGGTCGCGAGATCCGACTTGAGGTTGAGCCGGGGACCTTCCTGGTCGCCAACGCATGTGCGCTCCTTTCCCAGGTTCAGGATATCGTTTCCACGGGTACGGAGGGATATGAGTTCATTAAACTCGATACCGGTATGACCGAGTTGCTGCGCCCTTCGATTTACGGTGCGCAGCATCCCATCAGTCTTTTGAATGACCGCCCGAGTGATGTGGCCAAGGACTATGTCGTTGTCGGACATTGCTGTGAATCGGGGGATATTCTGACACCCGCACCGGGTGATCCTGAACTACTGGCAACGCGTTGGCTGCCCGAAGCACAGATCGGTGACCTTTGTGTGATCGATGGTTCCGGTGCCTATGCGTCGTCGATGACTCCCAAGCACTACAACTCCTATCCCGAGGCGGCCGAGGTGATGCTCGATAAAGCGAAGACGCCTCGACTGATCCGTCGCCGTCAGAAACTTGAGGACATCTGGGCCAACGAGGTCGGCTGAACTTTAACGTTCAATATTCGACATTTCTCTGTTCCTCTTCGAAGGATAGATCATCGCAATCCTCGGGTCGGTTAGCGTGTAGCTCATCGGGTAAGCAGAAATAGTAGACCATGAGCCAAAGACTCCAGCACCATCGGTAGAGGAAGATGGGGAGAAGCAGGGTGCCTGGGAGACTGATTGCGAGTGCGAGCTCTAGCGGTATGATCTCGCTAAACCCGAGTAGAAGCACTGGTGTGAGGTAGGCAAAGACGACGAGTCCATAATTCATGCAGACCGGTCCGAGGTAGAAACCGTCGCCCCGTTCCAAGGTCATCCCGCAAAATGGGCATCGGTGGTGAATTTTGAGCAGAGTTTGAAACAGCTTCGACTGGCCGCAGTTGGGGCATCTACAGTGCAGTCCGCGGTGGATGATATTACGGCGATGGACCTTCGGTAGCGGGCGTAGGGCGTGGTCATTCATCCAGAAAAAAGCGTTGGAAATTATCTCCGATTCGACGGGTCAGGGATTCGAGCGTTTCGCCGCGCAGGTTTGCTGCCATGGCATAGCCTGCCCTCAAGAAACCTTCGTAATCAATGCCATCTTCAAGGTAGTTCGGTGCGTCGGTCTCGATCAGTAGACGCTCTTCAGGCACTGCTTTGAGGGCTATAGGTGCTTTCTTCGCCTTGCCGTCGAGTTGTCCGGCATGAAAGGAGAAATAGGCACCAAAATCTGTGAACTGCCGAACTTGCTCGGCGGATCCGCCATAGGCGTGCAAATGAAAACCACGGGCGGGAAGAGGGCCTTGCGCCAAAATATGGAGCAACGGCTCGGTTGCTTTTATGCAGTGGATGGATATAGGTAGATTCCGTTCGGTTGCGAATGATAGTTGCCATTGGAAGGCCTCGATCTGCGTCTCCATAGCGGAATTACAACGCCCGTCCAAGCCGACTTCCCCGATTGCGTCTGCGCTCTCGAGTATTTCCAGAAACCGAGCCTGCCAGTTTTTGGGGGCCGATGCGACTTTCCATGGGTGTAGTCCGATCGCCGCTCCGGCCATCGAACTCGCCTTTGCTTCTTCGATGACCGAGGCCCAATCTTCCGGTGCCGTCCCGTTGATGACACAAGCCTTCTGGTTTCCATTTGTAACCGATAAGTGCCTATGTGCGTCAAATAGCTGCATACGCTTAAAATTTAACCACATTGGAAACGAAAAACACCAGAGAAGAATAATTTTTTATCCTCATAATCCGGGACATTCGCGGGTAAATATACGTCACGCTGGCTCCCATTCACCATGCACTCCGAGGTTAGTGGAGTCGAGGAGCAGGAACCGCGATACGAGATCAAGACGGCTTCTGCTCCTTGACTCTACTTCGAGTTTACGAGCCCGCGAGGCAGGACTGTGCGAAGCGCTGGATGGATTCCACAATACGGCTGAGGCCGTTACGACGGTTGGGAGAGAGGTGCTGGGTGATACCGACTTCGCCGAGAAACGCCGCATCGGTGCCTACGATCTCTTTCGGCGTGGCTTCGCTGTAGAAATCGCAAAGCAGGCTGGCGATTCCCTTAACAATTGCCGAATCAGAGTCGGATAGAAAGAAGCAGTGTCCGTCACGAAACTCGGGCACGACCCAAAGCTGTGACATACAGCCTTCGATTTTGAAGCTGTCGATGCGCAGGTCCTCTGGAAGACCTTCGGCCTTCTTGCCGCGGTCGACGATATAGCCCAGACGCTCATACGGATCGGGGATGAGTGTCATCTCTTCAACGAGAGCGTTCTTTTTGCTTTCCAAACTCATAGCGAATGTGGATTAGAGCGTAGAAAGCGAAGTTTAGAAGTCAAAAATCCCATGCATTATACACCCTCTACGGTCGCCATACAGCGAGGGATTCCGAGGTCTTTCCCGGACTATTCCGGGACTTTTACATCATAAATATAGCCGACGCCATGAACCGTGCGGAAGGCGTCCAGCGTCAAGTTATGGCGTTTGTAGAGCTCGCGAATCTTGACGATATATTGGTCGAGCGATCGGCTACGAACATCCGCGTGGATGCCCCAGATGGAGTGGATCAGATTCTTGCGCGTGAGCACGGCGTTGGGGTGGTCTGCGAGATAGACAATGATTCCCAGCTCTTTACGGCCAACCTTCTCGGTCTCACCGTTGGGGAAGGTGAGTTCAAGCCGCTGCGGATTCACCTCTGCACCGCAGAAATGAAAGGGTTCATCTATAATCGAGGCGTTCTGTGTGATATGACTGTCTTGTGCCGTCTCGGCGCGGCGGAGTACTGCGTTGATTCTGGCGATTAGCTCGGGAAACCCAAAGGGTTTGGTGATATAGTCGTCACCACCCATCTCAAGCGCCCGCACCTTTTTCACTTCGTCATTCTCCCCGGTTAGGAAGATAACGGGGGTGCTGTCCCCGTTTTTCCGCAGGGTTTTCATTAACTGAAAACCAGTTTCGTCCGGAAGGTAGACATCGAGCAGAAGTAAATTGGCAAAGTTATTCTTAAGAAAGCGGGCTACATGGCCGGCCTCGTGGCAGATTTGGCTGTGCATGCCTGCGAGCTCAAGCTGTGTTTCGATCAGTGTGGCGAGGTCTTTATCGTCCTCGGCAATCAGGATGAGTGGTTTTGGGTTCTGGCTCATGATGTTTAGGAAGCGGCGGGCAGGCCTGATGGGTCGGAGAGGTCGGAGAGAACTTCTGCAGGGTGCGCGTCGGGCTTCACCTTGAGGTAGGTTTTTAGGATCCTGCCATCGGCATGGATCAGGAAAGACATGCGGTGGATGCCGTCGTAGACCCGCCCCATAAACTTTTTCTCGCCCCAGACGCCGTAGGCTTGGCATAGCTCTAGTTCTGTGTCGGCGATTAGGGGAAAGGGGAGGGAGTATTTCTCCCGGAACTTCTCATGCGAGCGTTCATCGTCCTTGCTTACGCCGATAACCTGAATGCCTGCTTTCTGATACTCGGCCCATGCGTCTCGAAGGCCGCAGGCCTGTTTTGTGCAGCCCGGCGTGTCATCCTTGGGGTAAAAATAGAGCAGGCAGGGCCCCTTCAGGTCCCCCAGTGAGAGGAGTTTGCCGTCTTTGAAAAACCGGAAATCTGGGGCATTTTGTCCTGGTTTAAGTGGTGTCGGCTGGCCCATGAATGCTCGTCTCTACTGAGAATGAATGTGATAAATTAACTTTTCTCGATTTATTTATGTAAATTAAATTTCTCTAACGAGCTTAAAGACAACTGCAATTTGTAAAATTTATACTTGTGCCTATTTGCTTGAGCGACAGCGTTTGCCGCCATGGAAGATACGCCATTACTCATGCTCGGTTTGCCTAAGGGCAGCCTTCAAGACCCTACGATTAAGCTTTTTGGCAAGGCGGGCTTCAATATTTCTGTGAGCTCTCGTTCTTACCGCCCGTCGATTGATGATGAGGAGCTTGATGGCCGCTTCGTGCGTGCCCAGGAGGTAAGTCGCTATGTCGAGCATGGCTACTTTGACTGCGGATTGACGGGTCAGGATTGGGTCTGTGAGAACGATTCAGATGTCGTCGAAGTATGCGATCTTGTCTACAGTCGTGCGTCTAACAAGCGTTCCAAGTGGATCATTGCTGTGCCGGAAGCTTCGCCTGTGCAGACCGTCAAAGATCTGGAGGGTAAGCGAATCGCTACGGAGGTCGTCAATATCACGGGCCGGTATCTGAAGGAAAACGGGGTCAATGCTGAGGTGGAGTTCTCTTGGGGAGCGACTGAGGTCAAGGTGCCCGACTTGGTCGATGCCATTGTTGACCTGACTGAAACCGGCAACTCTATCCGCGCCAATAAACTGCGGATTGTGGACACGCTCCTTTACACGAACACTGTTTTGATTGCGAACAAAGCGTCTTGGGAGAATCCGGAGAAGCGCAAGAAGATCGAAAAGATCGCGCTACTGCTTCAATCCGCACTTGAGGCCAACAGCAAGGTGGGTCTCAAGCTCAATATCAAAAAGTCAAAGCTCGAGGGTATTCTTGAGGATCTTCCGGCGCTACGTAACCCGACGATCAACCGTCTGACGGACGAGAACTGGGTCGCGATCGATACGATTCTCGACGAAAAAGTTGTCCGCGAGATCATTCCCGAACTCAAAGCGCGCGGCGCAGAGGGTATCATAGAGTATCCGCTCAATAAGGTGGTGTTCTAAGGAAGAAGTTATATGGCCAGGCACTCTGTTGCTGTTAAAGAGTGGCTAGACGGATATACGTCTTAACAGAGTGAGGCGGCTACATTATGATGCAGTCTACCAGTCAAATTTGCGAAGGCTCAGTTCGCATCGCTCTGATTCAGGGGCGAGAGCACGGCAGCTCTGCTGCCGATTTGGATGCCACGATTGCGCGGATTCGTGAAGCCGCAGCTGCGGGTGCCAAAATCATCTGCACTCAGGAGTTGTTTAACACAGCTTACTTTTGCCGCACGCAGAACACGGCTTGCTTTGATCTGGCCGAGTCGGTGCCGGGCCCCACGACGGATGCGCTTGCTGCGGTGGCACGGGAACTTGGAGTGGTGGTGATCGCGGCGCTGTTCGAGCGGCGGGCGTCAGGTGTCTATCACAATACGGCGGCAGTGATCGATGCAGACGGCAGCTACCTCGGGAAATACCGCAAAATGCACATTCCGCAGGATCCGGGGTTTGAAGAAAAGTTCTACTTCACTCCGGGCGACCTTGGCTACAAGGTCTGGGACACGCAATACGGTAAGATATCGGTTCTTATTTGCTGGGATCAATGGTATCCTGAGGCCGCCCGGATGGCGGCGCTCGCCGGTGCCGAGATTATTTTTTATCCCACGGCGATCGGCTGGTTACCTGAGGAAAAGGAGACATTGGGTGCGGCTCAGCATATCGCCTGGGAAAGCGTGCAACGTGGCCACGCCGTTGCGAACGGTTGTTATGTTGCGGCAGTCAACCGAGTGGGTGTCGAGGGGGATACGGAGTTCTGGGGGCAGAGTTTCGTGGCTGATTTCTATGGGCAGATCATCGAGCGGGCACCGGTCGATGCGGAGCATCTCCTGCTCGCCGACTGTGACCTGAAGGCACTTGAGGAGACGCGCCGGATTTGGCCTTTTTTTCGTGATCGTCGGATCGGTAGCTATGAGGGTATTTCCAAGCGGATGCTGGACGAGTAGAACCAAAGTTCGATGTTGAGCCTTGGATGGTCAACGTTCATACATTAAACGAATGTCTCCAACTAGGACACCGAAACAACTTGGTTATCGCTTTCCTGCCGAGTGGGAACTGCAGGAGGCAGTCTGGTTCGCTTGGCCGGTTCGTGAGACGCTTTGGCCGGATTGTCTCGA
Organism: Opitutales bacterium; assembly: GCA_049598495.1. Lineage (GTDB taxonomy): Bacteria > Verrucomicrobiota > Verrucomicrobiia > Opitutales > Coraliomargaritaceae > Thalassobacterium. The sequence continues at coordinate 127,888 of JBMYNR010000001.1, forward strand.
CCGGGTTCGTGAACGTCTTGTCGAGTTATATCTTCAGGCGGCCGTATTTCAGAAGGTTCGTATCCTATGCCCCAGTTATGAGCAGGAATCGCTTCGTCAGTTGATGATCGCCCGGGGTGAGACCACAAATGTCGAGTTTTACGACTACGAGACGGACGATGTTTGGATTCGGGACTTTGGACCGCTTTTCTTAATTCACGACCGAAAAAAGGAACTGTGCATTGCCGACTGGCGTTACAATGCCTGGGGCAATAAATTTCCCGAGCAGGAGAAAGATAGCCGTGCAAGTGCCTGGATAGCGAATCAAATTGAGATGAGACGATTTAGCTTCGAACAGGTACTCGAAGGAGGTGCTGTTGAGAGCAATGGCGCCGGCCAAATTCTGACGACGGAGGTGGTCGCTCTGAATCCAAACCGCAATGGTGAATTGGAGTCTGAAAAATTGGAACGTAAGTTCACGGAAGGTCTCGGCGCGAGTGAAATTCTTTGGCTCAAGGATGGACTTGTTGGTGACGACACCGACGGCCATATCGATAATCTTGCCCGCTTTTTCAAGGAGGACGGAATCCTTATTGCCAAGGTGAGTGATCCTGGGGACGTCAACTATCCAGCTCTGGAGGAGAATGCCCGCCGACTACGTGAATTTCAGACGGTGGAGGGCGAGGCTTTTACGATTGTTCAGCTTCCTCTTCCGGATCCGATCCTCCACAGGGGTGAACCGCTCGCCGCCAGTTATCTGAATTATATTGTGCTCAATGGTGCCGTTTTGGTGCCCACCTATAACCAGGCCAGCAAGGACGAAGAAGCGCTGGGCATCATCGGTGATTGCTTCCCGATGCGGGAAATTATCGGCGTCGATTGCACGGATATCGTCAAGGAAGGCGGAGCGCTGCACTGCATGAGTCAGCATCAACCGATGGTCTAGGAGCACTTTGCATTTAGCTAGAATAACCGGCTGGACAACGCCGCGACCTCTCGAAGCGGCTCTCGCCAGAAGTTCTAACTAAATGCAATCGGCTCGAGTCTTTTTACAATGTGCTCTATGCGGATGCCTAACCCGAATATTGCACCAGTTTGTTGCTGTCGTTCTTTATCTTGTTACGGGATGGCTACTTGCGAGTTTTCTTCAAAAACTCGTCGTGTCACAAAAGTGACAGCAACAAACTTTGAGTCCAGAAGCGTCCCTGGCTGTGTTCCGAGCGGGTAACCCACTTAGTCACGCACTTCAGTGCGCTCCTGCGTGGAACACGGCTCGCGCCTTGCCAAAGCCAATTCTGGATCTCATGCAATAAGCGGGCTTGGCTGGCTTACATCCTTTCCAGCGGCTGGATCCCGAGAAGCTCCAGTCCCGTCTTTAGGACGGTTCGGGTGCGTGCGCAAAGAATCAAGCGGCGTGCTTTGACGGCTTCGTCCTCGACCATGACTTTATCGGCATTGTAGAAGCTACTGTAGGCACCAGCGAGTTCATACAGGTAGGTGCAGAGGAAATGCGGTCGCAAATCGTTGAGTGTGAGTTCAAGTGCGGTGACAAATCCCATCAATTTACGGGCAAGCGCCATTTCAGCCTCGGTCTCTATTTGGCTGGCGCCTTCGATGCTCGCCCCAGGGGCAATATCTGCCTTGCGGAAGATACTGTTTATACGGGCAACCGCGTAGAGTAGGTAGGGAGCGGTGTTGCCTTCGAAGCTAAGCAGTCGATCCCAACTGAACACATAGTCCTGGGTGCGATTACTGGAGAGATCGGCATATTTAATCGCACCAATGCCGACGGACTCTGCGATCCGCTGGCGCTCGCCTTCCGGTAGATCCGGGTTCTTTTCGGAGACGGTCCGAAAGGCACGGTTGCGAGCTTCATCGAGGAGCTCTTGTAGCTTAATGGACTCGCCCGATTTCGTTTTGAAGGGTTTCTTGTCGGCTCCCAGGATGGTTCCCCAGAATACGTGACTCATCACGGGTTGAGGGTAAGCTTTTGCTTTGAACCACTTTTCAGTGGTGAGAAAGAGCTGTTGAAAATGGTCCTGCTGACGAGCGTCGGTTAGGTAAATAATTTCTTCGGCCTTGAATTCTTCGACCCGATAGAGAACCGTGGCGAGGTCTGTGGATGCGTAATTCGATGCGCCATCGCTCTTGCGAATGTTAAAGGGGTAGGGGCGTTCGTTGTCGCGGGCGAACTTTTTGACCTCGTCGTGCCAGACGACGAGAGCGCCGTCGCTCTCCTCGGCGAGTCCGATCTCAAGTAGCTCGTCGTAGATGCGTTGGACTTTATCACGGTAGAAGGACTCGCCCAGGGTGATGTCCACCTCAACACCCATCTGCTCGAAGAGTTTGTCGAAGGCGACCTTGGAGATCTCAACAATCTGATCCCAGATCGCGGTGTTTTCGGCATCGCCGTTCTGAAGCTTCACGAGTTCATTGCGGGAGACGTCTCGTAAATCGGGCTGTTCGCCCTCGAGCAGACTACCTTCCTTGTAAAGTTGATCGAGAGTCTTGAGAGCATCGTCGCCCAGCTTGGAAAGATCGATTTCATCACGCTTAATCTTCATGATCAGCGTGCCGAAATTAGTGCCCCAGTCGCCGATGTGATTATCTCGGGTCAGGTCGGCACCGCAGAAGTCGAGCAAACGGCTGATAGCCTGCCCGATAACCATTGGGCGAAGGTGGCCGATGTGTGCCTGCTTGGCAGTGTTCGCGCTCGGGTAGTCGATCACGACTTTGCGGCCACGCTTCAGTTCCTTGGCACCGCTGCGGTAGTCGGCCTTTGATGCGTAGGCGAGTTGCCAGTCCCAGATAAACTTTGCGGAGAGCTTGAAGTTGATGAAGCCGGGGCCGGCCAGCGATAGCTCGACGAGGTCCGGATCAAACTCGCCCGACGCCACAGCTGCGTCGATCAGTTTCTGACCGAGCTCGCGTGGGTTGAGCTTATTTCGCTTGGCAAATCCCAGCACGCCGTTGGCTTGATAGTCTCCGAACTTCGGGTCGGAGGGGCGCACGCCTGGGTCAAAGTCGGCATTGAAGCCCTCGGTTTGAGCGGCTATGCGGCGTAGGATTTGATCAATTGCGTGGGATGGATTGAACCAGACGGACATGGCGCCAAGGGAAGATTCTGGAAAGTCGGGGTCAAGCCCGAAGACGTTGTATCCAAACCGTGGCGCTAACTTCTTCTCAGGAAGAGGGTTGAAAATTTATAGAAAGCCACTCACGCTTTATTCTGAGCTTCTGCTATGGATACCGAACAGATCAATCCCCATATTTATAAAAACTCGGGGATGAGGCGTATCTTCAAGGCTTTCTTCTATTCGTTGGAGGACATGGCTTCTACAGTGAAGCACGAGGCGGCTTTTCGGCAGGAGTTGGTGCTTGCTGCGATTCTTCCCTCTGCATCTTTTTCTCTTCAGCCTGTTGAACTGCCTAATTTGCTGGGCATCCGTGATGACGATAAACTGGGATCGTTTGGTGTAGGCTAGGGTATGCTGCATATTGTCCTCTTTAATCCCGAGATTCCTCAGAATACGGGTAATATCGGCCGTCTCTGCGCGATTACGGAGAGCCGACTACACCTTGTCCACCCACTTGGTTTTACGATTACCGATAAACATCTCAAGCGCAGTGGTATGGATTACTGGCACTCGCTTGATGTGCACCACCACGATAATTGGGAGGCATTCGAGGCGAGTCCCCACGGACCCGATCGGCTCTGGCTCTTAACGACACACGCTGACCATGCGTATTGGGATGTTGAGTATACAGATGGCGATGGGCTGGTCTTCGGGAGCGAAGGCCATGGGGTTCCTGATTGGTTACACGCAAAGCTACAGGGGTTCCGACTCACGATTCCCCATAAAAACGACCAACTGCGTTCTCTGAATCTCTCGACCTCGGTTGGTATTGTGACCTACGAGGCAATCAGGCAACTTCGCTAGAGCACTTCTAGTGCACTTTGCATTTAGATAGAATAACTGGCTGGGGGTGATTTTTATTGCCAGCCAGACGGGTGCAGCGGGTGCGGGTCGAGACCCGTATCGCTGCGACCAACGCAGCTGGAAGCAAAAATCCCCCAGTCCCAACTATCGATCGATTCAAGGCCCTGAGCTCGCCGAACGGGCAGGGATGAGGCTTTTTCGAGAGGTCGCGGCGTTTTCCAGTCAGCGCTTGCCATTCGACATCATGGGTCACTGACACGCTCGACTGTAGTATCCAGTTTGGCCGGATGAAGACACTGGAACAGACCATTGTCAGATTGGGGCAAGCCCTTCAATAAAAGCGATTACAGTGCTTCGTTCTTGATGATCGTCTCAATGATACGGTCTTGATTGCTTTGCTTTAGGTAGGGATGGAATGGAAGGCTGATGACTTCTTTGGCCGCCTGCTCTGTGGCTGGAAACCTTTGTTTCGCTGAAGCTAGGTGGGCAAAGACTGCCTGTTGGTGAAGCGGTTTTCGGTAGTAGACCGCGCTTGGAATGCCTTCTGCCTCAAGTGCTTTGGCGAGGCTATCACGGTTTTTCGGGCGGATTGTATATTGAGCGTAGATGTGAGTATTGCCCGGGTGGATTGCCGGAACCGTTACATGGTCTTTTAGCGCATCGGAGTAGCGTTGGCCGAGCTTTTGGCGGAGCTCTATTTCCTCGTCTCTGAAATTGGCAAACTTCGCATGAATGATAGCCGCTTGAAGGCTATCGCAGCGCCCGTTGGTTCCAAGTATGTAGTGGGATTCACGTTCCTTGCAGCCGTGGTTTGTGACTGCTCGAAGTGCTTCGCCGACTGCCTCGTCTTGAGTGAAGACGGCACCGCCGTCACCGTAGCCGCCGAGCGGTTTCGCGGGGAAGAAACTAGTGCAGGATACGTCGCCGACCGTACCGCTTTTTCGACCCGCCTGCTCGGCGCCGAAACTCTGTGCCGCGTCTTCGATAATCTTCAGGTTGTGCGCTCTTGCTATCGTCTCGAGGGCAGGGTAGTCCGCCATCTGGCCGAATAGGTTCACTGCAATGATCGCTCTGGTCCTGGGTGTGATCGCCTCCTCGACTTTTTGGGGGTCGATGTTGTAGGTATCCGCCTCGATATCAACGAAGACTGGGGTTGCCCCTACGAGTGCGATCGTCTCCGCTGTGCTGATCCATGTGAAGGGTGTCGTGATGACTTCATCTCCGGGGCTAATTCCGAGCGCACGAAGGGCAATTTCAAGAGCCATGGTGCCACTTGCGACGGCGACACAGTTTGATCCTCCGAGAAACTGAGCTAGAGTCGCCTCGAGTTCGTAGACTTCAGGCCCGTTAATATAGCGTCCGTGCTCGAACACTTTGGCGACGGCTTCGTCGATCTTAGTCGCACTGTGTTCGTGGATAGCTTTGATATCAATAAACTGCATGACAGTCGCGAAGATTGCTGCTGCATGTATTAATGCAAGCCGACTTTATCTCTGTTTTATCCGCTATTCCGTAGGATGGGTTCATAAAAAACGCCGCCCCATCCGGGACGGCGTTGATCAAATAAATATACGCTTGCAGCGGTTTACTTGTAGTCGGCTTCGACTTCGGCGACCGTCTTGGAGACGCGGGAGACGATCTTATAGGGGTCACCCTGTGAATTCGGGCGACGGTCCTCAAGGTAGCCCTTGTAGGCATCGTCTTTGACGAAGGCGTGTGGGACGCGGATCGAAGCGCCACGGTCTGCCACGCCCCAGGAGAACTTGTCGATCGACTGAGTCTCGTGGAGGCCGGTGAGGCGGAGGTGGTTGTCCGGACCGTAAGCAGCAATGTGCTCGTCTTTATACTCTTCAAACTTATCCATAAGCTTGAGGAAGTATTCCTTGCCTCCGGTTTCACGCATGTACTCAGTGGAGAAGTTGCAGTGCATGCCGGAACCATTCCAGTCGCCGAGGAATGGCTTACAGTGCCACTCAACGTCCACGCCGTATTTTTCGCAAAGGCGGAGGAGGATGTAGCGGGCAACCCAGACCTGGTCGCAGGCATTGTGTGAGCCCTTGCCAAAGATTTGGAATTCCCACTGGCCCTTGGCAACCTCGGCATTGATACCTTCGTGATTGATGCCGGCAGCGAGGCAGATGTCGAGGTGCTCTTCAACGATTTGACGAGCGATGTCACCGACATTGCAGAAGCCAACACCCGTGTAGTATTCACCTTGAGGAGCTGGGTAGCTGTTGGGATCTACGGGCCAGCCAAGGGGGCGGCCGTCCTGCTGGAGGAAGTATTCCTGCTCGAGACCGACCCAGAGACCCTCGTCTTCAGGGATGGTGGCACGGGCGTTGGATGGGTGCGGGGTGCCGTCCGGATTGAGCACCTCACACATCACGAGGAATGCATTGGTGCGAGTGCAGTCTGGGAAAATCGCGACTGGCTTGAGCATGCAGTCAGAGCTGCTGCCGTCAGCTTGCTGGGTCGAGCTACCGTCGAAGCCCCACATCGGGCAGTCGTCGAGTGAGAATGTGCTCGGGTCACCTTCTTCGATTTTAGTCTTACCACGCAGGTTAGCGACAGGGGTGTAGCCGTCGAGCCAGAGGTATTCTAGTTTGATTTTAGCCATTTTATTCGGTATTTGTGTCAGGTTGTAGTGTGACTGTTGAGATACGCGGGAGGCTGTCAGGCCGTTAACCCGCTGAATGTGATCTTCAGCAGAATGCATGCCAGCAATCTTACTGTGCGGGATTTTTACGGGCTATGCTCGGTGCGATGCGAGCTTTTTGTTCAATTCTTGCCAATTCCACGGAATGAGACTGGAATTTGTCGGCAAATGGAGGAAGCTAAAAACACTGCTCGTGCGGTTGTCCACATCGGCTATGACGGTCGTGTTCATAAGACGTTTAAGGGCCCACAGGCGCGTGAACGCTACGAAAATGAGGTTCGGGTCCTCCAGTTTCTGGATGAGCATGGCTGTGGCTTTGTTCCCAAAATTATCGAAAAGGATGATGCGACGCTCTATTTGGTCACCTCGAACTGCGGTTCCCGTGTGGATCATGTAAGTGAATCGAAGAAAAAACGGATATTTGACGAGCTTAAGCAATTCGGCGTTCGTCATGAAGATGCTGAAGTGCGTAACATTACCTACAGTCCGCAACTTGGACGTTTCTGTGTGATTGACTTCGAGTTTGCGACGATTCTTCTCCCGGGTTACCCGCCTTCCCCCAGGATGAAGTCGGTTGCGCATCGCAGTCTTTGGCAGAAGGGGGTGGATCGTGTGTGACCCTGACGAACCGCAGATGAGCGCGATTCAATGGTCCGCAGTTACGGACGTGGGTCGCTTTCGCAAGAACAATGAGGATGCCTTTCTCGCCCTCGCGATCAATGGAGAAGGTGTCCTCCGGCTTGGGAAGTATGGGGAGGCTGAAGTCCTTGAGAACGATTATATCTTTGCGGTCAGCGATGGTATGGGTGGTGCTAATGCGGGTGAATTTGCGAGTCAAATTGCGGTTGATAAAATTACACGGCTTCTACCCGGAGTTTTTCGTAATGCAGCCAGTGGTTTCGAACTTGGTTTTCAGGACCTACTGGGAGAGCTCTTCGATCAGATCCACCACGAGTTGACAGGACTGGGGCAGGCCTACGAGGAGTGTCTGGGTATGGGAGCCACACTTAGTTTATGCTGGGTGCGTCCGGGTTGGGTCTATTTTGCCCATGTGGGTGACAGTCGGATTTATCACCTGCCGGCCGCCGATGACATTCATCAAGTCAGCCATGATCATACGCACGTGGGTTGGCAGCAGCGGCGTGGGGAGCTTTCCGAGATGCAGGCTCGCTCGCACCCGGGCCGGAACTCCTTGCAGCAAGTACTAGGTGGCAAAAACCAAAATTTGAGCCCGCAATTCGGTGCGATTGGTTATGAACCGGGGGATGCCTTTATGCTTTGCTCCGATGGACTCGTGGAAGGCCTCTGGAATAGAGGTATGCAACGCTTAATCCGAAATCCGCCGAGTGAGGCTGAGGGGAATGCCGCCGAGCGGCTTGTAAAGGAAGCCGTGGCGACCGACGGCAGAGATAACACGACAGCGGTTGTCTTTGAACTCATACCGCTTCAAGAGCGCGCATCTGAATGATCAGCCTGAGAGTTGGGTTGGCTGCGTTGGTCGCCTCCAGTAGAGTCTCGACCCAACAGGAAATGCTCTAGCCGGAACAACTCTCCGCTCTCGCTAAAGGTTCAGGATTTTTCTAAGGTGATATGATACCATTTACTATAAGGGCGTGTCGGACTTAAGTTGCCCTCCAGCCAGTTAATCTGTTATCAGTTATCAGTTAGGCAGTTGTGTGTCTTTGCATGAGCGCAAATTTTGTGAACG
>JBMYNR010000002.1:0-117739 GCA_049598495.1 Opitutales bacterium
AGAAGAAGTTGGGACTACTGGCGACACGGGACTCTAAACCTGTTCGCAGCACTGAACGTGCAAACCGGCGAAGTGCTGGGGAAATGTTACTCCAGGCATCGCAGCAGCGAGTTCCTCGCTTTCCTGCGGGAAGTCGAGAAGTCACTTCCGGAGCGCTCCGACGAGGATCCCTATGAAGTGCATCTTGTGATGGACAACTACGTGACACACAAAGCCGCCAAGGTAAATGCATGGCTGGCGAAGCGTCCGCACTGGCATATCCACTTCACCCCCACTTACAGTTCATGGCTCAATCAAGTTGAGCGCTTCTTCGGAATTATCACCGACAAACAGATACGTAGATCCTCGTTCAATAGTCTCCAATCACTCAGGGATGCGATCTACAGCTTTATCGAAAAATATAACCAAGACCCAAAGCCGTTTAACTGGACGGCGGATGCAGACCTAATACTCGGTAAAGTCGAAAGAATATGTAGCGAACTTCGCTGACACCACACTAGGGCACATTGCATTTAGTTAGAACTTCTGATGAGGCCTTGTTCGAGAGGTCAGGGCCTTGAATCGATCGATAGGCGGGGCTGGGGGGATGTTTGCTTCCAGCTGGGTTGGTCGCAGCGATACGGGTCTCGACCCGCACCCGCTGCACCCGTCTTACTGGCAACAAAAATGACACCCAGCCAGTTATTCTACCCAAGTGCAGTCGGCTCTAGGGACGGATAAAAGTAAGACTCAAATTTCGTGCTTTACATGTTATGATATAATTATAGCTTTTTGAGTATGGAATCCGATGAGCCCCGTTGGAACTTTTTCACAAATCATGCGCATGTGCTGTTTTATTTGAAGGCGCATCCGGACGAGCCTCTGCGCAAAGTGGCCCTCGCAATCGGGATCACCGAGCGGGCGGTGCAGCGGATCGTGGCCGAACTCGAGGAGGGTGGCTGCCTGACTCGGACTCGGGTTGGTCGGAAGAACCACTACGAGATTAATGGCTCCGTGCCGCTCCGGCACAGCCTGGAGTCACGTCAGACGGTGCAGGACCTGCTAGATTTTGTGGCGGCGAGGGAATCGGAGTCTGATATACTGGATGAATACAAGGCATTGGAGAATTGGACGGTGGGAGAGAAGGGCTCAATTACTTAAAGCCGATTGCATTTCGTTAGAACTTCTGGTGAGGCCTTGAATCGATGGAAAGGCGGGACTGGGGGGATGTTTGCTGCCAGCTGCGTTGGTCGCAGCGATACGGGTCTCGACCCGCACCCGCTGCACCCGTCTGGCTGGCAACAAAAATAACACCCAGCCGGTTATTCTACCTAAATACGCAGTTGCTCTAGGGCGGGCATGTCTCCGATTGTGACATTTAAACATATCATTTTATCCTGATATGTTGATATAATACTTGCAGTTTCATACGGCTCGGCATTAGTTCGCAGTCGTCATGAGTAAGCATTTCATTTTTTCCTCCGAATCAGTTGGTGAAGGCCATCCCGATAAAGTTTCCGACTATATTTCTGACAGCGTGCTCGACGCTTGCCTGGAGCAAGATCCCAAGAGCCGTGTTGCCTGCGAGACGCTCGTCAAGAGCAACTGCGTGGTGCTGGCCGGTGAGATCACGACGAATGCCGCACTCAATTATGAGAGCATCGTTCGCGATGCCATTCGAGATATTGGCTACGTGAATGACGACGATGTCTTCCACGCGGACAAGGTTTTCATATCCAATATTTTGACTGCCCAGTCTTCGGATATTGCTCAAGGTGTGGATGCTGCGGGTGCTATTGGCAAGGGTACGGAAGAGCAAGGGGCCGGCGACCAGGGTATTATGTTCGGCTACGCCTGTAACCAAACTGCGGAACTGATGCCGGCTCCGATTATGTTTGCCCACCGTCTGCTCCGCGAGATGGCCCACCAGCGCAAGGATGTGAGAGTGCCTTGGCTCCGACCGGATGTGAAGAGTCAGGTTGCCCTTGAGTATGTCGACGGCAAGCCGGTTGCGATCAAGAATGTGGTGATTTCGACCCAACACGCGGCCGATGTGAAGCATGCAGAGATCAAGGAGTTTTGTATCGAAGAGGTCATTCGTAAGGTGCTTCCTGCGGAGCTGCTTAAGGAGGATACCGAGTATTTGATCAACCCAACGGGTAATTTTGTCATCGGTGGCCCGCAAGGCGACGCCGGTCTAACTGGCCGAAAGATCATCGTCGACACCTACGGCGGCTGGGCCCGTCACGGTGGGGGGGCTTTCTCCGGGAAAGACCCGTCCAAGGTCGACCGATCGGCCGCTTACTTTACCCGATGGGTCGCCAAGAACATTGTGGCCGCCGGTCTCGCCGACGAGTGCGAGCTTGAAGTTGCTTATGCGATCGGCCATCCGTATCCGACGAGTATCCATGTGGACACTTTCGGCACGGGTAAGGAGAGCGACGACAAGATTGCCGAAGCCGCACAGAAAGTCTTCAGCTTCAAGCCGGCCGACATCGTCAGCCAGCTTGATCTGCTGCGTCCTATCTACCGGGAGTCGACGCACTACGGCCACTACGCCAAGGATAACCTTCCTTGGGAATCAACCGAAAAGGCCGACGAACTGAAGGCCGCGCTGTAGTTTTCTGCCCGCGAAGTTACGCGAAGGAACGCGATGGAATGGTATGAGTGAAGAGACTGATCTAATTTATAAGGAAGCGTGCTTTGCCATTATCGGTTCCTGTATGCGTGTGCACTCTGACAAGGGAAACGGTTTTCTTGAAGCCGTTTATCAGGAATGCTTGGAAATCGATTTTGAGCTAGAGCAAATCCAATTTGAAGCCCAAGCACCTCTTCGGTTGGAATACCGTGGTCGTGAGCTCAAGCAGCGTTACAAGCCGGATTTCTGTGTATTCGATCAAATCGTTTTGGAAATTAAGGCAGTTAAAGCACTCACTGACGAACACCGTTCACAGGTGCTAAACTATCTCACTGCAACCGGATATCCTCTCGGGATTCTCGTCAACTTTGGCGCTTATGGTCGTCTCGAATGGGAACGAATCGTGAATACCGAGCAATCTTAGCGTCTTCTTCGCGCCCCTTCGCGGGCCAAAAAATTTAAACCAAGAATCAAAACATTATGGCCACAGACACCCTCACCAAGACCTCGACCGACTACAAGGTCAAAGACATCAACCTCGCTGATTTCGGACAGAAGGAGATCGAAATTGCCCAACACGAAATGCCGGGCCTCATGGCGACCCGCGAAAAGTATAAGGGTGAGCAGCCACTTAAGGGCGTGCGCATTATGGGTTCGCTGCACATGACGGTGCAGACTGCGGTTCTGATCGAGACGTTGAAGGAACTCGGCGCCGACGTTCGCTGGTGCTCCTGTAATATTTTCTCCACTCAAGACCATGCGGCTGCCTACGTGGCCAAGAATCTCGGCGTGCCGGTCTTCGCTTGGAAGGGCGAGACACTCGAAGAATACTGGTGGTGCACCGAGCAGGCGCTCACTTGGCCGGACGGCTCAGGTCCCCAGTTGATCGTCGACGATGGTGGTGATGCCACACTGCTGATCCACAAGGGCTACGAGCTTGAGGGCGGTAGCGACTGGGTTGAGACCGAGTCGGGCAGCCTCGAAGAGCAGGTCATCAAAGACCTCCTCAAGAAGATCCACAGTGAGAAGCCGGACCACTGGCACAACGTCGTGAAGGAATGGAAGGGTGTTTCCGAGGAAACGACCACCGGTGTGCACCGCCTCTATGAGATGCACAACGCCGGCAAGTTGCTCGTTCCTGCGATTAACGTGAACGACTCCGTGACCAAGTCGAAGTTCGATAACCTCTACGGCTGCCGCGAGTCCCTCCTTGACGGGATCAAGCGCGCGACCGATGTGATGGTTGCCGGCAAGGTCGGTGTGGTTTGTGGTTACGGTGATGTTGGTAAGGGTTGTGCCTTCGCGCTTAAGGGCATGGGTGCGCAGGTCGTTGTGACTGAAGTGGATCCAATTTGCGCACTGCAAGCGGCCATGGAGGGCTTTCGTGTGCTGACGGTTGAAGACACACTCGGCTGGGGCGACATCTATGTGACCACCACCGGCAACTACGGCATCATTACGGCGGACCACATGTCCAAGATGAAGGATCAGGCCATCGTCTGTAACATCGGCCACTTCGACAACGAGATCGAAGTGGATAAGCTCAACGACATGCCGGGGGTCGACCTCGAAGAGATTAAGCCTGACCACGAGGGCGCGGTCGACAAGTATACCTTCCCAACGGGTAACAGCATTTACCTCTTGGCCAAGGGGCGTCTCGTCAACCTTGGCTGTGCTACGGGTCACCCATCTTTTGTGATGTCCAACAGTTTCACGAATCAGGCGCTCGCTCAGATCGAGCTTTGGAAGCAAGTCGAAAAGTATACGCCGGGTGTCTACATTTTACCGAAACACATTGACGAGGAAGTGGCCCGCCTGCACCTCGAGAAGATCGGCTGCAAGCTGACCAAGCTGAGCAATGAGCAGGCGGCCTACATCGGTGTAAAGCCGGGAGGCCCCTACAAGTCGGAGCACTACCGCTACTAGACGACTGGGAATCCCATTTCAAAAGCGCGTCCGGGAGGGCGCGCTTTTAATTTTATAGGAACTTGTTTTTATAGCAGCGCAGCCTGAAGTGGCGCTTACATTTTCCGACGGTTGGCTATGTATGCCAGTGCAAACAGACTGACCAGAAGTGAGTAGGCACTTGGTTCTGGGACGACTGTAAGTGTGCCGGTTGTGGACAAATCATTTAGCCATAGGAGGCCTTCGGCGAGATCCGGCAAGTTGACCGTGTCAAACCAGCCGGTAACCGTGCCCTGAAAGTCGAATAAGACGAATGTGTCGCCTTCTGCTGGCTCAAACAAACCGGATCCCAGATCGATGAGTATTACATCCAGCGTGCCTGCCAGTTCGGTATCACCAGTTACAATGAGTTGGTCGTAGCCAGCAGCACCTGCTGTGGTGCCTCCGATCTCCATCTCTAGAGTGGCGCTCCCATCCTGTATGTAAGACCCAAAAGTCGAGATGGCCGGCGATGATCCGGGGGCGACGATGCCTCCATTGTTGGTCACCGTGCCACTCACAGAGATAGCTTCAAGGGTGCCGCCATTTAGCGTCGCAGATCCGTTGAGGTTTTGGATACCGACGAAGCCTGCGCTCTGAATTACATTTCCGGTTACCGTATGTGCATTTAGTGTGCCGTCGGTGAGGTTCACATCTCCTACTGATAGGAATTTGCTTTTCGGCGGCGTCAGCCCTTCGACTGACTCAGGACAGGACGCCGGGGTGAGGGTTGAACTTCTCCGAAGGATCAAGGGCTTTCCTCTTCGACAGGAAATACGGCGTCGCCGGCTCCAAATTCTCGACTGCTCCGGTTGCCGTCCGGGGGGCCGACTCAAGGTTCGATAGAGATCGGAGGTTCAGCCTCCGTCCCAAAGATGTTCTCGAACTCCTCGCGGAAGCGGGACGAAATTGAGTAGGTCATCCGGTCGAGCCGATGGGGGTTGGACGTGATTCCGATCGGGGTGCTCACTTCGCTTATCTTTTTCCCGTTTCGATTGATTACGAGTTTCAAGGGGCCGTCCGATTCGGGTCGGGGTAGGTCCGTGATTTGCAGGCCTTCCGAAACCGCTCCTTGATCCAGGCCGTTGAGAACGAGTCGAGCGGGTTCGGTAAGAATTGTGACGGCTTGAATGACATCCTCCGCCGCCGGTTGGTCGCGCGAGCTCTTTACGTCAATGGTGATCGAGTTTTCGGGCGCGATATCGTGGGGATGCTTCTTGAAGAAGAGCATCGCGAGGTCCGCAAAAGGTTCCGGTTGCCCCAGCCATTTCGCCTTAAAGTGCCGTAGGAGGATTGACGGTGCGAAGTTGTGGTTGACCTCGGGGGCGAGGTGGTGGCCCTCCGGCCAGTCGTTCCAAGTCACGTAGTTGATCATCGCGGCATCGCGGTCGATTGCGTCTTGCAACATCGCGGCCTGGCCCCGCGCGAGGTCGGTCTGTCGATAATGCCGCTCCAGGTCCTCAGCTCCAGTCTTGAGGGCCCTGTCCTTCAGATAGATTTCGTAGCGGTGATCGTCGCGCGCGTAAACTTTGGACGTGTAGTATGTTGGGTAAACAGTCTGCGTGTAGGTGATCCCGCGTTGAGCGCATAGCCCCGCGAGATAGTCCCAGAACTCAGGCTCTTCATCGACCTGAACCCAGCCCCAGACTGCCGGGAAATGGGCGAAGATCGCGTCGAAATATGGGCCATCAACAACCTTTCTTCGGACATGAAAGACTCAGTCGATTGGCTCGCCGGCACGATCCGCAAGCCTGTCGAAGGCTGCCGCTATCAGGTGGATGTGCTCGTGGGCCGGGCAAGGTGAGGTACTCCGTCGGCCATCTTGTCGGTTACCCAATGAAAGAAAAGAAGTTTGCCGTCACTTGTGCGAAGCCAGGATTCCAGAGTCGAGGTTTCCTCGAGCAGCGCCTTTAGGCCGCCCCCCCAGAACTCGATGCGCTCCGCTTCGGAAATATCTCGGTCCCGGCCGCCGACACAGAGACAGAGCGAGAGTTTGAAGCCGGGGTATTCCGCGGCGGCGGTTTCAACGAACGTCCTGATAATCCGGTTGTAGTCTTGGATCGCGCGCTCGTGTTGAAAGTAGGGGTAGTAAAACTGGAAGCCGTCGATGCCCAAGCTGATTGCTGTCTCGATTTCGAAACGGATGGCATCCTCGAAAGGCATGTTCCAGTTCAGGACTGCCCACATTGGCTGAACATGATGCAGGCCACCAAGCGTTGCGGTGCTTCCATGCGGATCGTAGCTGTCGGGATCGACCCAATAGCGCTCTCCCGTAGGACCGGGTATCATCTTCGTCATGTAGTGCGCGAGAACGAGTCGACCTTCCGGAATGAGCGGTTCGGCGACCGCCATTTGTGGTGAGCCGCATGAAGCGAGGAGAAGAACCGGCAGCAATACGTGAAGTCGAAAAAGCAAGTTGCGTGCGGGCATTTTCAACTGATGGGAATTTGCTTTTTGGCGGCGACAGCTCTTCGACTGGCTCCGGGCAGGACGCTCGGGCAGAGGCTTGGCCCACGAATGACACGAATTAGCACGAATGTTATATGGATGGGGTTCGCGGGGATTGGTGAGATTCGTGGGCTTTATTATTTCAATAAGCTGCCGATCATACTTTCTGCCTGCGAGGCGTAGCCACCGCCGAAGAGGTTGGCATGGTTGAGCACGTGATAGATATTATAGAGCGTTTTACGCTGCTCGTAGCCGCTGGGGAGAGGGTAGACGCTTTCGTAGGCTGCGTAGAATGCTCCGGGAAATCCGCCGAAGAATTCACTGAAGGCGAGGTCGGTCTCGCGGTCGCCGTAGTAGCTGGCGGGGTCGTAGATGACCGGGCTGCCATCCGATAGGAAGCCGGCGTTGCCTGACCAGAGATCCCCGTGGCAGAGGGCGGGCACGGGGTCATGTGGACCAAGGAGTTGCCGCGCCGTATCCAACAGCGCCCCTGTGGATCGGAAACGGAATCCATTGCCCGCCGCCATCTTGAGTTGTGGCCCGAGGCGCTGCTCGCAGAAGAAGTCGGCCCAGGTTGTCGTCCGGGTATTCGATTGGGGACTTTCTCCGATATAGTTGTCGCGGTGCCAGCCAAACTGGTCGCCGTGGACGCGGTGTAGAGCGGCAAGCTGTCGACCCATCTCGCTCCATCCATCGGGCCCGGGGTTGCCAAATTCCAGTGCCTCCATAATCAATGCGCTGTGTCCGGCGATGTGTGCCTCGGCGATGGGCGCCGGACAGGCGATGAGGCCCGCCCTTCGGATTGCCCGGAGACTGTCTGCCTCGGCCGCTAAGACATCTGCCTTGGAAGCTTCGTTGATCTTCACGAAATAGCGACCGGAGTCGCCGATCAGCAGGTAGCTTTTGTGGATGCAACCGCCGCCCGCCTGCCGGGTCGACTTGGTTGTAAACGGCGTCTCGGTCGCCTCGGAGATAAGTCGATCCAGTTCCGACTTTATAGCCGTATTCATGGTGTTCGAGACTCGCCGATGAGCTTTCAGGCTGCAAACCTTTGTTCCTCTCCATGACGGATTGCATTTGCGGTTGGCCGAGCGAATGCTTTTGATTCAGCAATATGTCAGATACTGTTGTGCATCCAAAGATTGAAACCCGTGGCTTGATTAAGGAATACGGCAAGCGTCGTGTGGTGAACGGCGTTGATGTCAATGTAAACGCGGGTGAGATAGTCGGCCTTCTGGGACCAAACGGTGCCGGTAAGACCACGACTTTCTACATGGTGGTGGGTTTGGTTCCGGCCACGGAGGGACGTGTCTTTCTGAACAACGATGAGCTGACCGATTTGCCGATGCATCGCCGAGCCCGCTGCGGTATTGGATATCTTCCGCAGGAGGCGTCGATCTTTCGCAAGATGACCGTGGAGCAGAACATTCGGGCGATCGCCGAGACCATGCCGTTCAGTAAGGCCCAACGTGAAGCGTCAATAAAGGAACACCTCGAGGAACTCGGGCTCACCCATCTGGCGAAGCAAAAAGCCTTTACCTTGAGTGGTGGTGAGCGTCGCCGTCTGGAAATCTCTCGTGCTCTCGTGACCAAGCCGAAGTTTCTGCTCATGGATGAACCCTTTAGTGGGGTTGACCCAATCAGTGTGAGTGAAGTGCAGAAAATTATCGTTCAACTCAAGGAACGGGGTATCGGTGTGTTGATCACGGACCATAATGTGCGTGAGACACTCGCTATTGTCGACCGTGCCTACCTCTTGCACGAGGGCTCGATCCTAAGTGAGGGGAGCAGTGAGTTTCTGATCAATGATCCGAAGAGCCGGGAATTCTATCTCGGTGATGATTTCAATATGTAAAGAAGGAGTTTTCAATGGCCGTTATCCAGCGCAACAATACCAAATTCGTCGAAGCTGTTTCCGTTCGTGATTTCTACGAATCGTTTAAGGAGCCGCTGGAGATGGAGCTCGTCGCGGGTGAATCCGGGCTGGATAACATGATCAAGGAGCGGAGCCTGAATCGGCCCGCACTCGCCATGGTCGGCTTCTTCAAGGCCTTTGCGGCTAAGCGGATCCAGCTACTCGGGGCCGGGGAGATGGCCTTCCTTCGGGAGAAATCCCAGCAGGAACAAAGCGCGATCATGGGAGAGATTTTGAAACGGAAGGTTCCATGTCTCGTCATTTCCAGGAATTTGGCTCCGTCAAAGAGCTTCTGTGCGCTCGCTGAAAAATCCAAAACTCCGATCATTCGCTCACCGCTCAAATCGAAGACCTTCACGACCGAGGCGACGCTTCTGCTGGAAGATAAGTTCGCACCTCGTACGCATATGCATGGAACGCTTTTGGATATCCAGGGCATCGGTGCCTTGATCTGTGGTGAGAGTGGTGTGGGGAAGAGTGAATGTGCCCTCGCGCTGATTGAGCGGGGCCACAGTCTAGTGGCCGACGATTTGACTTATATCAAACGAGTGAGTGAGCGTGAACTGATCGGTTCTTCTTCCGAACTGAGTCGCGGCTATATGGAGTGTCGAGGTCTCGGGATCATTAATATTGCCGAGCTTTTCGGCGTTCGCTCTGTACGGTTGGAGAAACGCGTGGATCTTGTCATCAATTTTATGAACTGGTCCCACGGAATGCATGAAGAGCGGACTGGTTTGGAGGGGCAGAATCTAGAAATTCTCGGATTAAAGGTGCCCTTGATGGAAATTCCCGTGCGCCCCGGTCGGGACATGGCACGACTCGTTGAAGTCGCGGCCATGGTCCAGGCACAGATGAAAATTGGCCACGATTCAGCGGCTGAATTCAATAACCGCTTGATCGCACACATGTCGAAATCGGGCTGAGGCTATTTTTTTGAACACAAATGAATTTTTTTGCATGCCGATTTTTTAGCAGGCGATGAAGTAACGCTTAAAAGAAGCCTGATATTCATCGGGGCACGGATGCCGAAATACCGATTTTTCAGTGAGTAACAGAACTGAGGTATGCGCGAGACATGGAGGGCGAACAGAGAAAAAAAGAGCATGGGGAATAGACTGTGAATAACTTGTGCAGAACTTGGCCTTGCCAAGGGCATTTGAGCGGTCGATTCTATCGATACGGTGAACCTTTCATCATAATGCCGACATTCTTAGCCCCTAATCCTCAAGGATTTACAACTTTCCCGATAAAACCTAAAAATACAAAAAAGTTTCCTAAAACACTGATATACAAGTATTAATAAGCTTAATAAACTTTTTACACTTCTGCCCCAACACTGCATCGGCAGCGAAACGACAGGATTACCAGCACTTTCATCGCAGCTTCTCGCGGGAATGTGACATTTCGACACCGTCTCGCTGTGAACAATTCACATTTCTTTACTTTTTTCGCGCTCCATGTCTTCTCCGAACACTGTAGATTCTCTCTGGCACAATACGAATACTGAACTAAAGAACCTCTTTCCTGCGGAGGTTTATGATATGTGGTTTCGTGACCTGGTTTGTACCGAGGAGACGGATTCGAGTTTGAGATTGACTGCCAGCAGCGAGTTCAACGCGATTTGGATTGAAAACAATTTTCTGGATATCATCACCCAGCAGGTTCGTAGTTTCGCAGGTTCCTCGATGGAGGTGTCGATCGAGGTGAAGTGTCAGGAGGGTGATCGATCCGGGGATGGTCGGCTTGCTTCAGACCGTGTGGTGGAGAGTCAGTCGGAGATTCGCAATAACCGTTCGCCTAAACCGACGGAGCCGACACATCGCACGCTGATTAACCCAACGAACACGTTTGAAAATTTCGTAGTTGGCTCGGGTTCTCAACTCGCACACGCGGCCTCAATCGCGGTGGCCAATGCCCCGGGGCGTGCCTACAACCCGCTTTTTGTCTATGGTGATACGGGCTTGGGCAAGACCCACTTGATGCATGCCGTCGCCCACCAGATGTTGGCCAACAACCCGAATGCGCGGATTGCCTATGTCTCGACCGAGAAATTTACGAACGAGTTCATCCATGCGATCCGCGAAAATAAGTTGGCCAAGTTCCGCAAATACTACCGCAACGTCGACGCGCTTCTCGTCGACGATATCCATTTCCTGTCAGGAAAGGAAAGCACGCAGGAGGAATTCTTTCATACATTCAACGATCTCTTTGAGTCCGGTCGCCAGATATTTCTGGCCAGTGATCGCCCGGTCAACGAGATTGAACGTCTTGAGAACCGCTTAATTTCCCGTTTCCAATGGGGGCTCGTCACGGATATTCAGGCGCCTGATTTTGAAACTCGTGTGGCCATCCTTAAGAACAAGGCCTGTGCGATGAAGATCGAGCTGGATGATGAGATTATGGACTTTTTGGCGGAGCGTGTGTCCCGCAATGTGCGTCGGATGGAAGGCGCGCTGACTCGGATCGCGGGCTATGACAATTTGATCGACCGTAAGCTGGACCTCAACGCGGTGGAACGTCTGTTGAGTGACCTGCTCCACGAGGAGGCGGCCAGTAAGGTGACGGTAGACCAGATCCAGCGCCGTGTCGCGGACTACTACAAGATCCGTTTCAGCGAGTTGGTCGGCCGTCGTCGGACCAGTGAAATCGTTTTTCCCCGCCAAGTGGCCATGTATATCTGTCGGACCTTGACCGGCGACCCTCTAAAGTCGATCGGAGATGCTTTCGGCGGACGGGATCACGGAACTGTCATCCATGCCTGCAAGCAGGTTGAACACATTATGGAGCAGGACGGCAGCGTGAAGCGTGGTGTCGACTACCTGATCAAGCAGCTATCGAAGGGCAGGTGTTAGGGAGCCTCTCTATCTCAGAGGTCAGCATCCCCCCTTTGCCTGTCGCCCGTTCGCGCATGGTATGCGGCATGACGGGGGCCATGCCCTCCAGTTTTTGAACTGCACTAGCCATCCCGTTCCTCGATGGCCTTGCGGTAGATTTCCCGGCTGATCCAGGCATCGGTTGCTGCATATCGGATCTGTTTGCGATCGAGCTCGGCACGAGCCCAGTTGGAAACTTGTGCTGCCTTGCTGATCCTTCCATCGAGTAGGAGTGCGGCGAGTGCCCGCAGCCCTCGGTTTTCATAACCTAGCTTGACTGTGATCTCGGCAATCTCGAGAAATCCGGCGGGAGTGAAGTTCTCCATCGCCCGGAGTTCCTTGACGTCCTCTTTGATTGCGACGCCGGTTTTCAGGATCTCGGGCGATTCCAGAATGGGAAGCAGGGGAGCAAATGTCTTGGTCTTGCTAATTCTGAAGAGGTAGACGCAGGACTCCGTCGCGAGCTGGATAAGTGCGGGCGGATAATATTGGCCCTTCTTGAAGCAAGGCCGCGTTTCCGTATCGAAACCGAGATGCGATTCCCCCTTGAGGGCAGTCACAGCGGTCTCCATCGCCTCGATGCTCTCAAGGATCTGAACCTCACCCTCCCATGCAATCATGGGAAGTTCGTTGATTTCGGCCTTGGAGATGCGGCGGATTTCGGGTTGGGCGCTATCAGGTAGTTTAGTCATGGGCGATACATGGAGGCAATGAGAAGACCATTTCGGCTAGATTGATATGCTGGGAGAAATTCTGTTCGAAGGTATCCCGCGTGGTTTTCCATATCTTGGGCTGCGGGTAGGCCGCCGAAGACCCTCGGAGGCGATGTGAGCCGCAGGTGCGCCGAATAGTGGCCTTCGTTGAGTTAAGAGAGGCGGAGGCAGGAGGGGGGCTTATTTCCCGAAGAGACCTTTGAGCCCTTCGCTTGCCTTGTCGACGGCATTGCCGACGGTGCTGTCCAGAGCCTTGGTAGCGCTCTTCGTGGCTCCTTCCAGTGCTGCCTGTCTACCTTCTCTCAAAAGCTCGCCCGCATTGGTAATGCTTGGTCCGATGGATTGAACAAGCTTCGTCAGAACGAGACTGATCACCTCAGCCGTCGACATTTGATCCCCCTCATGGCCGATATTCTCCATCTCAATGGTCGGCAGCGACAGGGTTTGCCCGATCCCAAGGGCGCCTAGGTAGATGGTGCCGCCCTCAATAAGGAGCTCGCGGATCACGACGTGCTTCTTAGCGCCCGTATCGTCTTCCGAAGTCGGATCGTTTTGATCCTTCGGCTCTGAGAATTCCTCGATGTATTTGAGTAGCTCCTTAAGATTGCTGCCTGTGAGAGACTTTTCGTAGCTGATCTCAGGTTTTCGGATGATGATATGATCGATAATAATCACCTTGCTAAAAACGGTGCTCATATCGACCTTCAGGTCGATTTCTCCGACTGCGAAGATGTCCTCGCTCTTATAGCCGTCAGGGTTGCCGACATTCAGGCCTTTGAGTGTGCCACTGCCCGTTAAAATTGAGATATTGGCGGAGTCGAGTGTGACCTTCGTTTGAGTGACGCGGGGTCCGAAAATTTCCACGCCTGACCTGATTCCCTTGTTCAGGATACTGGAACCAACAAAGTAAATCGAAGCGAATGCGATGACTGCTAGAAGGCTGAGGGATAGTTTCTTAATCATGATCGGCGCCTTGTTATAAAGTGAACACACCATTATATTGTATACACCATGTAGCCATGGCGAGTTTGAAAAGCAGTGCAGAAGACGTCGGCGATGTGGGCTGCTTTTTTTTGTGGCCCGCGTTGTTACACCTCTTAGAGCCGATTGCATTTCGTTAGAACTTCTGGAGAGAGCCGTTTCGAGAGCCGCTCAAGGCGTCCAGCCAGGCATGCACCGAGGTGCCTAATACCGCTTTGAATAAGGGCGTGTCGGACTTAGGAAGTCCTCCCCGCAGTTGAGTGTTTGCTAGTTGTTGAGTTGTCAGTTGTGTTTTTCTCGAGAGGACTGGCTCGAAGGCGAGTTTATGGCCCGGCCAGCTCCAGAACCTGAACAAACACCGCCTCCAGCAATGCTTTGTTGCGACGCCTGAACTTTGCAATCGTATCGTGATCGGGATGGTGGTTCCCGCAGATGTAGCGCACCGAGACTGAGTCATAAGTCGCGCGCTCGATGCGGCGAGAACTGAACACCCCGGTCGCATAGCAGTAGATCAGAAGAGCCAGCATCATACTTGGTGGATACTCCGCGCTTCCTGTGCCACGGTGATTGACACGGGCTCCCCTTAAATCCGTCGCATCCACCGCCTCCAATACAAAACCAGCCAGATCGTTGTCTTTAACCCAGTCGCGCAGGTCGCAGGCTAACAACATCGGCGTATCACGATCCACGTTCACAAAATTTGCGCTCATGCAAAGACACACAACTGCCTAACTGATAACTGACAACAGATTAACTGGCTGGAGGGCAACTTAAGTCCGACACGCCCCGAAAGGTATGTCTCGCGCGAGACTGTGCGGGTTGCTCCCAGGCGCCCTGAAGGGCGCATTCCAACACTTGGAATGCGCGAAACAGGAAATCGTCCAAGATGCTTGCATGATGCCCGGACGCTTGAGCGCAAGCGTCTCGCGCGGACACAGCTTTTTTAAATGGGCAAAATATCGCCTTATATGCAAAGCGGTATCAAATGATCAACGGAGCTACTTCTGTATGAGTTCCCAGCCTTCGTTTCGAATCATCGGTTCGGCTTTCTTGAACTTGAGGGTCTTCTCCTCCGGCCCCTTACGGATGGTCACACTGTCGTTGCGCCCGACCTTAGGCAGTTCGCGGCGGATCGGCTCGACCTTAGGAAGCTCCACCTGCTTCCCTCCCGCGGAGCCGTGCGCTTGACCTGCTGCAGCGGCGGCACCGGCAAGGGCGCCGGCAGCACGGTTTTGCCCCGTCCCCGGACCGGCAACGTGAGCCACCTGAGAGAGGCGAGCGAGCATATTATTAAAGGCCTCGGCACTGGTTGCGCTACGAAAGACGGCGTTGCAGATCTCCGTTCGCACATTGGCCATCAACTCCTGAAAGAACTTGTAGGCCTCACTCTTATATTCATTCAAGGGGTCCTTTTGGCCATAACCTCGCAGGTTGACCGCACGACGGAGTTCCTCCATCTCGGTCAAGTGGTCCTGCCAGCGGCGATCCAGAGAGCGAATGACCAGGTAACGCTCAAGCCCTAAGAGGGCTTCCTTATCTTCAAACGCCTCACGCTGGTCGTAGGCCTCGTTGATTTTCGCGAGAATAAAATCGTGCTGCGCCTGCGGCTCCAATTGCTCAATCTCTTGGGCTTTTAAGGCAATCGGGAAATAGGCATTGAGCCAACCTAGAAAACGATCTGTCGCCACAGCGTCATTGGATTTGGTCGCATCGAGCTCATTGAGACGCTCTTCCAACTCCTCTTCGATCATCTCAAATACGATTTCGCGCGGTTTGTCGCTCTGAATCGCATCATTCCGGAGGCCATAAATGACCTCCCGCTGTGTGTTGAGCACGTCGTCAAACTGGAGCAGGCGTTTACGTATCGAAAAATTCTGCTGCTCCACCTTCTTCTGTGCGTTCTCAATGGACCAGTTAAGAGCCGGGTGTTCCAACTCCTCACCCTCCGACATCGACTTCTCCAGAATACGGGAGATGGGGCCGGCATTGGCAAAGAGACGCATGAGGTCATCTTCCAAAGAGACAAAAAACTTTGAAACTCCGGGATCTCCCTGACGGGCACAACGACCACGAAGTTGGCGATCAATCCGGCGGGATTCGTGACGTTCCGTACCGATTACGAAGAGACCGCCGAGTTCAGGCACTCCGGGACCAAGCTTAATGTCCGTGCCACGGCCCGCCATATTTGTGGCGATAGTGACCGCCCCCTTTTGGCCGGCGCGCGTAACAATCTCCGCTTCCTGCTCGTGGAACTTCGCGTTGAGCACGCTGTGAACGATGTTGCTGCGTTTGAGCATGCGGGACAGTAACTCGGAGGCCTCCACCGACGCGGTGCCGACGAGAACGGGTTGCCCCTCCTTGTGGGCCCCCTCGATCTGCTTGATGACCGCATTGAACTTTTCGCGACGAGTCTTGAACACCACATCGTTAAAATCCTTCCGTATATTCGGCCTGTTTGTCGGGATGACCATCACGGAGAGTCCATAGATTTCATTGAACTCGGAAGCTTCCGTTTCCGCAGTGCCCGTCATGCCCGCGAGCTTTTCATACATTCGGAAGTAGTTCTGAATCGTGACCGAGGCATAGGTCTTGGTCTCTTTTTCAATGGTGCAGTTTTCCTTGGCCTCGACGGCCTGATGCAGCCCATCGGACCAACGGCGGCCGGGCATCACCCGACCTGTGTTCTGATCAACTATGTTTACTTTTCCATTTTGCACAACGTATTCCTTGTCCCGTTCGTAGAGACTGTAGGCACGAAGCAGTTGGCTGATGCAGTGGATTCGCTCACTTGTATTTTGGAAGAAAGTCTCCGCCTCCAGCTTGGCCTTTTGCTTTTCCTCCGCGGACAGATCTGCTTGCTTATCGATCTCCATGAACTGAGTCGGTAGATCGGGTAACATGAAGGCATCGGGATCGTCCGGACTCATGAGTGCACGCCCCTTCTCTGTCAGGTCCGCCTGTTGTTGTTTTTCATCAATGATATAATACAACTCCTCCTTCAACGCATAGCGCTGCGTTTTGTTAAAGTCGCTATTCATCTCGAGATCGAACTTATCGACTTCACGGCGGATGGCAGGCACCTCATTAAGACGGTGGAACTGCTTATTCTTGGGCATGCCCAGTTTTACTTTATAAAGCTTGCTGATGGCATCATTGCGCGCATCGCTATCCGCCCCCTCGTCCTCAAGCACCTTTTTCGCATCGCTCACAAGCCCGTTACAATAGGACTGTTGTTTCGAGAATAGCTTCTGGATGCTTGGCTTTACCTCATGAAATGGAAGCGGATTATCCTCCTGCACAGGGCCGGAAATGATCAGCGGCGTACGCGCCTCGTCCACGAGAATCGAGTCCACTTCGTCGATAATACAGTAGTAGTGATCCCGCTGAACTTGATCCTCCTTGCGACTGGTCATGCCGTTGTCACGCAGATAGTCAAAACCGAATTCGGACGCCGTGCCATAAGTGATGTTGCAGCCATACATCTCTCGGCGCGTCTGTGGGTCCATCCCGTTCTGGATACAACCAACGGTGAGCCCGAGGAAACGAAAGAGGTGCCCCATCCACTCCGAGTCACGGCGGGCAAGGTAATCGTTAACCGTGACGAGCTGACAGTTGCGCCCAGTAAGTGCGTTCAGATACAGCGGGCATGTCGAAACCAGTGTCTTACCCTCCCCTGTGGCCATTTCCGAGATGCGATTTTCATGGAGCGAAATACCGCCAATAAACTGGACATCGTAATGGACCATGGCCCAGGGGAGCATATGGTCGCAGACTTCATACTCCTTGCCGCACATCCGGCGGGCAGCACTCTTCACAGCGGCAAAGGCCTCAGGAAGCAGCTCATCAAGACTCTCGCCGCCCTTTTGGTGTCGCTGCATGAACTCGGCGGTCTTTGCACGAAGGGCCTCGTCGGAGAGCGATTGATATTCGACCTCCAGCGCATTGATGCGCTCGATAATCGGCTGACACTTTTTGAGATACTTCCCGTAGTGACGTCCGGAAAACTTCTTGAGGATGGATGAGATCATAAGACCTTATAAAAAATGGATAGCGTAAAACGACTTCAGGAATCGGGCCCAAAGGGACAGCCGACGCACAGAAAAAGTAATAAAAATGGTCAAAGAGCACTGCACTGGCAAGTGTCTTATGCCGGCTAAGCGTCACTACGGGGTTGACTCAGAGGTGGATTCTCGCGGTTTAGGATGCATGAATATTACTTGTCTCGATTTGGAAGGGGTTCTCATCCCCGAGATTTGGATCGCCTTCGCCGAGAAGACAGGGATCGAGGCTCTCAAGCGCACGACTCGGGACGAACCGGACTACGACGTCCTCATGCGCTACCGCCTGAATATCCTCGACAAGGAGGGCTTTAAGCTCGCCGACATCGAGGACGTCATCGGCACGCTCGATCCCCTGCCGGGCGCGAGCGAGTTTGTCGAATGGGTCACCTCGAAAACTCGTTTGGTGATTCTCTCTGACACCTTTCGCCAATTTGCGGGCCCGTTGATGGCGAAGCTCGGGCACCCCACGCTCTTCTGCCACGACCTGGTCATTGACGAAGCGGGGCGTATTGCCGACTACCAGTTACGCCTGAAAGACCATAAGCGCAAGGCTGTCGAAGCCTTCAAGGCACTCAAATTCGATACCTTCGCCGCCGGCGACTCCTACAATGACCTTACCATGATTGACGCAGCTGACAACCGCGCCCTCTATTGCCCCCCCGAGCGCCTGATCTCCGAGCGACCCGAGTTGCCCGTGGCCCGTGACCACGGCGAACTGCGCCAAATCATTGAGGGCATTCTTTAAACCAAAAATCCGATCCTCCTATGCTCGTGCACAATGTATTTTTCTGGCTCCGTGAGGATCTGGACCAGACGGCCATCGAGGAATTCCGGATGGGTCTTGAAAGCCTCAAGGATATAGAACACGCAGAGGCCATTTACATCGGGATCCCCGCTGACGTATCCAAGCGTCCTGTTCTCGATACGAGCTACCATTTTTGCCTAACTGTAATTCTATCAGATGTTGCGGCGCATGATGCCTATCAGGCACACGAAATACATCAATCTTTCCTCGCTAAGCATAAGGAGAAATTTAAGCGAGTGAAAGTCTACGACGCGGACTAGCCTCCGTCGATCCGATGGATACCCTCCTAAACCAACTGGGTGCAATCAGCCCCATTGACTGGCTTGCCATGGCCACAGGTATCACCGGAGTCTACCTGAGTATTAAGGAGAAGCTATTTGCCTGGCCGCTCTTCATCCTCTGCTACGGATGTTATGTCTATATCAGCTTCCGCGGCAACTACTTCGCATTCGGTGGCATGAATATCCTGTTTGTCGCGATCGCTTCTTACGGATGGTTCAAGTGGGCCAATGCAAAGCGCGGGGCCGACGAGAGAATTAAGGTCTCGCACCTAAACCCGAGGTATCGTTGGGCCGTCGCCGCTTTCGTATGCCTTGGCACATTCGGTCTTGGCTGGCTACTTTCACGGACCGGAGAGGCCCGCCTCCCTTACTACGATGCCTTTGCCACATGCTGCGCGCTATCCGCCCAGTGGATGCTTAGCCGTAAACATATCGAAAACTGGTATCTCTGGATCATCGCTGACAGCGTTTGGCTCATCTTTTTTATAAATGACAGAATCTGGCCGAGCGTGTTCCTCTTTGCGGTATTTATTGGTCTCGCCATCAAAGGCTCACTTGAGTGGAAAATGCGCCTCAAAAACGTCGCTTAGATGAGAATTTTCTCTTGGACTACCTCCCCATCAAGACCCTGCACATTCGCCCGGCGCTTCGATTTGGTGACTGACTTCTGTCTTCTGTTCTCTGGCTTCTGATTTCTGCACTCAAAATGAAACGTATTGTGATAACCGGTGCCGAATGCACGGGGAAGAGTACCCTCGCTCAGGCACTCTCGGGTTACTACGGCGAACCGTGGACCGGGGAGTATGTGCGGCACTACGTCGAAGAGCTAAACCGCCAACTCATCGACGACGACCTCGATTTAATCTTTCGTGGCCAGATGGCGATTGAGGATGCCTCGCTCGAGAAGGCCACGCGCTTCATTCTTCACGACACCAACCTCCTCTCATCGATCATCTACGCCAACCACTACTTCGGCAAGGTCGTCGACTGGGCCAACGAAGCCTTTCTGCAGCGCAAATACAGCCTCTACCTTCTCTGCTCACCGGAAGGGATTGACTGGATAGCAGATCCCGGCCAACGCGACAGCCCGCAAGCGCGCGCAGAGCTACAGGACAAGTTCAAGCAGAGTCTCGATCGCCTCGGCCTGCCCTACGCCGAGCTAAGCGGCGACGAAACCATCCGCTTCGGCGAAGCGATCCAGGCGATCGACGAGGTATTGTAGGTAGGGACGCCTGCCCCCAGGCGTCCGAGATACTTTGATAACGCAGCGTACGCCTGAGAGGGCAGGCGTCCCTACCAAAATCTTACTCAGCCACTTTAACGGCTTTCTTTTTCGCCGCCTTTTTCGCGGCTTTCTTTTTCGCGGCTTTTTTCGCGGGCGCCTGCTTCTTAGCAGCTTTCTTTGCAGGGGCCTTCTTCGCAGCTTTCTTCACCGCTTTCCTGGGCTTCTCTTCAACCGGCACCTCCGGCGCCGGCTTGGCCACTCCCTTCTTTTCAGGCTTCGAATTGTCCTTCTTCGCGTCGGGCTTCGGCACCTCCGCATCCTCTGCTTTTTGCTCGCGACTCTTGCCACGACCTCCGCGGCGGCGACCGCGGCGGCGCTTGCTCTTACCCAAAGACTCCGAGTCCTGCTGCTGGCGGGGCTCCGGCCTGGATTCAAAATCCTCAATTGCGGCTGCAATGCGTGCCTCCATCTCTTCATCAGAATAAGGGATGGTTCGCTCGACCTCGATTTTCTCCTGAGTCGGTATCTTCGGTTGTTCCGGAGGACAATAGGCCTGCGGCGGGAGGATCACTTCACCGTAAGGATCCAGTGGGAGAGCCACCTCAGGAAGCGCTTGCACCGAAGCCGCGCTGCAGCGGGGGAAGAGTAACAGTTCCGCAGGCACATTGACGAAATTAGGATCGATCAGATGCTCCAAGGCACGCGCCACATCCTCGAGATCGATGCGGGTCTGCTCCCCGCTTTGCACACCTAGCCCATCAGGCTCCGGGTTCTGACGAAGGATGAGATTCGTTACCCGCAACCCGGCGTCACGAGCCTGATCGAAGATCGCACGGTTCATCTCGCGCAGGCCACCCTCTAGCAGAGCATTGACGGCACTTGCCGGATGCCCCGCTTTGTTCCCCGGAATCACATTGATTAATTGGCCACGAAAACGGAGAAGATTCGGTAGTGCCAAGCGCGTCATCATGACCGGACCGAGCAAGCCGACCTTGAGAATCGCCTCCAGGTTGCCGACCGGCAAATTCTCAAATGCCGCACCGGGCGTCACATCAATTGCGTGGATCAATAGGTCGAGTGATCTCTCCGCTTCGAGAATATCGCTCAAAGTCGCCGCAACAGCACTCAAGTCACTCAGGTCGACTGCGTGCGCCCTCAATTGCTCGTCCGCGAGCGTAACCTTGGAGAAATTATTCCCGATGCCGTGCACCCGAAACCCTTGGCGTAAGAGGCGCTCAATTAGATGAAGCCCGAGCGGGGTCTCCGCTCCGGTGACAATTGCAATGTCCATAAACTGTGAAAATGTTCTTTCGCCGACGGAGAACTCTCCGGTCGAGGTTCGTCAAAAACGCCAGCTAAGTGAGCCCACAGGCAACTGCCTGAACATCACCTTGCAATGAAAAACTTGCCGAGGTTAAGGCTAGCCGATGCGCCCGAGTTGAGCGCGAACCAGTGCCGCAATTTTCTGCATCGACTCAACCGGGGGCAGGTCGACGAAGGGCGCAACCACTTCCGTGGCTTTAGCCAATTCGCCCTCAAAACTCGCGACCACCTCCTCGAAGATCGGGAAGTCTTGCAGGCGCTTGATAAAATCATCTCCCACAGTCGCATCGCCTGCCCGAAAACGCTTCAACAAATCATCGCGTTCCTCCTCGGGGAGCCTCTCTAACAAGAGCAGGAGCGGCAATGTGAATTTCCCCTTATCGAGATCCGTGCCGAGCGTCTTACCAATCATCGATTCATCCGCATAGAGGTCAACGAGATCGTCAAATATCTGGTAGGCGATACCAAGATGGCAACCAAAGCGTCCCGCCGCCTCGCTAAATTCCACGGGATAGCCCGCCACCTTTGCCCCGAGACGACAGGCAACCTCAAAGAGCTCGGCTGTCTTCAGTTGAATCACCCGAAAGTAAAACTCACGGCTGTAGTTCACTTCGCCGCGCTGGTAGGTCTGGGCGATCTCCCCCGCACAAACACGCGCAGTCGCTTGGGCAACAAGACGGCAGACTTCCGTCGTCTCAAACTCGGCTGCCAACTTGAGCGCGTGAGAGAAGAGGACATCACCGATGAGAACCGCCGCAGCCGGTCCGAATTTCTTCGCTGCAGTCTCCTGTCGGTGCCGGGTATCGGCCTCATCGAGAATATCGTCATGGACGAGTGTCGCGAGGTGCACAAGCTCGATCACCGAGCCGAGTTTGACAAGCGCCTCTTTGCGATCCGCACCAAGGCCTGCCCAGCCGCTATAGGCGACCAACATCGGCCGCAACCGCTTACCGCTATGCCCGAATACGTAGCGAACATGCTCCTGTATCTCGGGCTCCAGTTCCATGACTTGCGACTGAAGGAACCGGTCCAGATCATCCAGGTATGGCTTCACCGGTTCATAAACCTCGGCGAAGCCGGCAGCGGCTACTTTGTCGGCCTCAGATTTGGAACGTGTTGTCATCGCAGGGTTATCAAAGCGGGAAGCCGCCCCGGTGCAAAGGGAAACGCGAGAAAACTAGAGCCACTCGTCCAACACCTCAAGGAAGCCGCGCCGATTTTCCACGTGGACGTTGTGCCCCGCGCCGACCACGGTCTCCTGATGAAGCAGAGGGAACCATTGCTGCATCTCTTCGGCATCCCCGTCATCAATAAAATCCGAGTTGGCTCCTCGCACGAGAAGTGCCGGCTTGTCGAAGCGGTCCGAGTCGAGCAGCGAATTTTGCCGAATATGCGGCAGGCTGGCATGGAGTACCTCCAAATTGATCTGCCACTTGAAGGCTCCGCTCGCCTCGTCCCGCACCAAGTTAGTCAAGAGAAACTGCCGCATGGCCCACTCCGGAACCATCGACTCCAGCAACTCCTCAGCCTCCCTGCGACTCGTCAATTCTCCTGCGGGAATCCGTTTCATCGCACGAAACTCGAGGTCGTGATACGGTGGATAGGCCTTGGCTGCGATATCCACGATCACGAGCTTCTCAACGACCGCCTCGTTCTGGCAGGCGTAGCGCATCGCGATCTTCCCACCGAGACTGTGTCCCATAAGATGGATCGTGCTCAGCCCCTGCTCATCCAAATAATCCTGCAAATCCGCACAGAGCTCGGCCCAACGCATTGTTTCGGCATGCGGTGAGCTACCATGGTTGCGCAGGTCCACTGCGTGCACGTCGAAGCGCTCCCGCAAGGCACGCCCAATCGTCATCCAGTTGCGCGACGCACCCAAGAGCCCGTGCAGAATCACCAGCGCAGGTGCGTTGGTGTTCTCATAACGAAGCGCTTGTAACTTCACGGTCATCGCCTCTGTTTCTGATCCAGATAGGCATAATTTGTCACGAACAATGCACTTGATTCTGAAATCCGTATAAATATATATTTATGCATGAGAACCACCATTGATATGCCTGATTCTCTAATGAAGCGGGTCAAATTAGCGGCTGCTCGTCGAAACACGACCTTTCGTGCCCTTGTCGTTCACGCTCTTGAACGCACTCTAGACGACATGCCGGATAGCTTCGAACTGGAGGATGCGTCCACTGGGCACTCCGACGGGAATGATCCGGTAAACAGTGAAACGATCAACCAGGCGATCGACCGCCAACGGGAACGCTCTTTCACACAATGATCGCGCTGGACACAAATATACTGATCCACGCGCACCGCCGGGATGCAAGTCTACACGCAAGCGCAGCCGAAGCGGTCAAGGAACTCGCCGAATCCATGCGCCCGTGGTCTGTTTGCTATCACAGCCTCATTGAGTTCTATGGTGTCGCGACACGCTCCCATATCTGGCGCAATGCCTCCACGCCCGAACAAGCCTTTAAACAGATCAAGGCATGGAAAGCCTCGCCAAGCCTTCGAATCCTTGGTGATTCCGACGTCAGCCTAGAAACCCTTGAATCACTCGCGCTTCAGGCAAGTGTTCAAGGTCCGCTCATACACGACGCCCGGATCGCAGCCTGCTGCCTGGCAAATGGCGTCACTGAACTGTGGACGGTGGATCGCGATTTCAGCCGTTTTTCGGCGCTCAAGACAAGAAACCCCTTGAACTCATAGGGAAGGGCGACAGTCCTAAGGCAGAGTATGGCTCAAAAGAAACTCACCCCAATGATGCAGCAGTGGCACGAAATCCGTGCCAAACTGGGCGACGATACGCTGCTCATGTTTCGGCTGGGGGATTTCTACGAGATCTTCCAGCAGGATGCTGAATGGGGAGCCAAACTACTTGGCATTACTCTGACGCACCGCCACGGCATGCCCATGGCAGGCATCCCCTTTCACGCAGCCGACGGCTACATTCAGAAACTACTGGACCAAGGAGTGAAAATCGCGATCTGCGACCAGGTCGAGACACCCCAGCCCGGCAAGCTGGTCAAGCGGCAGCTCACTCGTATCATTACTCCGGGCACCCGGCTCGCCGACACCCAGATTGACGCCCAGCGCAACCACTTCCTCCTCTCGCTCACACTCGGTAAAAAGGCCCTCAACGCCGCCTGGCTCGACCTGACCACAGGCGAGTTTTTCATCGCATCGGAGCAGCAACCGGAAAATCTCTTCGCCGCCTTTGAAAGCCTGGACCCGCGCGAGATCCTAGTCCCTGAAAATGCGTCGGAGCAATGGAGCCTCCCGCATAGGGAACAACGCTTCCGCGAACTCTACACCCACCTTGGCGATGGCCGCGCCATCAGCCCGATTGCCGATTATCATTTCGACGAGGCCGCGGGTGCCCAATCCGTGATGGAAGCTCTCGGCGTAATGAACCTCGAAGGCTTCGGCATCGACAAAGATCATCCCGCCATGGGGGCCGCAGGTGCCCTCATCCATTACGCCACCGAGACGCTCTGTGCGAAGCCCGAAAACCTTCGCAAAATCCGCGAATACTCCAGTGAGCGAACGCTCCTTCTCGACCCCGCGACCCTTCGCAATCTGGAGATCTTCAAATCCGCCGCCAACACTCGGCAAGGTTCACTGCTCGCAGCCATGGATGGCACCGTGACGCCACCCGGCGCTCGTCTACTGGAGCGCTGGCTCTGCGCACCCGAGCTCGATCTCGCTGAAATTCAACGTCGTCAAAACTGCGTGGGCGAATTCGTCAGCGCACCCGGGCTAGCGACTGAACTACAGATCCTCCTAAAGGGTATTCGCGATATCGAGCGCATCCTCAGCCGCCTGCAAAACCGCATGCGCAACCCTCGTGAATTGGGCGGTGTGCGCGACACGCTCAACGCGCTGCCCTCCATCGCAAATACTCTCCTGGAATTTCCCGACACACCGGTCGCAACCATTGCCGAGCGTATCCATA
This sequence comes from Opitutales bacterium, assembly GCA_049598495.1. Lineage (GTDB taxonomy): Bacteria > Verrucomicrobiota > Verrucomicrobiia > Opitutales > Coraliomargaritaceae > Thalassobacterium. The sequence continues at coordinate 25,145 of JBMYNR010000002.1, forward strand.
ACTTCGACACACTGACCGAGACACTTGCCCGCGCTTTGGCCGACGAACTACCCGGAAATATTGCCGATGGCGGCACCATTCGTGACGGCTACGATGAGGCCCTCGACCACACCCGCAGCCTCACCCGCGACAGCCAGAAGTGGCTGACAGAATTTGAGCAATCCGAACAGGCGCGCACCGGTATCAAGAACCTGCGCATCCGCTACAACGGTGCCTTTGGCTACTTTATCGAAGTGACCAAAAGCAATATCGCCCTCGTGCCCGAAGAATATGTGCGCAAGCAGACGATGAAAAATGCCGAGCGCTACACCACGGACGTACTGAAGGAGCGTGAGCGAGAGATTCTGCATGCCGAAGAGAAAGCCATCTCGCAGGAAGACGCGCTTTTTAACGGTCTGATTGAAGCCATTCTTAAGCATGCCGACGCGCTCAAAGAGACCGCGGCCGCGCTGGCCGAAATCGACGTCTTTGTCGGCTGGAGCACACTCGCTCGCGAGTGGGACTACTGCAAACCACAGCTCGACCACTCGGACAAACTACTGATCGACCAGGGGCGACACCCCGTCGTCGAGCAGATGATGCGAAATGAGCGCCTCGGCCTTGCCGGCACCCACGCCTTCGTCCCAAACGACTGCCGCCTCTCTAGCTCTGCCAAAACCGAGGACGCACCACAAATCGCGCTGATCACCGGCCCCAATATGGCCGGTAAATCAACCTACATCCGCCAAGTCGCCCTTATGGTACTGATGGCGCAATCCGGCGCATGGGTCCCCGCACGAGCCTGCCAACTCGGTGTGGTCGATCGCATTTTCTCCCGTGTCGGCGCCAGCGATGAACTGGCCCGCGGAAACTCCACCTTTATGGTCGAGATGAACGAGACGGCCAACATTCTCAACAACGCAACCGAACGCAGTCTCGTCATCCTCGACGAGATTGGGCGGGGCACCTCGACCTACGACGGTCTCTCCATCGCCTGGGCCGTCATCGAGCACCTCCACCCTTCCGACGAGCCCGGCGCCCGCACCCTTTTTGCGACCCACTATCACGAGCTGACCCAGCTGGCCAAGACGCTGGACCGACTGGAGAACTATTCCGTCGCGGTCAAGGAGTGGAACGACGATATCGTCTTCGTGCGCCAAGTCATCAAGGGCGCCGCCGACCGGTCCTACGGGATTCAAGTCGCCCGCCTCGCCGGGCTGCCGGACACCGTCATCGACCGCGCCAAGACCATCCTCGAACGCCTCGAAGCCGACGATTCCAGCCACAACCTCCTGCGCAAGCGTATGCAAAAGGAAAAATCGGGTGGCAGTACTCAGGACGAAGACGACCAGCTGGCTCTTTTCTAATTATGGCTCTGCTGACTGCAGCAGATCGCGCAGCACTCCTTGAACCAAAGTCCTGAAAAGAAGTGCGCCGGATGCGGAGCCCAAATACGGTCGAGCAAACACCTGAAGGTCGTGAGCCATACTGCCGTTGGGCCACCCACTGTTTGCAAACTTTTTAAAGACTCGAAGCCCGTCCGTTTTGCGCCACGAATTGGAAGCTATAGGCTCTAAATGACACGGGAATAAGCGATACCCCTACGTAAACCACAAAATGCTTCCTTAATTTGTCCATATCCCCGCAGCTAGAACAGACCCTGCCCGCTAAACCCTCTGGGTTTCCCTGCCCCTTGAACATTGGGATGCGATATCGTTCATACTGCCAAAATGTATACATTTGTTCACTATTTTATTTGCAAGAGACATAATCTAGAGCCCAAAGTGGAGCCATGGCCCTCCGCTATCTCTTCATCGACTTTGACAGCTTTTTCGCTTCCGTTGAGCAGCAGTTCCACCCAGAGCTGCGGGGTCGTCCCGTGGGCATTGTCCCTTCCCTGGGAGTCGAAACCACCTGCTGTATTGCAGCGAGTTATGAAGCTAAAGCTTTCGGCGTTAAGACGGGCACCGGCGTGCGCGAGGCTCGCGGGCTTTGCCCGGGAATCATCTTCGTAGAGGCGAGCCACTCCAAATATGTCCGGATCCACAAGCAGATCAAAGAGCGAATCCACGAGATCATCTATATCGACGCCGTTCTCTCAATCGACGAAATGTATAGCCGTTTGCCTCGTCATTGGCAGCTCCCGGAGGTCGCTCGGGCCAAAGCGATGGAGATCAAGCGTGCTCTGGCCGAGGCCATCGGCCCGCATATCAGCGCCTCAATCGGCCTCGCCCCCAATCGCTTCCTCGCCAAGCTGGCCAGCAAACTGGAGAAACCAAATGGCCTGACCCTGATCGACTTTGAGGACCTCCCCGAAAAGCTCTACTCCTTTAAACTGAGCGACATTACCGGGATCGGCCGACGCATTGAGCACCGCCTCCATACCGCACGTATCATGGACATGGAAGCACTCTGCGCAGCGAGCCGCCAAAAACTCCACCACATCTGGGGCTCGATCGACGGTGATCGCATGTGGTATGCCTTACGCGGGATCGAGGTGCCCCCGATCGAAACACATCGCAGCACCATCGGACACTCACATGTGCTGCCACCCCGTCTGCGCAGCTTTCACGGTGCCCACGCCACCCTCCACCGCATGCTACAAAAAGCCTGCCGGCGGCTGCGTGCCATGCACTACTTTACCGGGCATCTGGCAATCGGCGTGAAGTTTGGCTTCGAGCTACGCTGGGGCGCGGAGACTCGCTACTTTCCCACTCAGGACAGTGTGCGGCTCGGACAGTTGCTCAACACACTCTGGGCCCGGCATCCAGCCGATGCCCCCGAGCCCACCAAGGTCAGTGTGACTCTGTCCCGCCTCCAACACAAAGATTGCCACACACCCTCCCTCTTCGCCGAAGACAACCAACCACGCCGCATGCAACTCCAGCATGCGATGGACCGCGTCAACAAACGCTTCGGCGGCCGCACGCTCTACTACGCCGACGCCATGGAGGCCCAGCGCTCGAGCGAAGCCGCGCCCATGCGCATCGCTTTTACGCACATTCCAGACCTCGAACTGGAAGGAGAATAAACCTCGCTCAGGCAGTGCCTAGGCTGAGGGCAAATCGGGGAGTTCGGCTTCGACCTCTTCCACAACCGCTTCAACCTGAGCAGCCTCGTCATCCTCGAGCGCCTCGAAGCGGATGATATTCCTCCCACAATCTCCTGCGCAAGCGCATGCGGAAGGATGAGTCCGGCGACAGCACTCGGGACGAAGACGACCTACTGGCCCGATTCTAGCGGCGCGCGCCCCACAGACAGTTTGTTAGGGATTCCGGATTAAACAGCCCGAATCCACCCGTTACACGTATGTAACATTGCCGACACATAAGCTTAACAATCGCACACTTTCTTTTGAAATGGCTTTCTGCTATCGAGTCCCGCTCGCTTATGAATACACGAATTTTAATCGCATTGGCCGTCGCCTTAAGCCTCGTGCCTCTCTCGCTCACCGCTCAGAATCAGGTCTCTGAGACTCGCAGCATTCTGGAAGAATGGGTGGAAACGCGTCAGATTGTTTCCAAGGAACGCGCAGACTGGGTCATCGAGAAATCGATTCTAGGTGACACTGTCGCGCTGCTCACGAAGGAACTCGAGCGGCTCAACAAGGCGTTGGAGGATCTAGAAGCCTCCGCAACAGCGGCGGACGAGGATCGGACGAAGCTCGCCGCCGAAAAAGAGAGGCTGACCGCAGCCTCTGCCGTCGTAGAGGGAAACATTGGCGCGCTCGAGACGCAACTAAAGCGCATCATCAAGTCACTCCCGGAGCCACTTGTTGAGAAGATTAAGCCCCTCATTCGCCGCCTCCCCGACAACCCGGAGGAGACCGGCCTCTCCCTCGGAGAGCGTGTCCAGAACATCGTCGGCATTCTCAGCCAAGCCGACAAGTTCAACACCACGATCACCCAAACCAGCGACTCGCGCGAGCTTGAGAGCGGTAAAACTGTCGAGGTGCGCACACTCTACTGGGGTCTCGCCATGGCTTACTATGTCGATGCCTCCGGAAGCTACGCGGGAATCGGATTCCCCGGAGCCGAGGGATGGGAATGGCCGCAAGTCGAAGGCAAAGGTGCGGAGATCAAACGACTGATCGACGTCTACGAAGGAGTCGAGGATATCCAGTTCGTAGAAGTGCCTGCCCAAATCAACTAGAACTTTCTAACAAGCTTCGATCATGCACAGAAATGCTAAATCTCTCCTAGCTGCGATCGCACTCCTCGCGGTTCCCTTTGCTACGGCCAGTGCCCAGTCATTCAACCCGGTCAGCGCCGGAGCCGAAAAGGACCTCGAATCTGCGCTCGCAGAACTGACGAAGACCCGCTCTGATATCGCGGCCGAGAAAATCCCACTCATCCGGGAAGTCTCCGCTCTTGAGGACGATGTTCGCCAGAAGTCCAGTCAATTGGATCGTCTCCGTCGTCTCCGTGACAATAGCGATCTGGGCCTGAACCGCCTTCGCGAACAAGTCGAAGCCATCACCACTCAGAATGAATACGCAGCGGGGCTGCTCGACGAATTCGTCCGCACCTTCGAGACGCGCGTCGATTTCAGTGAGACTCAGCTCTACTCAGCTTCCGCGGAGGAGGCTCGCCTCGCGATCGATGACCCGGATCTCACACAAGCCGATCTTTTCAACAAACAGATCGAAGTCATCGGCATTGCGCTTGACCGCCTCGAACAATTAACGGGTGGCTATACCTTCGAAGGCAAAGCACTGGCCCCTACAGGCGAGATCGAAACAGGGAGCTTCGCCGTTTTCGGCCCATCGGTTTACTTCGCATCGAGCGAGTCCGATCTGGCAGGCACCACTTTCAATAAACTCAATGCTGCTGAAGCAGCGATCGCAGTGCCTGGTGTCGAATTTGCCGCCGGTATCCGCGAGTTGGTGACGGGCGGGGATGGCGCCATCCCAGCTGACGCTACATTAGGCAAGGCTCTGAAAATCGCCGAGGGTGACGACAGTCTTCTCGAGCATATGGCCAAGGGCGGCAGTGTCGGTTATGTCATTATAGGTCTCGGTGTCGTCTGCTTACTACTGGGCCTCTTCAAGGTCCAGGAAGTGACCTCTTTCAAGACACCCGCACCCGAAGACGTGCAATCAATTATAACCCACTTGGAGAATCAGGATCTTCAGAGCGCCCGCTCCAAGGCGGCGTCCGTCCCCGGCCAAGGCGGTGCTCTCCTCGTAAAGGGCGTCCAATTTGCCGATGAGAAACGCGGCACGCTCGAGGAGATCCTCTATGAGAAAATCCTCGCGGTTCGACCCAAGCTCGAGCGTTTTCTGCCCTTCATTGCTCTTACGGCTGCAGCTGCGCCCCTTCTTGGACTGCTCGGAACGGTGACGGGTATGATTCAGACCTTCAACTTGATCACCATTTTCGGAACGGGCGACGCAAAAAGCCTCTCCTCCGGCATCTCTCAGGCACTCGTCACCACCGAACTCGGCCTCATCGTGGCGATTCCTGCGTTGATCCTCCACGGACTGCTGGCTCGTATGGCACGCCAGAAGATCGGCGACCTTGAACAGACAGCCGTTGGTTTCATCAACGGAGCCCTCGGTGCCCGCAACAGCCAAAAGGACGAGGCCTAAGTCACGGCCATTCAAAAAAACATTTCGGGATGTTCGAGAAAATCGTAGATATCTGGCTGAGCGGCGGATGGGTCATGATCCCGCTGGCCGCGTTAGCTGTCTTGATCTACTCGAACGGCATTCAATTGCTGCTTTTCCTGCGCAAGGGCAACATCCAGCTCGGGCACGAGTCAGAGTGGATGACCTGGATCTACAATCCGAGCCAAGCAACAGGACGGGCAGGCGAGATCATCCGCTATACCCAGGAGAACGTCACCGCGGCCAAGCACGTTCGCAACCGTTTCGTGGAGGTGCGCCAGACCATGCTCCACAATATCGAGCGTCGACTCATCTTCCTGAATACACTGGTCGCCGCTGCACCGCTCATGGGCCTGCTGGGCACCGTGATCGGGATGCTCGGCACCTTCTCCGCAATCTCAGCTGGCGGCGGAGCCGAAACCGCCGCGATGGTCGCAGCTGGAATTTCCGAAGCGCTCATCACCACTCAGACGGGCCTCTTTGTGGCACTTCCGGGCATCTTTCTCGTTTTGATCATCCGTCGCCGCAAGCACGCTGTCGAAGCCGCCCTCGCGCGCATCGAATCCCTCAGCCTAACCAAGCTCCAACTGGATTAGTCAATCCGCCATCATTCATTCAATAATGCGCCGAAATTTAGCATCCAGTGATCGTGACGACGTGGAGATCAACCTCTCCCCGATGATCGACATGGTCTTCATCCTTCTCATTTTCTTCATCGTGACGACAGTCTTCGTTGAGGAGACAGGGGTCGAGGTGAACAAGCCCGAAGCAGCCGCAGCGATTCAGCTGGAAAAGAACAGCATTCTGATTGCGGTGACCTCGGACAACAAAGTCATTTACGGCGGTCGCGATATCGGCATCAGCGGGGTGTCTCCGATTGTGAAGCGTCTAACGCTGCAGGAGGACATCCCCGTCATTATCCAAGCTGACGAAGGAGCCAACCACGGCATCTTTGCCAGAGTCTATGGCGAAGCCAAACTCGCCGGCGCAAAATCCATTAACTTCTCCACGAAGCGCTAAAGCCTTCCAGCGTTTCCATCTTTCAGGTTTTCAGCATTTCAAGAGATGTCTAAGATCTACAATCCACCCCAGCACCGCAAAGGCATGATGGCCACGGGCACCGTGCTCGGCATCGCTGTGAGTGGATTACTCTTTCTTGCGATTCCCTTGACGCAGATCTTCATGAGCTATCAGAAATCTCCTGAGGAAATCGAGGCGATCGACATTGCGCCACCTCCGCCTCCACCTCCACCAGAGGATCCACCACCGCCGCCAGAGCCGGAACAGGAGGAACCTCCACCAGAACTGAATACCCCTCCCCCACCGATCACACTGGAACAACTCGATATGGCCCTAAACCCGGGAACGGGTGCCTCGCTTGCGGGCGACTTTGCCCTGCCGACCCTCGACATCAGTGGCAGCGATCTGGGTGGTTTGGAAATTTTTGATTTGGGCGATGTCGACTCGCCACCCAAGCCACGCACACGCATTGAGTTTAGCTATCCTTCCGCCGCTAAGCGCAAGGGCATCACCGGTGTGGTTAAAGTCGAATACGTGGTCAACGAACGTGGCCGCGTCGAGCAGATCAATATCGTCGAATCCCCTGACAAGATTCTATCCAAGGGCACCGAGGAAGTCCTCGAGCGTGCCCGGTTCGAGCCCGCCCAAAAAGGTGGCCGTGAAGTTAAAGTCCGCATGCGCGCCGCGATTCCTTACCGGTAACATTTAAGAAATTCGAATTAAGAAAGAAGGCCGCTCACATTCTCCTCATCCCATATCACAGATCACGTATCTCAAATCCCTTTCTCATGAACAAGTTCATCGCACTCCTCCTTGCCGCCACGGTGGCGACCCACGCATCCATCGCGCAGTCTAATATCAATAGCCAGCTCTGGAGCGACCCGACCTTCGTCAACGAGTTTCTCGGCAGCTATGGTTTCCTCGCAGGCGCAGAGCCGCCCCTCTCCGAGGAAGAGAAAGAAGGTCTGCGAAACTTGATCGACCTGATCAAGGCAAGTCCTGCGGCGGCTATTCAGGCGCTGGAACCGCAGATTACAAAGAGCAGCAGCGCCGCGTTCGACTTCATTCTGGCGAACCTGTATTTCCAGGAGGCCAATCTCGCCAAGGCAGAAACCTACTACACAAACGCAGTCGTCAAACATCCCGACTTCCGCCGTGCATACAAAAACCTTGGTCTCGTACAAGTCCAGCAGGGCAATTTTGACAAGGCCATTAAAACCATCTCCAAAGCTATGGAGCTCGGTGAAGTCGACGGCCGTTCCTACGGCCTTCTTGGTTACGGTTATCTCACACAAGAGAAATACTACCCCGCCGAAGCGGCCTACCGGCAAGCGATCCTGATGCAGCCCGACGTCACCGACTGGAAGATCGGCCTCGCCCGCTGCCTCCTTGAAACCGAGCGCTATGCCGATGCGATCGCGATCTTTGAAACCCTGCTGATCGAAGAACCGACCAACGCGGACTACTGGCTTCTTCAAGCCAACGCCTACCTCGGTAACGACCAACCGCTTGTCGCCGCCAAGAACCTCGACGTGGTTCGCCGTCTCGGCAAGGCCGAGCTCAGCACCCTCACCCTTCTCGGCGACATCTACATGAACGCCGACGCTGCAGAACTGGCTCTTGAGTCCTACCTCGCCGCAAGCGAACTGGCCACGCCTAGCGACAGCTCGGCTCTCATTCGCGCCGCTCAGCTTCTCAACCAGACGGGGAATGAAGACGAGGCTGAGACGATGATCACAAAAATCCGCAGCCAGATCGGCGAGGGGCTCTCGGAGGACGATGAGCTCACTCTCCTCAATATGGAGGCCAAGATCGCTCGCGCCCAGGGTGACGCGGAGGCCGCTGCCGATCTGCTCACGCAGATCATCGAGCGGGACGCACTCAACGGCGAAGCCATTATCGAATTAGCAAATTTCTACGCAGATCAGGGAGAAATGGCTAAGGCGATCAACCGCTATGAACAGGCCCAGAAGATCGAAGCTTACGAGCGCAAGGCCTTGGTCGCCCACGCGCAGGCCCGTGTGCGCAACGAAGAATACGTAGAAGCTCTGCCACTTCTTCGCCGCGCCCTCCAGCTTGAGTCCGACAGCAACCTCGAAGATTACGCCAAACGCGTCGAACGAGCCGCCCGCGCCCAGGGTTAGAGAGGACGCCCCGCTTCTGCAGGCATCGGATCGTAGTGACATCCGCTTGCGGATGTCTCCGACTATCCCGGCATAGACACCGCCAACACACGAGCCCCGAACGGATAAAGATACGCACGATAATGCACTCTTACCTCAGGCCGCGCCGTGCAATCGGCACCCATAGGCCAAACCCGGACAAGACAAGTCGGCGGACTCCGTCGGGTCGCGTTCCCGGGATCGCCAGACTCCCGTCTGGCTCAGGGCTGGAGCCATCAGTAACCCAGCACCTCCAACCCCTCCACACGCGAGAACTCCCGCGCATTACGTGTCACCACCGCCGCATCATTCGCCAGCGCCGTTGCTGCGATCCAGAGATCATTGGCACCGATCATCTTTCCATCCCGCTGCAGTTGTCGGTAGGCCTGCCCAAATCTCCATGCGACTTCCGGTGTGTATTCATACAACCGAAACGGTTTGATAAAACGCTCCCACTTCGCACGATCGATCCCCAGCGATCGCCCAGCGGCCAACTCGCCGGCAATGGTAAACGTTATTGCAAACGCGGTGTTTTCGTGCGCTGCCAAAAAGGCGACCGCTCCATCCAGCAAGCCCCGTTTCCGATCCCTTTCGAAATCCACCAGAAACGTTGAATCCAAAATCATGGGATATCCGGAGGGGCATCATTCACATTGAGGGCATCAATCGCATCAAAATCCCCATCATCCAAAAAGACCTCCCTCGCGAGCAATTCGCGTCCACATATACCCGCAACCGGAACCTGCACACGCCGCACCACCTCTGAGAACGACTCTCGCGGAAAGCGCTTGGCAGACTTCAGCTTTTCATAAGCATCCAGCTCTAAACTGATCGTTTTGGTTGGCATACAACTATTCATGCATGAGTATGCATGAATGTCAATCCAGCGGATGCCGCCACATCAAGGGCGCGTATCTCGCAAAACCACGATCCAGACTGGCCCACTCGTACCCATACTCGATCGCAAGCGCCGCGTGGTAGGCATCCGGAATTCGATTGCCCGTCGCCTCAAATGTAGAGAGCAATTTAACGAAGATGCTCCAGTGCTCCGAACCGGGAACCGCAATACGCACGGATCCGCGCGCCCGGAAATCCTCCACAAACTCTATGGCTTCGGCTAGGGGTGTCGGCTCCCGAAACACCCTCGGATGCGTCACAACGCGCAGGAACCCGCTGAGAACCAACTCTGAAACACCGACCCCGGAGTAGCTTTTCATCTCTGCAGCCAGCCAGTCGCGAATCGCGCCATGATGGGGCGCATCCTCACGATGCGCTTCGACCAAAATGTTGACGTCCAGTAGCTTCACCGCTCAATCGGTCCCGTCCATCAAGTCGCCGAGCGCGGCGTTATCGCTCAACGGCACACCAGGACGGAGGCCACCACCCTTGTAGGTTTTCAAAGGCCTGCCTTCCTCCGCCCCGACCAACGGCGCCTTCTCAATGAGACGGTAGCGCAGCGCATCGTTGACGATGTCGCTCAACGTGCACTTCTCCCGAATCGCCTGCTCTTTTGCCCGCTCCAGTAAGCTGTCCTGTATACCCACGGTCGTTCTCATTACATGATGATGTATTAGCTATGCATCATGATGCAAACTAAAATATTCCTCCGAAGCATAACCGCCCCCCTTCGTTCACCAATCCTCAACCATTCTGTAACTCGAAACAGAAGCTTCACCAACGTCACCTGAACGTCGGTAGCCCTCGGGCCCGCGCTGCGATATAATTGTGCGTGATGATCACACGTTTTCCTATTCTTCTCGTAGCCTCCGTGCTGCTCGCCGTCGCGGCGCACGCCAACACTCACGACCCGCAACTTCAGAAAGTCCTGCACAAGCACCTCGATGCCATGGGCGGCCTCGCCAACTGGAACCGGGTCGAGAGCATCCAGCTCAACGGCACGATCGAGCGCGACGGACAGTTCGTCGACCTCGTTATCGTCAAAAAGCGCCCCAACCAGATCCGAGCGACCGTCACCATTCCGGTGCCTGGCAAAGAGGACGAGTTTTTCCAGATCATCCGCGCCCACGACGGCAAGACCGCCTGGACCGCAACGCGCCTCGCCGGCCAGCTCGACATGACCCGAGAAGTACTCCCCGAAGAAGCTGCCGCCAAACTCCTAGCCGACGCCGGTGTCCTCCCCCCGCTTATCAAACTCTGGCGCGGAGACGCCGACTTGAAACTCCTTGTTTCTGAGGTTATAGACAGCCAGAATTATCACACCATCCGCGTGACGGGTGAGGATTTTCCCAGCGAATACACCTTCTACCTCGACGCCGAGACTTACTTCGTCACACAGTACGAAACCGTCCACCCGACTCATGGCGTTACCCGCACATCACTGGGCGATTACACGAAAACGCACAACGTTCTCCTCCCGAAGCGTAACGAGATTCAGGCAGATCAGACCGGCCAATCCATCATGACTACGGATTCAATCAAAGTCGGGGTCGGCATCTACCGGGAGTATTTCGAGGCAGACAACCTGCCGAATACTGCCAAGCTATAATTGAACTCAATTCAGCAATGGGCGCTCAACCGGATCAACCTGCAGGTTCCGGAAACTCCGCATCCCGCCCCATTCGGCGCAGCGCATAGGGTAGGCATTACACTTCCGAACTAGGCCGTATCGGCTCTTCCACTGCCCACCCAAATCCGACAGAAAATGTTCTGAACCGATCGCTGTGCCCGCAGTGAAATAACGGACTCGAGTGCGTAGCACATCCGACAGCGGCAGCTTTCCCCCATCCGCGATGATTCTGTCCGCACGTCCCGGATCAACTCGGCCACGGTCTTTGACTAAGGTCCCCTTACTCGTCATGCCTTTGCCGTAGAGAATCACCCGATAATCCGGCAATAGTTCGCTCCACATCGCACTACCGCAAAATACACCCTGGTAGCCCATGCGAGCTGCCCGACGCCCCCGCATAGCTGCGCCATAGCTGCTGAACGCATAATCCTCAGGGTCATCGACTAATCCTGCGCGCACCGGGTTCAGATCGATGTAGGCTGCAACGGTGGTCAGCGCTTCCCTGGAAGACTCCACCACCACACTCGTGAAGCGTTTCGCCCAAATCGTTCCTTTATTCTGGTGTCGATGATTGTACCAAATCCCGAACCGCTGTTTCAATTCCCGCATAAAGACTGAAAGGTCGTGCATCCGCGCAAGGATTCGCACCCGCAAGGCCTGCCCCTCCTCCTCATTCCGTTCCAGCAGTCCGGCCAAGACATCGGGAGCCGCCGAAGATGCCGGACAGTGCTTCGAATCATAAAGTAAGCGGTAGCGGCGCAGTAGCTCCGCATCGGTGATCGCCACATCCTCCGGCACCGCCACCAGCAGGTGGAAGTGGTTTCCCATCACGCAATAGGCCAGCACATCCACTCCACAGAAACCCGCCTGCCTACGCAACATTTCGACGAACACCCGTTTTGCTTCATCGTCGAAAAGATACTGCCCGCACGAAGTCCGGCTCATCACATGATAACCCCCCCGCTGCCCCTCGACCAACAAACGCCCCCGATACCCCGCACGCCTCAGATAACTCGCTTCCATAACTTCACACTCACCCATCCAGCCAAATTGAGCAAGCTCATTCTTAATAAATAGCCTGTGTATTTTAAGATCCTGTGTATTTTAAGATCCTGTATTTTAAGATCCTGTGTATTTTAAGATCCTCGAAGGAACTGATATAGCACTTTCAGATGTAAGTGATTTCAACGGAGAACCCGCGTATATCCTCGAAGTTCACCAAGCATTTGCACTGACGCATTTTTATATTTCTACCGACAGCTACCGAATGCTGGGCTCTGAAAAAATATCCGCTGAAGGCCGCACCGCTACGACATACGAAGCATATCAATTGAATAATGGCGTCTACATCCCAACCGTATCAGTAATCGAATCTGAAGGCACTGGTCATTCAATCATTACAACTGAATCAATCGAGATCGGAGTAGGTATCTACGAAGAGTATTTCGAATATACACCATCTCATCAAACCGCGCACACGCGATGAGGACGACCCCCATGAAACCACATGTTGTTTGAAGGCCTACGGCGGGGGCATGTAACATTAAATTCACACAAGTAATATTGAACGATTCTCTAATCGCTAAAATATTGCGACATGCTAAATCCACTAAAAGCATGGCAGAGAAGATTATGCAAAGGCACTTTGCTTATTTTGGTGTGTCTGTTTGCGAGACATGCAAGTGGTGAATCTGACTACTATAAGCTCCGAGGTGTATTGCATTTAGATAGAGAATGGCTTTTTAGCCTAAGTACGGAAAACGCCTCAAATGCTTTGTGGGCAAAGATTGGGCAGAACCCATACGGGATCTTCGTAATCGGCTTCGACGAATCGACCCAGAGGCTCCGGCTCAGTATTCACGGGCAAGAAACGGAACTGCAGCTAGAGAATAAACTCGAAATTCCTGTCGAACTCATTGTAAGCGAGGCCACATCATTGCATTCTCGGAACGAAAGATACCGAGAGGCCGTCCGAATAGCAGCGACTTTCCTCATTCAGACGCCGAGAGCAGACATACTTGATGCACCGATCGACGAGACCTACAGAAGAGTGCTTGAGGAATCCCGTAATGAGATTGCTGCGCGCACATCCAGCCCGATCGGGCCGACAGACAATACGGAGACCCGTGTAGACCCCAATCAACTCGATCTATTTAATACTTTTCAGTGGGATGTACAATTAGAGTTAAGGCACCAAATTCAGCTTAAAATCGCAGAAGCCAATCCGACAGTAATCCCAGTAGTGGAGCAGGCCTGGGAAAACGGTCAACGTTGAATGGACTGCTGAAGAGCTGACTCGTTCTCCACTTGCAATTGAATCTCTTCAATCAGCTCACTTAGATCTGATTCGTTGAGAAGTCTACCGTTGCTATCAATGAGCGCAGAATATCCATGGCTCTGGCGCTGGTGGGCGAACATCTTGAGATAGGATGGAGTGATCCATCCATACATGACTGGATAATGCCAACCGATTTGAAAAACATTCTCGAGCAAATCATCATCGTCGATATCCAGAGCTAGAGCCACTGGTAAAACACCGAGTTCTTGGAGCAATTCGGAGTGCTCTTGCAAGGCAAGCAATTCTCCTGAGGATGATTCGATTTTAAAGTCCACGTAACAGACAAGTAGATAGTTCACATCCTCAAAATCGTACAGCTGCGTGGAGCGAAATTCCCTGTCCTCCTCGAGCACAAAAAACTTGTTATACAAGCGTGTGATATAGAGGTCATTTCGGAAATCTTCTCGATCACTTGCTTTTTCCACCAGCTGTTCGGCCGAATCCAGAATATCGGTCTGGTCGATTCTGACCTGGCGCACGCCATCGCGTCCAAAATCGATTAGAACCATCTCCCCTTCTACACGGGAAAGTATGCCACTCCAACCCTCTGGAATCGTCAGAGCGTCATCTTCAGACGAGAAAATTACTTCTTCGGTAAGGGTTACTCGAGAAGGCCAATATTTAGAAAGGATGTGAAGATTGCTCTCATCGACATTGGAATGAAGCAGTAATGGCGTGGTGAAGAGTGAAATAGTGGTAACAAGGAGATTTACAGTCTTCATAGATGATCGATTGATATAGAAAAGGCGTAGGGCATTTGCCCTACGCCTTTAAAATGAAACAAGTAGTATTACTTGCGACGACGGATAGCAACAAAACCAAGCGCGATAACACCAGCAAGAGCGGCGAACGCACTGGGCTCAGGAACAACAGTACCGTAAACAGCAACGTTGTCGAGGAGGACAAACTCGTCGCCGAAGGCATTTGCATCGTTCAGGCCTGTGAATGAGAGGCGGAAGAAAATTTCGCTGGATGCTGTTGCGTCAGCAAAACCAAAGAAAGAACCTCCTTCATCACCACCAGCAACTGCGTCAGAACCAAGGTTCAGATAGTTTGAGCCATCGAAGCTGTACTCCCAATCAAGAGTAACACCATCAGCGACACTACCACCGATACCTGCAGCGTAGCTGAGGCCCCAAGTGTTGAAAGCAGAGCCAGCATTAACAGCGATCACTACGTTTCCGGGGAAACCAGCAGTGTAACCATCAAGCAGCAAAGAGTTACTACCGGAGAAATCCTCAGATGGAAGAGGACGAGTTGTGATGTCAGCGTTACTTGCAAGACCTGCTGGGTTGTTCGAATAAACAACATTAGAACCACCAGTTGAGTCTGTGGAGCCAAACTGACCATCGAAATGCACAGCACCGAAGTTGCCAGCATTCACGTCAGGCGCAAGGTCTGTAGTCTCGGCAGAGATGAAAGGGAGGCCGCCTGAATAATCAGTCACATCCGTAAAATCCCAACCTGCAATAAGGCTTTGAGCATTGGCGGCTGCAACTGACAAAAGAGATGCAGCAGCGATGTATGTATATTTTTTCATTTTTAACTTAGTCGGATTAAATACTTCCCTACCCCAATACGAGGCAGGGAAGTAGATTAAATCTTAGAGACGGTCAACGATGATTCCAGCAGTATTGAGAGCTGTCCAACCTGTTGTCCAGAGCTCAAGAGAAGCATTCGGTTGGAATGCACCACGGTATGACTGGGCGTCGAAGAAGTTGCTGCCCAGATCGACTGTGCTGCCCCATGCTGCGGAACTATCAGGATTAGGAACTGGATTGAATGTACCACCAGTCAGATCAGAAAGATCGATGCCACCTTGGTCGACAGCGAAGAAACCTGTACCAACTTGGCCGAAACCTGGGTCAGCGCTAGCAATATTTGCTTCGGATTCACCTTCAGTGTTGTTGATGATACCTTCTTCGAAAGCAGAGTTCGCGATAGTGGCAGCTGTGCCAGAACCAACATTGAAGAAAGTAAGACCAGCGATGTTGAATGTGCCGGCTGTTACACGATTTTGAGACTTAACACTTGGGTAGCCGAACAGAACAGGGAGATCAGTGCCCGCAAAAAGAACACCACCAGTGTTGTCAACGCGAAGACCCTTGGTGGATGGGAAACCAGCGATCAGGCTATTCTTGAAGCTGCCACCGAAACCACGACGGAAGCGTGTAGCAGTATCATCAGAGCCGAGCATACCGATAACTGTGAAGTTAGCAAGGTGCGCGGAAGCAAATGGACGACCGTCAGCAGAGATGTTGTCTTCGTCACCATTACCTGGAGTGCCGTCGAAATCATCTGTGTCATCCCCATCAAGCTCAATAGCGTGGTCAGCTGTGATTGTGTTACCATTTACGATCAAAACGTTCTGAGCGAAACCGTTCCAGCCGTGGTCACCGTCGAAGCCATCGTCATCGTGGCCGAAAAGAACGAGATTCTTAACACCAACTGTGCCACCGAAGATTTCGATACCGTCATCACCGGAACCGAAGACTTCAACGAACTGAACCTTAGTGCCAAAACCTACACCACCGAGTGTGAGGCCTTGAATCTCTTGACCATCAACAATAACGTCACCGGAGTAACGGATTGAGATGTATTCAAGAACACCAGAGTTGTCATTCGCATCGAAGCCACCGTAGAGGCTACGGGCATCCTCTGTGATACCTTCAATGTAAGCTTCACCAGGAGAACCAGTGTCAACAGTACCTACATTACAAGGAGCATTACCAAGAACAACCAAAGCGCCCCAGAGATTAGCAGCTACAGCGATTGGAGATGTTTTTGGAGCTGCATCCAAGAATGTATCACCAGATGTCCAGCGACCATTGGAGTCGTCAGCAGCAGTTGTGAAAATGATAGGATTACTTTGTGTGCCTGAAGCATTAATCTTACCATCACGAGTGATGACAAGAAGGCCAGGCTCACCACCCACGTCAGGTTGACCACGAACGATCACACCTTCTTGGATTGTAAGAGTCGCGTCGTTTTGAACGAAGAGAGGACCCTCAAGAATGAACTCACCGTTAGCAGGAAGAGTTAGGTCGCCAGTCAGGTTAAAGGAACCGTCACCCACATCAGTGATCTGAGAGAAGTTCGCGTTTACAAGAGATGTCTGTGCGAAAGCAGATGTGGCCATCGCAGCAGCAGCAATTGTTAGTGTAAGTTTTTTCATAGTAGAATTTAAGTTATGATGAAGCCTGAGAAGTCAGGCGTATAGAGTGTAGTTCAGAATAGTCACAGTCTTGCGGTACAAATGTTACGATTTTGTAAACTAGACTAAAAAGTATAACTTCCTGAGATAGAGAAGGAGCGCCCTTTACGGTAGGAATACTTTTCATCATCGACAATATCGGGATCGTAGATAACCCTGCGCACACTATCTGTTAAATTGTTGACACGCAGGCTGATAGAAAAGTTGTCCGATATCTTCTGTTTGATATTTAAACCTAATTCAAAGTAGGAGTCAGTATACTCGTCGAGTAAAGAAAGCGCATTGTTTTCAGCACGGCCTGAACCCACGGCAGTAAGTACTTGGCTCTGGCCGTAGAGATAAAGCGTCGCCGTCGTTTCTGTTGGGAACTCGACAGTCACATCTGCATTCAGGATCCATTCTGGCTGATCGTAGAGACCGCGAGCACCCGGCAAGTCAAGCTGACCATTCTCGTCAAGGAAAGGTGAGATGAAGTAAAAATCGCCACTCCCGTCGTTCAGCGGAACCGCAGACGTATAAGTGCTCACGATGTTACGAGGGCGATCAATCTCTGAATCAATCAAGGTAGCATTGAAGCCAACGCTGACATTGCTGAAGATTTCATCAGAGCCCAGCCACGAGTCGACAAAATCGAGTCCGGACCGACCTTCAATTTCGATTCCCTGGAGAGTTCCCTTGTTTTCATTATTGATATACGAAGTGAATTCGTAACGAAAACCACCCAACAGTTTAATTTTTTCGATCGAGTTTTCGATCTCCTTCGAGAATATACTAAATGAGATATACCCGTTATTAGGCAAAGTATAGTCAACACGCAGGTCATAACTCGTTACCTCAGATTGAGTTAGGTTGGGATTACCTAAAATAATCTCACCCGCACTAGCTTCATAGTCGAAATACGGAGAGAACTCACGAAAGGAGGGATATGCCTCTGTCTTCGTGTAACCGGCTCTGAGCGTAAGATCGTCCGTAATGTCCACTTGAAGAACAATCGATGGCAGGGCGACATCTCTCTCCAGTAAGCCACTGGCATCTCCAGTTGGAATTTCCGGATAGCCGAGTATCTCAGCGTTGGACAGCGGCCCATCAACAGTAGGATATGTTCCACTAAGAAGGTCTCCTAAGCTAAATCCGTCCTGTCCGTTACTTCCGGCAAGCTCGGCATTACCGCTAGCCTCAAGCTCCATATTTACAAATCGGCTGCCCAAAGTGAGCTGAATTTTATCACTGATAGGAACCGAGGTCTGTAGATAAACAGATTCAACTTCACGAGACACGCTCGCCCCGGATTCATATATCTCTCCATTGAGGAGAAAGGTATCATCATTGGTAACAGGGGTTCCTCCACCAGTCTGAGGCAGATTGCTTATATTCTGAGCTAGCGCGCCCGGATTGGAGCCAACCTGATTTGGGCCATCCAAAGCAGTGATCACCTCCGCATTCTTCCCAGAAACTTCACGCTCAATTGTCTCGGTAAAGTATCCTCCGGTGAAAGCGACATCCCTGTCTACCCAGAAGGCTGGCATCTTGTGCTCAAAATCTACACGCTTCGCGTCACTCTCGTGCTCAATACTCTGAGATGACATCAATAGGTAAGCAGGGTTTCCCTGCGCGTTTGCACTATCGACATAAAAGTCTCCCGCCCCAAGCACTCGACCGCTATCGACAGTATCCACGAGAGCTTGATAGTAATCAAACTCTGTTCTCAAAGGGATGACACTTGTAACTTCAGAATCAGATAGACCCCAAGAAAGCCATGTCTCATACCCTGTAAGCTCACTTAGATCATGATTACCAAAGATTTGATTGGCCTCAAGGGTGCGCTCTTCGTATTCAACGGTATCCTCACCTGCTACATAGGACGGAGGTAATATAGTTCCACTATTGCGGAACTCAGCTAAACGAGCTTGCGAATCTTCTCTGAAGAGTGAGCCATCAGTCGACGGATCGCCGATGATAGAAAAAGGATTTGTGTCCCCATCAATACGCACGTGACCGTCAGAAAAACGGTTCACTCGGTCAACACGACTTTCACTAAACAGACGAACAAGTGAGATCTTGTGCTCCTCTTCAGGGCCGAAGCCAAATTGACCTCCTAACAAGTAGCCGAATAGGGAATTAGATTCCGATTGCTGGTAATCATACTCGACCGCTTTGATTGTATCACCGTTAGTGGGATCATAAAGACTACCAGGCCTATATTCAGAAGATAGATCCTCAGGAGAAATGCCAGGAAGATTGGGTTCCGATCCAGGAGGGAAGTTTCCCGCGAAACCAAATGGCGGCACGAAGCGCGGGCTAGCCTGCGGATTACTGGAAACCGATCTTTCCGCATACGTGCCTCCGCTTTTATTACTCGAATTGGAATCATAAGTTGTGGAAACTACAAAACGAAAATTTGAAAGGAAATTACTACCTGTTTCGTAACGATCACCAAAACTCACTTGAAGGCTTCCAGCCGGCATAGGGTCGCGCTCTTCAGCACCTCCCAACACGATGGGCGATGTCACTTCATTAAAGCCTGAATCCGGTTCAGTCAGATTATCTGGACGACCTGGTGATGCGAACGGATTGACATGATCACTCTCAGAGTAAGGAGACCTCAGGAAGCCGTCCCAGTTGTCATTATAACGAAGCCCGACTTTGGCCTCAGCGAAGAACTCGTCGGGAAAAGCACGCGTCGAAAGCTCAAAAACACCACCGCCTGAATTGCCGGGAAATTCTGCCAAGAAAATCTTATTAGTTACGATATTATCAATAATCGAAGATGGGAACAGGTCCAACTGAACTCCTTGACGCAGGGGGTCGGGGCTGGGGACTGGCAACCCGTTCACGAGTGTGCTGTTGTAACGATCACTAAGCCCGCGAACAACAGCAAACTTACCTTCAACAACAGTCACGCCAGTGATCTTTTTAACTAGATCAGACAGATCCGAACCTCCAAACTTTGAGAAATCTTCCGCCGACAGGAAATCGACCGCACCAACTGATAATTGCTTCAAATCAATCAAAGCCATCATCTCGTTAGCTTCCTCGGCAGTGACCGTGAAATCCTGAAGCTCGTATACCTCATCCGACATGTCAGCTGGACGAGGCGGGAGCGCAAACGGGAAGACACTTACCTGTCCCCCGGCAACCGTGTAGTCGGTAACATTGGCCTCGATGTAACCTGTCTTAATAAAACTAATCGTATATAGACCCGCCGGAATTGGCCCCAGCGAGTAACGACCATCCTCCGCTGTGACCGTTGCAATCTCCGTACCTTCGATGATGATCGCGGCGCCAGCAAGGGGTTCTCCTGTATCTTGGTCTAAAATTTGGCCGGAAACAATGCCCTCATCTGCAGCTAGCGTGCCTTCAAACTCAGCAGCGGTTTCTTGAGCTTCTACGACAGACTGAACAACAAATTCATCCGCTCCTTCTACAAGGGGCGTTTCTGCTGAGGCAGCATCAGTAGAAGCAATGTCAATGGCGCCCTCTTCGGAGCTTTCTGTGACTCCTTGTAGCTCACGCTCGCGCTGCTCGCGCTCGGCTTCTTTGATCGCCTCGACCTGATCTTTGTATTGATCAGGCACCACGATTTCGATCGCGCTCAATGAGGCGAAGCAAAATAGAGAGGATACGGCAGCAAGCAGTGCCTTGTTGAGAGATTTCGTTTTCATGTGTCGCTTGTTAAGAGATAACCCGCCACATGTGTATGTAGGCGGGGTAACGCGCACCGTAATGCGACCACGAAACAACGGCTCAATTCCAAAGTTACATGAGGCCAGAAATATTACGCCTCTGTAACTTTTGTAACATTTGTGACACAATTGTGTCTCAAAACGCGATATTCGGGCCCCAGAATGGAGGGACAGCGTCCCCGCTGTCCGCATTTGGACCTAGGGCTAGGGCATCCTGCGTTTAGCTTGAAGTATGTAGCCGCCTCACTCTGTTGAGGCGTTTCTACAGGCTGACACGGCAACGGAGTGCCGTGGCTACACCACCTTTCTCCAATGGCTATTGCTGGTTACTGTCTTCAAGCGATTCAACGACCTCCTCAACCGCGACATCGTCCACTTCTTCCACCACAGTGGTCGTCTGGTCCGCTTCCGTGATGGCTTGATTTACAGGCTTGATCAGGAGCGGAAGGAAAAGCGCCAGCAAAACCGCAATCGCAGAACCGAAGAATGCTTTGCCTGCATCTCGGAAGATGAGGTTTGAAACTTTCTTCTTGGTGCGGTGGCGCAAGCGAAGCGCGATACCGACTTCACGACCCGCAAGAAGGCCGAGGAACACCCACGTTGTACTCATTGGCATCTTTTCGGGCCAAGGCACTTCCATGTTCATGGCCACAAAGAGCTTTGGAATGTAGTCTACCTTGAAAAAGAGCAGAACGAGACCGTAGAGCAAATCGATGAATGTCGCGGACCTGACATCCAGCGTGTTGGTCTTATTCGTGACCACATGTTGAATCTTGCCTCCCTTCTCCTTGAATAGGTAGCCCTGCAGGAGAACCATACCGCCGAGCGAGAGCGCTAGCCCCCACCATGAGAGCTCGCGGGGAAGATAGACAAAGATGTTGGCCAGATCTTGGACCAGCCACATGGACCAGAGGAAGCCAGTGGAAAGCCACTGGAAGACCATCCAGTTGGGGTGAAGGGCATTGGCCCCTTCTTCATCTTCCTCGAGCTCTTTCGAAACCTTGCGCTCGAGGATGTAGATCACCGCGAAAAATAGAATCAACCCGAGCAGAAAGGCGATAGCGTAGCCGACCAGAGACTTCTCCATCATCGACTTGAAAAGGTCCACGGCTGCTTTTGGCGTGCTCCCCATCTGCGCGGCGACAAGGCCCTTGAATGCGGTCAACACGAGCAGCGACGTACTCACGGGGATGCCCATCCGGGTCAGAATGACTAAGCAGAGAGGCGGCAGAACGAAAAGCCAAGTAATGAGGCCCCCGATATCGTGGGGGTGCGGAATGTTTTTGCCGTCGGCAGCCAAGCGGCCGAAAGCGGGGTCACCACCGTTGGCGATCCAACCCCAAGTCACCGTCACCACCATGATACCGGAGATCCAGATCCAGAGCACCCACCACGGCCGCTTGGCGTTGGAGGCGAGGAATGTCCCCAAGGTCTGGATCGAGTCGTTCGCAACGATGGCGTAAGCAGCCATCGCAAATCCGAGGATCATAAAAATTTCGGCCATAAAAATTTCGATCTAGGATAGGTAGAGAGAAATATTTGCTAAGTCCAAGCAAAAGCCCACCGGTGTCACGCAATTGTTACAAGCGGCGGGCAGTTTCGATTTTTCAAAAACGGAATATTTTGTTTTCATATGAGGTTCGGGCATGCAAATCCTTTTTCGCCATACAATTGTTACATTTTTATCCAGCACCTTTCTGGCTGGGGCAGTCTGTGCAGGTACGGTGATCATTAAGGGCTCGGACACATTGGGGGCAAAACTGATCCCTCAGCTTGTCGAAACATACCGCGCCACTCTGGATGACGGTGGCGAAAACCTCGCTTTTGAGATCGCGGCCGAGGGCTCGACGACCGGCGTAGCTGCGATTCTTGAAGGCAGTGCCGACATTGGGATGCTTTCTCGAGGATTGGACGCTAAAGAGTACCGCCGTGCAGAAATTCGCGGGCTCGAGCTCGAGATTCTTAAAGTGGCACGGGACGGTCTTGCAGTGATCGTCAACGAGAATAATCCACTGACGGAACTAAGCTCCCAAGAAGTGGAAGCCATATTCACAGGCGACATTCAAAACTGGGCCGCGCTCTCCTTGTTCGCAGGCGACATATCGATTTATACCCGCAGCACTGCCTCCGGAAGCTTTGGCGCATTCCAAAGCCTAGCGCTCAACAATCGTGACTACAGCTTGAACTCTCAAAAGATGACGGGTAATGAACAGATTGCGTCAGAGGTCGCTTCGAACCCTTACGGCATCGGTTATGTCGGCCTGGCCTACACGAGAACTCCCGGAGTGAAAGCACTCCCCATTGATGGACTGATGCCTGACGAGTCCGGATATACTTACGAGCGAGAGCTGTATTTCCTCATCGACAAGAATCGCGAAATGAGCGCGGAGGCTCGAGACTTTATAGACTTTTGCCTAAACGCCCGCGGCCAGCGGATCGTTACACGCATCAACTTTCTGCCATCGGCAAACACACAATAGCGATGGAGCCGAGCCAAGATCATAGCCATTCCGAATCGGGGATGGCCCTAAAAGCTGGAATGTCCACGTCGGCAAACCGCCGCTTTGAGAAAACGTTCAAGAACCTGTTTCAATCGACCGCTTTTGTCACAATCTGTATACTTGGTCTGATCATCCTCTTTTTGCTTAAAGAGGGCCTTGGATTTGTTGGCAGCTATACCGAGAGTCTCAGAGAATATCGGAGCTCCGGCTTGGAGTATGTCGACCTCATGGAGAACAAATATCGCGACTCCATCGAACTACAGAACGAACTAACCCAAATCCGAGCGGACTGGATCAAACGCTTACAGGACGATCGACAAGACCAACGGGTCATTCAGCAAACGATTGGAGACTCCGAGTTCAGTGCGCTATTTGCCGAGCTTCGGGAAACGACACTTCCACTCGGGGCCTATCTGAAGGAAAAGCGCGACTATGTCATGCACGCCAGAAACGATTCGGAGGAGGCCATTTTCGATCAAGCCTACCTTGAGGGCCTTCAATCCGACCGTGAGCGCTACGACAGTATCATTTCCCAACTCGCGGAGGCACAGATCGCGTTGACCCGCGAGCTCGCAGTATTTCAGACAGGCCAGAAAGGCCTAGACCGAAGGCTGCAGAAGGCGGAGGCAACGGCTCTTGCTTACAGCGGAGGAGTTATTCATCACCTTGAGAGCCTTAGCGCGTGGAAAGCGGACGCCTCGATTTCAGAGTTCCGTGCGCTCATTTCGTTTTTTACCGGCCGGCATTGGATCACTGCGAGTGACCAACAAGATTGGTATGGCCTTCTTCCGCTTCTAACGGGTTCTATCCTCATAAGCGCGATCGCGATGACGATTGCGATCCCGACCGCAATTGGTGCC
Organism: Opitutales bacterium; assembly: GCA_049598495.1. GTDB lineage: Bacteria > Verrucomicrobiota > Verrucomicrobiia > Opitutales > Coraliomargaritaceae > Thalassobacterium. The sequence continues at coordinate 49,037 of JBMYNR010000002.1, forward strand.
GCAATCTACATCAACCAGTTCGCCAGTAAGGCCGAACGCACTCTAGTAAAGCCCTACATCGAATTTATCTCCGCGCTCCCATCTGTGGTCATTGGTTTTTTTGGAGTCATGCTCTTTGGCGAATGGATGCGCACTTTCTCGAACATGGACGCATTTGCCTGGCTGCCATTTTTCCCGATCGAAGAACGGCTGAACGCTTTCACTGCGGGCGCCCTCCTCGCCCTCATGGCGATACCAACGATCTTCACTCTGACTGAAGACGCACTCGAAAACGTTTCAAACTCCCTCAAGGAAGCATCACACGCAGTCGGAGCGACAAAGCTTCAAACCACCTTTCGCATCATTCTCCCAACTGCAATCAGCGGGGTGATCTCCGCAGTCATGCTCGGATTTGGACGAGTCATTGGCGAAACGATGGTCGTTCTACTTTGTGCGGGCAATCGAATCAAGATTCCCGAAATCGATCTGGGAGGCGAGTTTCTCTTCGAGCCCGTGCATAGCATGACGGGTATCATCGCCCAGGAGATGGGAGAAGTTGTTTACGGGGGCCTCCACTATCGAGCCCTCTTTATGGTCGGGATCGTCCTGTTCCTAGTCTCACTTGCGGTGAACTACGGCGCTCAGGTCTTCGCGAAGAAATTCACCCCAAAGATGAGGTAACTGGTAACATGAATGGTCCAAGCTTTGCCTCCGGGGGATCCACCCAGTCTAGGCGCTCGAAAGTAAAACAGCGAGTGATGGTCGTGCTTCTGTTCATCGCCACCTACTCCATAGTAGCGAGTGTCGGCGTCATCTTCGCCACAATCACTTACCAAGGCTCCAAGGTCGTCTTCCAGCCACAGTACCCATTCATCAACACGGCATTTCTTACACAGACTCCCGAAACGCTTCATGTTTACAAACCTCGCGCAACCGAGAACCGCTTACTGGAAAAGCAACGAACTCGGATCCAATACGAGCAACAACTCAGCCCCTACGCGGGTAATACACTCGAGCAACAGACAGAGATTCTCGCTCAACTTGAGATCTTAAACGCCGAAATTGAGGAGCTCGAAAAGCAGTCTCAAATCGGCGAGATACGATTGAGTGAAGCCGAATTTCGTGCGCTCACCGATAAACCCTCACTCGAACAATTTACCTACGAAAACTTCGCCTATAGCGCGGGCGGGATTGGTCCGGCGATAGCCGGCACGGCAATATTGGTCGTCGGCTCCATCGCGATTGCTCTAACCCTTGGTATTCTCTGCGCGATCTATTTGAATGAGTACAGCCCACATGGACGCTTTTCTAGATGGGTGCGGCTATCCGTCCTAAACCTAGCCGGCGTACCTTCCATAGTCTTCGGCCTATTTGGATTCGGAATCTTCGTACTCTTTCTTGGCTGGGGCGTGTCTGTTCTTGCGGGATGGTTCACTCTTTCTGTCATGGTCCTGCCCATCGTGATTGCATCCAGCCAAGAGGCCATACGCGCTGTGCCTAACTCATTCAGAGAAGGCTCGCTTGCACTCGGAGCATCTAAATGGACAACGATTCGAACCAATGTCCTGCCCCACGCCCTCCCAGGTATGTTGACCTCGTCAATCCTGAGTATCGCTCGGGTCGCGGGAGAAACTGCCCCGATCATGTTCACCGCAGCCTTCGCTCTGCGTGACCAGCTGCCGTGGGAAGGTCTCTCCAAATGGAGCGATTTCTTTTTTCAGGGCGTGATGGCCTTGCCCTATCACATATATGTGGTCAGTTCAAAGATACCCCAAAATGAGTATACCCTACGAATGCAATACGGCGCGACATTCGTATTCCTCGTTCTCATCGGCGTTTTTGCATTAACCAGCATCCTACTACGGATCAGAATACGGCAGAAACAACGCTGGTAATCGAAAGACTTTATAGACAGATGGCCCAAGAAAGCTCCAAGACCACTCAAGAAGAGAAACCACCCATCATCCGGGTGAAGAACTTCGACTTCACATACGGTGAGGCCCAGGCACTCTTCGATATCAGTATGGATGTCCGCGAGAAAGAGGTCACCGCATTCATCGGACCGTCCGGCTGCGGCAAGTCGACCTTTCTCCGCTGTTTCAACCGGATGAACGACCTGATCGACATCGCCCGAATCAAGGGAGGCTCAGTTGAGATTAATGGAGTCGATATCTATGAAAAGGACGTCGATGTGATCGAACTCCGCAAACACGTGGGGATGGTGTTTCAGAAGTCGAACCCCTTTCCCAAATCGATTTACGAGAACATCGCCTACGGGCTCCGCATTCAGGGCATCAAGAAGAAATCCATCCTCGACGATGTTGTGGAAGACTGCCTTCGGGGTGCCGCGCTTTGGGACGAGGTCAAGGACCGCCTCAACGAGAGCGCCCTCGGGATGTCTGGCGGGCAGCAGCAGCGCCTTTGCATTGCCCGCGCACTCGCCGTCAAGCCGGAGATCCTCCTGATGGACGAGCCCTGCTCCGCGCTCGATCCGATCGCCACCGCCAAGGTTGAAGAGCTTATCCACGAGTTAAAGAAGGACTACACCATCGTGATCGTGACACACAATATGCAGCAGGCTGCGCGAGTGTCCGACCGAACCGCGTTCTTCTACCTTGGAAAGCTGATCGAATACGATGTAACGGACACCATTTTCATGAACCCGAATAACGAACAGACTGAGGCCTACGTTTCAGGCCGCTTCGGCTAATATGTTGGTTTACCTAAAGGCGGCTTGGGCGAGGATAACCGCCTAAAGGCGGGACTCCAACACCACTCAACCACTTAACTATTTGACCACTTAACCACGACTACCATGCAACGCTATTTCCACAAAGAACTCGAAGTGATTCGAAGTAAACTGATCCTCATCGGCGAAAAGGCCAATGAAGCCGGGCGGCTCGCCGTCGAGGGCTTCATCCAAAGTGATCTCGAAAAGACCCAAGCAGCCGTGAAGATGGACGACGAGATCGACGATCTCGAAATCGAGATCGACCGCGATGCGGTCCGCTATATCACCCTGCGCTCGCCCGTCTCCGCAGATGTGCGGCTCATCTTCGTTGCGATCAAGGCCAGTCACGACCTGGAAAGAGCCGGCGACGAGGCGCACAGTATCGCCAAACGTACCCGGAGCATTCTGACTCGCGACGGCAAGGTAACGAACCCGGTTAAAATCCAGGAAATGAGCGTGCTCGCATTTGCCATGATGCGCGATGCCATCACCGCCTTCCTTGATGAAAATCTCGAAATGGCCGAGGGGATCATTGAGCGCGACAGAGAGGTCGACCGCCTCAACAAGGATAACTACAAGGCGCTTTCGAAGGGAGTAAAAGAAGACAGCGGTGAAGCCTCCACCAGCATCGAGACCATCCTCATCTCAAAGTCGATCGAGCGGATTGCCGATCACGCCAAGAATCTAGCCGAAGAGGTCATTTACCTGTTAACGGGGGAATAGATTGTAGAACGCTGACGACGGAGCACGGCAGCACCCGGATGACGGGGCTTACATGAACACAGTTGCGGGTTCCTCACAATGGCTTTCGCCATCGTGCTACAGGAGCGGAAGCGGGTACCTCACAATGGCTTTCGCCATCGTGCTACAGGAACGGAAATTCAACCGTACATTTATTGATAAGCCTATTTTCTCCTATTAATTTGGCGCTCTTCCTGCTAGTCTACATAGGCTGATGTGATCGCCCAGAGAGACCTGAGGCGCTGTCGGCAACAACCACTCATCGAAATCCGAAATTCAGTCATTATGGCTAAGAAAACTACAGTCAAGAAGGCCACGAAGAAGGCCCCCGCAAAAAAAGCTGCTAAAAAAGTAGCCGCCAAAAAGGCCCCCGTAAAGAAGGCCGCTAAAAAGATCCCGGCCAAGAAAGCAGCCAAAAAGGTCGCCGCTAAGAAAGCGCCCGCCAAGAAGGCCGCGAAAAAGGCTGCCCCTAAGAAGGTCATCAAGACCTCCGTCATTGCTCGCGTTGATGTCGGCTTTGGTAACAGCCTCTACATACGCGGCGAAGGTGCCGGCCTCTCGTGGGACAAGGGCGTTCAGCTCGACAATGTCAGCCCATACGAGTGGTCGTTCTCCAGCACCAATGCAAAGGGCGCTGTCACCTTCAAGTTCCTCATCAACGATGAGATCTGGGCAGAAGGTGACGACATCACGGTTGCAAAGGGCGATACATCGATCAGCTCACCGGTCTTCACCTGGTAGTCGATCCAAGATTCCATTCTTCAAAGCCCGTCGGATTTCCGGCGGGCTTTTTCATATCACATGGAATCGAGATCGACCATGATCTCCCGTGGGCTCGAACCATTTTCGGGGCCGACGATCCCGCGATCTTCGAGCTCCTCCATAAGGCGGGCCGCCCGGTTGTAGCCGATACGAAGCCGTCGCTGCAGCATCGAGGTCGACGCACGCTTGGTTGAGCGGAGCACATCAATCGCCTGAGGCAGCATCTCGTCGCCATCGGTCGGGCCGCCGTCATCGCCCAGTGGGTCTTCCCCGCCCGCATCGATTTGTTTCTGAACCTCTTCAGCAAACTGAGGCGGCTCGTTCTTTTCCTTCAGGAATTCGACGATCGCGTTGATTTCTTCATCGGCCACGAAGGCGCCCTGCGCTCGCACAAGATTGGATGTGCCCGGGGGGATAAAGAGCATGTCTCCCTTGCCGATGAGCGCCTCCGCGCCGCCGCCATCAAGAATCGTTCGGCTGTCGATCTTTGAGGCCACCTTGAATGAAATACGGCTCGGCAAGTTAGCCTTGATCACGCCCGTGATCACGTTGACCGAGGGGCGCTGCGTCGCGAGGATCAAGTGAATGCCTGCGGCCCGGGCAAGCTGGGCGATACGTGCAATGCAGGTCTCAATATCGGCCGGTGCCACCATCATCAAATCAGCGAGCTCATCAATGACGCAAACAATATAGGGCAACTTCTTTTTAGGCACCTCAAAGGCATCATCATCCCGAGGGACTTCCATTTGCTGAAGCGCAGCCCGCTCTTCCGGGCTCATTTCCGCATCCATGGCCTTCGCCTGCTCCTCCTTGTCCTTCGCTATCTTCGCATTGAAGCCGGCAATGTTGCGCACGTTGCTCTTGGCGAAAATCTGATAGCGGTGATCCATTTCGGCAATCAGCCACTTGAGTGCACCAGGCACCTTCTTTGGCTCAGTCACAACTGGAATCAGCATGTGGGGCAGCGAATTATACATCTGCATTTCGACCACCTTGGGGTCGACCATGATAAAGCGGAGATCCTCTGGGCCGGAGTGGTAGAGCAGCGATGCGATGATCGCATTAATACAGACGGTCTTACCGGAACCCGTGGAACCTGCGATCAGAACGTGCGGCATCTTCGTCAAATCAGTGACCATAGGCTTACCGGTGACGTCTTTCCCGAGCACGATGGGGATCTCCGCGTTGGCCTCAGCCCAAGCCTTGGACTCGACAATATCGCGCATGCAAACTGCCTGTGCGATTTTGTTCGGCACCTCAATTCCAACAGTCCCTTTGCCGGGAACCGGAGCAAGTATACGGACCGACATGGCCTTGAGCCCGAGGGCGATATTCTTGTCGAGGTTCACAATCTTCTCAACGCGCACGCCCGGCGCCGGCGTCACTTCGTAGCGAGTAATCACAGGCCCGGTGTGAATCTCGCCGGGGATGACTTTGACCCCAAACTCCTCTAAGGTACGCACGAGTGCCTGCATGGTGCCCGCGTGGTCCTCTGGCGACTGATTGCCGACATCCGGAGCCTCCGAAAGTAGATTAAGAGGGGGAAAAACGTAGTCGCCCCGACGCTCGGGGATGCGCGCGGCGGCCTTTTCCGTCTTCTCTCCGGAAATGATCTTAATTGTGGCAGGGTCCAGCGCGGGCTTTTTGGGCTCCGGTTCAGGAGACTCGGACGAGGGCTTCTTCTTGAGCATCGAAGCAGTTTTGGTCACCGCCGGCGGCGGAGTGGGTGCGCCACTCAGGAGAGACGGCTTACGGCCATCGTCCTCCAACTCCGCTTCATCTTCGGGATCTTCCACGCATATATTGTTTTTCTCGGCCTTAATCGCCGCACGATTCGCCTTGGCCTGAACTTTGGCCAGCGCCGCTTCTTCTTTGGCCATGCGCTTGGCTTCCGCCAATGCAGCTTTTCGCGCCTTTCGCTCTTCCTTCGACTCGGCCCAGCCTGCGAGAAAATTACGGTAGGCATTTTGGATGTAATCGAGGAAACGCCTTAGATTATCGGTAAAAATCAGAAACGAGCCAATCATCAGCCCCATCAAGAGAATCAGAAAGGTGCCGAATGCGCCGACATAGGGCTCCATTAACACCGGGCCCAGCCTTTCGCCGATCCAACCGCCAAACCCGTTTGAAAGTTGCTCCTCAAAGACACTCCCCTCAACGGCTGCCGCCGGTCGCATCATGGCGATTAGGCTGGATGCGCAAGCAAGTGTGATCGGGGACACGATCCCCACGAGCAGACGTTTCCCGGGGTCCTGTTGAATCAATAAGCGAACACCAAACCAGAGAAGCAGCAGCGGCAAGAGGAAGATCCCGACCCCGAATAGATGAAAGCCAAAGAAGCCAATATGGCTGCCGAAATATCCGACAAGGTTAGGATCGCTTGGATCCGTCGCATTGTATTGCTCTGTATTGTAGTCGAAGAGCGAAACCGCGACGAGCGCGGCCAGGGTAAAAAAGAGGAGCGCCCAGATGGGCCTCGACCTTGCTTTGCGAGGCTGGGAAACCACCTTCTTATTGACGACTTTCTTCTTTGCTTTGCGTGCCATAGACAAACTCTATAGTTAGTTGCCCCTGCTCGAATAACAAGATTCGATTGAACCCTTCGTTTACGCGGACATTACAAGGAAAAAGACTCCGCCAACCGGAGCTGACGGAGCCAAAATAAGCGAGCGAAGCGACTCTTTAATGAGAGCAACCGCAGCCAGCCTCATCTCCACCGCCGCCGCAGCAACCGCCACCTTGATGGATATGGCCGTGGGCAATCTCCTCTTCTGTAGCCGAACGGACCTCCTGAACGGTCACATTGAAGTTCAAATGCTTGCCCGCAAGCGGGTGGTTGCCGTCGACGGTGACGTCGTCGTCCTCAACCTTGATGACACGGACGGAAACAGGGCCCTGATCTGTGTTGGCCTGAAACTGCATTCCGACCTCTAGTTGATCAATTCCCTGGAAACGGTCGCGCGGCACCACTTGCTCGAGACTCGGATTGGCTTGGCCATAACCATCCTCGGGAGCCACTCTCACGTCCACCGTGTCGCCGGCGGATTTGCCTTCCAAAGCGGCCTCAAGGCCGGGAATGATATTCTTATGCCCGTGCAGATAGGCCAGAGGCTGCCCCGGTTGGGATTGGTCCAAAAGTGTTCCTTCGTCATCTTTCAAGGCATAGTCCATTGAGACGACGGTTCCATCTGCTATTTGCATAGTCATTTTCGAGTTAGTTTTAAAATGCGAGTCTCCGAGAAATAGGGCAAAGCCCCATCAGGTCAAAAACGAAAGCGATATAATTTCTCCCCCTTGGCATGGTCCGGGTAAACTCACTTGACGGTGAGGGGAAAAAGAGGGTTCTCTTGAAACCAGTATTCCATTCCGGTTCATGCCTATTCAAGACAGTCCTCATTTCCGCAGGCTTCACCAACATGCCCAGAAGCGCCTAATCTTCGATCCGGGTGTTTCCAGGAGCAAGCAGCTTCCGGCCTACAAGCGCTACATGGAGCTGGAGAATGCCATGCTGGAGAAGCAACACCGCGAAGGGGGCTCCGGGATGGAGGTCTGTCAGGCGCGGGCGGCCATGATCGATGTCGTGATCGAGAACCTGTTCCTCGCCGCCCTCGATCTGTATACGACCGAGCACGGCCCGCTGCCGTGCAAAATGGCGGTGCTGGCAACGGGGGGCTATGGTCGACGGGAGCTCAACCCTCACAGCGATATCGATATTATGTTCCTCTATCCGCTCAAAACAGGAGGGAAGGCATTCGAGCAGTTTCAAGCCGTGCTCGCAGAGGAGATCCTTTACCCGCTCTGGGATCTGGGGCTGAAAGTCGGGCATGCCTCGCGGAACGCAAAAGAGGTTATTGAGGAATGCCGCAAGGAAATCCAATCGAAGAACGCGATTCTCGAATCGCGGATTATTTGCGGATCCGAGCCGCTTTACAAAAGTATGCGGAGCCGCTTCGACGATTTCTGCAAGAAGGAGAACTCCAAGGCCTACATTCTCCAACGATTGGAAGATGAAGCGGAGCGCCACGCCAAATCAGGCAATACGATCTATCTCCAGGAGCCCGACATTAAGAATGGCGTCGGAGGGCTTCGGGACTACCAAAACATTCTCTGGATGGCCCATATAAAATTTGGCTACCGTTCCTTCGCCGATCTCGTGAAGGCGAAGCTGCTCCGGGAAGATGAGCGGGAAGCCATGCTAGCCGCCTACGACCTACTTCTTCGCACTCGGACAGAACTACACCTGCAAAACCGTCGGCCCACCGACAAACTGGACCTCGAACAACAACCGCTCATTGCGGAGCACCTCCACTACCCTCAGGACAATATCTTTGAGCGCGTCGAAGCCTTCATGAAGGACTACTACATGGCGGCCCGAACCATCTACCATACGAGTGAGATCCTGAAAGAGAGGATGTCCCTGCAGGCAGAGCCTGAGAACAAGACCCGCATCACCTTCCGCGAAGCCCTCAGGGCCCACCAGCACCTCCCAATCAAGCGAATCGATGGATTCAATCTCTACAACAAGATACTCTCGGCGGATCATCCCGGGGTCTTCGAAGAAGATCCTGTCCGGCTCATTCGCGTCTTCCGCGAGGCCCAGCAGTTCGGGGCCAAGCTCGATCCCGATCTGCGTTATCTGATCACACGCTCGATCCCCCTGATCGATCAGTCCATCATCCAAAACACCTCGGCCGCCAAGAGTTTCTGCGCCATCCTGCGCAGCCCCGGCGAGGTTTACCCCACCCTGATCCAGATGCACGAACTCGGGGTCCTCGGACGCTACTTGCCCGAGTTTGGCGCGCTAACATGTATGGTTCAGCACGAATACTACCACCGGTACACTGCCGATGCCCATGTGCTGCGCACCATCCGCCACTTGGATCGTGTATTTATAAAACACGACCGGGAATACGCACATTACGAGAGGGAATTACGAAAAAACGATGACCCTTTACTGCTCTATTTAATACTTCTTCTGCATGACATCGGGAAGGCAGAAGGCGTGAAGGGACACGATGTAAGCGGTGTTCGTATCGCCAAACCCGTCCTGGATCGCTTTAGGGTCGGCAAGGAACAACAGGAACAAATTTTATTTATTATTCGCAGCCATCTGGAAATGGCACGATTCTGGCAACGGTTTGATTTAGACGATCCTCAAACTGCGGTTTCCTTCGCTAAATTCATCGAAGATCCGCAGAAACTCAGTTTTCTTTACGTGCACACCTATTGCGATGCCCGCGGAACTGCTCCAAGCCTCTGGAATAGCTACAAAGACAGCATGCATCGCACCCTGTATGTTCGAACACTTGAGCAATTTGAGGACGACGCAGTCATCGAACAAAAGCGGAAAGAACAAGTTAGCATGTTGCACCAAGACATACTCGAGCAAAAGATTGTAGGGATCTCCGAGGAAGAAATCGAGGCTCACTTCAACCTGCTCCCGGAGCGCTACTTCATCAATACGGAGCGTGCCGACATAGAGCTACACTTGCGTATGGTCAGCCAATTGCTGGCCCAGATCCATGCAGCAGAATCCATGGGCACACTTGCGCCCATCGTGAACTGGCACAATGACATCGACCTCGGCATGACCGTGGTCAACGTCGTCACCTGGGATCGCGCCGGGCTTTTCTACAAACTCGCAGGAGCACTCACCTTGGCCGGGGTCAGCATCATAAGCACAAAGGCAATTTCCCGAAAGGACCACATTACGATCGACACATTCTACGTGATCGATCCGAGCGGGGGAGTCGTTACCGACAAGAAGGCACAGGAAACCTTCCAAGTTCGACTCGAGGAGGCACTTATTGAAGGGAAAGAGCTCCTACCTGCAATCAACGAGCGAGAAGCCAAAGTTAAGGCGAGGAATCCATCGAAGGATATGCTTCCGGCCCCCTTCCCTCCGAGTGTCGATGTCTATCACGAGCTGTCGCTCAAGCAGACGATTATCGAAGTGCAAGCCAACGATCGCATCGGCCTCCTTTACCAAATATCTCGGCTCATCACCTTCAAGGGCTTCGACATCAGCTTCGCGCGCATTGCAACGGAGCGCGGTGTCGCCATGGACACTTTCTATATCAAGAACGTAAACGACTCCGAAGAGTCGAATACAACGGCCCTACTTGAATTGCGTGAAGAACTTGATTCGATTGTAAAGGATTAGTCGGAACAACGGTTCACCGCAGGGAAATTCTAGTTGGACCTCGGCTTGAGTTAATGGATACTCGCCCCAAATGCAGGACCATGATAATGAGCACAGCGCGATCGATTCGCTCTACAGGATTAGCAGTCTTGTTTCGAATACCGACGAACCCAAGGTCGCTCTACAACTCATTCTTGATGAGATTGTTCGCGTCCTGCGCCCCAGCAGTGCTTCCATTGCGCTAATTAACCCAGATACCAAACGGCTCGCGCTGGAAGCCTCCTTCGGCCTGCCGGAGGACTGGCAGGATATGGAGTTGGCGCTGGGGCAAGGGGTCACCGGTTGGGCCGCGCTTCAAGGCCGCGCAGTCATTGCCAATGATGTGCGCAATGAGCCACGTTACATCTCGGTAAGGCCAAATATACAATCAGAGATGGCCGTCCCGATGGAAGATGAAGGAATGGTGATCGGAGTCGTCAACGTCGATAGCGAAGAGCCCGATGCCTACGGGAACGCCTCACTGAAGATTCTCAGCCTTTTGACAAACGAGGCCACCCGAGTCGTCTCACGGCTCTGGTTGTTTAAACAGTTGCGAACGAAGGCAAACCACCTGGAATCGCTCGTCGCCATGAGTCAGCGACTGGCCGGCGAGGCGGACAGCGATATTCTGATGCGCTCGCTGGCCCAGCAGGCGCAACAACTGTTGGGCTGCGATGGGAGTGCTCTCTTTGTTCTCGAGCCGCATAAAAAGGTGCTGCATCTCCACAGCCTGGCGACGGATTCGGGGCCACTCTCTGAAAAAATCGCGCTTCCGCTCGATCAGAGTGCTCTGGGCGCCGTTATTCATCGCTTAAAGCAGGTAGAAGTCTACGATCTGAACTTCACGGAAGAAAACGATTTCCTGCCGATCCTCCAGCGGCAGGGCTTCAGCTCTATGCTGGCGTCACCGATCGCATTCGGCGATGAAGCGATCGGGGTTCTTATCGCATTCACTCGCCGCTCTCGCCGCTTCAACAATGAGGAGAAGAAAGTTTTCAATGCTCTCGCAGAGATGGGCGCAATCGCCATTCAGAATGCCCGCCTGTACGACCGGATCTTCGCCAGCGAAGAATCGCTCCGCCGGAACGAAAAGCTAACCACACTCGGGATGCTGGCCGCCGAGATCGCCCACGAGATTCGCAACCCCCTCACTGTTATCAAGCTACTTTTCGAATCACTCGACCTACGGTTCCCCGATAGCGATCCACGTAAGACCGACCAAGAGGTCATCACAGAGAAACTGGATCAGCTGGAGGAAATTGTTGAGCGCGTGCTCAGCTTCGGTCGTAACAGAGAGGGGATGCACACGCGGCAAGACCTCAATACCCTCGTTGAAGATACGCTCAAACTCGTACGCTTAAAACTCCAGCAGCAAAAAATCGAACTGGATTTCGAACCACATCCGATACCCATAGTCGCCGAGGTCAATAAGGGGCAGATACTGCAGGTTCTTTTGAATCTGGTCCTAAACGCCACGCAGGCAATGGAAGGTGGCGGCCGGATACACATTCAAACACATCTCAAAGGCCACACCGCATCACTCATGATCTCCGACAACGGAGGCGGAATCCCTGAGTCCATTCAGGGTGATATCTTCGACTCCTTCCTAACGGCTCGCCCGGACGGCACGGGACTGGGGCTCTCGATCAGCAAACGAATCCTTCGTGGCCACCGGGGCGACATAGAACTCGTACGTTCCTCTCCCGAAGGCAGCCAATTCCGCTTCTGGCTACCCCTATCCGAATAATACTAGAGCACAAAAAAGTTTGAACCGGTTGCAGAGGCAGGGAGGGCGGCCCTCCCTGCCTCTGCGCCAAACCTTTTGCGAAGAGATATAAGGCACCAAAAGGGCGCCCGCTAAAAGCGGCGCCCGAAAAGACTTAACCCGCTTATTGCATGAGATCCAGAATTGGCTTTGGCAAGGCGCGAGCCGTGTTCCACGCAGGAGCGCACTGAAGTGCGTGACTAAGTGGGTTACGCGCTCGGAACACAGCCAGGGACGCTTCTGGACTCAAAGTTTGTTGCTGTCACTTTTGTGACACGACGAGTTTTTGAAGAAAACTCGCAAGTAGCCATCCCGTAACAAGATAAAGAACGACAGCAACAAACTGGTGCAATATTCGGGTTAAAGATTCGAGAAGGAAGATTTAAAATTCGATCGATATCGTCCCCGGAGCACCGCCAGTCGCTTCAATGCTCGTGCCTTGAATAATCATCGCCGGATAACTCTCGCCAGCAACAGGGTTGAGTTGCTTGACATACTTTCCATCGCCTACCAGATCCGCACGACTGACCCGGATGACATCGTGCTCGGTGAAATATTTTTCTGCACCGCTTGCGAGTGCCCGTAGATTATTGGTGATCGCCTTGGTTTGTGCTGTTTCACGCACCTTTTGAACGGCCGGGATAGCCATCACCGCGAGAAGTATGATGATAACCACCACGATCATGATTTCAACGAGGGTAAAACCCTTTTTGCTTTTAGTATTCATGATAATCTTTGATTCGTCTTATTACGCTATGAATCCACGGGAAAGAATATATTAGCGTAATCAGGTAAACACACTTGTAAGAAAAACCAAAGCATAAAGCCCTGATTATTCTAGGTTTCGCATAATTTTCAAAGCCCCTGAATTATAGGCATTCCCACCCGAAGTAGCTCCCATCTATAGCGCCAAAAGACTGATGAACCAAAAACTAGCCGATGGACGAGGGATCGTTTAAGCACACACGCTTCGTCCTAGAAGCAGAATCCTCCCCTTAGCCAGACGAGAATAATTGGAACAAGAATCAGAACTGCCATGACAATTCGGATCGTGAGTATTGTCCGAAGCGCCGGCTCTGGCAGCTCAAGGTGCTCCGGGCACTTCGTATGCTTTTCAGAAGTCTCCATACTCCAGAAATGAGGATTCTGTCCAGATTGAGCAATGAGAACTTTTTCGCTTAAAACGAATTTTCTCATCTTTAGCTGGGGCTGAAATATGTCTGAAAATCCGGCGAGGTGGGGGATTTAAACGTATCGCCCATTGCCTAGTCCGTCTTCACGACAACCCGGAATCCAGTCAGGCGATTGCGCCCTCCCCGCGGCGCGTCCCGAATCGGGACAGTGAAGATGGCCTCCAGCCTGTCTTGAGCGTGACCTCCAATTTGCTTCGCCCCCTCTGATTCATAGCGGTCGACCGACTCGAGCCACTCGCTTACATTGCCAAGCAAATCGAAAAATCCACTGGCGAAGGGCTCCTTGGAGCCGACGGGTTGCGGCACCCCCTTCGAATTGGATGCACTCCAGACGTGGTTCTCCAGCACAACATAACGAAGCCGGCCAAGCGCTAGACGAAATTCATTCTCGGTCGGCAATCGCACCGGCTTGCCCAATATCCACGAAAGACGCTGACAGAACTTTTTCGCGTCCATCCAGCTGACGGAGTCAACCGGACGGAGGTCCCCTTGGTTGCGGCTCGGGTTTATTCCCATGATTAGTGAGTAGAGCGCCTGCGACACTTCCATTCGCAACATGCGCCAGCCATCTGTTTCGGGCACGGGTATAAGCGCATCGTAAATACGGTCTTGAATGAACCCGAGATCATTCTGAAGGAGATTCAGATAGCGCACTTTCGACTCCAAGTCCTGGTCATTGAGCAAGCTCCGCGGAAACGCCTCCTGCATTTGCTTCATATCGCTGCGGAGTGTCGCAATCACTTCGACTGCTTCGTAGGTCTGCCGCTCCGCGAGAAGCTTCTGCATAAGATCGTGATTGTTTTCCATTTGGATGCCCAAATCGAAACTCTCCGCGGTCTGGCTCTTACGTTGATACTCAATCAGGCGCTCCGATGAAGCATAGGGGCTATCCTTATAGTCTTCATTCAACTGCCGCTGCAATCGGGCGGCCTCTTGGTATAAGGCGGCAGCCTCCAAGTGCTCATTATTGATAAGTTTTTGATCTGCCAACTTCGCAACACGCTGCACTTCGAGGCGACTCTGCCGGGAACGAATCTCAACAAGCTTGCGCTCCAGGCGCTTAAGCCGGGGCACGCTGGTTTGATTTGCGCCACGATACTGGCGGTTCAGATTATCTTGAATCTGGATTGCCTCCCGCAAGTGCTCCTTCGCCTGCTCCCAGTCCTGCGCATGGATAAAATCATCCGCTTCATTCTCGAGAGCCAGGCTTCGCCGGAGCAATGGCTCTGCTGCCAAATAGCGCACCTGTCGGTCGAGACGTGCGGCACGCCCTACGCTGTAAGAGCGACTCAATGGATAATCTTCATTGATCTGATTCTGCCTGGCGTAGGCATCGCGATACTTCCCCCGGGCGGCTTCAAAGTTTTCCGCAGCGGCCAGGGCCTCACCCTGTAATTCCAACTCCAGGCTTTCGTTTTCGAGGATTTGGGCCGCCAAATCCTGATATCTTTGCTCCAGATGCACCTGCCGATTATGGCCTTGTGAGTCCACACCGGCGAAGGCATCCAAATAAGCCTTCTGCTTGTCCAATGCCTGCTTGAGCAAAATGATATCCTCGGAGCGCGCCTCACGGATCGCCAGGATCTCCTCGAACTGTGCCTCCAGTTCGATGCTCTCCTGCTGCAACTGCTTGACCTCCTCGGGCACTTCACCTGACAGGCTCAGTTCTCTGAAGTCCACATCCTTCGGGCCCAGTTGACTAAGCCACCAGAAACCGATCAAAGCCAAGGCACCCGCCGCAAAAGCCAACGCCGCCAAGAAGCACTTCTTCAAAGGACTGGATTCATAGGAGGGACGTCTACGGGAAGACTGCTTAAAAATCGCCATAATCAAATTGGGGCTGGCACTGTAAAAATAGCCTGCCTTAAATGACTCGCAGCTATGAAAGCCGCAAGGCAAAAGGTAGCTAACACTTGAAAGAGGACTCATTCAACGAATGAACGTCTCCTTACCATAAATGTTTGAACAGATTACCATCCTAGGCCCGGGTCTGCTGGGCACCTCCCTCGCGCTGGCCCTCAAGGAGCAAGGGCTAACAAAGCGTGTGCATACCTGGTCGCGGCGTGCCGAGACACGAACGCAGGCGATTGCCGCGGATTGGTGCGATGCCGTCTTTGAGAAGGCTGGCGCAGCCTGCCGGGGAAGCGATCTGGTCGTCATTTGCACACCGGTCGATACGATCGTCCCAATCCTGAAAGAAGTCGCCTCCTCGCTCAAGGCGGGGGCGCTCGTCACTGATGTCGGCAGCACAAAAAGCCAGATTTGCCGAGAGGCCCTAGGTGCACTCGAAGATCGCTCTGTTTTCATCGGCTCACACCCCATGGCCGGCTCCGAGCAGACCGGGATGGCGCATGCTCGTTCCAATTTGTTCAAGGGCGCCTGCTCCATCATCACGCCACTTGACGATTGCCCCGAGACGGAGATCGCCCGCTTGCGCCGGTTGTGGGAAGCACTTGGAATGGAGGTCGTCAGCTGCTCACCCGAGCAGCATGACGAGATCGTCGCCCACATCAGCCACCTCCCCCATCTATTAGCGTCGAGCCTTTGCAGCTACCTCTCAGGCAAAGAAGCTGGCTGGAAGCATCTGTCCGGAGGCGGACTTCGCGATACGACACGGGTCGCCGCGGGCGACCCCGCCCTATGGAAGCAGATCCTTGAGCAGAATCGCGAAGAGGTGCTTCAAGCGATCGACGGCTTTGATTCCGAATTACAAGCCCTCAAAGGCGCGCTCTTGAATAACGACAGCCTCAAGCTTGCCGCTCTTCTTGAGCGAGGTCGAAAATACCGGCAGAATTTTTAGCCGCCCTTCCCCATGCTGGATCCTCTGCTCATTCAACCAATTAACCATTCCTTGGACGGGAAACTTTCCCTGCCCGGCTCCAAGAGTATCACCAATCGTGCACTCATTCTGGCAGCACTCGCTGAAGGTGTCACCACTCTCAAGGGTTCGCTTTTTAGCCGCGACACGCGAATTATGCTAACGGCTCTCGAGACACTCGGATTTGAGGTCTCTGCCGATGAAGATGCGCATTCGATACGCGTGGTGGGCTTAGGTGGACGTATCCCGAATAAGCGAGCAAAACTCGACGTGGGTAATGCGGGCACTGCAGCAAGATTTCTCACTGCCTTCCTCGCCCTCCATCCCGGTGGCGAGTATGAACTCGATGGCGATACACCCATGCGCAGCCGTCCGATGTCAGGCCTAATCCGCGCCCTCTCGGACTTGGGCGCAGCCGAATTTGAATACCAAGGCGAGCCGGAACACTTCCCCTTTACCCTGCGCGCGAAAGGTTATCATGGAGGCGAAGCCATTGTCGATGCCGAGGCTAGCAGCCAAATACTCTCCGCGTTGCTTCTCTCCGCGCCCGTTGGAGGTTCGGTCAAGTTGACCTGTCCCGACGTGCGACCACAGTATGTCGCGATCACACTCAAGATGCGCGAAGCCTTTGGCGCGGCCGCAGTGGAGATCGATGACTCGGGCATTTATGAACTACCGGCAACCACCTATGCGCCGAATCCCGGCGGCAGCTATGCGATCGAACCCGATGTCTCAGCCGCCAGTTACTTTCTAGCCCTCACCTTGATTCATGGCGGGGAGCTAAGGATCCCAAATCTCAACAAAGACCCCCTTCAAGGGGATGCCCATTTCGCTGAAGTGCTCGCTCATCACGGACTGCGCGTCGACGCCGATCGAGGTAGCTGGACGGCGACCTGCAACAACCCCGAGGGGATCCAACGCGGCCACCGCGAGATTGATTTCAACAGTATCTCCGATACCTTCCTTACCTATGCCGCGATGGCTCCACTGCTCGGCGGCTCGGTCCGCATCACAGGCATTGGGCATACTCGCAACCAGGAGACCGATCGCATTGCCGGCATGGCTGCAGAACTCTCAAAGCTCGGCCAGCTCGTCAAAGAAGAGCCCGATGCACTCACAATCCAGCCCAAACCGAATGAACTCCGGGCGCGCGCCTTACAGGCCCGTAGCGAGGGTAAGCCGATCACGATTGATACCTACGAAGATCACCGCTTCGCCATGAGTTTTGGCGTGCTTGCTAGCTTTGATTTACTCGGTGATGGCCAACCTTGGCTGGCCATCAAAGACCCGGCTTGCTGCGGCAAGACTTTTCCCGGGTTTTTTGCTGCCCTTGAATCGCTCCGTAATGGCTAGCCGGGGGACATTCACTATCGTGACGATGGACGGCGGCGCTGCCGTTGGAAAATCTTCGACCTCCAGAGGGTTAGCGGAGCACCTAAACTTCATGCACGTCGATACAGGTGCCCATTACCGCACTTTGACCTACGCACTCCTCTCGACCGGAGCAAGCCCCGAGCAGGCCGACGAGGTCTCCGAGAAACTGAAGCGTCTCTCACTGGGAACAGAACTACAAGGTCGTAGCGCCAAGCTCAGTATCAATGGGGTTGTGCCAGCCGATGCGGAAATCCGCTCGCCTGAGGTCAATGCCGGGGTCTCCAAATTCGCCGCGATCGAATCATTGCGAAACTTTCTATTTGATTACCAGCGCAGTCAGGCCGAGGTCGCTGAGGCGCAGGGATTTGCCGGGCTCATTATGGAAGGCCGTGATATCGGCTCAGTCATATTCCCTGATGCGCAATATCGTTTCTTCCTTCATGCCGATGAGGCCACACGCGCAGCACGTCGAGCCAAAGAGGGACAGATCGATTCCATCGCTGACCGCGATAAGTTGGACACAAGCCGCAAGACAGCCCCTCTTGTCTGCCCGCAAGGCGCCACTCAAATCGATACGGCACCGTACACGCTCGATGAAGTCATCGGACTCATCGCAAACCAGATTCAAGCCTAGACCATCCTCCCTTTCATCCCCACCTTCACTTCCGTGCCGTCATCCATTCCAAATCACCCACTCTACGACATCGTTCGGACGCTTGCGAACTGGTATTTCAGTTCTTTTTACGATTACACGCAGAGCGGCAGGGCCAACGTGCCTGAGACTGGGCCTGTTATCTTCGCAGCCAACCATGTGAGTTTTTACGATCCTCCGGCGATTGGCGCCTGCCTGGATCGCCGGATCAATTATTTTGCCCGAGACACTCTGTTCAATGGCCTCTTCGGGAAAGGACTTACTGAAATCGGTACCATTCCCGTGGCCCGGGAAAATGCTGAGGTGAAATCCCTGAAGGCCATTTTTAAATCATTGAAGGCCGGAGGCGCGGTTGCGATTTATCCCGAAGGGACCCGATCCCCATGTGGCCGACTAATGGAACCGAAGCCTGGCGCGGGAATGATTGCCTGTAAGTCGAAGGCGACCGTCATCCCAACCCGTCTCTTCGGGACCTATGAAGTCTTCGGGCGCTCCGACAAGACGCCACGGATCGGAGGCAGAATCCACATCACCTACGACCGACCCATGTCCACCGAGGAAATTGACCCTGGGAAAGACCACCCCGATCGCTACCTTGAAGCCTCCCGCCGCATAATGGCACGCATTTCAGCGCTTGAACTGCCGCAAGAGGTACCGATTTAAACCGTTAATGGACGTGAATTAACGTGAATCAAAAGGATATTGATACTCTGATTTTTAAGCTCAACGGAGCTGCCATGGCCGTGCTCCATGAGTTGGGACACGGACTCCGCGAAAAAACTTATGAGCGCGCGCTATGCGTAGAGCTTGAACATCTTGATATCTCTTACAGCCAGCAAAGGGCCACCCCGTCGTCTATAGGGAAGTTAAAGTAGATGAATATATATCCCTGATCTAGAAATCGAAAACACACTCCTGCTAGATGCAAAAGTCGTCCCGAAAATCGGTGACAATGAACTTGGGCAGATGCTTAACTTCCTCAAAATCACGAAGCAATCCGTTGGCTTAATCCAGAACTTTAAACACCCAAAACTAGAATGGCGCGTCGTATATCCTCAAATTGATTAACGTTCATTAACGTTCATTAACGGTATAAAAATCTCTCTCATCATGTCTCAATCATCCGATCGCTACGCCCAGCGGGGCGTCTCATCCTCCAAATCCGAAGTCCATGCCGTCGTCGACAATCTGGACCGCGGAGTCTTTCCCGGAGCCTTTTGCAAAATTGGCAGCGATATCCTCACGGGAAAGCCCGAAAAGTGTAATATCATTCATTCCGACGGCTCCGGGACAAAAAGCACCCTCGCCTACCTGCATTACCGCGAAACGGGTGACCCCAGCGCATTTCGTAAAACTGCCCAAGACAGCCTCGTCATGAACATTGACGACCTGCTCTGTGTTGGCGCGATCGATGGGATTCTCATCTCCAGCACCGTCAACCGCAACGCACGCGCGATTCCCGGCGAGGCACTCGGCCAGCTCATCGCCGGCACCGAGGATTTTCTCTCAACCCTTCGTGAGTATGGGGTCGGCGTGCACAGCGGCGGGGGCGAAACCGCCGATGTCGGCGACTTGACCGGAACTGTGACTGTCGATTCCTGCGCCGTCGTCGTCATGGATCGCTCAGACGTTATCGATAACGCCAACATCAAGCCGGGCCTCGCCATCGTCGGACTGGCATCGTCGGGGCAGGCCAATTATGAAAGCTTCGAGAACTCCGGTATTGGCAGCAATGGTCTGACGAGCGCACGCCACGACCTACTAAGCCCTTACTATTTAGAAAACTACCCGGAAACGGTCGATTCTAAGACCGATCCGCAGTATCTCTATTGCGGCCCCTACAAGATGAGCGATCCGCTTCCCGATTCAAACATGACGGTCGGCGACGCGCTCCTTAGCCCGACCCGCACCTACGCACCCGTCATAAAGAAGTTGCTCTCAGAAAACCGGGAGAGCATCTACGGAATGGTACACTGCTCAGGCGGAGGCCAGACCAAGTGTATCCGATTCGGCACGGGCGTGCATCACATCAAGGACAACTTTCTGCCTGTGCCCCCGATCTTTAAGGCCATTCAGGAAGCCAGTGGCACCAGTGATGAAGAAATGTTCCGCGTCTATAACATGGGGCACCGAATGGAAATCTACTGTGACCCCGAAGCTGCGGCAGACATTATCGCCCAGAGTGAGTCGTTCGGCATCCCCGCACAGATCATCGGCCGAACGGAAGCCAGCGATCGCGAGAACGGCGAAAACCACGTCACCATTCAACACGAAGGAAAGACGCTGGAATACAGCATCGATCACTAGTTCACCGACGGCGGAGTTTCTTGTTCGACGGGCTCATCGACCTGTATCGGGTCCACAACATGAGAACACACCTCCTTTTATTTCCGGACCTGGCCGCATCGCTTCTGCTTCCGCTGTCTTTGGCGATGAACCTTATTTCTTGGCCTTATTCTTCTTGCCGCGCTTCTTCTTTTTGCTCTTGAGCAGTTTCTTGACCTTCTTGCGCTGGTCTTCGCGAACGATGTAGCCGATACAATTATCGGAACCGCAGCGACAGGGGTGATCCATGAAGTGCTCCATGTCATAACCGTAGTCGTAGACGAGCTCATCGCCCTTTTTGATATCCTTAATCGCGGTAATCCAGATCTCGCCCTCGCAGTTGACCGCCTCGCAGTTGCCATCGCATGAGTGGTTGATATAGCGGGCCGGATTATCGCCGAGCCGGCCATCGATATCATACTTATCGTCGAGCTCAAAAATATAGACGAGGCCATCGCCTGTCTCGCGGGCCTTTTCTTCCCATTCGAGAGCACGTCGAGTCGACTCCTTTTTGGTAATCTTCTCGCCAACATATTGAATGATATCGGTGCCTTCTTCGATATCCTCCGTCGCATACAGGCCCCGTCCGTGGATGTCGGACACCCTAACCTCGCAAAGTTTCTTCGGCATAAGTATCTGTTCGATTTGGTGCTATTCAGGTTTCAGATCCCGAGACATCAACTGCTGCATCGCAGCCATGGGTTCGAGGCCTTCGTAGAGGATGGCATGAATGACGCTGAGAATCGGAGCGTCCACATTTTTCTCGCGACAAATCCGGTAGAGGCAGTCACAAGCGCGGTAGCCTTCGATCACCGATTTCTGTCCCTCGACAATATGCAATGGGATTTCGCCCTGCCCCACGCGTTCGCCGAAGCTTCGGTTGCGACTCCAATCCCCCGAACAGGTCGCCACAAGATCACCAAAACCACTCAGCCCGAAATAGGTTTCCTTTTGCCCACCAAGGGATGCCCCAAGTCGGACTAATTCATGGAGGCTGCGCGTCAGTAAGGCCGCCTTGGCATTATCCCCGAGCTGCAATCCGTCACAAAGGCCCGACCCAATGGCATAAACATTTTTGAGCGTACCGCCCAACTCGGTGCCACGCACATCGTCGGTCAAATATACACGGAGCGCAGCATTGCTGAACGCCTCCTGGTAGCGCTCGGCATCGGCGCAATCACTGCCCAAAGCAAGCGCGACTGCGGTTGGTTTGCCCGCAGCCACCTCCCCGGCAAAGGTCGGCCCGGAGAGTACGCCACAAGACATGCCCGGGAGTTCTTCGGAAAGAATTTCCGCCGGGGTCTTCAGGGTTTCAAGTTCGAGCCCCTTGCACATGATGAGACAAAGCTTGAGTTGCCACGCAGCGGCCAGGTGAGGCTTGATCGACTGACAGAGGGCGCGGAGCGCCTTGGAAGGACATGCCAGAAAGACAGCCTCGGCCTCCATCAGGACAGGTCCCAGTTCGCAGCCAACTTGGATGCGGTGCGGCAGCTTGAACCCGGGCAAATAGTCGGTATTCTCACGGGAAGATGCGATCGACAACGCGTGCTCCATACGGCGAGGGACCAGCGTAACGGAATGTCCACAGCGATCGAGGTGGAGCGCCATCGCCGTCCCCCAGGCGCCGGCCCCTAGAACACAAGCATTCATGAAGGGAACTTTCGTTTGCGGACATCCTCCGCGTAGTTCGCAAAGGCAGCGCGCGCCTCATTCCCGAGCCCTGCATACTCCCGGACAAAGGACGGCACATAACCGGCATTCAGCCCGAGCAGGTCGTTGCTCACCAAAATCTGCCCGTCGCAGTGGGGCCCACTGCCGATTCCGATCAGGGGAACCTTGATCTTATTGGCAATGGAACCGGCGACCGTGCCGTCAATCAACTCGCAGAGCACGGCAAAGCAGCCCGCCTCCTCAAAGGCAAGAGCGTCATTCAATAACTGACTCTTTTCGGCATCATTGTGACCGAATTTCCGGTATCCACCCAGTTGATAATAATTCTGCGGGAGCAGGCCGATATGCGCAAGAACCGGGACCCCAGCTCTTACTAATCGATCTACCTTCGGTGCCATATCGGCATCGCCCTCAATCTTCACCGCTTCGACGCCCCCCTCCTGCATCAATCGCCGACTCGCCTCGAGCAACTTACTAAACTCGTCGTGTGCGATGGCAAAAGGAACATCTGCCACGACCAACGCTTCTGGCTTTGCCCTCGTGACAGCCGCCGCGTGGTGCACCATCATGTCCAGCGTCACTGGCACAGTCGTCTTGAAGCCAAGCTGCGTCGTGCCAACAGAATCTCCCACCAAAATCAAGTCCACCCCGGCCTCGTCTGCATAGCGAGCCATCACTGCATCATATGCTGTAACGGCAACGACTGGACGCTCTCCTTTAAGTAGAGAAATCGTTTGGGTTGTTATTTTCATAATCCGAGAGATTACATTTGAAAATGTAGACTCGATCGTGAATCTGGACACCAGAACATCGTTTGACAACTCTTTGTCTCTGACGGAAAAATGCTTCGCTTTATCTACCAATGGCGCCATCGCCGAGCGCACAAGACAGCCTCATTCGAGGTCCCTTCCGGACAGGATGGCAGCCGTACTCGCTGGGCGAGCCTAGCCAGCTACATGTCGCAGGCCTCGGTGCGTGGTCGTTCCTTCGATCCATTCGATCGCCCACAAAAACGCCGAAGAAATGTTGCCGCGCTCCTAGCCATGGCGGCATTCACACTACTGGCCTGGGTCGTGACTGAAAGTATCTTTGCGCTCGAGCTTTTTCGGCACTAGAGCACTCGCGGGGCTTGGAGCGGCCCACCGCCCCCAATCAAGGCGCCAACTGCTCCATTACCAATCTAAAGTCCTTGGGCAGGGATGCTTGAAAGCTCATTAGCTCTCCGGTCAGTGGGTGCTGTATTCGCAGTTCGGTGGAATGCAGCATCACTCTTGGGATCGATATGCCCTTCAATCGGGATGCCTTAAAGCCGTAGGTGCTGTCGCCAAGAATCGGCACCTTAAGCGCGCTCATATGAACGCGTATCTGGTGCGTGCGACCGGTATGAATGATACAAGTGATCTGTGAAGCTCGCTCTCCATAGCGCTGTAGAACCTCCCAGTCGGTATGTGCCGGCTTACCATGGGCGACCACTGCCATGCGTGTACGAACGATCGGATGGCGTCCAATCGCCTCTTTGATTGTCCCTTTGCTTTGTATGGATGTCCCCAAAACAAGCGCCGTATAGCGCTTGTAGGTCTGCCGTTTGCTGAAAGCGCTCGCAAGCTTGTGATGTGCCGCATCGGTCTTCGCAACAATGATCAGCCCACTCGTTTCCTTGTCCAATCGATGAACAATACCAGGACGATCTGGTGCACCAACTGAACTGAGCTTCTCGCCACAGTGGTGGAGCAGCGCGTGCACCAGAGTGTCATCGCCCGTTCCACTCCCAGGGTGCGTGATCATTCCCGCAGCCTTGTTAATGACGATGATGGACTCGTCTTCAAAGACCACATCGAGTGGAATATCAGTGGCGACGAGAGGCGCTTGCAAAGCGGGCCCCTCCAGAGCCGCACAGAGTCGCCCTGGCCGGCTGATCTTGAACCGCTTATCGATGACCACGCCGTCGAAACGAACCTTCCCCGCTTCGAACGCCTTTTGCAGGCGAACACGGCTCACGTCTTCAAATTGAGCGGCGAATATCTTGTCGGCGCGCCCGGGCTTCGTCCCTTCGGGAACTGTATATTCTATAATACGGTCCGGCATGATGAAATAGGTACGGCGCCTTCGACGAAAGCGCCGTTCGACTCACGGAAACGTATGACCATCCAAATCAATACAGCAATCCGATAAATGTCGGCGAACGGCTCTCTCGGCGAGAGCGCCCTACCCGAGAAAACCTCTGACGGCGGCACAGTCCCTCTCAATCTGCGCTTTCAGCACATCGACCGAATCGAATTTTTGCTCGGGACGCATGAACTGCAACCACTCGACCTCGATCGCATCTCCGGCACCCAGCGTCGTCACTTCCAAACCATGGACTTCAAGCGCCGGGGCCTGCTCTGCCTCGGCAATGGTTGGCTTGACCCCATAATTAGCCACAGCGTCCTCCCATTCGGCAGCGCCAACTGCACGGAAACGAACGTAGTAGACTCCAAATTTCGGCAGGCACTCGGGTTGCCACGGCAAGTTGAGTGTCGGGAAGCCAATCTGACGGCCAAGTTGATCACCTGCCACCACTTCCCCCAGAGATCTGTAGTTATAGCCGAGCAGATCATTCACCTCTGCGATGTGGCCCAGCTTTAATTCGGCACGGATACGAGTACTGCTGATTGGCTCGCCATTGTGCTTAATGCGATCTGCACTAAAAACCCCCAGGCCCAAGGCTTTGCCAGAGTTGATTAAGGTCGTCACATCCCCTGCTCGCTTCCTTCCGAAACGGAAGTTCTCTCCAACGTAGATGGATTTTAGCGCGGGCAGTTGCTCTTTGAGGTGAGATAGAAACTCCTCTGCAGGTATCGCCGCGAAGGCCGCGTCAAAATGCTTACAAATCACACAGTCCACTCCAATATTATGGAGCATCTCTGACTTCGTCTTGATCGGCATGATCAATTGAGTGGGGTCCTCGGGGCGAAAGAGTCGACTTGGGTGTGGGTTAAAGGTCAACACACAGGAAACCCCAGCTGAGCGCCGTGCCGACAGGACCGCCGATTCTATGACCGCCTTGTGGCCGAGATGAACGCCATCAAAAACCCCGATTGCCAAATGAAGCTCACCGCTAAGTCCGGTGAGTTGTCCAAAATCTTCGACAGTGACGGGGAAGTTCATCTGAGCTTACAATGCATGGCTTGGCACGGCTTGCATGACCGGAATCAATCGCTTGCGCAGTGCCGAAGAAGACATCGCCTCTAGCTCATCCAACGTGGCGGCTTTTTCAACGCGAAATTGGCCAACACCCGTCCGACGCAGAACGTTCAGGTGACCCCCGCAGCCCAACTTCTCGCCAAGGTCATGGGCAATCGTCCGAACATAGGCACCTTTACTCGTGCCCACAGTAAAGGATATCTCCGGCGGAGAAAAGTCCGTGAGATCAAAGCGGCTGATATGAATCACCCGCGGCTCGCGCTCGACCGTCTTGCCCTGACGCGCCAGCTTGTAGAGTTTCTGGCCGTTAATTTTCTTGGCCGAAAACATTGGAGGCGTCTGATACTGGTCTCCGAGGAAGGTCTTCAACTCGGCCTTGACCCTGTCCTCTGCCAGCTCAGGCACCGGGCGCTCCTCGATAAGCTCGCCATCCGCATCCTGCGAATCAGTTATCTGCCCCAGTCGCACGGTGCCCGTGTACTCTTTACCGAGACTTATCAAATACTGCGACACCTTGGTCGCCTTACCAATGAGAATCAACAAAAGGCCCGTCGCCATAGGATCCAGAGTGCCCGCATGTCCCACTTTCTTCATGTGGTAGATGCGGCGTATCTTCGATACAACATCGTGCGAGGTAATTCCCTGTGGTTTATCAACAAGCAGAATGCCCTCGGGTGCGTCTTGGTTAGGTTGAGACATAATTAGAAAACTACCGCTGGGTGATCCGGCGAAACGAAAGTTTAGAGAGGTCGAGTTGCTAGGTGTAACGCGGCGGCGATCGTCGCTGGACAGATCGCCAGGTGCTCCAAACACTGGCTATCGCCAGGGTTCTACGCTTTTGATGACGCGCGGTTTAATCGATGGTTTTCAGATGTTTGCCGATGGCTTCCATCAGCTTCGGATAAAATACCTCGATCGAGCTATCCTCAACATTCAATCCGGCGGCACAGGCATGGCCACCGCCGCCGAAATGCTTCGCGATTTGATCGACCCTATATTTGGGATCCTTGGCCCGCAGGCTACCCTTGAGCGCACCGGCGCGTTCCTCAATCAGAACCCCGATATCCACTCCGTCGATCGCCCGTGCATAGTCGACCAAGCCCTCGGAGTCTTCGATTGTGGCACCTGTCGACGCGTAAACGCCATCCTCGATCAGACCGACACAGATCCGGTTATCAAATTCCATAGTCAGGGAATCGAGAAAGGTCTGCAGGAGCTTAATCTTGGCGAAGCTCTCACGCTCATAGAGCTGGTAGGCCGCCTCCGCAGGGTTCGCGCCCAGCTCACAGAGCCGACGTGCAATCTCAAAGGTCTCTGGCGTCGTTGAGGGGAAGCGGAACTGCCCTGTATCCGTCGCAATACCCACATAGAGGGCCTGAGCAGTGACGGCATCCACCTCATAGCCATTGTCCAAATAAAAGCCGGCTAGAATCTCCGCCGTCGCACAGGCGCTACCGATAACTACATTCTCTTTGCCGTAGAGTTTATTGGAAATATGGTGATCCACATTAAGTGCCACCTCGGGAAAGAGTGTGTTCAGTCGATCGCCAACACGTTTGAAATCAGCACAATCCACAGAGACTGCAAGATGCCCATCAGGCGTGAACTCCTCCGCGAGTGCCATCGGTGTATCTCCCACAAAGGCTTCCAGCGCAACCGGGATGGCGTCGCGGTTCAAGCCGATCGCTTCGATTCCGAGGTTTTGCAACACACGCACCACCGCCACTGTTGAGCCGATGCAATCGCCGTCCGGGCGCTGATGCCCCAACACCGCCACCTTATGGCCTTTTAAATTTTCGATGACCCGCGCAAAGCGAGGGCTCTCCTCAGGATAGAATTTATCGTCCGTCATTTTCTTCGTGTTCAAGTTGGTCGAGTATATCGTTGATCCCCGCACCACGCTCTAGCGATGGATCGTAGATAAATTCGAAGCGTGGGAAATACTTAAGAATAACATGCTTACTAACCCGTTGGCGTAGATCCTTGCCGATCTTCCTGAAGAGTGCATTCGCCTCGGCAATTGATGCCTCTCCCCCAAGAACAGAAAAATAGATTCGCGCATGGCGCAGATCCGTCGAGCAATCGACATCACTGATCGTAATCGCCGCGGCATCCGCCCGGTAATAGCGGCGCATCTGCTCACTCACTTCGCGGCGGAGCAGTTCATTGATACGGGTAATTCGTTGGGACATAGCAAGTGGGATAGGACCTCATGCGGGGCTCACACTGGCTATCGCCAGCGTGCTACAGATGTGGAAAACCTAAAGGGAAGCGCGCTGCTCTTCGACCGAGAAACACTCGATCGTATCGCCCTCTTCATAGTCATCGTAGCCTTCTACATTAATACCGCACTCGTAGCCCGCGCGAACTTCCTTCACGTCGTCCTTAAAGCGTTTGAGGGTATCGACCTTGCTCTCATGAAGCAACTCACCCCCGCGCATGAGACGTGCGATACAATTGCGCTGGATCGCGCCTTCTGTGACCATACAACCAGCCACATTGCGGCCCTTGCCGATGGAGAATACCTGACGGATTTCGGCCGCACCGATCTTCTTCTCGGTGTATTCGGCGTCCAAGAGATCGGCCATGGCATCTTCTACCTGATTAATGAGCTCGTAGATAATCTCGTGCTGGATGATCCGGATATCATGATGCTTCGCCAGGCTCTGCACACCGTTGTCGAGCTTCACATTAAACCCAACAATGGTTGCGCCACCAGCGCTGGCCAGGGTGACATCGTTCTTCGTGATGTGCCCCACCCCCTTGCTGATAACATCCAGATCCACCTTTTCGCTGTCAATTGCCTGAAGGGCGTTGACGAGCGCTTCCGTGGAGCCGTGCACATCCGACTTAACGATCACGCGCAGGCATTTCTTCTGTTGGTGCTCAATCGCAGCAAATAGATCTTCCACCGTGGTAGCACCACCGCCCGTTCCTTGCTCGCCGGAGGCACTGGCATCCTCAAGCTTGCGCTTCTGCATCGCATCCTCAGCCGCACGTTTGGCCGCTTTTTCATTCTTCTCTGTGGAAAATTTGGCCCCCGAGGCAGGCACATCCGACCAACCGGTCACCTTCACGGGTGTCGCGGGCGGTGCTGATTTCAGCATCTTTCCATCGGCATCGGTCATTGTTTTGACCCGGCAATATACCTCGCCACAAAGCAGCGTATCGCCCTTTTTCAGGGTGCCGCGCTCAACAATGACAGAGGCAGTCGCTCCACGACCCTGTTCCACTTGAGCCTCAATAATCGTGCCCGCAGGCGGGCATTTTGGATTCGCCTTGAGCTCAAGCACTTCGGCCTGCAGCAAGATCATGTCAAGAAGGTCGTCGATATTGGTTCCATTGAGCGCAGAGACTTCCACTGCGATCGTTTCCCCCCCCCAATCTTCAGGCGCGATCCCTTTCTCCTGCATCTGTTGCTTCACGCGGTCCACGTTCGCTCCCTTCGCATCGATCTTGTTGATCGCCACAATAATTGCGTTGTTTGCCTCTTTGGCAAACTTCAGGGCTTCTTCCGTCTGAGGCTTAAATGCATCGTCGGCCGCAATCACGAGAATAGAAACATCGGTCACATTGGCGCCGCGCTCCCGCATCATTGAGAAAGCCGCATGGCCAGGTGTATCAATAAAGGAAATCTTCTCGCCCTTGTGCTCAATTTGGTAGGCGCCGATATGCTGAGTAATGCCGCCGGCTTCACCCTCCACCACGTTTGCCTTACGAATGGTATCGAGCAAGGTCGTCTTGCCGTGATCCACGTGGCCAAGGATACAGACAACCGGAGGACGTGGCTCGAGGAACCTCGGGTCATCATCGTCGGGTTTCTCCTCCTTCTTCGGCTTGCTTTGTTCGGCCTGCTCACCGCGGTGGTGGATTTCCAACTCACAGCCATGGCGGGCAGCGAGCTGTGTTGCAACACTCTCCTCGATCGTTTGGTTCATCGAGGCGAAGATGCCCATCTCCATCAGTTCGGAGATCAGTTTGAAAGGTTTCAGGCCGATTTCACCAGCAAAGTCACGCACAACGATCGGTGGCTTGACGTGAATCTTCTTTAGCTCCCCTGTTTCGGGAGCGGATTCACCACTCTCGCCTTCGTCGGTGGCAGCGACCGCTTCGGAAGCCTCGGGCTTCGGAGGACTTGCGGGTTGCGGCGGCTTAGGCGGACCACCTGCGGGCGGCGCAGGCGGTGAAGGCGGCTTGGGCGGGCTCGCCGGAGTCGGTGGCGCGACCGATGCTTCGGGCTCGGGTGTTTTTGCTACCTCCCGTTCTGCGCCGGACTTTTCTGCCTCGGCAGCCGCCGCTTTTTCTTCACGTTCGCGCTCGATATCGGCAGCCGACTTCACAAAGACCCCCTCCGGCAATTTCGGTGCGACGGGCTCTGCTGGCGCCTCTTCTTGAGCAACAGGCTCTTCGGGAGCGGGCGCCTGAGAGGCAAACTCTTCACGTAGCGCCTCCGCGGAAATGTTGTCAACCGTGCTGGAAGCGCTCTTCACCTCGTAGCCGCGACTTTTAAGCAGCTCGATGAGCTCCTTATTCTCCATTCCGATTTCTTTGGAAAGCTGGTGTATGCGAACACTCATGGACGGGTCTTTTCTCTAAGTCTTGGTTGCTGGATGGGACGAGGGCTGCGCGGGGATTAGGTATTCTGCTTAAAGTAAGCCTGCACCTTACAAATAACGTCCGCCGCTTCCTCTTCGGAAAGTCCGGCGTCGACCAAATCACTGGCCTCGACGCCCTCAAATACTTCGGGGCTGGCAAAACCAAATGAAACCAAGCGGGCAGCCAACTCAGGATCGAGCCCGTCGATCGCATTGAGCCCTTCGACCGCTTTAGCAACTTTTTCGTCAAAGCCGACCGCTTCCTTCTCTTCCTTGCCGATGTCGAGCTTCCAGCCAAGTAGACGAGAGGTTAATTTCGCGTTGAAGCCGCGACGTCCGATCGCGATGGACAGGTCGTCTTCCGCCACCTCGAAGTGAATACGGCGTTCCACCTCATTGACCTTGATGTTCTTTGGGACTGCGGGCTTAAGGGCTTCCTCAAGAAGCTGTAGCGGGTCCTGGTAGTAACGAATAATATCGATCTTCTCACCGCCGAGTTCACGGACGATGGTCTTTACCCGGGCACCTCGCGCGCCGACACATGCGCCGACGGGGTCGACTTTGGGATCCGTGCTGTTCACCGCGATCTTGGTGCGGTAGCCCGGCTCACGCGCCATTGCCTCAATCGTAACGGTTCCATCAGCGATCTCCGTGACTTCGAGTTCAAAGAGGCGGCGAACAAAATTCAAGTTCGAGCGGGAAAGAATGATATCCGGGCCGCGGTTGCTTTGCTCAATCTTAAGCAGCAGGCAGCGAATACTCTCTCCCGGGGCATAGTCCTCACCGGGGACACGTTCGCGGGGCGGCAGGATCGCCTCGGCTTTTCCGAGGTCAACAATCAGATCACCACGTTCACGGCGGCGGACAGTCCCGGTGACAATATCACCCACGGTGTCCTTGTAATCATCGTAGATGCGCTCCTTTTCGAATTGGCGTATTCGCTGCATGATCGCTTGGCGCGCGGTTTGCGCGGCAATACGACCAAGGTAGGCAGGATCTATCTCTTTCTCAACCGTCTCGCCGATCTGGGCGCCCGCCTGAATCAAACGAGCCTTCTCGATATGAATCTCAAGCGATGGGTCACTCACCGAATCAACCACCTGAAGAATACTCCAGGCCTTGAGTGCCCCGGTTTTCGGGTTAATTTCGACCCGAATATCTTGGCCCGCGCTCACGCCTTTCTGGGCAGCGCTCGCAATCGCGCCGGAGATGGCCTCGATCATGTCAGGGCGACTGATCCCCTTCTCCTTCTCCATATATTCTAAAACTGATAGTATCTCGTGACTCATTGGGTGCTAAAAATAAAAAAAGCAGGCCAAGCCCGCTTTTAAATTATGCTGGGTTTAAAAGTGAAGCGTGGAGCGTAGGGAGCTCACTTCTCTTGTCAAGGTACCTGTAAATCGGATTTGAGCCCTTTGTTCTTGCCCTCACAAGCTCCTCGAGCATCGTTCACAGGCTTCTTGCCCTGCTCGCGAATTCCCAGGGCTCTGCCAATCTGGCGAAACCACTGAATTCATGAAAACCGTCACCGTATACTCCGGAGGGCTCGATTCGACTGTGCTCCTCTGCCATCTTCTCGCGAAAGGACACGAGCCACACGCTCTTTCCATTGACTACGGGCAACGCCACCGATGTGAACTCGAGCGGGCACGTGAGATTTGCGCCGAGTTGGGTGTGCCACACCGCATCGCCGACCTTTCTGCGATCCAACCCCTGCTCGCGGGCAGCAGTCTTACTTCGCCGGAGATCGAGGTGGCTGAAGGACACTACACCGAAGAATCCATGAAGACCACGGTGGTGCCAAACCGAAACATGATCTTTCTTTCCATCGCGACAGGTTACGCCCTCTCGATTCAAGCCGGCCAAATCGCCTACGCCGCGCACTCCGGCGACCATGCGATCTACCCAGATTGCCGGAATGAATTCGCCGAGGCGATGGCCGAGGCGATTCGTATTGCCGATTGGGATTCGGTCGAACTGATTCGTCCATTTGTCGACTGGACAAAGGCAGACATCGTTCGTCTCGGGGCCGAACTCGGCGCACCGCTCAAGAAGACCTGGTCCTGTTACAAGGGCAGGGAGCAACACTGCGGCCGCTGCGGCACCTGTATCGAACGCAGGGAGGCCTTTGACTTGGCGAATATCGAAGATCCGACAATCTACGCGCCCGGCGCTCCGGATTTGAAAACATTGCGAGCCAACGACTGGCGCCTGAACTGAGCTATTCTCAACCGAGTATCCCAAGGATTTCACATGCTGAACTGTAAAAAGACCTACCGCGATATCCCATGCGCCCATCGGCAACACCATCATGAAGGCCAGTGCGCCCAGATTCATGGCCACAACTGGACGATTACATTGACCTTCGCTTGTCACGAAACGGATGCGAACGGATTCGTCGTCGATTTCGGCGAACTGAACTACCTGAAGACTTGGATCGACGAGCATTTGGACCACGCTTGCCTCTTCAACGAGGACGACCCGGAGAAGGACACCCTACTCCAAAGCGCCGGCCATCTCTTCAAGGCCTACGTTCTCCCGAATACGTCCTGCGAAGGTCTGGCTCGACATATTTTCACAATCTTCGATCCGATGGTTCGCGCGGAAACGGACGGTCGCGCTTGGATCACCCAAGTCGACGTTGAGGAAGATTCGAAGAACTCGGCCAGCTATCGCCCCGACTAGCCAGCCTATCCCGAGTCGCCCGACTCGCCGCCCTTCAGGGCGAGGAACTTCGCCCATAGGTGGCTGAAGGACCAAGCGAAGTCCCGCGGGCTGCGCTCGAGCCAGTCATTGAGCTCCTGCAAATGGATCCAGCGCCCCTCGATCACTTCGGATGGGTCTAAGGTAAAAGGCCCGTCCGATTGGCAGGTATAGACATAGACAAACTCATAGCCGGTCTGCTTACAGGGCGACTCCTTGAATACGCGTGTCAACTCAAGCTCTCCAGACAAGCCGATCTCTTCGGCCAACTCGCGAACAGCCGCGCTGTCGTAATCCTCGCCCGTATCCACATGCCCGGAACAGGAACTTACCCATTTCCCCGGCGCCGTGTCCTTCCTCATGGAGCGACGTTGCAAATAAAGCTGTCCGTCGGCGTTAAAAACAAACACGTGAACCGCGCGATGCAGCAGTTTGTCCCGGTGGACGATCGATCGCTCCTCCTGACGAATGATGTTATCATTTTCATCAACGACATCGAAAATATCTTTTACGGCCATGGTAACATTGGGGTGGTTCGATTAACTCGTCGGCGAAATTGGCAAACTGCGAGTCGCAAATCGTAAAAGTAAGGAGGCGGAGACTGTCATTTAATCGCGCATTTTGAACATCCACGGCATGACGCCACGGTTTACCCCGATTTCATCGAGAACCAGCGTACTCACCCATTCGCCGTTTTCAGAAGAGTCGACACGCTTGGCGATGGGCATACCATGAACGCGAATGTAATTTTTATAGATCATGCAATGGGTGTTATCGTCCTCGAGATCCGTATTCACCACCTTGATCTCCAAATAAGTCCGGATATCGATAAAATAGTCCACCCGATACCCCGTGTCCAAATTGACCCGAATCTGGTGGCAAATGTTGCCCTCTGTGGGAACCGTGTCGATGTAGATGATCTCCTTCCCTTCCGCAAACGGATAGAGCAGGTGATTCCCAAAAATCGCGGCGTGCTTGAACCGCCGCGCTTCCTTATTTGCCATTTCTACTGCCTTGGCATAAGCCTCAGGCGCCCGCTTCCACGCCGTTGTGCCATCGTGCCCGAAGACCCACTCCTGCTGATTCGAAACAAGCGTCAACTTCATGAAGTTCGGCTTTCGCTGCAGTGCCTGCAGTTCGAACTCTCTGTCTTTCAAGGTCAGCACGCCCTTGAGCCTCAGGCTTGAAATGGTCTCCCAATGCTCGGGGCCGCCGAGACCCTCATGGTAGTAACGCGTTAGAATCATCGCCAGTCGTCCGTCTCCAAGCTCCGGCATGGCTGTTTGAAGGAGTATCTCCGTGACTCCCCCCTCTGGTGTTTTCAGTTTAACCCCGCGTTCGGCCGAGACACTAAGACTCACCAGCACCATCATTAGTGCGGGAAAAATTCGAACTTTCTGGAGGACGGCGAACATCTAAACGGAATTCGTCTCTGAGCGGCAATCTTTGTTCCATTTGAGAGCTCTGCTTATTGCCTCAAAACAGGGTTCCTCGTCAAAGTAAGGATAAATAAGAGGCATAGAAACGGTGTAGCTGTAGAGCTTAGGTTCTAATACTCCATTGCGAAAGTTACGCCTGCATTAAGGAGACTGGTAGGCTTGCTGCCGGACGCCCTGAAGGGCGCACTCCAACCTTAGGATGCGTGGAGCTTTGTTGGAGTTCGGCCATTAGGCCGTCTGATTCCATTTTAGAAAGCTTTCAATCGCTACATTCGGTACGAGATAGCGAACTTGCGCTAGCAAGGTCGACGAGCAAGCGCCTCCGTCTGTTCGAAATCCCAGACTGGCCGTCACGACTTACAGTCAATCCGGATGATTTGGGCATACGCTGTCGTTTGCCGAACGGCGCGTGGTCCGATTCCGACCGCCTACGCCAGCCCCTCCGCCGCAGGCTACGGCGGACATGTCGGATCGGTCTTGTCGCCAGCTCGGAACGGCGAGCAGGCCCGACCTCAAGAAAGTCCGAGCTCTTCCCCTTACTTTGACGATGAACCAAACAAAAGGGTGGACTTAATTAAGGGCAACGTCACTGATCATTTTGTAGTGTATGGTGGTTTACAATTACAAGGCCCGCGATTCCAAGGGCAGTATTGTTAGCGGATCGATTGATGCGGCGGAACGACGCTTGGCCATGCAGAAACTGCATGCGCAGGGCTTGAGCCCAATCACCCTGAAGGAAGCCGCCACCGAAAGCAGTTTCGTACTTTCAAAAATAATCGAGCGCGTAAAATCACTCCGCCACAATCGCAAGCAAGCCGTCGGGGAGCAAATCCATCAGAAGCCACAGGGCGCGCAGCGGGAAGTTGTAGGCCTGGTTGTATTGAAACGGCTGATGGAGCTGCACGGCTCGGGGCTTCCGGTGGGCGACTCCATTTTCATTCTTAGTCAGCGCCTCAACGACAAAGAGCAGAAACAAGTCGTGCAGAATCTCTGGCGCGATCTGAGCGAGGGCGCCACACTTGCCGGTGCCATGGCCCGGCAGCCGAGATACTTTCCGGGCTCGATCAGCTATGTGATCGAGGCTGGCGAAGCGACGGGTAACCTCGCACCCATCCTTGGCAAAATGATTGACTATCTCGAAGAGAAGCAAGCGATCCGGAGGAAGATGATCGCCAGCATGATCTATCCTGCCATCGTCTGCACTGTGGCGGTAGCGGTCGTCATCCTCTTCATGACGGTGCTCCTCCCACAAATACAGGGGATGATGGACCGTTTGGGCGGAGAAATGACTTGGAGCGCACGCATCTTGATCGATGGTTCGGATCTGGTCGCTCGATACGGGCCCTTCCTACTCATTGCGCTGATGATTGGCGGACTCTCCTTCCGACAGTGGCGACGCACGGAGGCCGGCCTTCGCAAAACGGACGCGTGGTTTTTACAACTACCGCTTCTCGGAAGAATCTTCTATTACGGCGATCTTTTTCAGGTCGGTAATCTGATCAGCACCCTTCTCGAAAGCGGAATCAATACGACCGAGACACTTCGGCTTTCTGAGCGCACAGTCAAAAATACCGAACTAAGGGATCGTTTCCATATCGCCCGTGGTCAAGTAAACGAGGGCCTCTCCATCGCGCAGGCCTTCAAGCGAAACGAATTCATGCCGGATCTCGCCATCGATATCTTAACCGTAGGCGAAAATACGGGCAATCTCGCACACAGCATGACGGAGGTCACCAAGGGATTCCGCCGCGAACTAACCCGTCGACTTACGGGTCTGAGCGCCATTGTATCGACCGCTGCGCTGATCAGTGCATTCATCCTCGTTGCCCTGATCGCAATGGGCATCGTGACCAGCGTCTTCCAGGTCAGCCGCTCGCTGTCTTAGGCGCCGGGCTTTTCTACCGCGGGCAGCGTAAAGCGCATCCGACTACCCTCTCCCAACCGACTCTCCGCGGAAACGCTGCCCCCGTGGAGCTGGATGATGTGCTTCACGATGCTGAGGCCGAGCCCCGTGCCCCCGCGCTCGCGTGAGCGGCCCTTATCAACCCGATAGAAGCGCTCGAACACGTGAGGCAGGTCTTTTTCCGGGATTCCGGGGCCATCATCCACCACCGCACAGAGCACCTCATTGCGCTCCGAATCGAGCTTCGCCTCGAGGGTGATCCGCGTGAAATTAGGCGCATAGCGAAAGGCGTTCTCAATGAAATTGTCCAAAACCTGATGGATCCGGTAACGATCAAACAGCACAACATCGACCTCGTCTTCAACAGCCAGGTCGATCCTCTGTGTGGCTGGGTCCAACCGGGTTCGATAATTTTCGGCCACCTCCTCAAAGAGCGGTTTCAGCGGCTGGGCGATCGGCTCAATTTGCTCAGGTTTTGATTCCAAACGGGAAATCGTCAATAAATCTTCGACTAAGACGTGCAGACGGTCCGCATTTGTCAAAATTTTCTTCGTAAAACGTTCGCGCGAATCCGGTTTTAGCGACGCCGCATCGTCAATCAAGGTTTCCGCAAAGCCTTTAATAATGGTCAAGGGTGTTCGTAGCTCGTGTGAGACATTGGCAACAAACTCACGGCGCATCACCTCCAACTCCTTTAGCTTCGTAATGTCATGCAAGACCAGTAAAGTAGACATGCCTTCCCCTTCCCCGATTCCAATCACCGGGGCGCATGATGCCTCAAACCAATACGTCTTCTGGCCGCGCACGATCTTTAACTGCGTCGAGTCCGTACGATCTTGATTCGTGGCCATCTCGTCGAGAAACTCAAGCAAGCCTATTGATCTCATAAACCCTTCCAGGCGAAGCCCTTGCAGGCTTTTATGCCCCTTGAATAAACGTTCCGCCGCACGATTTGCATATTGCACCATACGCTCGGGGTCAAAGATGATCACGGCCTCCTGAACGGCTCCGAGCATGGCATCCACTTGGCTCGAATACCCTGTCTTCTCGGCAGCAGTCTTATTGTGCAAGTCTATGAGTCCATTCAACGAGTCGACCAGTCTGAGTGCACCGATTCGCTCGAGCGAATCCGCCGATGCCTTTAGTAAAAGCCGTCTTCGTGACCGCACGGCATCGTCCAGCTCGCCTAGCAGACGCCTCAAACGCAGAACGTGTAGAAAAAGAGCCACGGAAACCATGGCGAGTGCAATCGTGATGAACCAATGCATTAAATATCGATTGCCCGATACCCTACTCCGCGAACCGTCTCAATCAAGTGCGCATATGGGCCAAGCTTCTCTCGCACGCGGCGTACATGGGTATCTACCGTGCGCGTCTCGATATCCGTGTCGTAATGCCAAACATTGACCAGCAGATGCTCACGCGACTGAACGCGCCCTTTGCGCTCCATCAAGAGCTTCAGGAGCCTGAATTCCGTGGCGGTGAGCACAACCAACTTACCATCGACCGTCAACTGGTGTAAGTCTTCATCAATCACAACCCCCGCGATCTCAATTCGAGTGATTTCCGAAGACGCGGCGGCCGAATCACTCCGACTGAGGATGTTGTTGATGCGGAGAATTAACTCATTGGCATTAAAAGGCTTAGAAAGATAGTCGTCGGCTCCCGTCTCGAGCCCCTTAATGCGATCCTCAGTATCCCCACGTGCACTCAGGAAGATAATCGGAATTCTCTTCATTGAGGGATCCGAGCGGGCGATCCGACAGAGTTGCAAGCCGTTGAGCTCCGGCATCATGATGTCCAGAACCATCAGATCCGGCTCAAATTCACGCACCTTGGCGACAAACTCGAGTGGATCATTGAGAACCTGGACCCGATAGCCCTCCTGCTCCAGCTTATATTCAAGCAGTTCGGTGACGTCCGGTTCGTCATCCAAAACGAGGATACGATGCACTTTATTGGCACTCATCGATTTCATTCTTTGTTACGAGGTAATCAAGCACCCCATGCTTCATAAACAACCAAAAGCGACCACAGGCACGCATGGGTCAACGCTTAAACCCCTCAAAGAGAGAGGCCAAGCTAACATTTCACCACAGTGAAACAAAGCTGTGACACAACTGACACACGGCATCGGCCAATCGTAAAATCCCGCGCCTTAGAGCCGATTGCATTTAGGTAGAATCACCGGCCGGGTGTCATTTTTGTTATCAGCAAGACGGGTGCCGCGGGTGCCGCAAGCGACACCCCTAGAGCGGTATTAAAGCTTCGTGCCGCATCTGGCCTCAAGATGAACCATCAAGATACTGATGTCGGCCGGGTTCACGCCACTGATCCGACTGGCCTGCCCGAGTGTTCGCGGCGCAATTTCGATCAATTTCTGGGCACTCTCGCTCCGCAAACCTTTCACCGCAGTGAAGTCAAAGCCCTCCGGCAACTTGATCTTGTCAATATGCCGGAGCTTCTCGATCTGCTTCTGCTCTCGCTCGAGGTAGCCCTTGAAAACCACTCGGTAATAAACCTCTTCTCGCACCTCTTTGGATTCTGCCTGCAGCGCCTCCGGGAAATCGTCCTGCGAGTGCGAACGTCGCAGATGGAGGGCAAAGGTCTCCCCTTCCCTGCGCTCATTCTCGAGTTTTCCGGACCACTCATTGACAGTGGCCGACTTTTCCCTGATTCTCCCTAGTCGTTGCTCATCAACTAGTTGCAATTTTTCTACCGCCTCCAATAGACGTAACTCCGCACTGGGATGATTGAACAGCAAGCGGTGCTCCGCACGACTCGAGAACATGCGGTAGGGCTCCTTCGTGCCCTTGGTCACCAAATCGTCGATCAGCACACCCAGGTAGGCCTCATGGCGGCCCAAAACCAACGGCTCCTCTCCTCGAATCTTCTGAACCGCATTGACCCCGGCAATGAGCCCCTGCCCCGCCGCTTCCTCATAGCCGGAGGTGCCATTGATCTGGCCTGCAAAAAAGAGGTTCTCCACCTTCTTGGATTCCAGAGAAGGATGCAGCTGCGTTGGAGGCGCGAAGTCATACTCCACCGCGTAGGCCGGCCGAAGCATGTGCACTCGCTCCAGACCCTCAATACTGCGCAGCATCTCGAGCTGCACCTCAAATGGTAGGCTCGTCGAGAGTCCATTAATATACCATTCATTCGTGTTCCGCCCCTCCGGCTCCAAGAATAGCATATGCCGCTCCTTATCGGCGAAGCGCACAAACTTATCCTCAATGCTCGGGCAATAGCGTGGCCCCGCGCCCTCAATCTGTCCGGAATACATTGGCGAGGTGTGCAGGTTATCCATGACCACCTGCTGAGTCTGTGGCCCCGTATAGGTCATCCAGCAGGAAACCTGGTCCTTCCCCGGCAGCCAGCCCAGCTTGCGCTGACCAATATGTTCCACGTGGAACAATTCGTGAGCCGAATCCACGGCGCCCTCCCCTCGTTGTTCCACGTGGAACACATCCTCGATACCACGGGTATCGTAAAACGCGAATAAGGTCGGCTCCGGATCTCCTTTCTGCTCCTCCAACTGACTAAAGTCAATGCTGCTGCCCAGTATCCGCGCGGGCGTGCCTGTCTTAAGGCGCTCCAACTCGATGCCAGCCTCCAAAAACGATCCCGAAAGGCCTTTTGCAGAAAAATCCCCCATGCGACCTCCTTCGTTCTTGTTCTTGCCCACATGCATCAGACCTCGAAGAAAGGTGCCGGTAGTGACCACGACGGTTTTGGCGTAGAAGTCGACGTCCAGGTTGGTCCGCACGCCGACCACCTTGTCTCCGTCAAAAATCAGCCCTTGCACCATCGCTTGAAAGAGGTCCAGATTATCCTGCAACTCGATCACGTGCTTCATTCGGTATTGGTAGGCCTTTTTGTCGCACTGAGCCCGAGGCGCCTGCACCGCCGGCCCCTTAGACGCATTCAAAAGACGAAACTGTATCGCCGTCGTGTCCGTGTTGATCGCCATCTCGCCCCCAAGCGCATCAATCTCGCGCACCATATGGCCCTTGGCTTGGCCACCAATCGCCGGATTACAACTCATCTGGGCGATCGTATCGAGGTTTCCGGTCAGCATCAGCGTGTCAGCGCCGCGCCGGGAGGCGGCGAGGGCGGCCTCACAGCCAGCATGCCCCGCACCACAGACAATCACATCGTAAGGTTGATGCTGGCCAAATTTCAATCCACCACTCATTTTCCGATACAGAATTGCTTAAACAAGCGATCCAACATGCGCTCGTTGTCCACGCGCCCGACAACCTGACCAATGAACTCAACCGCATCGCGAAGATCGGCCACAACTAGCTCAGAGAGCTCTGAATCCTTTAGTTTCGACGACGCAAGCTCCAAAGCATCAACGGCTTCCTGAAGTGCCGCCGCGTGGCGCGCGTTCACCACGACACCATCCCCCTGAGGTTGCGAGAGGCTGGCATCAATGGAGGCCTCCCAAGTACGCCTGAGGTCGGCTATGCCTTCTCCCTCGACCAGCGAGGTCCGCACATGTCTCAAATGTGGGAGAAAATCGCCGTGCGATAGCGCCCCAGGCAGATCTGTCTTGTTTTCAATCACGATAGTATTCCTCGCATGCATACGCTCTAGGAGAACATCCGGAAGGGCAGGGGAGACCGCCGTCGCATCGAGCACGAAAAGAAAAAAGTCCGCCGTCTCTGCCTGCTCGATTGTATGATCGATCCCAATCTTCTCGATCGCATCACCTGCCTCATGCAAACCCGCGGTATCCAGAATTTCGATACGCCATGGCCCAACCATCATAAAGGCTGATATGTAATCCCTCGTTGTGCCCGGAATCTCACTAACAATCGACCTTTCAGCCCCGGTCAGCACATTAATTAAGCTACTCTTTCCCACGTTTGGTTCGCCCACGATTAGCGTCTTAATTCCTTCATGGAGTAGGGCAGAGTAGCGCTGCGTTTCGATCAGATCCTTGATTTCCTCGGTTAGTTTCCGCAGGTCGGCGGCAGGGCCCGCCTGATCCTCCCCAGGCAGGTCCTCTTCAGGGAAATCGATATAGGCTTCCAGATGCGCCATGACTGAAAGGAGGCGCTCTGTCAGCTCACTCATTTTCCGCCCCACCGATCCATGGAGCTGTCGCTGTGCGACCTCGAGACTTTTGTCCGAACGCGCCCGGATCAAATCCGAAACCGCCTCCGCCTGGCTCAAGTCCATGCGGCCGTTGAGAAATGCGGTGCGGGTGAACTCTCCAGGCTCTGCAGGCCGACAACCGCGCGCGAATAGGTCTGCCAGAACCTTCTGAATAATTAAGGGGTTCCCATGGGGGGCAATTTCCAACATCGAATCGCCCGTAAATGACTTTCCTTCAGCAAAATACGTAATCACACACGCATCGATCGGCTCGCCCTCCAGGCTCAGATAATGACTGAAATAAGCATAGCGGGGCCGAAGGGCTTTTTTCCGGCCCGTGATCGCCATGGCAAGCTCGAGACACGCGGGACCGCTCAAGCGAATCAGGGCAACCGCTGATTCGCCTGCGGGCGTTGAGAGGGCGACTATGGTGTCGGCAATTGGCATGGAAGATGCGCTAAGTTCACTGAATACGGCCTTGCGTCAAGTGAGTACGTCGGACCTTTAGGTGCTCGTGCAATTTGCATCTAGGGCTGGCCTAGGGCGTCTCAGTATCTAGAGTTGATCCAGAACACTCTTCCGAAAACGATCGATCTTCGCCCCAACAAAGACATCCATCGCCGGACCGTCCTCCTCAATGAGGGGCGTCAAATCCATCGCAAACCATAATTGATCCACCGCGTCGACAGCGTGCGAATCATGGAAGGTCGCATTCGCATGTCGGCGTCCAATAACCGCCTTTCCGTAATCCTTGCCTCCTAGAATCTGCGATTCGAAGCAACCGTTCAGTCTCCGCGCCAAATCAGGGTGCCCACTGACATCAAGTGCAATCTTATCCTCCGCCTCGAGCCAATCGAGATCTCGCCAGACTTCACAACCGTAGACCTTCCTTGGACGAGAGTAGGGCGGAATCCGCCTTATTGCTTCCACAACCGATTGAAAAACAGCTCGATGCGTTGCATGTCGGTCAGCCGGGTTGTGCGTGTAAACCACCTCCGGCTGCGCCCGTAGCAGATATTTTTCGAGCGCGTCCACCAGTTCACCGCGCGCATTCGGATTTTTAACAGTCGCACTGGCAAATCCAAGCTGGGCCATGAAGCTGTATTGCCCTAACTCGGCCGCTCGCCGCTGCTCCTCCGCTCGAATGGCCATCATTTCAGCGTCTGTCTTGTCCGCAAAGACGCCCGTGCGTGCGCTGCCGCTCCCGTCCGTGCAGGTGATCCCGCCAAACCAGGCCAAGTCTTGTTCGTAGCAAGTACTGATTCCATGAAAGGCCATGAACTCAAGGTCGTCCTGATGCGCGCCGATCCCTAGATGAGAAGTGCGCGCCAGCGCCTCCGCCGCAGCAACAGCATCGGGGATGAACATATCGGGCTCTACAGACATGCGCATGTTCTGCGACAACTAAACCGATGGGGCAATTAAAAGGTTCATTTTTAAGTCGAGGGGAGGGATCTTTTCTT
This sequence comes from Opitutales bacterium, assembly GCA_049598495.1. Lineage (GTDB taxonomy): Bacteria > Verrucomicrobiota > Verrucomicrobiia > Opitutales > Coraliomargaritaceae > Thalassobacterium. Next base: position 91,618 of record JBMYNR010000002.1, read on the forward strand.
TTTAGCAGCCAGCCGCCGTATCTTTATACCGCTGATCACCGCTGATGACCTCTAACCCGGACTCGGATGTGCTTCATGTGGATGGAATCCTCAATGCTTCGGCCTGCGGAGCATCCGGTCTTGTCGCTATGCCCGGATGAGGATTCTCATGCGCGGTTAAAACAGAACCACTCTGGTCCTTCCCCGGGAATCGACGATGAATCAAAAAAGCGTATCGAAGACCTCAAACGTAGGGCCGTCGCTTGCGACGCTCGCCACAAACCCTGGCAACACCTGTTTCGGGCGCCGCGAGCGATCGCTCCATGCAATTACCAAGAAACTTCGCTTTGACTTTAGCTGGGGGCAGACAGAGCATTCAGTGATGTCAAAATTCACCATTGGCCAGCGCTGGATCAGTGAAACAGAGCCTGAACTCGGCCTGGGCATCCTCGAGTCGGTGGAGCGCCATCAGGTGCGCCTCTTATTTCCAGCCTCAAATGAAGCCCGGCTTTACGCCGCGGCCAACGCTCCGATCAAACGTGTCGAATTTCGCGCCGGCGACCGCATCCATTCACAGCGAGGAGAAACGGTCATGATCGAGGACGTCCGGATGGAGGAGGGGATCATCACCTACATCGGGGGCGGCGTTGAGGTCAAGGAGATGGATCTCGCCGATACAATCAGCTTCAGCAAGCCCGAGGACCGACTCATCGGAGGCCAGATAGACCCCTCCGCCTCGTTCCATTTGCGCTACGAGGCAATTGCGCGTCTCGCAGAGGCCAAGCAGTCTGATGTCGCGGGCTTTGTCGGCGGCCGGATCGATCTGATCCCCCACCAACTTTACATCGCCTCCGAAGTCTCCAACCGCTATATGCCTCGAGTGCTTTTAGCAGACGAAGTAGGGCTCGGGAAGACCATTGAAGCCTGCCTCATCCTGCACCGGCTTCATCTTACAGGGCGGGCTCAGCGCATCCTTATTCTTCTGCCCGAATCCCTTGTTCATCAATGGTTTATAGAGTTGCTTCGGCGCTTCAATCTCTGGTTTACCCTCGTCGATGCGGAACACTGCGAATCCGTGACTGCGGTCGACAGCACGGCCAATCCCTTTAATGAAGCGCAGCTGGTCATCTGCAGCACCCAGACGCTCCTCGACTGCGACCGCTGGGCCGAGTGCGCACTGGATACGAAGTGGGATATGCTGGTGGTCGACGAGGCTCACCACCTTGAGTGGACACCCGAGCAAGCGAGCCCGGAGTATCAACTCGTAGAAGCACTTACGCAGAAAAGTCATGGCTTGCTTCTACTCACCGCCACACCCGAGCAACTTGGGGCCGAGGGGCACTTTGCCCGCCTGCGCCTGCTCGACCCGGAACGCTATCCCGAACTGGACAAATTCCAGAAGGAGCAGGCTGGATACTCCAAGGTCGCGGAGGTTGCCAACAAATTGGCGGACCAGGAAGCGCTCACAGAGGACGAACTCCATTACCTTCGAGACATCTTCGAGGAATTCAGCGACGAAGCGTTTAAGGACCACCTCAAAAATCGTCGCGCACTCTTGGACGAGCTCGTCGACCGCCACGGCACCGGACGCGTTATTTTCAGGAACTCGCGGGATTCTTTAACCGGGTTTCCCAAGCGGAAGGGATTACCAAACAAACTCGAGCCGCGCGCAAAACTCTCACAGGCAGACCTCGAAGCCCGCCTACTAGGGGAATTCGAACTGGAAACGAGTCGGTCCGACAGTGCAGAGGCGTACGACTTTCGCCACGGCCCACGTATCCTCTGGCTGGCCGAATTACTCCAAAGCCTCGATGAGAACGAAAAGGTACTCCTCATTTGTCGCACGCGCGAAAAGGTCCAGGCCATCTACGATGCGCTCCTTGAAGAACTGAATGTTAAGGCCGCGCTTTTTCACGAAGCGTTGACCCTGCTGCAACGCGACCGCAATGCTGCGTGGTTTGCCGAGCCAGAAGGTGCGAAGATTCTTCTCTGCTCTGAAATCGGGAGCGAAGGGCGTAACTTCCAGTTTGCTCACCATCTCGTTCTCTTCGATTTGCCACTTAATCCCGAGCTACTTGAGCAGCGAATCGGTCGCCTCGACCGGATCGGCCAGACCCAAACCATTCAAATTCATCTTCCATACCTCGAACACAGCTGGACGGAACTGCTGATGCGCTGGCACCACAAGGGCCTTGACGGAGTTGAGCATTCCCTCAAGGGGGGCTACGCCTACCTGAACCAGTTCAACGACTGGATTCGCCGGCTGGGGCCGCAATACCATCTGGCGACCCCGGAGGTATTGAAGGATGCCGACCATTTGATCGATGAGAGCAAGGGATTCCGCGAGGAACTGGAGGGCCGACTGAGCCAGGGCCAGGACCGACTCATCGCATTGAATTCCTTCCGGGAGGAAGCCTCTTCGGATTTGGTCGCTCATATCCGAACCCTCGATGCCGACCGTACGCTTGACGGTTTCATGAACCGGATCTTCGACCACTTCGGCGTCACCGTGGAGGATATCGACGCGCGCACCTTTCACCTGCAGCCCGGCCAGCTCTTTACCGATTCCTTTCCCTGTCTCCCCGAAGAGGGCACCACGGTTACCTGTGATCGAACCCGTGCTCTCGGGCGCGAGGATATTGGCTTCCTTTCTTGGGACCACCCCATGGTTCGCGGTGCGATCGATCTCATCCTTAGTTCCGAAAAGGGAAATAGTTCGATCGTTGTCTGGCGTGACTCGAGCATTGAAGCGCCGTCTATTCTCGTCGAGGCAATCTATGTCCTTGAGAGCGTGGCTCCTCCGAAGCTGCACGTAGATCGATTCCTTCCGCCGACACCGGTTCGGGTCCTCGTTGACCTGAGCGGCAACGATCAAAGCGACACATTTGGCCACGACTTTATCAACAAATACTGTGGCGACGAAGAGACCTTCCGCTTGAAACAGGATCCACAACTGCTGCAGGCACTCGTTCCCGAAATGCTGCGTGCCGCCAAAGAGCATGCACATGCCAAGAAATCAGACCTCCTCCAGGACGCGATTCAAGACGCTCATGGTCGGCTCGACGGTGAAGCCAGCCGCTTGAAAGAACTTCAGAAGATTAATCCCAATGTCCGCGAAGAGGAAATTAAAATAGCGGAGAGTGTCATCGCGGATGTCACCCGCCATATCGCGAAGGCGCACCTGCGCCTCGATGCCGTCCGCCTTATTCTCGGCGAGCCGGGGCGTTAGGGCGCGCTAAATCTAAGCCCAACTCAGCTTCCCGCCTGAAGCGCAGCTTTGAGCAATTCCGCGATAGCCTGACCTTCATCCGCCAGCCGCTCATGGTAGTCCTGCTGCTTCCTCGACCAGGAGAGGCACAGTTCATGATCCAACGTCTCGACGCATTCGACTTTGAGGCACTGGCAGCCTTTCAACGCGACACCGTAGGCGACGCCGTCGCCCTAATGTCTGAAGAAGAACGAGCAAGATAAGAAGACTGGCCGCCGTTTTGATTTCTGCTGCTTAAGCTTGCATTTGATTCGTTTGTTTCGTTTATTTCGTTTGCTATGAACCATGCAGTAACAGACAAAACCTCCACGATATCGCCCCATGATCGCGAATTGCTGGCTAAGCTGAACGATGTGATCAATGGCGACGAACGCCCCGTTCTACTCGGGCGCGAGGGATCGCATATCCAGTTCCCCGAGCCCCTGTTCCGCCATCTCACGCAGATCGTTCGTGCCATGCTGAAGGGGCAATCCGTGTCAATTGTGTCAGAGAACGAAGTTCTCACCACGCAAGCTGCGGCCAACTACCTCGGCGTGTCGCGTCCTTATCTCGTCAAGCTATTGGAAGCTGAAGAGATCCCCTTCCGCTATGTAGGGAGCCATCGCCGCGTCTGCATGAGTGACCTGCGGACCTACGAAAAGCTACGAGATGGCAAGCGTCGCAAAACGCTGGATGCACTGACCAAGAAGGTCCAAGAGGCGGGCTACTACGACTCCGATTACGCAGGCGATTAAAGTATGTCACTTCGAGCCGATTTCCGCGTCTGTCTGGACGCCAACGTTCTCGCCAACCAAGCGGTTTGCGACTTGCTGCTCCGGCTGGCGGAATATCCTCGGCTCTATTAGCCCGTGTTATCCGCTGACATCATGCGCGAGGTTTACACCGTTCACACTGAGCGCTTGAAACGACCTTGGCCAGCGGAACTTGCCGAGCACTGGCAAAACGAAGTGATGCGAACCTTCCCTGAAGCAATCATTACGGACTACGAAGCACTGATCCCTGCGCTGGAAATGCCGGATAAAGATGACCGGCACGTCTTGGCAGCAACCATCAAAGGCCACGCGCAACACATCTGCACATTCAATATTAAAGACTACCCGGCTTCAGCACTGGAGACGTGGAACATCGAAGCAGTTCACCCGCAGGCCTACTTGGCAACGCTCTACGAACTCAGCCCTCAACTTGTGACAAACCGCATTCACGAAATCGCAGAAAGCCGAGAAGTAAGTCCTCAACAGGCACTCACAGACCTAGGCCGCACACTGCCACGGTTCGCTGAATCAGTGGCTGAGGAAATGGGCTGGGATCTCTAGGCGATGCCTAAAGATTAGGCAGTGCCCTCACGCAGATGTTCCCCGTCACATCGCGAAGGACAGGAGGCTCCCCAGCAACCCGGCAACCCCGCCGAAAATAATGTGCCCCACCAGATGGAGCAGGCCCTCCTCAAGGGTCGCCTTACGGTATTCCTCGATCGGATGCCGTTCGCTCGCATAAAACATGAGCCCATAGCTCATGAGCAGCCCGTGAAAAAAGCCGAATCCGATGCCAAGAAAGATCGCGTAAGGAAACACGAGCGCACCCATCATCTGCATGATCGCGAAGTAAATCATCCCGAAAACCAGCCCCGAGACGCTGTGGATCAAGCGGCCGAGCGCACCGGAACCCACCGCCTTCCCGGTAAAGTAGCTTCCCAACGCACGCGCCATGTCGACCCGTTTACTGAAAGCCGTGCTCACCGCACTCATGAAAGAAGTCATTGCGAAGGCGCCAACCAAACCACAGATCGCACCAAGGAATAGGGTAGGGAGAAGTTCCATAAGCTAAGCTTAACAATACAAGCAGCACCCCTAATGTCAAAGCCGTAAACACCTACGGCTCATTGGGGCCTGCGGTGCTGTGGCGACAATGGGGCCGCATCGCCCTCCGGGAACCGCAGGCTAAAATAGCTCTTTCTGAGACTCGGGATCGCCAACCTCGGACTCCTCGTCTTCATCGTGCAAGTGGCGCGGCGCGCGGCTTACCTTTTTCGATAAATTCGCCTCACACTCGCTCACGATCCTATCGCAGATCCCTCGCACATGCATCCGCAGCCACTTTGAGGTGGTGCTCTTCTCAGTGTAATCAGCGGGGCCATAGGCGTGAATGCGTCCCGCATGAAGTAGGGCGTCATTTTGTCTGAACTCCGCCTCGATCTCCGGGTTAAAGACCGCATACGCCTTCCCGCCATGGCTCTTCACCACAGAAAATACCGGCACATCGCTGGGGCCATCCGCCGTGTAAATCATCCGGTCGATCGGAATGCGGCGGTCGACGCGATCCATCGATGCATTCACATCAATCTGCGGGTTCTTATTACTGCCCTTGTTGATCTCGAAGATATAGCGGGTTTTAATTGTATTATCCACAATTGTGCCGATCTGACTGATCTCAAACTCCATATGAAGCGGTAACTCATTTTGGCTCGAATAATGAGGTGGTAGGGGCGCTTCAATGAACTCACAGCCGAAAATACCGTCCACATGGGCGGCGATCCGGCTGCCTCGAATCATCTCCGCGAGCCCCGTGCTGATAATGTAGTGCTCCAGCTTGATAGTATGCTTCGCATACTCCGGGCGCGACTCCACAACCGCCTTCAGTTGCTCAAATAAGTCCGGTAAGCCCGGGTAGAAAACCAGCTCTTTGCCCAACTCACGCAGCCGCGCATTGGTAAGGCCCTTGAGGCAGCCGTTCTTCACGAAGCTGATAAGATGGTTCAGGTAAACCGTATCGTGAGAAACCCGTGTGCCGCGCTTTGCATAGATCTCCGGCAATGCGTTGACCTCTTTCCAGAACTGCTCCTCGTCGATCCCGAAGGTCTCGAAAATCGGGGCCTGCATATAACCTGGGATCAATGTCTTGTCGAAGTCCCAGATGCAGGCGACAATATTTTGGCGATGGAGGTTCTTTTTCGTCATTACAGGTAGCACTCGACTGTTGCCAGCTAGCCGGCTTACTGCAACGAATTTTCAGTGATCTGCACCACAAAGGGCACAAAGCTCTTGGCCCTACCCAAGAAGCCCAACTCTTAAACTATCTTAAACGAACCGGCATTCGTGCTGGACTACTGATCAATTTCAACAAGAAGACACCAACAGAAGGCATCAGACGTCTCGTCCTTTGACTTCGTCTTCCTTTGTGCCCTTTGTGATTCATCCAAAAATGCATACTATCCCAGACATAGCCCCGTTTCGCGAAAAGCTCTCCGAGCTGAACGAGCAGATGAATGATCCGGATTTCTATTCCGACCAGCGCCGCGCCGCAGAGGTCTCTCGTGAGCACCAGCGTCTCAGCACCCTGATCGAGAAATTTGAACTCTATCATCGCACTTCCAAGCAGATCGAAGAGAACACCTCGATGGCCGCAGATGAATCCGTCGAAGCAGAACTCCGCGAGATGGCTGCCGAAGAAGTCGCCGATCTGACCGAAGAGCGCGACCGGCTGGTTAAGGACGTCCTTCGTTTTATGATCCCGCCCGACGCGACCGACAGCCGCAACTCGGTCATGGAAATCCGTGGCGGTGCAGGCGGCGACGAAGCCAACATCTTCGCCGGCGATCTCTTCCGTATGTATAGCCGCTACGCGGAAACAAGGGGTTGGAAGGTTGAAGTGATGAGCTCGAGCCCAGCTGACGTCGGCGGGTTCAAGGAAATCATTTTTCAACTAACCGGAGAGGATGCCTACAAATATCTCAAGTTCGAGAGTGGTGTTCACCGGGTGCAGCGTGTGCCCGCAACCGAGACCCAAGGGCGCATCCACACCTCAACTGCGACCGTTGCTGTGCTTCCTGAAGCCGAGGAGGTCGACATCGAAATCAATCCCAACGATCTCGAGATTTCGACGATGCGAGCGAGTGGGGCAGGGGGGCAGCACGTGAATACGACCGACTCTGCTGTGATGATGGTGCATAAACCCACGGGGGTCACTGTTTACTGCGCGGATGAACGCTCCCAAATCAAGAATCGCGCAAAGGCACTTGCCGTCATGCGCTCTCGGCTACTACAAGCCAAGATCGACGAGGAGAATGCGAAATATGCTGCCGAACGAAAGGGCCAGATCGGAACCGGGGACCGCTCCGAGCGGATTCGCACCTACAATTACCCACAGGGCCGCCTAACCGACCACCGGATCGGTCTCAATCTATCTCTGCCTACAGTCATCGACGGCAACCTCAATGATCTGATCGATGCACTTCAGAACTACGATTACGAAGCGCGCATCCAGAATCTTCTCGAGAAGCAACCCTCCTAAGTATGCTCAGTATCCGAGAGATCAAAGCAAAGACGGAGCAGTTTTTTGAAGAACGAGGGGTCCCCAACCCCAAACTGGATACAGACATCCTGATCGCACACTCGCTCGGTATCCAACGCCTCGATCTCTACCTCGATCTGGAGCGCCCACTGACGGAGGCCCAACTCGCGGAGCTAAGACCCCTGGTTAAGCGGCGTGCGTCCAGAGAGCCGCTCCAGTATATCCTCGGCTACACCGAATTTTGCGGATTACGCCTACAGGTGGATAAACGCGCGCTGATTCCCCGGCATGAAACCGAGGAGCTTGTCGAATTGATTCAGGAATCCGTAGAGCAGCCACCCAAGCGTATTCTTGATTTGGGCACGGGAACCGGTGCCCTTGCGCTCGCGCTTGCCTCGAAATACCCCGAAGCCGAAGTCACTGCCATCGATCGGAGCCCCGAGGCACTGGCACTAGCAACCGGGAACGCAGAGAAATTGGGCCTCAAAGAACGCATTCGCTTCCTCGAGGGGAACTGGTGGTCGCCCCTTGCTGATGACGAGCTCTTTGATCTCATTGTCTCCAATCCGCCCTATTTAACCGATGGGGAGATGCGGACGGCAGAGCCGGAGGTTGTAAACCACGAGCCACACAGTGCCCTCGTTGCCGGAGCTGACGGCCTGGATGACTTCCGAGTCCTACTTGAAGGGGCTCCAAAGTATCTAAATGCAGGCGGGCTCCTTGCGATGGAAACGGGTATCGCACAGAGTGAGGCCCTCTCGAAAATGGCGGGCTCCGTCAGCCTGGCCGGAAAAAGCCTCGAAGACCTAAGTGGCCGTGTCCGGTTCTTCTTCGCCCGACGGGCCTAGATTCACTTCAGCCCAGTCCAAAAACTGTGCCGCAGATGCGTAAGCGGTCTGCAATGGCTGACCGCCAGCGTCGCGCACTATTTTCTCCTCTGAAGGTTCAAAAACCCGGACGACGACCTGCGTCGGGCAGTCTTTCAGATATTCCAAAGCCAACAGGGCATCGCCGGTTCGTCGCATCGAGCAAAAGACGACCTTCGCCTGACGGCAATGCGCACGCTCCAGTGTCCGAATATCCGATCCGTCTCCCTGCACACAGGGGATATCTTTGGCGATTAACTGGCGGATGACGGAGGCATCCTCATCGACCACAACCATCTCCATCCCACGCTCAACCAGGGCTCGCAGGGTGGGCGGCCCCGCACGGCCAAAGCCCAGTAGGACGGCATGATTCGTCATCGTCTTGCAGGCGGTTTCTCCCTTTCGGTAGCGCGGATGCCACTTAACCAGGCGCAGCGCCACCGACTCTCTGGAGATAAACGGCGTGAGTGTCATCGTGCTCACGGTGATCAGGGCGATCATTGAAAAAAGCTCTGAACTGATTTGCCCCGAGGCGACCCCCGTGAGTGCAAGCAGGAGCGAGAACTCGCTGGTTTGGGAAAGAATCACTCCGGCCTCCACACCTGCACGGCTCGAATAACCCACGGCCTCCGCGATAATCGCCACCAGAAGAACAGTGACTAGAATGAGAACCCCAATGAAGATCAGGCTGTGCACGATCATCGTTAGATCCGGAACAATCAGGTAGGCGCCCACGCTGATGAAAAAGAGCGCGAGAAAAAACCCCGAGAGCGAGCCCAGCATCCCCCGGACCAAGCCATTCATCGGAAATGCAGAGATGGCAAATCCTGCAAAGAAGGCACCCACAAGAAAGGGCAGCTGTAACATGTAGGACATAGCCGAGAAGGCGAAAAGCACAGCCAGCGAAAAGAGCATGAGTTCTTCGTCATCTAATCGAAGCCGCTTGACCAGAAATGGAACCAACCAGCGGTGAAAACCGGCCGCCAGCAAGCCGAGTGCCATTGCATTGGCCATCCCCTGAAGGACCATCGGCCAACCATGTGGCGCCTTAAGCAAGGCCACCATAATTAGAACAATGAAGATATCCTGAAGCAGCAATACTCCGAGAACAAGCCGCCCATACGGTTCGAACATCTGTCTGCGCTGCTGCAAGTGGCGCACGACAACCAGGGTCGAGCTCGCCGAGAGCGCGCAGCCCAGATAAAGCGCCGTCGTCCATCCGTAGCCGAGAAAGAGTGCCGTGACCACCCCGCTGGCTCCGAGGATAAAGAACTGGCTCACAGCGAGAATGGTAATCGCACGCGTCCTTCCGCGCATCCGCCGCGGACTCAACTCGACCCCCGCAGTAAAGACGAGCACCGCGAGCCCAATTTGGATCATCTCCTTGAGAAGCTCATCCGGCACCTCGACGGCCTTGTCGTCTAATAATGCACCCAGCGCGGCACCACAGAGTAAAAGTAGAGGGATCGCCGGTAATCGCAGAAACTTCGAGACCCCAAAGGCAATGGCTGCCGCGAGCAGAAGAATGGCCATCGCGTTCATACGGGGTCCACCCCCTCTCCCGGTTCATTCATCCGATCCAGCAGAGATAGTTGCTCTCTCACCGCATCCACTGCCGGCATAAACATGTAGCTGGTATCCAACTCCAGAAGATCATCGATCGCGGAGACATCAAATGCATGGATCGCGCAGGTCACGCCAGCAGAGCGACAACGGTAAGCCAACAGATGGTTCGCATCCTCGATCCGGAGCGCAGAAACCACCATCCTCGCGCGGCGCAGGCCGATTTCTTCCACGACAGATTCGTATTCCACATTGCCGATCAAGGTTCCGGCCGGAGACAGGCCTTTCAGTTTATCGGGATCCGTATCAATGGCCAAGACATCCTCACCGCGATTCGCCAACTGTTTCACGATCTCGCGCCCAAGCGCGTTCATCCCAACTACGATCACGTGTCCCTCGCGGATACTCAATTCTTCGTGATCCATTTCCTGCTTCGCTTTGAAAACCTGCAGCAGAGATAGTTTTTGGAAGATCCCATAGAGCGGATCACTGTAAAGGATCAAATACGAGGAAATCGCAATCGTCAGCATACCCACGAGCCCGCCGATCGAGACAATCATCCCCTCAATCAAACCGGAAGCCGCGCCAAGCCCGAGCAGGATAAAGGCAAACTCACTAACCTGGCCGGTCGCCGTCGCGCTCTGAAAGGCTGTGTATTCGCTATAGCGCAAACGATTCAGAATGGTGAACACAATCAATGGCTTGACGAAAATAACGAAAGCACTGAAACCCAGGACATAGAGCCAAATCTCGCCCAGAATAGTGAGATCGATCTTGATCCCGAGGGTCACGAGAAAGACCGCCACAAAGAAAGTCATCAAAGGGTGCAATCGGCGCTGCAAATCCTCATGGATCGGCAACTGGGCGATTGCTAAGCCCGCGAGAAAGGCACCAATTTCAACCGACAAGTGGAACTGATGCGCCAGCAAGACGACGAGAAAGCACCAACACAGCGCCCAAATGAAAACCGTGTCCGGAGATCGCGCCGCCCAAGCGAACGGTCGGGGCAGGAGATAGCGGGAGGCCAATAAGGCGACGAGCAATAGCACGAACATACCTCCGAAGGCGGCACACAGGCCCTTTATCAGGGCCAATATTTCAATCGCATCACCCGAGCCAATCCCGCTGATTACTGTCAGCAAAACAATAACGACGATGTCCTGCGCGAGAAAAAGTGAGATAGAAATACGCCCGTAGAGTCGACCCGTCGCCCCTTTTTGATCGAGCAACTTGATCACCACAACGGTACTACTAAAGGTCACCGTCGCGGCCAGAAAGACCGACGGCAGTCGCGCAAAGCCCATCAACTGGGCGATGATGAAGCCCCCGACTGCCGTGAGCAGAACCTGCAAGCCCCCCAAGATCAAAGCGACACGCCCGAGATCCTTAATCTTCTGCAGGCTGAGCTCAAGACCGACGAGGAACAACAAGAGGGCAATCCCTAACTCCGATATTAGCTCCAGTGCATGGTCGAGTTTGACCAAGCCTAAACCCGGCCCGAGGAGCACCCCCGCGAGGATGTAAGCAACCAGTGAGGGCATCTTGACGAGCTTGCCCACGAAGGCGAAAACGGCTGCGGTAATGACGATAAAGCCAAGATTCAACAGCAGTGTGAGTTCAGTCGCGTGCATTAACTCCTACGAGAATAGGCTAGCAACGGGCCTAAGCAATAGAGAAGGCTCAGACTTTATCGTTCAAGGCACTGCCTTCGAGTGAATCGAGACCCTGAATACGCTCCAGCACTTCCCCGATCAGATAGATTGAACCGGTGACCACAATCGTATCACCGGGCGCACCCAACTCACAGGCCGATGCCTCCGGAAAGAGCGTTGCCAGATCAGAAAAAATGGCCACACGGCTCAAGCAACTCTGCATGAACTCCCTCGAAGTGGCGCGGTCCTGTTTCGGCTCCACGAGATAAATCTCGCGCGCGTGACAGCCGACTACCTCCATCAAGCTGCGCGCCCGGTCTTCGCCAAGAGTGCCCGCGAGGATAATCGGCTGGCGACCCTCGGCCTCGAAGAGTGCCTGTAGATTCGCAGCCAACGCTTCGACTCCCTCCGGATTGTGGGTCGCATCCAGAATGAGCTTTCGCCCCGAGATCTCAATCGTTTGCCAGCGGCCCGCCCATTCCACGGACATTAAAGCACTCGTATCCTTCACCGGAAATCTATCGGCCAGAATCTCAGTCGCGTAAACCGCAGTCGCCGCATTCCAGCGTTGAAAATCGCCCGCCAGATTTGTCCGAGGCAGAGAGGCCTCATCAGGGAAACGATCCGTCAACCGGTAGAGCGGGGACCCGCGCTCCTCAGCCACTCGACTGACAACCGCCGCCGCCTCGGGTGGTAGCTTACCCATAAGAACGGGCTTACCCGGCTTGATAATACCCGCCTTCTCGCCGGCAATTGCAGCCAGCGTGTCGCCGAGCATTTCGGTATGGTCGAGGCTGATCGTGGTGATGATGGAAAGCTCCGGATCAACCACGTTCGTCGCGTCGAGTCGTCCACCGAGCCCTGTCTCGATGCATGCGATCTCCACTTGCGCCTCAGCAAAACGCAGAAAGGCCATCGCCGTTACGAACTCGAAGAATGTCGGGTGTAGGTCAGGGTTATCCTTCCCCAGTTTTGCCGCCACTGGTTTTAACTTTTCCGTATAGCGGCGAATGGCGTCCGCCGATAGGACCCGTCGGTTCACTTGAGCACGCTCACCGAGATGAACCAAATGGGGCGAACTAAAAAAGCCCGTCTTGTAACCGTTCGAGCGATACAGTGCCTCGAGCATCGCACAGACGGAGCCTTTTCCGTTGCTTCCGGCCACATGAATCAGCGGGAAAGTTCTCTCGGGATGGCCGAGAGCGTCTACCAAGAGACGCATGCGATCGATCCCATACTTGGAACCTCGGTTCTTTAGGCCGTAGAGGTAGTCAAGCGTGTCAGCGTAAGTGGACATCCGAGAATTTTCTACAACTACACGCATCGTCACTACAACGAAAGTCGGCGAATTCCATCCTTCAGCCGGACAACGTTAAAGTTTATGAGTAGGCCCACTTTGCAGTCGGTCAGTTTCATGTAGGTCATGAGCTGTGCCTCGTGTATCGATGCCAACTCCTTAACGACTTTCAATTCAACGATCACTTCATTTTCCACAATCAGGTCGAGGTAATCGTCGTCGTCCAAAACAAAATCCTTATACCGCAGATCGAGCTTTACTTGCCGTCTTACTTCAATCCCCCGCAGCCCCAACTCATGCGCCAGACTCTTCTCATAGATACTCTCAATCAGCCCGGGGCCCCAATGGCTGTGCACTTCGATAGCGGCACCGATGATCTTTCCGGTCAGTTCCGTTTGCTCATCCATAGTCAACCTCCTAAAATTCGCGCACACCGCGCTAGAGCGAGGCGGTTGTAAATATTCAGCCTAAGCTAGGCCGTTTGTTTGGCTCCATAAAACGCCCGCATCAGGTTAATCATGCGCGCCCGCATCTCGCCACGAGGTGTGATCATATCAACCAGCCCGTGCTCGAGTAGGAACTCTGAGGTCTGGAAACCTGCCGGAAGATCCTGCTGTGTTGTCTCCTTGATCACGCGCGGTCCGGCAAATCCAATAAGGGCCTCTGGCTCAGCAATAATCACATCGCCCAGAGAGGCGTAACTGGCCATTACTCCGGCCATCGTTGGATTCGTGAGAACGGAGAAGAAGGGGAGGCCGGCTTCGCTCAGTTTGGCCAAAGCCGCACTGGTCTTGGCCAGTTGCATCAAACTAAGAATACCCTCCTGCATACGGGCACCACCAGACGCCGAGACCACAATCACCGGGCAGTTCTTCTCCAGGCCGCGCTCGATGGCGCGTGTGATCTTCTCACCCGCAGCGGAACCGAGGCTCGCCGCCATAAATCGGAAATCCATCACTGCGATACTCACCGGTATTTCCCCCATCGTGCCCATGCCTGAGATGACTGTATCGGTCTCCTTGGTCTTGGCTTGGTTTTGCTTCAGCTTCTCGGGATAAGAAGAGGTCGCATTAAACTCCAGCGGGTCTAGCGAATGCACGCCCATATCCATTTCCTCAAAGGAGCCTTCATCCAGAAGCGACGCGATTCGGTCGCGCGCATGAAGGGGGAAGTGGTAGCCGCTATTCGGCACAACCATGAGATTTTCTTTGAGCACCCGGTTGTAGATGATCTCACCTGTCTTGGGGCATTTGGTCCAGAGATCCTTGGGGATGTCCTTTTTCTTAACCGTAACGGTCGAATACTGTGGTTTTCCGAAGAGTGCCATAATATGTGGGAAAGATTGAAAGTGTGAAGATAAGAAGGTGAGAGTCGTTTCGGCTTTTCCGCGTTTCGATGATTTCAGATTCTCAATTAGCCGTGCCCGAGTGTGGCGACTTTGAGATGTGTCGCGCCTGCCTTGCGGAGCACCGCAGCACAGGCGTTAAGAGTCGAACCGGTGGTAAACACGTCGTCGACAAGGATGTAAGTGTGATCGGGGATTACAACGGCATCGGGAGCCAAAGCAAAGGCATTTTTCACATTTTGGTGACGTGCCGAGCGACTCAAGCGCGTCTGTGTTTGGGTAAAAATGGTTCTCCGCAGGAGATTCTTCAGCTCCGTACCATCTGTTACTTCGAGTAGCGTGGCAGCAATGCGCTCACTCTGGTTGAAGCCTCGTTCCCGTAGCCTAGCGGGATGAAGTGGCACCGGAACCAGGATCGAATCACGGAAATAGTCACGATAACCGGATACCCGCTCGATCATACGGCAAATATCCTCTAATACATAGAAGCCGCCCTTGTATTTAAGTTCGTGGATTAGGGAACGCGCTACGCCTTTTGCCAGAAAAAGGGTCTTCCCCTGATCAAAGAGCGGCGACAGTTCCGCACAATGTGGACAGATCTTGGGCCCCGCAATCATACCAAAGAAAGGGTAGCCACAGATACTGCAGGCGGGTGACTTGGAAAGGATGAGTTCTCGAGCACATACACGGCAAAGAAAAGCATAGTCGGAGCCCTCCACAGCACTCCGGCAGCACACGCAACTTCTTGGGAAAAACACTTCCAGCAATGGTCGCCCGAGCTCCTTGATCACCATTCCATCATTCCATCGATTTCTGAAAATCGAGTCAAGAAAGTGGGGTGGGAACATCCCGCTCTTTACATAAGCAGGTGATACGTTAAAAACGCACCCCTATGAACCGCCACTCTTACTATTTATACGCAGGCCTAAGTGTTATTGCTCTGGCGCTAACGGGTTGCCAAACGCCCCCGACTCAAGTCGACAGAGATGACAACAGACTCGCCCAACCAACATCGGCCGAGACTCGGCCGAATGCCGAAACCCCAATCAATCCGGCACCAGAAGAAACAGAAAGCGAGAACCCGGCTGTCATTTTTAAGAGCCAACAGATCGAAGTTTCCAAGCGAGTCGTCGACGCCGCCTCCGTGGGTGGTGTTCTCAAATACGAAATCTCAATCAAAGCTCTCGACGATATCAATAACGTCCGTGTGAACGAGGTCTTCCCTAATGGTGTTCGTTTCATATCCGCCGACCCATCGAGTAATAATACCGGCAACAATGTAAGTTGGACCTTCCCGTCCATGGGTAAGGATCATATCCAGAAAATCGACGTTACCTGCGAACCCACCGCCGAAGGAGACCATCAAATCTGCTCAACCGTGACTATCGATCATGTCTTCTGTCTCGATTTCTTTGCCGGACAACCAAAGCTTGAAGCCGTCAAAAAGGGTCAACCGTCCGTTGAGCTGGGCGATGAAGCCAGCTGGACCGTAACCGTGACCAACAGCGGCTCCGCTGCCGCCACCAATGTGGTTGTCATCGATACACTGCCGGATGCCTTTACTGCCACCAGCAGTCTGCGACAATCGATTGGTGACCTCGCCGCGGGCGAAACCAAAAGTGTTTCCTACACCGCTAAAGCGGTGAAGCAGGGCAAGTTCACCAACCAGGCGGTCGCCTCCTACGACGGTGGCGAAAAGGGCGGTTCCGGTGCCAGCCCAATTGCCAGCTCGCCGATTGCTGTTGTCCAATCAGGTATCCGGGTGCGCAAGACCGGTCCATCTGAAGCTTACGTCTTTAAGCCTGTCGCCTTTGATATCACGGTTGAGAATACCGGCGATACGGATCTGACAAATGTCCGCATCACAGACATTCTCCCCTCCGGTAGCTCCGTCGCCGACAATGGCCGCGGTCGTGTCAGTGGAAATGCCATCGGCTGGATGATTCCAAAGCTACCCGCAGGCTCCAGTCAGTTGATCCGCACCGAGATCGCCGCAACCCGCAAGGGTGAATCCACCAACGCAGTGCGGATCATCTCCGAAAGTGGCCTAGAAGCCTCCGATAGCGTGACCACCAATTGGCTCGCCGTTCCGGGTGTGACCATTGATATCACCGATAGCAAGGATCCGGTTCGTGAGCGCGAAGCAGTCACCTACGCAATCCAAGTCAAAAACCAAGGCGATTTTGAACCTGTCAGTGGGACCGTAACCGTCACCTTCAGTGACTCAATCAAACCGACCGCGGTCGGTGGCGATGCCCAGGGCACAATCAACGGCCAGACGGTCACGTTTCCAAGGACTACCCTGGAACCGGGCAAAGATACCAACCTCAGCATTACCGCTGAAGGCGCGTCCATCGGCCCGGGGCGTGCAGTCATGAATTTCAGCGCCGACTTCCTGAACGATCCGATCATCAGCCAAGAAGCGACCAACGTTTACTAGACAAGGGCATGTCCCTTTCAAAGCCGCTCGGGAAACCGAGCGGCTTTTTTTTGACCACTAAAACACGCTAAAAGAACGCTCAATCCAGGTTCCGGGTCTTGCCCCCTCGGTTTTTAGCGAAGATTGAGTGTCCTTTAGCGGTTAAAAAATGCACGCTTCAAAGAAGTAAAATTCCTCCAGCCATCCGTCACATCAATCCATTATGAAGCGCTCTTGACCAAAGCTTGGGGACATGAGGCCAAGGAGCTTAGAATCACGGGCCGTATTTTTTATACCACTGATCACCGCTTATGACCTCTAATCCGACTCAGACGGGAAATCATTCCCATCAAAATGACGATGAACCTTGTTTTTTCTTCGCTTGCAAAATCCGAAATAATAACAAATGTTATAACCATGCCCATTGAAACCAAAGTCCGCAAAATCGGCAACTCCTACGGCATCGTTCTACCCAAAGAAGCACTTCAGGCCCTCAAGGTTGAAGAAGGCGCCAGCTTGTATCTGACCGAGGCACCCAACAACACCCTCAATATCAACCCCGAGCGCCCGGGGTTTGATGAAAAGATGGAAATCGTTGAAAGCCTGATGCAGCGCTATCGCAACACGCTTCGGGAACTAGCTAAATGACAGAGCCGAACTGGGTCACTAAAGAAGAATGCTTGGCGCTTCATGCGATGCTTGTGGCACGTTTCGGTGGAGCGGTTGGAATGCGGGATGAAAGCGCGTTGGAAACGTCGCTGAACCGTCCCTTACAACATTTCAGCTACAGCAATCCCGCACCAAGCATCATCGAGCTTGCGACTGTTTACTGCTCTGGAATCGTCAAAAGTCATCCATTCCTCGATGGCAACAAACGCACCGGATTTGTTGCCGCCGCCCTATTTCTCGAGAGCAACGGCTACCAACTCACCGCATCCGAAGAAGAGGCCGCCATCCAAATTCTCGCCCTTGCCGATAGCCGACTCAGCGATCAGGAACTCACCAGCTGGCTGGAAGCGAACTGCTCAGAGCGAAGCTAAATACCCGCGCCAACCACCGCTCGCTGAAATATCCACGGCGTTTGAGGCCGTCGCCGCTTCGCAGAGGAAGCCATGCACCTTGCGGCCATCGCTGAGCTCGATTTCACCGAGACCAAGCGGCTGGCGAATTGTCGAAAGAAACTCGCCGAGTGCTGTCTTCGGGAAGGACCATTCCTCAGCCGTAATTGAAACGCCAACTTCGCCCGGGCAGACGACACCCCGGATCACACTCATTGAGCACATGAGCCGTTTTCACCCCCTCCCGATGCAAAGAGCCTTGCCACATCCTCTCGCTTGTTTTTCCTCCCCAACATTCGAGGGACTCCCTCCGTTGCGCAAATACGTAAGTATCCAAGCAAATATACATTTTTGAATCCATCCATCGGAGACTATAACCAAGCACTTCAATTTTAACGCTAATCTATTATGTCAGAAGCAAGTTCCGAAATCGGCCTCATCGGCCTCGCAGTCATGGGCCAGAACCTGGCTCTCAACATCGCCGACCACGGCTTCCAAATCTCGGTTTACAACCGCACGACTTCCAAAATGGAAGCCTTTGTTGCTGCCAACCCGGATACGCCGGGAGGGCTCATTGGACAGGCCGAGTTGAAGGACTTTGTCGCGTCGCTGAAGCGTCCGCGGAAGATCATCATTCTTGTTCAGGCCGGAGGTCCCACCGACAAGGTAATCGAGGGCCTTATCCCCCTTCTTGAGGAGGGTGACATTATCATCGATGGCGGTAATGCGAAATGGGACGACACCATTCGCCGCGAACGGGAGCTCACCGCCAAAGGGCTCCGCTTCATTGGTTCGGGTGTTTCCGGTGGTGAAGAGGGCGCACGTTTTGGTCCCTCCCTCATGCCGGGTGGCACGGAAGAGGCTTGGGAATATCTCAAACCTGTCTGGGAGGCCATCGCTGCCAAGGTGGATCCCGATACCGGCAAACCATTGGAAGGCGCTGAACCCGGCAAACCCGTCGAAGGTGGCTTCAGCTGCACTGCCTACATCGGCCCCGACGGTGCCGGCCACTACGTAAAGATGGTGCACAATGGGATTGAGTATGGCGATATGCAGATGATCTGCGAGGCCTACGATCTCATGCAAAATGTGCTCGGCCTAAGCCCTTCCGAGATGGGCGATATTTTTGCCGAATGGAACAAGGGTGAGCTCGATTCCTTCCTCGTTGAGATCACCGCCGATATCCTCAAGCAGGACGACCCCGCCACCGGCAAACCCTTCGTCGACATCGTTCTCGATACCGCCGGTCAGAAGGGCACGGGTAAGTGGACCTCGGTCAACGCCCTCGATATGGGCACACCCGCCCCAACCGTCGCTGAGGCCGTCTTCGCTCGTTGCCTCTCAGCAGTCAAGGAAGAGCGTGTAGCGGCTGAGAAGATTCTCAAAGGTCCCAAAGTGGCACCATTCACGGGCGACAAAACGGAAATGGTGGAAGCAGTCCGTCAGGCACTCTACGCCTCCAAGATCTGCTCCTACGCACAGGGCTTCCAGCTCATGGCCTACGCACAGGAAGAATACAACTGGAAGCTCAACTTTGGTGAGATCGCTCAGATCTTCCGTGGTGGGTGTATCATTCGCGCGGCTTTTCTTCAAAAGATCACCGAAGCCTACGAGCGCGATCCGAACCTCGCTAATCTGCTTCTCGATCCATACTTCAGCGAGGCCATCCACACCGCACAAGCCAGCTGGCGAAAGGTGGTGGCTCTGGCGGCCGAGCACGGTGTATCGATCCCGACCTTCAGCTCCGCGCTGTCCTACTATGATGGCTACCGTAGCTCACGTCTCCCACAGAACCTACTGCAGGCCCAGCGTGACTACTTCGGCGCCCACACCTACGAGCGCACCGACCAACCACGCGGACAGTTCTACCACATCGACTGGCCAAAACCGGATCGCCCACAGTTGGAAATGTAGTGGCTCTAGCCATCCACGGATTCTATATCAAAGCCTCTCGGCAACGGGGGGCTTTTTTGTGCCCTCCTAGCTATGCGCCCATGCTCCTCAGCGGATGAGTTTAGACCATCGCCTTACCCAGATAGGCCAGTAGCCACATTTCCTTCCAGAGGCGGTAGCATCCGTCGGAAGTGATCTTTCCCTCTTCTTCCTGATGTGCACGGGGAACGAGAAATCCGGTGTCTGTATTGAGCCGCTCTAGAAGACGTTGCTCTTCGTTGAGTTCTTCGAAGGCATCCTCCTCGAAAGGTGTCGGCTCGATTTGAGAATTGAGAAGGCGTTTTCGGTGAAGTAAGATAAGTCGTTTAAGGGAACCAATCAGTGGCTTGCGGCACATGTTCCAACTCTCCGGATAGTAGCCGCCGTAGGGTAGAAAGAAATTGTCGGTCATCACCCGATCGCCACTCTTCGCTACCGTGCTGACCGTGTAGCAAGCTGTCGCGCCACCTTTTCGTTTGGGTAAAAAGAGTATTTGGACACGGGTCAGCTGGTCCTGACTTTCGTAAATGGACGCTCGGAGATAGGTGCCTTCAAAAAGCTCCGCCTTGAGTGCTGTAAGACGCTGATATCGCTCACCACGTAACCAATCCTTCAACTCGATAAAGCGTTTATCAGCCGGCCACTCATCTCCGTCCTTATTCAGGTAAAACTCGGGAAAAAGTGGGAGCTCGCTGCGACTAAGAGCCTTGATTGCAATCCAGTTGTATCCGGTCTCGATCACAAACCAGAGAGCGAATCCGGTCACAAAATGCACCCAGTCGGGACGGAAGGAGAGTTCGAAGAAACGAAGAAAATAGGCGAACAAAGCAGCGAAGAGGAACCAGCGCAACCAACGGCCAAGTAGGAGAAAACTGGGTATCCCGAGACGCCCCCCAAAAAAAGGAAGGAGCACTGTGACCAGAGCAACCGCTAGAAACTGCCATTGATAAATGCTGTGGGAATCGGGAGTCATTGGCTTTAAAACGAAAAGGGCGGTCACGCGACCGCCCTCAGAAAAATGGATGTAAGGTCGCCTGTATTTAATTCAAGCGCAGTGGCATGATCACGCAGATGAAGTTGTCCAAAGTCTTAAAAAGACCCGGACTAAGCTCGTCCTTAAACTCAAAGAAGACCTCGTCCTTACTCAAGGCCTTGAGCGGCTCCATTAGGAACTGTGGATTGAAGGCTACCTGCACCTCAGGGCCGTCATAGGCGATTGCCATCGATTCGTGGGATTCGCCGTATTCAGAGGACTGACCCGAAATTTCGAGCAGGTTCTTGCTCACTTTTAGCTTTACGGAATTGCTCTTATCCGAAGTCACCAAAGCCGCGCGGTGGACACACTCGAGCATGAGTTCACGCTCAATCTTCACACGATGCTCGGTCTCCTTCGGGATCACCTGACGGTAGTTCGGGTAATTGCCTTCGACGATCTTGGAGACCAGGTAAAGGTGGTCGACGAGTCCGGAATCACCCGCCTCATCGATCGCGATTTCGAAGGCGGCCTGACGATCATTGAAGGCCACATTGACCTTCTCACCCTTGCCGAGAAGTCGCTCGAGCTCCCCAACAGTCTTCGCCGGAAGGATCAGGCTACCGGCATTATCATCGGTGACATCCAGTTCCAGTGCGGTTAGGCCCAGGCGACGACCGTCGGTCGCAACCAAGGTCAGTTTATCATCGGCGAAATTGAAATAAACACCGTTGAGGATGTAGCGATTCTCGTCAGTTGATTGAGCGTAGGACACACTTTTGAGCATACCCACGATTTCCTCTTGGGTGAGCTCGAAAACTTTTCGATTTTCAAATGAGGGGAGCGGGGGAAACTCTTCCGCGCTGATACCCATGATCTTAAAAAGCGAACCGCCTGAGGTAATCTTCGCCTGGTTGCTCTCACTCGTTTCTATGAAGACCTCGTTGACCGGTAGTTCACGGACAATCGTGGCCAGTTTACGAACCGGAAGGGTGATACTCCCGGTTTCCGAGACTTCGGCCTTGATCCGGCAGCGAATCCCCAGATCCAGATTGGTCGTTGTCAGGGAGATATGCCCCTCTTCGGCTTCGATCAGCACATTGCTGAGAATCGGCATTGTTGAACGGGTAGCCACCACATTAAGAACCTGTTGCAGGCCGTTGCTAAAGTGATCCTGATTGATCTTGAACTTCATGGTCGTGAATTTGTCGCTTTTTTAGACTTACTGGCAATGCTTATATAAGAGTTACCTTTATATATTTAAATCTCTCAGTAACAGTAAGTATGGTGAGTAGATAGAAAAACTCATCAAGTGCTTGTCCGCAAGATATTTGCATTGAATTTTCGCTGTGGAAAACGGCGCGAAGAAATTTATAATCATGTGAAAGGTGTGAAAAAATTTTTTCCAGTTCACAGTCTGTCCCCACTTATTCGCAGCTTATTCACTTAGCCTTGAGGGTGTGCTTTTTAAACGCTTCCGCGCTCTGTAAATGCGGTAAAAATGACGGATCGGGCCGTAGGCGATATAAACGAAGAAGATAATCGCGAAAAAGAACTCCTTAAAGAAGAAGGCAGTGCCCAAGCCAAGGATCATGAAAATGAAGGTTCGGAATCGAGTCTGCGTCTGCCAGTCAAGATCCTTAAAGCTAGGGTAGGGGATATTACTGACCATCAGGAATGCGATGGCTAACATAAAGGGCGGAATAACCAACGCTAGGCTTCTTGAATCGAAGGTAGGTGTCTCTAGGCTGGTAATGACCAGGACGAGCGATGCAATCATGCCTGCCGCGGCTGGAACAGGTAATCCGAGAAAGTCCTTCGTTCCTTTCAGTTGCTCAGCAGGTGGAAGCATCGGATGAGTCAGAACATTGAAACGAGAGAGCCGGACGCCCGCACACAGCAGATAAACAAACCCAATCAGCCAACTGATCTGAAGGAAGATGGGATATTTCTCAATCGTCGGTGTGAGCACCAGAAAGATCATCATCAAGGCCGGCGCCACGCCGAACGAGATGATGTCGGCGATCGAGTCGAACTCCTTCCCGAAAAGGGACTCTCTCCCCCCGAGTCGGGCCACGCGGCCATCCAAAGCGTCACAAATCACACCGAAGAGAATAAACCAGACTGCGTGCGTGTAATTCTGAGCGACAATTGTAGGATCGGTTTCGTAGTTTGCTTGAATACATTTGAGGATAGCAAGAAAACCGAAGAACAAGTTGCCCGCCGTCAGACTGTTGGGAAGCAGGTAGATATGGCTGGCTTCACCCGCATCGGTATATTGGTGCCGCTGCGTTTCGGTTTTTTCAGGATTGGACATATGTGCTCGACCTAGTCTTCCCGATCACCCTTGTGGCGCAGAGATTCAAGATACTTCCAAAAGGAGTCGTCCTGCTCGATCATGAATTCCTCCGTGAAGGGCAGTTTAAAACGAAAAACAAAGTCAGAGAGCGTGTTTTTGTGTAAAATATAATGGGCGAACAAGGCATCGCCCTGCTGTTCAAAATAGATGCGAAATTCGCCTGCTCGAACGCGGTAATAAGTTGTCCCGTTCCGGTGAAAACGCCCGAGTTCCTCGTTGGGATTGTCCAGTTGCTCTTGTTTGAGTGTGCTGACGACCTCGACGAGCAGCATCTGTGAGCGGGTGTCGAGCTGGTTGAGCTCGTGCATGCTTTGTTCACTGAAGTTGACTTGAAACATGTGAAAAAGAGTCCGGGTTCTGGGTGAATTTTGGCGCTAAACTATGGGAGAGCCCCGTGTGTGCAATCGCAGAATCTACCTGTATTGAGCGTTCGTGCATACGGATTGACCCGACCCATTAATTGGGCAACCTGCCTACTCATGGTCCAAATGACAGTCAACTACGAGGGCTCGCTGCGTTGCAAGGTTATCCACGGGCCTTCCGGAGGAACCCTGCACACCGATGCTCCTATTGATAACAACGGAAAAGGTGAGGCGGCTTCTCCGACCGATCTCTGTGCGGCCGCACTTGGTTCCTGTATCGCTACAATTGTTGGGATGCGAATGGAGAGGGAAGGAGTCGATTTAGCCGGGATGCGTATCGAGGTGAACAAGGAGATGTCGCCAGACCTCCCGCGTCGAATCACCCGATTGAGTACGAATGTTTGGATCCCCCGTCAACTGGATGAGAAACAGAAGCGGTCTGTTGAAGTTGCCGCCAGGGGATGTCCGGTGCACCACAGTTTGAGTCCGGAGATCGACAAACCGATCGTTTTCCACTGGCAGCCATGACCGATACTGTCCAAATCTGTTTCAACCCCAATAATCACCTGCTGGTGACAAAAAACGAGGGGAGCTATGCGTTACCGGATGTATCTTCCCAAGATCTCGAGTGGTTTCATCTTGCGGATTTGGAGACGGAGCTCGGCCCGTGCCCGATCGAAGTGGCCGAGATCGAGGGTCCGGTGCCCGAAGACAGTTGCTTTGAAACGATCTTTAACCTTCGTCAACAGCCACTCTCCCCGCACCTGGGAAAGGTTCTCAAGGCAATTGATGAACACTTGTATCGGATCCCCTATTTAGGGATGGGTGAGAATGAGTATATCTACCGCTTTCGGACGACCAAGGAGAGAAACCGGGAGGTTTATATCGATGGGCAATCGGAAGGTCTTTACCAGAGCGCGCTTTGCCAGGTGATTAAAGAGGTCCGGCGGACCAAGGAAAAGTCATCAGGTGAACCCGCCATTCTCGACTTTGGAGCCGTTAGTTACGTCATCCCCAGTCATTTCGGTTTTTGCCTTGGTGTGCAGAATGCAATCGAGCGTGCCTACGAAACCGTCTCCATGAATCCAGGCAAAAGAGTTTTCATGTTGAGTGAGTTGATCCACAACCCTTTCGTGAACGAAGATCTTCTCGGGCGTGGTCTCCGCTACCTACAAACAGATAAGGGGCTACCCCTACGGGCGGATGGATCCCTCGCCACAGATAAGGACGATCCGGAGGCTCTCTGGAATCAAATCACTCAGGATGATATTGTTATCATACCGGCTTTCGGAGCGACGAACGAAGATAAGGCACGGCTTGTTCGGCGGGGCTTATCCATCCGGAAACACGACGCGACCTGTATGTTGGTGGAGAAGGTTTGGAAGGCTGCACGGCGTTATGCTGAAGAAGGCTACACAATCCTAATCCACGGAAAATCCGAACACGAAGAAACAAAGGCAACCTTCTCGAACAGCTCCAGCCATGGCCCCGCTTTGATGATTCGTAATATGGAGCACGCCCGCTTGCTGGCTGCAGTAATCTCCGCTCAGGGTGAGGAAAAGGCGGGACTCTTCGAGTCTTCCTTTGCCGGACTATATTCGGACGATTTTGATCCCATTCGGGATCTGGAGCGTATTGCAGTGGTGAACCAAACGACTTTGTTACGCAATGAGACACTCCAGATTATCGACTATTTGCGTGGTGTTATTGCGAAGAAATATGGTGAGGATAAAGTAGCGGAACATCTATGGTCGAAGGGGAAGGGGGACACGCTTTGTTATGCAACTCAGGTCAATCAGGATGCACTTCAAAAGGCTGTCGAGCAGTCAATTGATGTCGCCCTGGTCGTCGGTGGGAAGAACAGTTCCAATACCTTTCAACTTTACCGGGTCTGCGAAGAGCGTTTTGGCGATAAGGCTCACTACATTCAATCAGAGAACAATCTCCTCTCGCTTGATCGGGTCCGGCACTATATCTTCCCTTATAACCTAAACCCGGCTTCGAATCGTGTAGAGGAGGAGCGGGCCCTAATCTCTGATCCGGGTTCTAAGCCACGTATTCTACTGACTGGTGGAGCCTCCTGCCCGGACGGGATCATTCAACAGGTGATTCATCGAATAAACGGATTTTTCCCACCGGAAGCGATTCGTCCCGTCGAAGAAATTCTGAGAGCTTTTCAGGCGGGGGGTTGAAGATTCTCCTGATCCAGTTAGGTTTTCTACGTGCTTATTGGACTCACAGACCTTGATGGCAGCGCGTCTCCGGGCATGTATTTCGAACTGGGGACCGTCATCAACCACCAACTCTACGGCTACCGCGGGGTCGTCGTAGCGGTGGATCCTTGCTGTATGGCAGGAGAGACCTGGTATCAATCGAACAAGACCCAACCGGCACGCGAGCAACCCTGGTATCATATTCTGGTCCATGACAGTGGGGGTCTCAGCACCTATGCAGCGCAATCGAACCTCAAGGAAGATGCCACGGGTCAACCAGTGGAGCACCCGCGTCTGAGCACCTACTTTTCCGAGTTCAAAGACGGCCGCTACCAGCTCAAGGAAAAGGGTCATCATCAAAGTAAGGGTAAATAATATGCAGTGAAGCGGAGAAGGCTGTAGAGCTTAGCTTTTGCTACTAAATTGCGAAAGGTCTGTCTCCATAGAGACGGGTAGGGTTGCTGCCGGACGCCCTAAAGGGCGCACCCCAACGCTTAGCCCGAATATTGCACCAGTTTGTTGCTGTCGTTCTTTATCTTGTTACGGGAT
>JBMYNR010000003.1:0-97568 GCA_049598495.1 Opitutales bacterium
AAGCATGATTGATATGGAGCAGGCCCATGGCCTGCGGATGTTGGTGCCACCGACGCACCAGGATTATAAGGAAAAGCAGCGCTACGCCTCCGATCATCCCCGCGAGATCGAGAAACGTTATAAAGATAAACTCATGCGCCGGTTAAAGACACCACAGGGACGCGCGATTTATCAGAAGCGCAATACCGTCGTCGAAGGCGGTTTTGCCAACATCAAGCATGCCATCGGATTGAACCAGTTCCGAATGAAAGGACTCGAAGGGGTCGGTATCGAATGGCTGCTCGGTTCGATTGCCTACAACTGCCGGAAAATCACCTCGATGGCCTGAGCAGGGCTACTTTGTCCTGACCAAAAGACTGAAAAACGCCAAATGTCACGAGATTGAGTTCCAAAGGGCCATAAACTCGCCTTCGAGTCAGTCCTCTCGAGAAAAACACAACTGACAACTCAACAACTAGCAAACACTCAACTGCGGGGAGGACTTCCTAAGTCCGACACGCCCTTATTAGAAACGGTATAACAACAATCCTTGACAATAATTACGCATCGCGTAATTCAATAAAACCACCATGATTCAGAGCTTCAGAGGTAAAACCGCTAAAGCTTTGTGGGAGAGCAAGCGCACCAAGCTATCCTCTGACATTACATGGAGGGCAGTCAAAAAGCTCTCCATTCTAGACGCAGCCACATCCCTCGGCTCACTTCGCATCCCACCTAGTAACCACCTCGAAGCACTCTCCGGCGACCGAAAAGGGCAACACAGTATCCGCATCAACAATCAATGGCGGCTCTGCTTTCGCTGGGAAGACGGCAACGCCTACGAGGTCGAGATCACCGACTACCACTAATCTTTCGCTCTTCACTTTTCCAAATGACACCTGAACAAAAAGCATGGCTCAAAGCCACCCCTGGTAGAATCCTTCTCGAAGAGTTTCTGGATCCGATGCACATCTCCCAGGCTGAACTCGCACGCCGCACAGGTATCGCTCCATCACGCATTACCGAGATCATCAAAGGTCGTCGCGCCATTACCGCCGAGACAGCACTCGCTTTCGGCATCTTCTTCAACATGGAAGCTCAGTTCTGGATGAACCTCCAGTCACACTACGACCTCCGCCGCGCCCGGATGGAGAAGGAATCCGAGCTCCGCAAACGGATCGAGCCACTTCCCGTCGCCGCAGTCGCTGAGGAACAAGCGGGCTATAATAGGAAATGAAACGGCCTTCGCCACTTGCCCAAACAGCCATGCGCAGCATGAAACGCTCCGTCGCCAAGGCCCTGGAGCGCAAACGCCGTCTGGGTCAATACGCTGTCGTCTCCCAAAATGGCAAACTCGTCCGCTTGCAGCCCGAGGACATCAAACCGCTTGCGGCAGCTGAAGATCAAGCTGACTATGGTTCCTAACTCGTAGCAACCGCTTGCATGTGAATCGATTATGAAGCGTGTCCCGTCAATACAGGCCGCGCCATGCTCGCAGTTCGCCTCTCTGGCAGTGCCTCCACGCTTCACTCGCGAGCTTTTCAGCGGAGTATTACCCCGCGCGGTTCAAATAACCTTGGGTCACTCGATACTTCCCGCGAGACCGCCCTTCACGACAGCCTACGCTGCGGTGACCTCGCCAACGGCGTTCTTCGAGTCCACTGCCCCGACTGCGGACACCACTACCTGCTCCCATTTACATGTAAGCGGCGAGGCTGCTGCCCGAGCTGCCATCAACGCCGCGCTCTTGATACCGCCACCTTTATTCGAGACGAAGTCTGCCTGCCTGTTCCACACCGCCACTGGGTCTTCACGCTTCCTCGCATCCTGCGCAACGTCTTCCGGAAAGACCCTCACCGCCTCACTGAACTCTGCCATCTCGTTGCAGATACCCTTCAGGACTGGCTGCGCGAGCAATCAGCCATCCCCGATGGACGCGTTGGCATCGTCCTCGCCATCCATACCTTCGGCGAATACCTAGCCTACCATCCGCACATCCATTGCCTCGCCACCGCAGGCGTCTTCGACTCACACCATCAGTTCCACCTCATTAGCGGAACTGGCTGCCGGCAACTCTCAGAGATCTTCCGCCACGTTGTGCTCCACCGACTATTGGAACTCAAGTGGATCTCTCCCCGTCAGGCCGACAAACTTCACCGCTGGAAGCATCACGGCTTCAACATCGATCAAGGCGAAGCCGCCGTTGGGGCCGACGATGGACAGGCCCTCGAACGACTCGCCCAGTATTTTCTCCGCGCCCCCGTCTCCCTCCAGGAGATGTCCTGGAACGCGCAGACAAAGACCGTCCTCTACCGCTCCTCCCGCAACTGGCACACCAAGCGGAACTTTGAGATATTTTCCGGCCCCGACTTCGTCGCCGCGCTCTACGAGCACACACCGCCCAAAGGCTTCCAGACCCTTCGTTACTACGGCATTTACAGCAACAAATTGCGGGGCATGCGAAAAGAAAATAAGATGACAAAAGGCAGGGCGCCGTGTCCACACAAGCCTCCGGGGAGACTGGCGCGAGGAACACCTTTTCACCTTGCGCCAATCGCTGCATGCGTGGCGTTTTCATCAAAGCCTGATGACCGATTGCGAACAGGAAATCGCCGCACTCATGGCTGTTCTCGAAGACCGGCCCGGCGAGTCCCCACCCGAAACCGGGGAACCACCGAAGAAAAACCGCGCGGCCTTGCATGATGTAATCCTCTACTTAAGAGAATCTCATGTCCATTTTCTCAGGACACATGTCTTGCCAAATTTCCTGATAGATGCATCAGTTAGAAATGCTTCCCGCTATTTTACTATCCAGTGCTGTTATATTTTTCTTTGCCTATCGAATATATGGGGCTTTTATTAGCAAGCGTTGCGGGCTTGATGACACTATCAAAACTCCAGCCATTGAAAAGGAAGACGGAATTGATTATTCACCAACCCGTGCATCTGTTTTGTTTGGTCATCATTTTTCTTCGATCGCTGGGGCTGGTCCCATCGTTGGGCCTATCCTTGCCGCCACCTATTTTGGCTGGGGGCCTACCTGGGCATGGATACTGATCGGTGCAATTTTTGTGGGAGGTGTTCATGATTTTGGCAGCACCTTCATGTCGCTTCGTCATGGCGGTCGTTCGATTGCAGATGTAATGAAAGGACTGGTTGGAGGCAGGGCGGGCAAACTCTTTCTAATCTTTGTACTGCTTGCCCTTGTCTACGTAATCATTGTATTTTTAGATCTTACAGCCTCTACATTTGCGAAACAACCTGCGGTCGCTTCTGCTTCCGGCTGGTTCATTTTGGTAGCCGTGCTATTTGGGTTTTTATTGAGATCCGATCGGTTTTCTCTGGGGAATCTTGCCTTGGTCTTCTTCCCTCTTACCTTTTTAGGGTTGCTGGTTGGACACTATTTCCCCGCTCCTTTATTGAGTAAAGAGCTATGGATATCAGTTACTTTGCTTTATTGTTTTTGTGCTGCAGTTTTACCCGTTGGGTTGTTGCTTCAGCCCCGTGATTTTTTAAGTGCCGGTTTTTTGTATGCTATATTAGGTCTTGGGGCTGTCGGCATGCTGTTTGCCGGAGAATCTTTACAACTGCCAGTCTTCCTTGGGTGGGAATCGGAAAAGTTAGGAATGCTTGTTCCTTTTCTTTTTATTACTGTAGCCTGTGGTGCATGCAGTGGGTTCCATAGTATCGTTGCCAGTGGTACGACATCGAAACAAATACGACGAGAAACGGATGCCAGGAGGGTTACCTATGGTTCCATGCTTCTTGAGGGCGTACTGGCTGTTTTCGCACTCGCATGTGTTGCAGTTCTTAGTGTGGGAGAACGTGAGAGTGGGGGTACTCCCGTAGGTATCTTCGCTGCAGGAGCATCCAAGTTTTTTTATGCAGTGGGTGTCCCTGCTCATTTGGGTGTTGAATTTGCCATGCTTGCAATCAGCACCTTTCTTCTAACTACATTGGATACATGTACCCGGCTAACCCGTTTTCTCATTGAGGAGTTGTTTGATTGGAGAAACCAGGCCAGCCGTTATCTCGGTACTTTAGGTGCCCTCTTATTGCCAGCCCTTCTTGTTTTTCAGTCCTTTCCCGGGCCGGATGGTAGTATGCAACCGGTATGGAAAGCAATTTGGCCATTGTTTGGGGCAACCAATCAATTGTTGGCTGCTTTTGCACTTCTTACTTTTGTTGTCTATTTGCGTGTTCAAGGTACTCGTCATGGGTTTGCACTCTTGCCCGCAGTTTTAATGATCTTCATGCCCATGTTGGCACTTGGATGGATGACTTGGAGTCACGGGGTAAATTCATTAATAGGAGGTACTTCCTTGGTAATGTTTATCCTTGGGTGCTACCTATCCCTTGTCTCGTGGAAACAAGTTCAAAGCAAAACGGCTGGTAAAACCTAATTTACCTTTGAGAAAACTTCTTACTGATACCATCTGCCACAAAGTCTGATCTGGTTGCAAAGACAGGGACGGACGCCCTAAAGGGCGCACTCCAACCCTTAGGATGCGTGGAGTCTTCATCCAGCTTACGCTGTATAACCTACAAGCATCGGCGTAGCTTTTGCGAAGCCGGAAGCCATCCAAGATACTTGCGAGACGTGACGGACGCATAAGGGCATGGCAGCTACCCAGTGGATCCGACCTTTTGCGGAGTGATATTAAAGACACAGTCACCCCATAAGGCCTGCCCCGGATAGGCAAGCCTTAGGATTGAAGCGGGTTGGATTCGGGCAGCGGTTAAATGTCAAAATTCAAAAGTCATGAAGAAAGGCCGCGTTGGCCAGAGCTTATGTAGCGTGAGGATTGTTGTTCCTCAAGCCTCACCCCGGCCACTGCCGCCGCCGAAAAGCAAATTCCTATCACTTGCTTGCTCCGCTTGAACGACACCTTTCCTTCGCCTCAGCATTGACTTGCTCGACGACTTTGAACACATAGGGAGATCATCCAGACTAAGCAAAGTTCTGGCCCAATTTGAATAATTCGACCTCTACTAGGGCCTCATGGATCTCGTTCTACAAAACATCATCTCTCCAATCACGCTCGCATTCGTTCTGGGAATGGCAGCGCATTGGGTGAAAAGCGATTTGGAAATCCCCGATGCCATCTATCAGGCACTTTCCATTTATCTCCTCTTCGCGATTGGACTGAAAGGCGGGGTCGCCCTCTCGGAGACACCAATCACTCAACTAATTGCTCCGATCGGAGTGACCCTCTTATTGGGCCTCGTGACCCCGGTGACTGCATTTTATGCTCTGACTTGGCTCGGGCGGCTTTCGAGAGTGAATGCTGCAGCTACAGCCGCCCACTACGGATCTGTTTCAGCGGTCACTTTCCTCGCTGCTATTGAAGCCTCTAAAGTTGCCGGCAGTCCTGCAGATGGATACCTCCCCGCTCTGGTTGCAGTTCTCGAGGTGCCGGGAATCGTAGTCGGCCTGCTCCTGGCAAATCAGCGGAGTGGCGGAGGCATGAATGAAGCGGTTAGAGAAGTGGTCACGGGCAAGAGTATCTTTCTCCTGATCGGCGGCATGGTGATCGGCGCACTCTGTGGTCCGGTTAAAATCGACGCGGTTGCGCCCCTCTTCATAGATCCTTTCAAAGGCGTGCTCTGTTTATTCCTACTGGAGCTCGGCATCGTCGCCGCCAGACGTATCACCGACGTCAAGAAGGCGGGTTGGCGCATCGTGTTTGTCGGCTGTCTGCTTCCGCTTCTACACGGCATGCTCGGCACCCTGGCTGGTACCTTTGCAGGAATGAATCCCGGTGGAGCCGCCGTGCTTGGAGCAATGACCGGCAGCGCCTCTTACATTGCCGCACCTGCCGCAGTTCGTATCGCCCTACCTAAGGCAAGCCCAGGCATCTATCTCACCATGGCACTTGGTATTACCTTCCCATTTAACTTGGCGGTCGGCATTCCCCTCCTCCTATCCTTTGCCCAATTTTGCGCGAGATTCATCGGATCATAACTTCCCGTCATGAAAGTTACACTTACCAAAATTACCATCATCACCGAGAGTCTACTCGTCGATCGTATCGTCGAGATTCTCAAGACTCGAGGTTCCACAGGCCACACACTCAGCAAGGTGGAGGGCGAAGGGTCTCGGGGTGACCACACGAGTGACTGGGTGGGTCGCAATACTAAAATCGAAACAATTGTCGGCAACGAAACCGCCGACAATATCCTCTCTGACCTAAACAACCGGTATTTCGAGGACTTTTCGATAGTTGCTTGGCTTTCCGAAGTGCAAGTCCTGCGCGGCGACAAATTTACACGAAAGTAATCCCACTTCTCGTATTATCGCGTATAGCGTGTAATTAAAGCGAATCTCTTCGAAAGGCTGCCGCAACCGTATTCACAGCTGCACCTAACTGCTCGAGCAACAGTAGAGTTGAGGGGAAATATAGGATGCGGACCCTCGTTATCTCATTAGTAGAGTCGAGGAGCGGGAACCGTGATACGAGATCAAGACGGCTCCTGCTCCCCGCTCATCAAACCGGACGTGCGGATTTATCGCATCCGGCTTTCCGAGGTTGTCACCATAGCGAAGGATGGTTCGCACGCATCGGCAGTTTGTGGAGCTTGTAGGTGCCGTGGAGTTTGGCGTCGGTGAAGAACCCGTAGTAGCTGTGCTTGCGCTTATGCTTCTTCCACAACCATCGGCGGTAGCGAGCACGCAGCCAGTTATTGCTCTGAGCAAACACCCGGCTACTGCTGCGATAATGGAAGTAGTTGCCCCAGCCGCGAGCGATTCGGTTGACCCGTGCGACTGCAGTGGTGCTACTTTTCCATGTCGTCCAGTGATTGAGTTCGGCGCGTATCTTTTCCCGTAGAGCCTTCTGCGAGGCTCTTGAGGGTTCAACATGCACGTAGCGTTTACGCCGGTTCAGACTCGTCCGCCAATAGAGCTGGAAGCCTAGGAAGCAGAAGCCTTCTTCGGCAAAGTCAACCTTGCTGGTCTTCTTGCGATTCAAGCTCAGTCCTTTGGTTCTCAGATAGCGGTCGAGCCGTTCCAACAGATTGGCTCCTTTGCCACCGTGGCAGAGGATGACCAGATCGTCCGCGTAGCGGACCATCTGCGCGCCACCTCCTGCACCTCCATTGACCTGATGGTCCAGACCATTCAGATACAGGTTTGCCAGCAGCGGCGAGAGAACCCCGCCCTGCGGCGTGCCTTTATCGTTCTTGCGGCCTGTGCCGTCTTCCACGACCGGAGCGGTCAGGAACGCTTTGACCAGTTTCAGGATGCTTCCGTCACTAACGCGCTTCTTGACCAGCTTCATCAGCATCGAGTGGTCGATGTTGTCAAAGTAGCCCGAGATGTCCGCGTCGATGACTTCGTGCCGTCCGCTATACAGCGCGCGGCAGATGCTATCCATCGCCTGATGGGCGTCCTTTCCTTTCCGGTATCCGTAGCTCTGTGGATGCATGTCGGCCTCGAAGATCGGCTCCAGCAAAAGAACCAGTGCGGTTTGCACCACACGGTCTTTCACCGTCGGGATACCCAGTGCACGTGTTTTGCCGTCCTTTTTCGGAATGCGCACACAGAGCACTGGCGAGGGCTTGTATCGTTTTGAGCTAAGCTCCTCCCACAACTCGCTTAAAAAGCGAGTGCGGGATTCAGCGGGGCGGATGTCCTCGACAGTCACACCGTCGATTCCGGCCGCTCCCTTATTGGCGATGACCTTTGCAGCCGCATGGGCCAATACGTCCTCGCGAAGCAAGTCCGCATACAGGCTCCAAGCGCGCCACTTCGCGTTCGCCTTCGCATTGCGGTGTAGCACCTGTTGGAGTTTCCGCAGTTTATCCGGTGTTTTTATTTCCATAGTGGAACCATCACCTCCGCTTCCCTCGTTCATGTGCTGCCAACCAAGTGCCGCCCCTTCGGTCCATGCTCATTACAAGCACTTCAACCCTACTATGAGCGACTCCGACTTCTCCAAGCCCGCCGCTGCCCTTGTGGCTTTGCCACTTGCGGCAGCAGTTTGGCTTCTCGCCAGAGCCCAGAGATCTCCCCGCTTCCTCGAACATCACTTCCTGACATGCTGCCTGCGCTGACCCCGCCGACGCGTTGGAACCACGACTGCCATTGAGGCCTCTCCGCTCGAAAGCGGGTTTGCCACGGCGGCTACCCTGCGGCCTTCGCCCAACGGTAAGAGGCTCGGCTCGTCGGTTCTCTTTTCCTTCGGGGCTCATTCGATGCAGTTTACCTTCGTTGCGGCCTGCCAGTGCGGCACAGGACGGCTCCCCACCCAGCCTCGAGGCTGCGCAGTTGTCCCTGCCTTCCATAATGAATGGCATAATTTTATGGATGTGACTTTCACACATGTTGATGTTCGCCCTGCGGGCGTGCTACCGCTTTTAAAAAGGTGTGTCCCAGTAGGACGGTTTCGCCGTTCAGAGTCCCGTTAAGCCGGACGACACGACCGGACGCCCTAAAGGGCGCACTCCAACCCTTAGGATGCGTGGAGCTTTGTTGGAGTTCGGCCTTTAGGCCGTCTGATTCCATATTTAGAAAGCTTTCAATCGCGACATACGGCACGACGTAGCGAACTTGCGCCAGCAAGGTCGACGGACGAGCGCCTCCGTCTGTTCGGCTAAAATCTCTACCCAGACCGTCCCTGAGTCACAACACCTAGGAAACACACAACCGACATTGCAGGCTTCTCGGATTCATCTGAGAAGTTATACCAAATTGCGAAAGGTACGTCTCCATTGAGACTGGGAGCGTTGCTGCCGGACGCCCTGAAGGACGCATTACCCTCCTCGGTTGAGTGGTTGGGTTGTCGATAAAGGAAAAAAAAAAGGAGCCTCCTAAGAGGCTCCTTTGAATGAACTCAATGAATCACTATCTGGAGAGCACACTCATCACCAAGATGAGGGTGACGATGCTCGCTAGGCTTGCGCCGCTACCGATAAAACCATCTACGAGGGCTTTAAGGTTAGCGATAACATTCATACCAGCAGCGTTACCGAAGATAACGGAAACGACGACCAGTAAGCCGACTGCAGAAACAAGAAGAGCAGAAATACCTCCGATCGCAGACTTTAGTTGGTTAATAGCATTTTCCATAGTTTGTATGATTTTGGGGTTAGTTTTTTGTGTTTTGTTTCCCGCTATGCACGCTTACGCAACAGAGCGAAAATTAGGATGAGGGCGACTAAACCAATGAAACCGTTCTCTCCACCAATAGAGGTCACGATTGCAGATAAGTTTCCGACAACGCTAGCACCAAAAATAGCGCCTTGGCCGAAAACAATTTCAGCGATGATACCGAGAGCAACCAGGCCTATGCCAAGTTCCGATATCGACTTAATCACATCAGTCAGCTGTGAGGTTATTTTTTCCATTTTTCTCCTTTGTTGGGGTGAACTAGTCGCCTACTTCGGCAAGTCAGATGAACTGCCTGTGCGACCAGAAAGATAAAGATGAAGTCTCTAGTAAGCCTCTAAATAAGCCTAAAATTGAGCAAGGGACCAAGCCTAAGACGGAATGATGGCAGGTCGTCGACCCAGTAAACAGAACCCAAAAACCGTATGAATCCTCCCAAGTGAGGACAGCTGAGCGAGAGCTAAATGCTCTTCTTACGTTCCAGTCTGCATGGATAATGCACCTCACTGGAAGGATGATATTAACTAAGATTTAACTAAAGGAAAGAAAATTCTTCATAAAAAAGCTCTGCCCTGATTTATCGTAATCTCATACCATTTTATGAAATTATTGATCCTTTAGCGAGAGCTGAGAGTTGTTCTGGCAAGGCGGGTGCCTCTATCAATCATCGAAATACTTTTGACCAGGCTAAAGCACTTTGCATTTAGGTAGAATAACTGGCTGGGTGTCATTTTTGTTGCCAGCCAGACGGGTGCGGCGTGTGCGGGTCGAGACCGGTATCGATACGACCAACGCAGCGGGAAGCAAACATCCCCCCCAGTCCCGCCTTTCGATGGATTCAAGGCCCTGAGCTTGCTATCAATTTTGATTAGGGACAAATCTGAGGGACTTACGATCTTCGTTGAGTGCGGGATGTTGAACATCCACACAATTTAACAGTTTGAGACCTATTCCGATAGGAGGACAAACCTGAGGGGCTTACATTCATACACTGACCTCTTACGACACAGGTAGCCCACCCGCATCCGAGATACAAAAAGAGCCGCCCCACTAGGGACGACTCTTTGAAGAGAACGACTCTATCAGCGTTTAACTGACTACCTCGTCGGGAGAATCAGTGGTTTCTGTTTCGCTTTCGACCGCATCCGCTTCAGGAACGGCTCCTTCAGTTGCTTCCGAGTTAAACTCAGGTGTCGGCAAGGCCACACCTTCGATCCGCTCGGCAGCTTCTTCGGGGGTAAGTTGTTCCATCTCGGCACCAAGGGTATCGATCCGCAGATTGCGGTAGGCCGGAAGACCCGTGCCCGCAGGGATCAGGTGACCCATGATAACATTTTCCTTGAAGCCTTTGAGCATGTCGACTTTACCGAGTGTGGAGGCATCGGTGAGCACGCGGGTGGTTTCCTGGAATGACGCAGCGGAGATAAAGGACTCTGTCTCGAGGGAGGCCTTGGTAATGCCAAGAAGGACGGGTTCGCCCTCAGCGGGCATACCACCGGCTTCTTCAATGTGGTCGTTGGCTGACATGAACTCGAAACGGTCCACTTGCTCGCCCCAGAAGAAGTCGGAATCACCCGGATCGGTGATACGAACCTTCTTAAGCATCTGTGAGATGATTACCTCAATATGCTTATCGTTAATCTCAACACCTTGGAGACGGTAAACCTTCTGAATCTCAGAGATAAGATAATCCTGAACGGCGGACGGACCAAGAATCTCGAGGATTTCGTGTGGATCGGCACCACCTTCAGTCAGATTTTGTCCCTTGTGAACGAGGTCGCCAACTTGGACAACGAGGTGCTTGCCGTGTGGGATGAGGTGGGCTTCTTCGTCACCGGTCTCAGGATCGGTAACAAGTAGCTTCTTCTTACCACGAACGGTGCCGTCAAGTGAGACAATACCATCGATCTTGGCCATCTCGGCAGCATCCTTTGGACGACGTGCCTCGAAGAGCTCGGCCACGCGGGGAAGACCACCGGTAATGTCCTGCGTCTTGGACGCTTGACGCGGTGTCTTCGCAAGCATGGTGCCTGGTGCGATTTCGTCGTCTTCATTGACGGAAACCTGTGCGCCGGTAGGAATCGCGTAGGTTGCGATGACCTTGCCTGCATCATCCATAATATTGACGGCGGGATTCAGGTCTTCCTTGTGTTCGATCACGACGGTCGCAATACGACCAGTCGACTCGTCAAGCTCCCGCTTGATGGTCACACCCGGAATCATATCAGTGAAGCCGATACGGCCCGCCTTTTCGGAGAGGATCGGAATATTGTGCGGATCCCACATGGCGAGGATCTCGCCCTTCTCAATCATTTCACCGTCGCCCTTTGTTAGGACGGAGCCGACCACGATCTTGTAGTTTTCGATCTCCCGCTCATCCTCGTCGAGGATAATGACGGAACCCGTCTTATTAAGAACGATGTTGGCACCATCCGCAGTCTGGACAATGCGCAGCCCCTTGTATTGGACCTTACCACCGGCACGGATCTTGATCTCGGGATTCTTGAGAACACCCGAGGCAATACCACCGATATGGAAAGTACGCATGGTCAGCTGCGTGCCGGGCTCACCGATCGACTGTGCGGCGATGATACCGACGGAAGCACCACGCTCAACCATGCGACTGTAAGCTGGATTGATACCGTATTCAAGGGCCGTGATGCCGACCTTCTTACGGGTGGTCAGTGCGGAAAGTACCTTCACACGTTCGACACCAACATCCTCGATCTTATGGGCGATTTCCTCGGTAATGAGTTCGCCGTTCTTAACGAGGAATTCGTCCGGATTGAGCGGATTCTTAATGTCGTTCGACGAACAACGGCCAACGATACGGTCATAGAGAGAGACAATTTCGTCATCACCTTCATAGATCGCATACTTCCAGACACC
Source organism: Opitutales bacterium (assembly GCA_049598495.1). Classification (GTDB taxonomy): domain Bacteria; phylum Verrucomicrobiota; class Verrucomicrobiia; order Opitutales; family Coraliomargaritaceae; genus Thalassobacterium. Next base: position 11,978 of record JBMYNR010000003.1, read on the forward strand.
GTCGCGGTTGCCATCGTCGTAATCTTCGATGATGCAGTCCATGGCGACGTCACAGAGCTTACGAGTCAGGTAACCGGCATCCGCAGTCTTAAGTGCGGTATCGGCCAGACCCTTACGGGCACCGTGTGTGGAGATGAAGTATTCGAGAACAGACAGACCCTCACGGAACGAGGAGAGAATCGGACGTTCGATAATTTCACCGGACGGCTTAGCCATCAGACCACGAGTACCGCAAAGCTGACGGACCTGCTGCTTGTTACCACGAGCACCGGAATCCATCATCAGGTAAACCGGATTCACGGAATCCTTGCCACCATTGGACTTGAGCTCGTCAAAAACCGCCTTCGCGATGTCGTCAGTCGTGCCGGTCCAGATATCGATGATCTTATTGTATCGCTCACCTTCCGTGATGATACCCTTCTTGTATTGACCCTCGACTTCATCAATCTTTTTACGGGCGGCCTTGACGATCTCGGGCTTAGTACCCGGGATGATCATATCGTCGATACCGATGGAAACACCGGCACGGGTTGCGATCTTGAAGCCTGTATCCTTGAGTCGGTCTAGTGTGGTGACTGTTTCCTCGCGGCCTACGGTGTTGTAGGTTTGAAGAATGATGTCACCCAGCTTGCCTTTTGGCACAGGGAAATTCACAAAGCCGACTTCGTCCGGCCAGATGGTGTTGAAGATCACACGACCCACAGTGGTGCGAATGACCTTCTTCTCCGGCTTTCCGTAAACGGTATTTTCGTTTTCGAAATCCGGGTTAATGAAGTTGATCCAGTCGTGGACATTGAGGGCACCGTCCACAACGGCGGTCTCAAGCTCGTCGGCGTCGACGATGACCGGAAGGCGCTCGTCTTCCTTCGGCTTGACCGGAGGGTCGAGTGTAAGGAAGTAAGAGCCAAGAACGATATCCTGCGAAGGCGTCAGAATTGGCTTACCAGAAGACGGCGAGAAGATATTATGCGTCGCCATCATCAGCGTCTTCGCTTCCATCACGGACTCGAGAGACAGCGGCACATGGACAGCCATTTGGTCGCCATCGAAGTCAGCATTGTAAGCGGTGCAGACCAGCGGGTGGACACGGATCGCATCACCCTCGATGAGCACGGGTTCGAAAGCCTGAATCGACAGACGGTGTAGTGTTGGTGCACGATTCAGAAGAACCGGATGCCCCTTGGTAACTTCTTCAAGAATATCCCAAACTTCAGGGGACTGCTTCTCGATCATCTTACGCGCGCCACGGACAGTATGCACGAATCCCAGTTCCTTGAGACGACGGATAATGAACGGCTCGAATAGGACGAGGGCCATCTTCTTGGGTAGACCACACTGATTGAGCTTAAGCTCAGGACCTGTTACAATGACGGAACGGCCGGAGTAGTCGACACGCTTACCGAGAAGATTCTGACGGAAGCGGCCTTGCTTACCCTTCAGCATATCGGAGAGCGACTTGAGCGGACGATTGCCGGCACCGGTCACAGCACGGCCATGACGACCATTGTCGAACAGCGCGTCCACAGCTTCCTGGAGCATACGCTTCTCATTATGAATAATCACGTCCGGCGTCTTCAGAGAGAGGAGATTCTTAAGACGGTTGTTCCGGTTGATGACACGGCGATAAAGGTCGTTCAAATCGGAAGTCGCAAAGCGGCCACCCTCGAGCGGAACCAGCGGGCGAAGATCCGGCGGAATAACCGGAAGCACTTCAAGAACCATCCACTCTGGACGAGTGCCGGATTCCATGAAGCCTTGAATGGTCTTCAGACGCTTGGAGATCTTCTTTTTGATCTGTTTCGAGCGGGTGGCGTGCATCTGCTCGTGGAGTTCGGCCACCGTGCCCTCAAGGTCAACAAGTGCGAGTGCATCCCGCACTGCCTCGGCACCCATACGGGCAACGAACGAGTCCTCACCATATTCATCCTGAGCTTGGAGATACTCCTGCTCAGTCAGCAACTGACGCTCTTCGAGTGGTGTCTTGCCAGGATCGATGACCAGGTAGTTCTCGTAGTAAATTACACGCTCAAGGTTGCGCGCGGTAATATCCAGGAGAAGACCAAGGCGACTGGGCATACTCTTAAGGAACCAGATGTGCGAAACCGGAACAGCCAACTCGATGTGGCCCATACGGTCACGACGGACACGAGAGACTGTGACCTCAACGCCGCAGCGGTCGCAAATCACACCCTTGTACTTGATACGCTTATACTTACCACAGGCACACTCATAGTCGCGAACCGGCCCGAAGATACGTTGGCAGAAAAGACCACCCGGTTCCGGCTTGAATGTGCGGTAGTTGATTGTCTCGGGGTTCTTAACTTCCCCACGGGACCATTCGCGGATGGCCTCCGGCGCGGCGACAGTGATGCCGACACGGTCAAATGATTTGGTGGCTTCATAGCCAAGGACGTCGCGTGCTACTTCGTTGCTCATTTAATAAACCCTTTTTGAAATGTTTCGGTTAATCGTGAATGCGACCTTAAGCGTCGACTGCGGTGTCCAGCTCGAACTTACCTTCGGTGCCGAGTCGGACATCGAGACAGAGACTCTGAATTTCCTTCATCAAAACGTTGAACGACTGAGGCGTCCCCGCTTGCAGACTGTTGTCACCCTTAACGAGCGATTCGTAAATACGCGTGCGGCCTGCAACATCGTCAGACTTGACGGTAAGCAGTTCCTGCAGCGTATAGGCAGCACCATATGCTTCAAGCGCCCAAACCTCCATCTCACCGAAACGTTGGCCACCATACTGCGCCTTACCACCGAGCGGTTGCTGGGTAATAAGTGAGTAAGGACCAACCGCACGTGCGTGGATCTTGGAAGCAACCAGGTGGTTGAGCTTCAGCATATACATGTAACCAACAACGACTTCTTGGTGAAGCTGCTCACCTGTGCGGCCGTCGTAGAGAATGCTCTTACCGGTTGAAGGGAGACCCGCCTCTTCAAGGTATTGGCGAACACGCTCCTCGGAGATACCGTCAAAGACAGGTGTCGCGACCTTGATGCCGAGCTTCTTACAGGCCCAACCAAGGTGTGTCTCCAGAACCTGACCGACATTCATTCGGGAAGGAACACCGAGCGGGTTGAGGCAGATTTCGATCGGGGTGCCGTCCGGAAGGTGCGGCATGTCCTCTTCAGGAACGATCTTGGCGACCACACCTTTATTACCGTGACGACCGGCCATTTTGTCACCGACCTGCATCTTACGCTTCTTGGCAATGTAAACCTTCACACTCTTGACCACACCTTGATCGGCGTCTTCGCCGGACTCAACGCCTTCAATCTTGCGCTCACGGTCATAGTCGAGTTCGTCGAACTTACCTTGGTAGTTGTTAACGATCTCCATGATCTTAATCTTCACCGGAGACGGATCGATCTCGATATCCTTGGAGACAGCAGCCAGACGGCGAAGCAAGGTCTTGGTGATCTTGCGGTTTGCAGGGATGATAATCTCGCCGGTGTCACCGTTCTTCACATCGAGCGGAATCTTTTCACCCAGCAGAATGTTAGAGAGTGCTTCAGTCAGGTCTTCACGAAGCTTATCACTTTGAGAGCGGAATTCTTCGTTGATCTTCTTGATTTGGCGACGGCGGTCGGAGGCGGACATTTGCTCAGGCTCACCGTCCACACGGGCCGAGACCTTCACGTCCATGATGATACCGCGAACACCGGATGGGACGACGAGGGAGGTGTCCTTAACATCGGCAGCCTTCTCACCGAAAATCGCGCGAAGAAGCTTCTCTTCAGGAGCCAGTTCGGTTTCCGACTTGGGCGTAATCTTACCGACGAGAATATCGCCCGGCTTGACTTCAGCACCCACTCGGATGACACCGTCGTGGTTAAGATCCTTGAGTGCTTCCTCACCGACATTGGGAATATCACGGGTGATTTCTTCCGGCCCAAGCTTTGTATCACGCGCAGTGACTTCGAATTCGTCGACGTGGATGGATGTAAAGATGTCGTCCTTGACGATCTTTTCGGAGATCAGGATCGCATCCTCGAAGTTGTATCCGTTCCACGGCATGAAGGCCACGAGAATATTACGGCCAATCGCAAGCTCACCTTCGTCAGTGGAGGCACCATCTGCGAGGATATCGCCCTTCTTGACTGGCTGACCACGGGAAACGATAGGCTTCTGGTTAAAGCAAGTGCCCGCATTGGACCGCATAAACTTACGGAGATCGTAGACGTAAATATCCTTCTTCGGATCCGTTTTGATATCCTTAGCTTTGCTCGGCAGGTCGCCCTCCTTGGTAAGAACAATTCGGTTCGCATCGACCTGAGCGATGATGCCGTCGATATCAGCGACCTCAACGGTCTTGGAGTCGATAGCGACACGCTCCTCGATGCCTGTTCCCACGAATGGAGACTCGGATTGGAGAAGTGGCACACCTTGGCGTTGCATGTTCGAACCCATGAGCGCGCGGTTTGCGTCGTCGTGCTCGAGGAAAGGAATCAGACCCGCGGCAACCGAAACAAGCTGCTTCGGCGAGACGTCCATATAGTCGACCTCATTCGGTTCGAGCTCAAGAACCTCGTCCTGATTACGGCAGGTCACGCGCTTGCCAACCAGCTTACCGTTCTTGTCGATCTCGGAATTCGCCTGAGCAATCATGTAAGGCTCTTCCTGGTCGGCGTTGAGGTATTCGACATCGTCGAGAACCTTGCCCTTCACTACCTTTCGGTAAGGAGTCTCGATAAAACCGAATTCATTGATGCGAGAGTACAGCGAAAGCGAGTTGATCAGACCGATATTCGGACCTTCCGGCGTTTCAATCGGGCAGATACGTCCATAGTGCGATGGGTGCACGTCACGCACCTCAAATCCGGCGCGCTCACGGTTCAGACCGCCCGGTCCGAGAGCGGAAAGACGACGCTTGTGAGTCAGCTCGGCCAGAGGATTGATCTGGTCCATAAACTGGGAAAGCTGGCTCCGTGCGAAAAAGTCACGGATCACCGTACTCAGAGCCTTCGGGTTGATCAGCTTCTGAGGCGTGATGGAGTCAACACTCTGATCATAAAGCGTCATACGCTCCTTGACCAGACGCTCGGTGCGGGCGAGACCGACACGGCACTGGTTGGCGAGCAACTCACCAACGGTGCGAACACGACGACTGCCCAAGTGGTCAATGTCATCCAGCGTGCCATCACCACGCTTGAGACGGGTAAGATACTTTGTGGCTTCAACCACATCTTCTGCGCCGACCACGCGGAAATCGAGGTCGGTGTCCATCTTCAGCTTTTGATTAAGCTTGTAGCGCCCAACCCGGCCGAGATCATAGCGACGTGGGTCCTGGAAGAGACGCTTGAGAAGCGCTTTGGCGTTCGCGGTTGTGGGCGGCTCGCCTGGGCGGAGGCGCTTGTAGATATCCTTGAGCGCTTCTTCCTCGTTCTGAGTCGGGTCCTTCTTGAGGCAGCGAATGATCGCTCCGTCGTCCACAGTCGTATCGATAGCAACCACCTTCTTGAGACCAGCCTTCTCAAAAGAGCGGACGATGGTCTTGGTGAGAGGCTCGAAGGCACGTGCAAGAACGACACCCTTATCCGCGTCGACGATATCCTCGGTCAGAACCAGGTTCGAGACCGAGTCGCGCTTGAGCGCATCCGCGACGGAGACTTCATCGAGTTCATAGAAGAGATTGAGGATTTCCGCATCGGAGCCGTAACCCATTGCGCGGAGCAAAGTAGTGAGGAGGAACTTACGACGGCGACGGCGACGGTCGAGGTAGACATAGAGGAGATCGTTCTGGTCAAACTGAACCTCGAGCCAGGTGCCACGATCCGGAATAATACGGAATGCGTGGAGAATCTTGCCGGAAGTATGGACGCTTTCTTCGAAGGCGATACCCGGCGAACGGTGAAGCTGGCTCACAATCACACGCTCTGCACCATTGATGATGAATGACCCACGGTCGGACACCATCGGCAGCTCACCCATGTAAATTTCTTCGTCCTTGATGTGATCTTCTTCTCGGAGGCGAAGCTTCACATAGAGAGAGACAGAATATGTCACACCATCACGAATCGCTTCGATCTCGGACTCGCGGGGTGGCGTCACGTTATAGCTGACATACTCAAGATGACAGCGACTGTCATAGCTTTCGATCGGAAATACTTCGGAGAAGACGGCCTCCAGGCCGACTTGCTTACGTTGGCTGGGAGCCACGTCCATCTGGAGAAATTCCTTGTAGGAATCGACCTGATTTTCAATCAGATTGGGTGGCTGGATTACTTCCTTGAGTTGACCGAAATTTGTGCGCTTTGACATAGTAGATGCCCCTGTGACGGTTTGTAATGAGAATGTTCTGAGAATTTGCTGCAGCTCAGTTTAGAGCGGATCAGCGGAAAAGCAAAAACAGCTAGGCGAGGCTCACCCGATCTGGGTGAGCTCACCTAACTGTGAAAATGTGCGATTAAAGAGTATAATCTAAGTATTCCTAATGATTACTTAAGTTCGACTTCAGCGCCGGCGGCCTCGAGCTTCTTTTTGATCTCTTCAGCTTCGTCCTTGGCGGCACCTTCCTTAACAGGCTTCGGTGCGCCTTCGACAAGTTCCTTCGCTTCCTTCAAGCCAAGACCTGTGATAGCGCGGACTTCCTTAATCGCAGCGATCTTGTTAGAACCTGCAGCCTTAAGGATAACATCGAACTCATCCTTTTCTTCAGCAGCGGCTTCGCCACCACCTGCAGCAGCACCGCCGGCAGCAGCAACAGCAACAGGAGCTGCAGCGCTAACGCCCCACTTCTCTTCGAGTTCTTTAACGAGATCGGCGACTTCGAGCACAGTTTGTGCGGAGAGCCACTCGACGACTTGTTCTTTTGTGATATCAGCCATGATGTTGTATCTTTTAATTGGTTAGCGCCCCGGTGATCGGAGCATTTAAGAGGCGAATTCCTCCTAACCGTATTTTTGGATTATGGTTTGTTTTAGGCCACGGCCCCGAATCGAGACCAACGGCTAAATGTGTTTCGATTTTGATTACTCGCCGTTTTCTGCGCGGACCTTGGCCTGCAAGACATTGACGACATTTTGCGGAACGGCGTTGAGCACACGCACCAGGCCAGTCCCGGGTTGTGAGAGTAGACCGAGGAGCTGTGCACGGAGCGATTCGAGGCCAGGAAGCTTCGCAAGCGCTTCGATCTGAGCCTTATCGAGAGTCTTATCGTTAAGGATACCGACCTTGAGGTCGACTTTTTCCTTAGCCTTGAAGAACTTCCCGAGGACCTTAGCCACACCGGAGGGATTGTCACCACCAACAATGATGGCGGTCGGGCCCGAAAGATATTCGCCCACATCCGGCATTTCCTTGGCATTGGCGGCAACACCGAAAATACTGTTCTTTACGACGTGGAACTCGGCATTGTGCTCAGCGAGTTGCTCACGAAGTTCTGCCGTTTCCTCGACGGTGATACGCTCGTAATTGGCAAGATAGACGTAATCGGACTTAGCGAGGTGGTTGTTCACCTCTTCTACGAGATATTGTTTTTCTGGTCTCATGTTATGGGTCCTTCCTTATGCTTTGTTGTAGTCGGTCACATCGACTATAAGGCCTGGGCTCATCGTCGCACTCAGCGTCAAGCTCTTCAGGAACTTGCCTGTCGCGGCCTTCGGCTTCTGCTCGACAAGCGCCTTAATTGCGGCGTCTGCGTTTTCCGAGATCTGCTCAGGGGTGAAGGAACGCTTGCCGACGACAATCGCGACGTTGGCAGTCTTATCCATTTTAAATTCAACCCGGCCGGCTTTGACTTCATTGATACCTGCGACGATATCGTCTGTCACGGTGCCGGACTTGGGATTAGGCATGAGGCCTCGGGGACCAAGCACACGAGCGACCTTACGGACGCTCTTCATCGCACTTGTCGTCGAGATCGCGACGTCGAAATCAGTCCATCCGCCGGAAACCTTCTCGATGAGATCATCAAGACCCGCCTCGTCTGCGCCTGCAGCCTTAGCTTCGTCCGGGTTTTCCGTGAAGACAATCACGCGCACTGTCTTACCGCTTCCGTGAGGAAGCTGGAGGGTGCCGCGGACCATCTGATCACTCTTGCGGGGATCGACCGAGAGATGGGCGTATACCTCGACTGTTTCGTCGAATTTCGCCTTCGGTAGTTTGTTGAGTAGCGCAGACGCTTCTTCGACCGAGTAAGTCTTCGTCAAGTCAGCCATTTCGACTGCCGAGCGATAGCGTTTGCTTCCCTTTATTTGCTGGGTGGCCATTGTTATATCTCTATTTGTTTGAAAGGGGGCACCGGAATGGCGCCCGCAAAAATTAGTCCGCGATTTCGAGCCCCATCGAACGGGCGGTGCCGGCGATGATATTGAAAGCGGCGTCCTCGTCCTTCGCATTGAGGTCGGCCTTCTTGATCTCAACGATCTCAAGCACCTGCTTACGAGTCACAGAACCGACCTTGTCCTTGTTCGGCACACCGGAGCCTTTAGCAATACCGGCAGCCTTCTTCAGAAGTACCGCGGCGGGAGGCGACTTAAGGATAAAGGTAAAAGAGCGGTCTGCGTAGACGGTGATCACGGTCGGAAGGATCATACCGGCCTGATCTTTGGTCTTGGCATTGAATTCTTTACAGAACCCCATGATATTAACGCCCTGCGCGCCGAGTGCGGGACCAACGGGAGGTGCCGGATTAGCAGCACCTGCAGGAAGTTGTAGACGGATTTCTCCAACGACTTTCTTAGACATAGCGGATTAGCTTTCTTCTGTTCTCTGGACTTGCCAGTATTCAAGTTCAACAGGCGTATAACGCCCGAAAATAGAAACGGATACCTTGAGTTTGCCGCGCTCGGGATCGATCTCCTCGATCTTTCCGACAAGATTCGCAAAGGGACCGTCATTGACTTTGACCATTTCGCCGAGTTCGTATTCGATCTTTGGCTTTTCCTTGCCCTCGGCCTCTTCAACCTGATTGATAATGCGATCGATCTCGCTCTTCTTGAGCGGTACCGGGCGTTCTCCACCAACAAAGTTGATCACACCCTGAGCTTCCCTTACGAAATACCAAGGTTTCTGGAGCAGCTTGCCATCGTCATCGTAGAGACGCATATTGACGAAAACATAACCTGGATAAAATTTCCGTGTCTTTGTGGTCTTTTTGCCGCTTTTGACCTCGGTGATCGTTTCGGTCGGCATGAGGACATCGAAGACAAAGTCCTCCATTTCTTCGACAACGATGAACTTATCGAGGTACTTCTTTGCCTTCTGCTCCTGATTGGAGAGCGTTTGGACGGCATACCAGCGCGGGCCTGTAACTGAAGAGGAATCTGACATTGCGGACTCTAGAGACGAAAAATGATACCGAAGGCGGCGAGAGAAAATACGAGGGGCGGTGCGACTACTTGACCCAAGAGGTCAGCAACTCGACACCATTCATTAGCGAGAAATCGATCAACGCGATGTAGCCGCCGAGTATACCGGTGGCGATGAGCACAACTATTGTGGAATCGCGGAGCTCCGTCTTGGTTGGCCAGGAGGCTTTTTTGAGCTCTGTCATCATCTCCTTGTAAAAGAGACGAATGCTAGTGAATGGGTTTTTCATGAAAGGCGTGAAGAAGTGGCAGGAGAGGAGGGACTCGAACCCACAACTTACGGTTTTGGAGACCGTTGCTCTACCAATTGAACTACTCTCCTGTAAGATTCAGGTTAAATTCTATAAATAACAGTGAAGCCGAGGGCCCATATAGAGCCCTCGGCAAAAACTGGAATCTGAATGAACAAGTAACTACTTGATCACTTCTGCAACACGACCGGCACCGATCGTGCGGCCACCTTCACGGATCGCGAAGCGTTGACCGGGCTCCATGGCGATTTGCTTACCGAGCTCAATTTCAACGGTAAGGTTGTCACCTGGCATGACCATCTCGACACCTTCCGGGCACTTGATGATACCGGTTACGTCAGCTGTGCCGAAGAAGAACTGCGGGCGATAGCCGTCGAAGAATGGAGTGTGACGGCCACCTTCATCCTTGGAGAGGACGTAGAGCTCAGCCTTGGCAGTTGTGTGAGGAGTGATCGAGCCAGGCTTCGCAATTACCTGACCACGCTCGATAGCGTCTTTTTCAACACCACGAAGAAGAAGACCGACATTGTCACCCGCCATACCCTGATCGAGTTGCTTGCGGAACATTTCCACACCGGTAACGGTTGTCTTCTGAGTTTCCTTCATGCCGACGATTTCGATTTCTTCGCCAACCTTGACAACACCACGCTCAATACGGCCGGTTGCCACGGTACCACGACCGGTGATGGAGAAGACGTCTTCTACAGACATGAGGAGTGGCTTGTCGACTTCACGAGCAGGCTCAGCGATGTCAGCATCGATAGCAGCCATCAGATTGCCGATTGCTTCGACACCTTCGGGCTTGCCCTCAAGAGCAGCAGTTGCGGAACCACGAACGATGGTGATATCATCACCTGGATACTCGTATTTAGAAAGCAGATCACGAACTTCCATCTCGACCAGCTCGAGAAGCTCGTCGTCATCCAGCAGGTCAACCTTGTTGAGCCATACAACGATGGTAGGAACACCAACCTGGCGAGCAAGGAGGATGTGCTCACGAGTTTGCGGCATGGGGCCGTCTGCAGCGGAAACAACGAGAATAGCACCGTCCATTTGGGCGGCACCGGTGATCATGTTCTTAACGAAGTCAGCGTGACCCGGGCAGTCAACGTGTGCGTAGTGACGGTTTTCCGTCTCATACTCAACGTGTGCTACAGCAATGGTAACGGTCTTTGTCGCGTCACGAACTGTACCACCTTTGGCGATGTCAGCATATGACTTGAACTCAGCAAGCCCCTTGTCCGACTGAACCTTAAGGATCGCAGTAGTTGTAGTTGTCTTACCGTGGTCAATGTGACCGATAGTGCCGACATTGACGTGTGGTTTTGTTCTTTCGAATGTTTCCTTAGCCATGATTGATGTTATTTATTGATGAGAGATTGATTAATTGGTTGTTTGTTATCCAAGATGGAGCCCTCGAGCGGGATTGAACCGCCGACCTCATCCTTACCAAGGATGCGCTCTACCACTGAGCTACAAGGGCACATCGCAAAATGATGATATAGAATGTAAAGAGCCGGAGATTCTACACAGAGGAGGGCAGAATTTTTGGAAAGCCCGCGAAGGTGCCTTTCGCCCCTTACTCAGTCAATACTAATTTCAAAAAAATCCCCCCATGCTCATATCTAGTATTTTAGGGGCCTAGAGCCTGAAAATAAGGTTCGATTCCCTATTGACCAACAAGCGACTTCAAATACCCTATTTCGCCAAAGACAGGGCTCGTTATCCCAAGTAGGATGCGGCCGGCCCCAGCTCCTCAGACGGTATATGGTTTCCTGAAGATGGCCCCGGAGCGTCGACGTTCGGCAATGTGTTCGACCTCGGCCTCCGACATTGGCTTCGGATTGCTTGTCTCGGGGTCAATTTTCCACTTGGCAGGTTTCAGATCATGGTCGACCGCCACCCGGTAATCGAAGACGAAGCAATCACCCTCCCAGAGACTTTTCTCCCTGGGCATCAGTTCCATGTAACGGAGGATGCCGCCCTTTAGGTGGTAGACGTTCTTAAAGCCCTTCTGCTTAAGATAGGCCGTTGAACGCTCGCAACGGATCCCCCCTGTGCAATACATGGCAATCTTCTTGTCTTTTTGCGACGCGAGGTGCTCGTCCACAAAATCTGCGAATGCCGTAAAATCATCCGTATTTGGATTGATCGCTCCCTTAAACTGTCCGACCTCGACCTCGTAGTCGTTCCGGGTATCAATCGTAATGACCTCAGGGTCTGAAATGAGCTCGTTCCACGCTTCCGGCTCCAGATAGGTTCCCACGGCTTCCCGGGGATCCGCGCCGTCCTGACGAAAGGTCACAATCTCCGGCTTCTTTTTGACCTTGAACTTTGGAAAGGGGTTGAAATCAGCATACGAATATTTGACCTCCATCGGCTCAAAGCGGGGATCCGATTTGAGAAGTGCAATGGTTGCATCAACAGCTTCATGTGAGCCGGCGCAGGTCGAATTCACCCCCTCTGGGGCAAAGATAACCGTGCCTCGAAGTCCGACCTCGAGGCCATGATCCACCATACGTTCCGCCCACTCGTCACGGTCAGGCAAGTCGGTGAAATGATAAAATGCGGCGATTTTCCAGGAATCAGACATATTTACAGGAGTTTCATGGGTCATAACTCGCCCTTTTAAACCTTGTCGATAGTGAACTTAGCTGTCAAAGCCCTGCCCGCTTCAACACATGGAAACCAAATTTACAGATCTCGGGCTACGCCCTGAATTGATTCAAGGCATCGAGCGCCTAGGTTTTGAATCCCCCTCACCCATCCAAGCGGAGACGATTCCAGTCGCACTCGAAGGTCGCGACCTCGTGGGGCTCTCTCAGACAGGCTCTGGTAAAACGGCCGCCTTTGGTCTGCCCGCGCTTGACCGCATCGAAATCGACCGAAAAGAGCCGCAAGTCCTCGTTCTCTGCCCCACTCGAGAGTTGGCTGTGCAAGTCTGCGAAGAGATTCATCGACTCGCCAGCGCACTCAAGGGGCTAAGCGCCCTACCGGTCTACGGAGGTGCGCCGATTGATCGCCAGATCAGGGGGCTGCGGAAAGGTGCCCATATCATCGTGGGCACACCGGGGCGGGTTATGGACCACCTGCGCCGCAACACCCTGCGAACGGAGGCCATCCGACTTTGCATTCTCGATGAGGCCGACCGCATGCTGGATATGGGCTTTCGCGAAGACATGGAGATCATCCTCGGCGATATGCCGGAGGATCGCCAGACCCTCTTCTTCTCGGCAACAATGAACAAGGGTGTCGAGTCACTCATCAAAAATTTCAGTCGTGAAGCGACCCGTATATCAATCGAGCGAAAGGCGCTGACGGTTGACTCGATCGATCAAAGCTACTACGAAGTTCGTAACCGTTCGAAGATTGAGGTCCTCTGCCGCCTACTCGATCTAGAAACGAACCCTCGCGGTATTGTCTTCTGCAACACGAAACAAATGGTTGAGGACGCAACGGAAGCGCTCAGCGCCCGCGGCTACGTGGCCGATCGTATCCACGGTGACATCACACAGGCAAACCGTGAGCGTGTCATCAAACGGTTCAAGAATGGCTCGGTCGAACTTTTGGTCGCAACTGATGTTGCTGCACGGGGCCTCGATATCGACGATGTCGATATCGTCTTCAACTACGACCTCCCTTATGATCCTGAAGATTACGTCCACCGAATCGGCAGAACCGGCCGCGCCGGTCGCTCGGGAAAATCCGTCACCTTTGTCTATGGACGGGACATCTACCGACTTGAAGCCATTGAGCGCTACACGCGCCAGATGGTCCGTCGGATGCCCATCCCCAGCCTGGAGGATGTTGAGGGGCGGAAGGCGGACAAATACTTCAAGCAGGTAAAGACATTACTGGAGGAAGGCAGCTTCAAACGCCATGACGACCTCGTCGACCGCCTCCTCGACGCGGGACATACACCGACCGATATCACCAGCGCCCTCTTTGATCTCCTCGGCAAGGATGACGGCCGCGAGGGTGAAACCATCGCGGAGGACAATGAGACCTTCGACCCTCAGCCAAAACGCAAAGGCGGCGGCAAGCACAAGGATGGTTCCAAAGGCAAGCGTGGCTTCAGGAAACAATCCGGGGGGCATCATAAACATGGAGCGAATGCCGGAAAATGGAACGACGGCGGCAAGCACAAACGCCCATTCAAAACGAAGCGCAAGATTACCGGCCAAAAGTTTAAAAAGCCGGCCTCGGCAGACGGTGAACCAAAGAAGAAACCGGCAAGACGTTTTAAGCGACCGGATTAGAGTCAGGTATGTTTGGATCGAACCAGGACCGCCGAAAGACAGCGCTGCCTCGACGACTCGACGATCCAGTAGCGACGCGATGCCAATAGCATCGGCCCTGATCTGATTCGAACCCCGACCCCTGCAGAACTGCTTTTGCCGTTGAAAGCAGCTCTGGCTCAATTATCGTCAGCAATAGATGTCTAAAGTTACCTCCGATAAGCCTGAAACAGAGGCACCTCAGTGGTTCTGCTTGCGCACACAGACCAAGCGTGAGCACATTGCGGCTGCCATTCTCGATCGGCTTGAAGCGGTGGACGTGTTTTGCCCAAGAATCAGCCAAGTCAAAAAGACCCGAACCGGTAAAAAGCGCTTCGTCGAGGCCCTGTTTCCCGGCTACATTTTTGCCAAATTCCACTACTTTACCCATTCCCGGCAGGTCGTGCACAGTCAGGGTATCACCGGAATGGTCGAGCTCGGCGACCGACGCGTTATACCCGAATCCGTTATCGATGAACTCAAAGCAAGCATTCCAGTGGGGATCCTTGAAGCACCCGATCTAAGTGTGGTCGAGGGCGCAGAGATCGAATTTGTGGCCGGCTCACTCAAGGGCCTGAATGGCAAAGTCCTCGCCCAGCTCCCAGCGAAGAATCGTATCCAGATACTCCTCGAATTCCTCGGACGGGAAATCACGGTGGAAGCCAACCCCGATGACGTTTTACTTGCCCACGAGCAGAACTAAGGTCGGAGCTATTTACGTCCTCGCCTCAATCGAAGCAGGACACCCAAGATGCTGGCAACGGGTAGCCTCTGGGTTCAAGTCAATCAATTGGCTACAAAGGCTGAGCCAAAAAGTTCACTCGACGGGTGAAGGTCTCGCCGTGTAGGCGGACGATATCTGATGCGGTCTGGTATTGCTCAAAGGCACCGACATCATCGAAGCGCTGTAGCAACTGGAGGCCTTCGTCGGAGATCACAGTCAGGATGACTTCCGCGTAGAGAAGCGGGTTGGTCACCGCAGTCCCGCCATTACCACCATAGATAAAGGTGCCATGACTCAATGCCAGATCCGTCTGGGATGCATTCAAGAGGTTCACCGTCCCGGAACCGTCGTCCTCATAGAGTAGCACTTTAAACTCGATGATATTGCCGGCGAGATAGTTGTCGTCGATCACGATACTATCCCACTCATTTCCGCTTAGCGAGAGCTGGGGACTCGCAGTATCATTAGAAGAGCCCATTAGATCGTTAAAGGTAACGTCAGGAGCAACAATTTGGCGATAAAGCCCATAGATCTCATCGGCAGCACCTTGGTAAGCTTTGCGGTAGGCCAACTGGTATCCTATCGCACAGATATCCCCCGGCGTGGACTGGTCCCGATCCAAAGCAGGTGAGAACAATTTAAGGGCGACTGTCTGATCTGTGTAAGGGCCTCCTGGGTCCTGCAGTGCTTCGACTCTCAACCACTGCTGTCCGTTATTGCGAAAGACCGCGGTCTCCAAATCCTGAGTCAACAAATCCAGAGCAATCCGGGCTTCAGCATTGGCCGAGAGCTTACCAGAGCTTTCGTTCCAGACGTTGAGCACCTGGGTGGTAATCTGGATAACGAGCCCGACGAGGATCACCATGATGACGGACGCCACCATGATCTCAATGAGAGTGAAAGCACGACGCCTCTTCTTAGCGTATCGTTTCATGACGATTCAAATAATAGCAATTTAGCGGACAACCGCCGTGTTGTAGGTAAAGAGGGGCTCAACCTCGTTAAACTCATCCAAATCTCTGTCGGAATTGAACGTTGGTCCCGGGTCCTCCGGGAAGATACGCACCTCCATCGCAAAGTAACCCTCCAGATAGTCGGCGAGAGCGGCTTTCAGTTCATAGGTACCGGTGTCGCTTTGACGGTTGAGCGAGCGGTAAACGGATGGAGTGGCTGTCGGCGTCGGGATGACTGACGATGGCGTCAGGATCACACGGTAAATCGTCCCCGCGGCATCTTCGAAGCGCGTCTGATCGATCAGAGCATCGGCCCCAAAAGAAACGTCTCGAATCGACTCCCCCGGTTGGAAACCCACCACCAGACGGACATTCTCCGTGTCTCCGATAAACTCGCGGAAGACAAAAACGGTTGCATAATTCTCCTCAGCGACGGCGTTGTAGATGATGTCGAACTTTGAATTACCGCTAGTGCCGGCAATATCGGGTGAGTTTTGCAGGAAGGCATTGACGGTGTTCACCACCGACGCGATCTCGTCGGTCTTTTCCACTTCATCGACCGATTGAAGCGTGGGTCCCAGCAAACCAACTAAGGCCAAAACGGTAATAAGGAAGATACCGATAGCGAGGACGACTTCGATCAAACTGAAGCCGAATGCCTTGCGGTGGTTCTCGTAAAATGACGGTTCACTCATGAGTAGTTACCTGGTTAAAGTGCTTCCGGATCAGTCACAGGCGTCGTCGTCCCAACTCGCCTGAAGATTAGACCGGCTTTAAGAGCCTCCTGGTCATCCTCGATTTCAATATCGATGTCGCCACCCGAGTTTGGACGCAGAGTGCCCGCGCGGATTACCAGCCAGTCGTTCTCAAATCCAGTGGCCATCGTGCCATTACTGTTGAACTCGTAGTAAAAGAAGACTTCGCCGGTCCCCTCGACCCTCGCCACACTTCTCGGGTATTCAATGCTCATCGTATTCCCGGGTGACCAACCACTGCCCGAGCCACCGGCAGCACTTGCGACTGGATCAAAATAGATGCCTTCAGGGAGATAGATGCCCTGCGTGGCCGCAATCCAGTCGTTATCAATCGCCGTTGACGTATCTTCATAGACGATCCCGATAAAGCGGCGATATTTATCCACATTCGCGTCCAAGTCGTTGTGAATGATCAGACGGGTCTTTGCATTCTTGAGAATGGCTTGCCCCCGTGCCCCCTTGGCCACTCCCGACGTTATGCGCAGGGAACTGCTCAGAGAAGCACTGTCACCACCGCCGCCGATAAAAATAATGGAGGAAGCAATCAGAATGATACTGATCACGACGAGCAACTCAACCAGCGTGAATGCGTATTGACGACGGATTCGATTCATTTTTTTCGGAAAGAGATGTATTAATCCCAGAGCGTGTAAGAAGGTGCGGAGATTCCTTCATCGGCATCAACGTAGGCCGTCACTGGGGTGCGAATCGGATTGCTTGGCGGGTTCTGAGTCGGCCTGGGCTTCACAAATCCATCCCCATCCGTATCAATTTCGATCGAGATGTTTATATTATTGAAGCGATCTGCAATCTGGTCAACAGCAACAACATCCGTGTCGTCGATAAAAAACTCTGATTTCGAGAAGCTGTGATAAGATTCCTTCCGGCGATTACCTGTGCTCTTAGCATCCGATGAACTAATGACCGAACCGTCCGGATTCCGACCTGAGAGCGTCTGAATAAAGGACGTGCTGGATCCCACGCTGTTTAATTCAAAGTTGTCGCTGTCACTCGTGCCGGATACCAACGGATAGTAACCATAGTCACCCTTAAACATCTGAATGGCGGTCACGTAATTTGACAGCTGCGCTTTCGAAGCGGCAATATTGGCCTGCTTACGAACCGCCCCCACGGTCGGAATCAGGATCCCGGCAAGGATACCGATGATGGCAATGACCATGAGGAGTTCTATTAGCGTAAAAGCGTGTTTCTTCGTGTTTTTCATAAAGAATTATTCTCCTGCAAAAATGTTATCGATATTCGTATCGGCATCGCGATAGGTCGGCTTGATGACGCCGGTTCTCGGGGACTGTTCAATCTCCGAGTTATCCTCCTCACCGTCACCGCCAAGCGAGTAGAGGTGATACCCAAATACCTCCCACTGGTCGGGCGCATCATCCCACTTATACCAATACTTATAGGGATTGCCCCAAGGGTCGAGGAGAGCAATTGGCTGCCCTGCCCCATTTTCTTGGACATAAAAACGACTTGGGTCGATGAACTTGGGATTCTTCGCAACCTTCGAGTCATCCAGATCGTCACTGATCTTGACTGCCGTCATCCTTGTCGAGCCGGGATTTCCAGGCACGGGCTCTTGCCGCAGTACTAGACGTCCCGTAAGGGCGTAGAGCAACATCTGGTTCGTATCGTCGACGCCTCCGGAGCCCCAAGACCCACCTGACTGGTGCCACGGGTAGTCCCCATAGCGGGATTTGAACTGCTCAATCGCCTGGGCGAGCGTGGCCAGCTCGGCCTTTGCCTGAGCACGGGCTTGAGCGTTCTGGACGCCGCGGGAAATCCCGAAAGTAATCCCAGCAAGAATCAGAATGACGGCAATGACCATCAATAGTTCGATTAGAGTGAAACCAGCTTGCCGACGTTTACGCACCGGCTCGATTGGGGATGAGTCTATCATGGGGAAGTAAGTAGAACCCAGCATGGGCTGGATCGGAGATGAAACATCGCCCGCATCACTCCTACTGTCAACACTGAGGTGGGTGTGCTGATTGGCATGGGGTGCAATTTCGATAGGTAGCATTCTAAGGGATGCAATCCGAGATAGGCCACATTCGGAGCCAGACTCCCGTCTGGCTCAGAGCTCTTTCTTCATCGAGATCACATTCTCCTACGCGATGCAATTACACCCATTGCGTGGGTGTTATCATATTTGTTGTCAGATGTTTTCAAGTAGCACAGGCATCCTGCCTGTGGCCAATGCAGAAACACAGGCAGGATGCCTGTGCTACTTGGGACAATTTTTCTGATTACGCCCGATCAGTAAAGTAGCCAACCTCGCTCTCTAGATTTCAAACATGCGCCCGTTCGAGTCGCGCCTTCAGGCGCTTAGGTCTGAAAGGCTCGGGATGCGCGACCGCCTAAAGGCGGAACTCCAACCCTTACCCCCGCTCCTCACATTTGTAATCTTAGTCCGAGTGCGTCGGCTTCTTTTCTAATTTGATTGGACTTCAAAGGCGAGTTGCCCTCATTCTCCTTCCCTTATGAAAATCGGCATTTACCCGGGGTCTTTTGATCCGATTACCAATGGGCATCTCGACGTCATCAATCGAGCCCGCCATATCTTTGACAAGGTAATTGTTGCTGTCGCTCGAAACGCGGCCAAAGAGCCTCTCTTCAGCAGCGAGGAGCGCGTTCGCTTGATCGAGGAGAACCTGGTGGACCGGCCGAACATCTCAGTCATGGCATTCGATGGCTTGATTGTCGATCTGGCCAGGAAGACCAAAGCCGTTGCACTCATTCGAGGGCTTCGTGCTGTATCGGACTTTGAGCACGAATTTCAGATGGCACAGATGAATCGCCATCTCGATGAATCAATCGAGACGATTTTTTTGATGCCGAACGAGCAATATTTCTTCACGAGCTCCAACCTGGTCAAACAGGTTTTCAAGTTTACGAATCGAGAGCGCCATTTGATTCCGGAAAATGTACATGAGGCGATGTCGAAGAAATTCGGACACGAAAAGTGAGATATGGGATATGGGATATGGGATATGGGATATGGGATATGGGATATGGGATATGGGAGAAGATAACTCAGTCTGAACCAGATGCTAATCACGAAATGAATGCCCATTAACGCTTATTAAAGGTTTACAAAAATTTCCTTCTGCCCGACTCATGTGGTTGGAGCCAATCATACATGACCGACGACACTGAGACCTCCGAAAACAAGGCTAGCCGCAGCCGCTTGGGTGTGATTTTCCTGACACTTTTTCTGGATCTGGTCGGGTTCTCTATCATTTTTCCGCTCTTCCCGGCCATGCTGGACTACTACCTGCCCGGCGGATCCGGCACGGATAGTCTGCTCGGACAAATCATCCGCCCGATCGCTGACTGGGCCGAGCGCAGCGGCGCAGAGGATCCACGCTTGATGACAGCTGTGCTCTTTGGCGGAATCCTTGGCTCGCTCTATTCGATTCTCCAATTCATCTGCGCGCCTCTATGGGGTGCTTATTCAGACCGGGTGGGACGTCGCAAAGTCCTCTTAATCACGATCACCGGCATGGCGCTGAGCTATGTAGCCTGGTTTTTCTCCGCGTCCTTTTGGATGCTTGTCCTGGCACGGATAGTCGGCGGGGCCATGGGCGGCAATCTCTCTGTGGCGACCGCAGCCGTCGCAGATTCCACCACTCGAGAGAAACGCTCGGGCGGGCTCGCCATCGTTGGGATTGCCTTCGGTCTCGGCTTCATCGTGGGACCTGCTGTAGGCGGTCTATTCGCGAAGATCGACCTAACTGCCATCGCGCCCGCCCTAGGGAACTATGGAGTCAACCCGTTTTCGGCTCCGGCTCTGGTCAGCTTCGTCTTGAGCGTCATTAATCTGCTATGGGTATTCCGTTGTTTCGAGGAGACACTACCCGAATCCAAGCGCGGCGAGACAGCCTCGAAGCGCAAGGGCATCCCGGTTTTTCATCTCTTCCAATCCCCCGAAGCGGCAACCCGACGAACCAACCTCGTCTACCTGATCTACATGCTGGCTTTCAGCGGCATGGAGTTCACGCTGACCTTCCTTGCCGTTGAGCGCTTCGCATTCTCGCCCGCACAGAACGGAGGCATGTTCGTCTTCATCGGGTTCATCCTAATTGTCGTGCAGGGGGGCATTGTGCGCCGACTAGCCACACCGGTCGGCGAAAAACGGCTGGCACTCGCAGGGCTTAGCTGTGGCATCGCAGCCTTTCTTGCTCTCGCCATTGCCAATCAGCTCGGCCCATTCTTTGGCGCGCTCGCATTGATGGCTTTCTCTATCGGCTTGGTCTCTCCGACAATGAGCGCATTGGTATCACTCTACTCAACCGAGGCGGACCAAGGTGCCAACCTGGGCGTATTCCGATCGGCCGGCTCCCTGGCTCGTGCTATCGGCCCCTTGGTGGCGGCCTTCGTCTATTTTGTGTATGGCTCGCAGAGCGCCTATTTGTTTGGCGCACTCGTCATCATTATACCACTGGGCATGGCCCTTTCGTTGCCGAAGCCGAACAAGGGCTAGAACGACTCTCTACTCTCTGGATCAACTCAGGTGTCGCCACGGCACTCTGTTGCCGTGCCACAGCCCACGACGCCTCAACAGAGTGAGGCGGCTACATCCACCAGACCAATTGTGCACCCTACTCGCCTTCGCGGGCCTTGGCGACATTGACAACCAAAGCGCGACCGGCGACTTCCTGTCCGTCCAGTTGACGGATGGCCTCTTCGCCCGCGGCCTCGTCCGCCATGGAGACAAAGCCAAAACCGCGCGGACGGCCCCCACCAGGACGCGTCACAATGACGGAATCTTCGACCTCCCCGATCTGACTGAAAATTTCGCGCAGATCGTCTGCAGTGGCATCGAAAGAAAGGTTACCTACGTAGAGTCGGACGGACATGTTATTGGATGAAAGATGGTGGGTGAATGATAGCGGAGCTGATGATAGAAGTCGATGATGCGGCGCGCTGTCCACCTTTTATTATGAATTTGAACCATTCGGATTTGCCAAGCTGACAGTGTCAGGTTTGCGTGGTCTAAGGTGAGTGAAGCAACCGACAGCTCGAAAAATACGATTCGGCGGGTCTCCGCCTACCTGTTTCGCTATAAAGCATTGTTCTGGACCACAATCGCTCTGGCCTCAGGCGCTACGATATTGGAGATCACCGTTCCCATGTTCGTCAAGGGCATCCTTGACAACCTCAGCACAACCCAAGATCCCTCCGTGCTAACCAAAGGTGTCTTCCTGATCGGCATCTTTCTGGTCGGCAGCGAGTTGCTCAATCGCTCACGGATCCGGGTTAATAATACGCTCGAGCAGAGGGTTTTGCTCGAAATGCGCCGCGATCTCCACACAAAGCTACTACGGTTACCCGTCTCGTTTTATGATCAGCGTAAGAGCGGCGAAATTTCATCGCGGGTGATCGAGGATGTGGCCGCGGTGGAGCGGGCTTTACTCGACGGCACGGAACAGGGCACGAGCGCTGCCATTCGAATCATTCTGATCAGCGCCTACCTATTTTACCTGCAACCCTTCCTCGCATGCTTCGTCTTTCTGCCCGTTCCCTTGCTCCTAGTTGTAGGAATACTCTACTCCAAAAATTCACGGATCATCTGGAAAGACGTCCGTAAGAGTGCTGGAGACCTAAACAGTTTACTCGTAGAGGATATTCAAGGCAATCGCCTAATCCAGACCTTCGGCCTTCAAGACCGCGAGTCGGGCCGCTTCGAAGACAAGGCGGAGACCCTCCGCGCCAAGACCCTCCGCGCGATGTTCCGCTGGGCGAATTACCACCCCTTCACCAATCTCGTGACGAAGTTCGGCTTTCTCAGCATCGTAGGGATCGGCGGCTATCTCGTGCTTCAGGACAGCGCTGATTTTACAATGGGCAAGCTGGTCGCCTTTTTCCTCCTCTCCAACATGCTCTACCAGCCGATCTCGCAGCTTCACGGTTTGAACCACTTGATCGCAGCGGGCCGCTCGTCGGGAGAACGGGTCTTCGAGATTCTCGATGCGCAGGTTGATGTCGATGAACCAGAGGCACCTAAGCCGCTGCCGAATGTGCCCATTACGGTCACCTTCGAAAATGTCGGTTTCCAATACCCTGAGCGCCCCGCGATTATTGAGTCTTTTGATCTAACACTGGAGGCCAACAAGGTGACCGCACTGGTCGGACACACGGGCGCAGGAAAATCGACGGTCGCCAATTTGGCGATGCGCACTTACGACGCCAACTCGGGAATTGTCCGGCTTTCAGGGCTGGACATTCGGGATATTAAACTCGGTGAACTTCACGACAAAGTCGGGCACGTCGCCCAGGATCCTTTTCTCTTCGAGGGAAGTGTGCGCGACAACATGACACTGGCAAGCACTGAAGCTAGCGAGGATGCCATCATCGAAGCCCTTCGGCAGGCCTGCGCATGGGAGTTCGTCGACGCCCTACCCGACGGGCTCGACACCAATATCGGCGAGAAAGGAATTCGCCTGAGCCAAGGGGAAAAACAACGGCTTACAATCGCTCGGGTCCTCCTCAAGAATCCTCCGTTTGTTATTCTCGACGAAGCTACGGCAAGCGTCGACACCATCACCGAACGCAAGATACAGGAAGCCCTCGACCGTCTCGTGGAAGAGCGAACGGTATTAGTTATTGCCCACCGTCTTTCGACCGTGCGGCGTGCCGACAAGATTGTCGTCATGGAGAAAGGCAGGATTATCGAGATCGGCTCCCACCAGGAGCTAATCGCCCTCGGCGGCCACTATGCGGATCTCTGGCAACATCAAAGTGACATGATCCCGGAGTATTCCTAGGGGGGAAGCCAGAAGCCATTCAGCTAATTTCACAGGACCGAGCCACCAAGTGAATTCCTTCTACATCCTGAATTCTTTTGGCTGACTACTTAGCCGATAAACCCTTGACCGACATTTCTAGGCTCAGCTAAATTTCTTATTTATCGGCATAAGCGGAGATACGGGTAAAACTGGATTATATCTTGCTTATATCAACCTTAAGCTTATTTAAAGCGGCACTCATACATGAGCACACCAGAAACAAGCGACAGCAGCGAGATCCTAACCAGGGAGCTCGTGGTGCAGAACAAGATGGGCATCCACGCCCGTCCGGCAGCTATGATCGTACGCATTGCTAATACCTTCAGTGGTGAAGTGTGGGTTGAAAAGGATGGTGAGCAGGTAAACGGTAAGAGCATCATGGGGCTCATGATGTTGGCCGCCGGAAGGAACTCGCGGCTACTCTTCCGCGCTGAAGGTGAATCCGGTGACGGAGCGCGCATGCTGGAAGAAATCGGTGCACTCTTCGATCGTCGCTTCGAGGAAGTTTAAGCGGCAGGTTACTTTCATCTTCACAAGGTCTAGAAACCAACTATTTACGAACCATGCGAAGTATGACTGGTTTTGGACGCGGCTCTGCTGAGGTGACCGACCTCGGGGCGCGCATTCTTGTCGAAATTCACTCTGTCAACAGAAAGACCCTTGATATCCAAATCAGCGCCCCTCGGGAGTGGAGCGGCTACGAGCCAAGCTGCAAGGGCTGGCTGGGCGGCAGCTTTCAGCGAGGCCGCGTGAACATACAGATCAACGTCGAATCAAGTGCGGGCGAAGGAGACGGCTTGCTGTTAAACGCCGAAGCCATGACGCACAGTATCCAGCAACTAAGAGCGTTTGCCGAGGCCGAGGGTCTGGAATTCTCCCCGGACAGCCATTTCCTTCTGGATCTGGCCCGCTCGCTCAAAGACAGCTCGGGCCTACCCGACTGGACCGAACTGGAGATCCCCCTCGAGGAAGCTTTCCGAGCAGCCATGGCTGACATCACATCGATGCGAACAAGTGAAGGCAGTGCGCTCGCAGCGGATTTGCGGAACCGAATCAACGAGATGGATGCGCTTCGTAAGCAAATCGAGATCCTCGCAGCTGGTAGCACCGCGTGTTACCGCGACGCCCTCCTGGAGCGGCTCAAGCAACTTGGACTTGAACTCGATCCGTCCGACGAGCGGGTCCTCAAGGAAATCGCCATTTTTGCGGACCGCTCCGACATCAGCGAAGAGACCACACGCTTAGCCTGTCACTTCGAGCAATTTCTGAGCTTCCTCGATAGTGACGAAGCGACCGGGAGAAAGATGGATTTTCTCTGCCAGGAAATTCACCGTGAGTTCAATACGACCGGCAGCAAGTCGAATGATATTGAAATCACCCGACTCGTAATCGAGGGGAAA
Organism: Opitutales bacterium; assembly: GCA_049598495.1. Lineage (GTDB taxonomy): Bacteria > Verrucomicrobiota > Verrucomicrobiia > Opitutales > Coraliomargaritaceae > Thalassobacterium. The sequence continues at coordinate 36,465 of JBMYNR010000003.1, forward strand.
AACGCCCTCGAGCGTATCCGCGAACAAGTGCAGAATATCGAATAGATTGCTGACGTTCAATCACTCAATCGGATTTTTAGGCGTCCCTGCTCTGATAGCCTATTCATTCTACCCCGAAACACCGCAATACCTCTGGGAACTGATACCGATTCGATGAAAGTATGTCCTAATCCTAAAGCCTATTGCTTTTGGTAGATACAATCAACTCGTCACGGTGGGCTCTGAAATCCTGAGCGAGGATCTTCCGGCATTGAGACTCGGCTGCCCCTGGCAGGTGGTCTATAATTATTGGCCAGGTCAAAATGAGTAATGCCTAAGTCGAAAGCGGTATGAAGCATCGCGCGGGCATTCTCGAAATCATCGAAGTCTCCAAAGTTGTGCCAAAGACCCAGGGACAGCTTGGGAAGTTCTAGACCACTGCTCCACAGCGAGTATACCGCATCGACGCATATCGTTCGGTATTCGGGGAGTATGTCATAGTCTATTCGAACCTCGGAGGCAAGTCGAGCGCGTGACAGGCCGCACGCATCATTACGTGCGCATCCACATCCGTGTGAGACCAAATCTCCAGAGAACGTGCACCCTGATGCACCAGCATCGATAGACCGTTCGCGGTTCGTAAGCCGTGGGCCTGGGCTTCTTGCAGGAGACGTGTCGCTTCGGGATTGTAAATCATATCATAAACAACCCAGTCGGGGGGCAGCAGACCTGTATCAAAGGGTGCCGGGTCGTTAGCCTTGAGACCCAGCGAAGTCGCATTGATAAGGATGCCCGACTCGGGGAGATCGGCCGGCACCTGCCCCTTAAGAGAAAAAGCCTCCGCGCGCTCACCACCCGGCATCGCCTGCACAACCGTCATCAATTCGTCCAAACGGGAAACCGTGCGATTGCCGACATAGAGCTTCTCACAACCTTCCAGAATACACTGGACTGCTGCGGCCCGAGCAGCCCCACCGGAACCGAGCAGGATGATGGTCGCATCCTTGAGTTCGACTCCGAGATCCTCGGACAAGCCCGCTTTCAGGCCATAGCCGTCTGTATTAAAACCATCGTAACCGTGCTCGCCCCAGACAAGTGTGTTGCATGCCCCCATCCGCTCCGCGTCCGGCGATACACCACAGATCAAATCCATTGCCTGGACCTTATGAGGAATGGTTAGGTTGAGACCTAAAAAGTTGTTCTTATAAAAGAGCGGGATCGCCGCCTCAAAATCCTCAGGGGCGATATCGAAGCGATAGTATGACCAGTCTGTAAAGCGTGAGTCTTGAGCGCTTAATTGCTCGATCGCCGCATTGTGCATCGCGGGGCTCACGGAATGCGCAATCGGATGCCCGATGACGGCCAGCGGAGTGCCGTCAAATCGACCACTCTTCAGATCGTCGAGCGTGTAGGTGAAATGAATATCCACGTAAGGCAATGAACGCATTTTACCCCTCACGCGACAACCCTAAAGAAAACGCGTCCTAGGCGGGTGCACCCGCAGGCGCTTCTTCGCCGGCGAGTCCGCCTTTATCTTCGTCCTCTTTCGCGACCTTCTTCGGCTCCTCCTCGGGTGCTTCGTCCTCAGGTGCCTCCGCTATGGTCTCACGCTTGATAATAGGTGAGCGGATCTCACCGAACTCGAGGATTTCGTGGACATGTTTTCCATCAATCGTCTCGTGCTCAAGAAGCGCCTCGGCGCACACGTCGAGTGCCTTTCGGTGCTCATTGAGAATATCAAGGGAACGCTGATACTCTTTTTCCACGATGCTATGGATCGCGCTATCGATCTTCTGTGCTGTTTCTTCGCTGTAATTTTGAGAACGGGCGACTTCCTGGCCCAAAAAAACGTGGTCCTTGTTCTCCCCGTAAGCAACCGGTCCGAGCTCAGTCATTCCCCAGTCACAAACCATATGGCGAGCTGTCTTCGTGACCATACGAATATCGCCCGAAGCGCCACTGGTGATATCGCCCATCACGATTTCCTCGGCGGCACGTCCACCCATACCACAACAAATCTGGTTGAGTAGACGACGTTTTGAATGGTTGAGCAGATCCTTCTTCGGCATGAACATAGTGGAACCAAGGCTCTGCCCACGGGGAATAATCGTCACTTTGTGGACAGGTAGCTGCCCATCATCGACGACAGCCTGCACAAGCGCATGCCCCGCTTCATGGTAAGCCGTGATCTTGCGATCCTCATCGTCCATCAGCTTGCGTCGCTCACGCCCAAAGGAAATCTTGTCGCGGGCCTCGTCGATATCCTCCATGTCGACCGCCTTCTTGTTGTAACGAGCGGCAATCAACGCACCTTCGTTGAGCAAGTTGGCTAAATCCGCACCTGAAAAACCCGGCGTGTTACGAGCCACGTGCTCGAGATTCACCTCCTCCGACAGGGCAATCTTCTTGGAGTGAACTTTGAGAATGTCGTATCGACCGTTGAGATCAGGCAGATCGATCGTGACTTGACGATCGAAACGACCGGGCCTCAGGAGCGCACTGTCGAGAACATCGGGACGATTGGTCGCGGCGATAATAATCACGCCTTCATGCCCATCAAAGCCATCCATTTCAACGAGAAGCGAATTGAGGGTCTGCTCACGTTCGTCGTTACCGCCGCCCAACCCGGCACCACGCTGACGACCAACAGCATCGATTTCGTCGATAAACACAATACAGGGCGCATTCTTTCGCCCCTGTTCAAACATATCACGAACTCGTGCCGCACCCACACCAACAAACATCTCTACAAAGTCCGAACCACTGATTGAGAAGAATGGTACTTCTGCCTCACCGGCCACTGCCTTTGCAAGAAGCGTCTTACCTGTGCCCGGAGGGCCCACCATCAATACCCCCTTAGGAATGCGCCCACCTATACGCTGGAACTTTTTGGGGTCCTTGAGGAAATCCACGACTTCCGAAACCTCCTCCTTCGCCTCATCACAACCGGCAACATCCTTGAAGGTAATTGAGTCCTTCTCACGGGTGAGCATCTTGGCCTTGCTCTTGCCGAAGCTCATGGCACCCTTGCCGGCGTTCTTGAGTTGGCGAACGAAGAGAAAATAAAGTAGCCCTATAATCAGGAGAAAGGGCAGGAAACTGATAAGAACATCCTGTATTGCGGTGCTTGCGCGCTTCTCGTTGAGAACCTCACGAACAAGCAGAAAGTCGTCTTCAGTCAGACGCCCTCGAGTCGCGAAGCGAATCTTAGAGGGCTCGTCCGGACTTAGCGCCATCCCCTCCACTTGATTCTCATAGTAAGGGTTCGCCATCTCACCGGAGATGACATAACCATCCCGACCGTAGGAGGGATCGGGCTCCATCACGCCGTCACCATCGGCAATTTGGCCATTCTTTACTGCCTGAACCAACTCACTCACAGTAAGTTGCTTCACGTTTTTCCCGGCACTCGGGTTGGCGAACCAAATGGTTAAAATCGCAGCAACGATTACTAGGTAGACGAGCAAAACCTTAGGCTGAAAGCGCTGAGGAGTGCTGTTCTTACCCGAATCGTTCTTCGGTGGCGTGTTGTTCTCTGATGACATGAATGGGTCAAAGTGGTTTTCTTGATTGGTAAGTCAACCTAAGAGCCTGCTTCGTCGAGGGAGCGATTTTATAGCGCTCCGCAGGAGGAAAGCCTGGAATCCAGATGACTTCGCCAGAAGATATAAGGACAAGCGGCAGCGATTTTCGTTCCACTTGGGGAACGCGGCGATCGATGAACCAGTCTTTTACCTTCTTCCGCCCCGGGGCACCCATCGGGTGGAATCGATCACCCGGTTGCCAGGCACGGATTTCAAGATTTGGGTCTCCTGGATCCGCAAGAATTGCTTCCCGATGGGGATTTATTTTCCCAGACGCAAGCCGGTCGCGAAGTTCTCCGTCAATTGCAATGCGCTCGCACTGGATGACTGCGCCCGTACTAAGAAAAACAGACTCATCCACCTCGAGCTTACTCGCTTGCAGGACTTCCTCGGATGCGAAGTCCACCCTACGCTCCAGACAAAGACGATCCCCCTCCATTCGGATAAAATCTTCGCCCGCGCTCATTTTGAAGTATTTGCGAGAGCTCATAATATTATCGATCAAGACATCCATCGCAGGAGCACTCACTGAAGCGATTAATCCGTGCGTACTGAGCCACTCTGCAAGAGCCCGGCGAAGCAAGGCCACAGGCACCGCGCGAAGTCGCGTCCGACTAAGCATCGTATCGTGAGCAAAGGCTTCGGGCAGTATTTCACGCGCGAACTGGTTCAGAGCCGCCGCATCCTCCTCCAATAGACGCCGGCTACGAGCGGCTCCGAATGAAGCATCCCGCCCAAGGGCCTCCGACAACTCCGGAATAATCTGCTTTCGTAGAGCGTTCCGCGCGATGCTCATATCATCATTCGAAAGATCCTCTCGCCAGGGAATCGAAACAGAATTGAGTGCCATGCGGATATCACCCGCGCGCAGATGAAGCATGGGGCGCAGGTGAGTGGGCAGGCCCTCAAAACGAGCTATAGGCCGTGGAGCCGCCAAACCATCAGATGCACAACCCCGAGCGATCCGCTGTAGTTGAGTCTCGATGATATCATCCAATTGGTGCCCAAAGAGAATAAAGCGGCAGTCCCGATCGGCGGCAGACCGCCTCAAAAAATCGAGCCTGAGAGCCCGTGCCGTCGTCTCCGTAAAGGCTGCCTCATTCTCAGGACGCACCCCGGATGTGTATGGAAGCCCGAAAGACTCCGCCAGCGAAGCAACGAAGCTTGCATCGGCGTCTGACTCCTCCCCCCGCCAGCGGTGATTGTAGTGCGCCAGATGAAGCCGCAACCCAAGCTCTTGCGCACGGACGGCGAAGACACAGAGCATTGAGACAGAATCGGCACCGCCGGAACAAGCGACAAGGACATCGCAGGGGGCCTCCGCCTGAAGACAGTCAGCAACCGAGGGCTCAATGGAAGATGCGCCCAGTCGATGCACGAGTGCGGCCGCTCGCTCAGGCCAGTTGATCTGCTGCGGAACGTCTGACATATTCGTTATCAGTAGATCGTATGCCTCACCCAGAAGCGAGGCTTTGATTAACCTGCCAAATAGGTGTGCCCCTTAAGAAGCTCTGCATACTCGTCTAGCATACGGGTGCCCTCCCGCGGCTTGATCTGATCCGCCTTGGTCGCCCGATCGATCATCTTTTTCATTCGACGGGTGAGAATATGACCGTCGTATTGGGTGAACCCCAGGACGTCTCCGGCAGTAAACCCCTTAATGCTGTCCTCGATATAAAAACCATCTTCCTCATCATCCTCCAGGAAAACATGCACCTCATTCACACGGCCAAATAGGTTGTGAAGGTCGCCCATGATGTCTTGATAGGCGCCTACCAGAAAGACACCGAGATAATAAGGCTGCTTCGCCCTCAAATCATGCAACCGGATCGTATGCCTGATATCTTCAACATCAGTAAACGCCGAGACCTTCCCCTCACTATCACAGGTGATGTCCACAAGCGTAGCATCCACTTCGGGGCACTCGTCAAGACGCTGTAGTGGCGCAATGGGGAAAAGTTGTCCGCAGGCCCAGTGGTCTATCAGTGACTGGAAAACGGAAAAATTGCACACGTATTGGTCCGCCATTACTTGAGGCAGAGACTCCAACTCTTCCGGTGTATAGTGCCCGTTCTTGGCGGCATCACTCAATTCCTTGCAGATCGCCCAATAGATTGCATCCGCCTGGCCCCGCCCGGACAGGTCAAGATATCCAAGATTAAAAAGATTATAGGCCTCTTCTTTCTTCTGCTGAGCGTCGTGAAACCGCTCCAACGGCGTGGAACCACGATCGTTGCTAAGAATCGCTTGAAAATCGCGCAGGATTGGGTGGATCTTCTTCTGCTTAGGTAGAGGCTTTGGTGCAACCGAGGTCTTGGAAATCCGGTCGAAGACTTCGGTGATTAAAATAGAATGGGGCGCCACAATCGCACGGCCACTTTCGGTTACAATATCGGGCACCGCCACTTCGGCATCCTCGCAAACGGTCTTTATGTTATAAACCACGTCCCTGGCATACTCCCGCATGGAGTAGTTCATTGAACTCTCATAGCTACTACTGGAACCATCATAGTCGACACCCAAGCCACCCCCCACATCCATCAATTCCAGCGGGAAGCCAAGCATTCTCAGCTCACAATAGAACCGGGCTGCTTCCACCGTCGCCTTTTTAATCGTCTGAATATTGGGAACCTGCGAACCAATGTGGAAGTGAATTAGACGTAAACTCTCGGATAAACCGGCGCGCTTGAGCCGCTTGGACGCTTCGATAATCTCCGGACTGGTAAGTCCGAATTTCGCGCCCTCACCGGATGAACTGGCCCATTTGCCCTCGCCCATTGTCGAGAGTTTGATCCGGAAACCGATCCTCGGAACAACACCGAGTTTTTTAGAAATATGAATAATTCGAGCGACCTCGCTCAACTGCTCGACGACTAGGTAAATCTCCTTCCCCAGACGGATGCCATGCAATGCCAAGCGAATGAACTCATCGTCTTTGTAACCATTACAAATGATGAGGGATTCCGAATCTCTGTGCATTGCCAAAGCAATCATGAGTTCAGGCTTACTTCCACATTCAAGGCCAAAGTGAAAGGGTTTACCCGCCTCCTGAATCTCTTCCACGACCTCACGCAACTGATTCACTTTGATAGGAAAAACACCCCGATAACGGCCCGCGTAATTTTCATCTTTGATGGCCTCCTGGAAGAGATCGTTTAACTCGATGACTCGGGTATGTAGCAAATCCTGAATTCGGACAGTAAGTGGCGGCTTCAGTCCCTTTTCGGCCGCCTCCTTAACAATGTCGTGAATTCGAATACTGCGCGTATCCCTGAGAGGATGAACCCGCATGAAGCCATCGTTATCAATGGAGAAATGCCCACCACCCCACTGCTTCAAACCGTAATAATTAGCCGAATCTTTAATCGACCAATTCGAACCCTCGTTTTTGCGCGCTGCAGTCATAGTCAAGACCTGCGGAGCATGTAAGAACCGTGCCCAAAAAAAAGCACAAAATTCCCGAATATACCTCTAGACAAACACCGTCTAAATCAACTGGGAGTAGGCGTCCGCCTTAAGAAGAGATTCGAGCTGGCTTGGCTCAGTCAACCGAATCTTCAGGAGCCAGCCTTTTTCGTAAGGATCCTGATTGAGTAGCTCGGGCTCTGAATCAACATCTTCGTTGATCTCTATAACTTCGGCATCAATCGGCATAAACAAATCCGAGGCGGCCTTGACCGACTCAACGACACCGAAGGTATCACCAAGGGCGAAGCTCGCACCCGTTTCGGGAAACTCGACAAATGTAATATCGCCCAAACTTTCTTGGGCGTAATCAGTAATCCCGACCACGGCCAAGCCGTCGTCTTCAAGTCGTATCCACTCGTGGTCTTTCGTATAGAGGAGGTGGTCAGGAATTTGGCTCATTGAGTCGAAAAAAAATGAGGCTATAACTGAGATTCGAAAAACTCAATAATCTGCTCAGTGATATACTTATGCTCAGCGGCACTGATCTGACCGGACTCAAAGCGCTGTTCCGCAAGCAATACCTGCTGTGCCATCCGCTCAAACGGATCGGAACCAACTGAGGACGGTATCAGATCACTCTGCATCTCCACTTTCATTGCGCCCGGTTCGAGATCAACATAGCGACCAAGGTCGTCCGAAAGACCAAAACGAACGAAATTTTCGGCCTTCTCGTTTGGAACAGGTGCAAAATACCGAACTGATGGGTTGTAGCCCTGCTTCTCCAAACGGATCTCGTGACTCATCTTTCTTGGAAGCGCCACCTGCATGGGAGTCACTCCCGAAGCCTCGCCGTTAATATAAACACTCGCTCCTGTCGGGAACGACAGGATAGCGACCTCTTGGAGAGCACCCTTTTGGAATGAAGCGCAACCTGTGACGAATAGGACGCTTAGCGCCCAGAGAAATGGGGTAAATCGAAAGGAGACTTTCATGCTAAATGCTGATAATATGTAGGTTCATCGTTTATCCAGCCTAGAAAATACGGTCAAGACTTTAGCTAGTGACTGCAAAAGAAAGTTTCTAATACGGAATTCTGAATTAATTCTTGTAAGTCGGGGCCCACCCAGCAACAAAACAGACCATGTGCTGCCTCCGCAGATAACGTGGGATGGCGATGACCACCTACACCACTTCGATGATCCTTGCTCTTATTTTCGCCGCCGTATTCACGATCGGTGTTTCCGCGCTCTGCTCCATTCTTGAGGCGATGATCCTCAGTACAACCACTGCAGAAATAGAGAGCCTGAAGAGGGCATATCCAAGTCGTGGCGAGAGGCTGGAAAAGTACAAACTGGGACTTGAGGAGACCAGTTCAGCGATTCTAAGTCTCAACACCATCGCCAATACGCTCGGCGCCACCTTTGTCGGTGGCCTTGCGGTTCAAATCTGGGTCGAGCACGAACACACACTCCTGATCGTATCCACGGTCATGGCAGTCATGATTCTGCTCTTTTCGGAGATCATCCCAAAGAACGTCGGCGTCCTCTATCGACCCGCACTACAACCGGTTTTGGTCTTCCCATTGGCCTGGGTCTGCGCACTGATGGCACCCATCTCAAGCGTGGTCGGCCTGGTTGTCCGGTTAGCCCTCAGGCCCAAAGAAATCGAAACGGGCGGAGACGAGGAAATACGACTGCTCGCCGAAAAAAGCGCCAAGGAAGGCAAACTCTCCTCGAATGAACGGGACATGATCAATAACGCGCTTATACTCGATGAACTGCTAGTGAACGAAATCATGACTCCTCGCACCGTTGTCTTCGCCATCGACTGCGAACTGAGCATCGATGAGCTACTGAACGAGACGACGGATCTTCCATTTGCACGAATCCCCGTCTTCAAAGAGCAGACCGACAACATCACTGGGATCGTCCGGCGCCGCGATATTCTCTCGGCAAAAGCCGAAGGAAAAAGCATGCTAAAAATAAGCAAGCTCGCAAGTGAGCCCATCTTCATACCGGACAATGCAGCCGCATCGGATGCATTGCAGACCTTCTTAAAGAGCCATCAGCAACTCGCCATCGCGGTCGACGAATTCGGCACCTTATCCGGTGTCATTACAATGGAAGATGTCATTGAACACATCATTGGGCAGGAGATATTCGAGCATGATGATCCTGCGGTCGATATGCGAGAGCTCGCTCGGCAAAGACAATATGCGGAAAAACGACGACAGCGCCGTGAAAACTGAGGATCATTCCTGCGGGTAGACGATAATCCTATCGTGTATCAGGAAAGCGAAATCAAGACGTCCGTCGCCATTCAAATCGGCCACGACAGCTTCCCGGGGCTCGAGTTTAGCCCCAGTTCTACCTTGGTAATGCATATTTTGCTCGAAGACCTCCCAATACATGACGCTCGACCATTGATCAGGAGCACGGGCAAGAAGCTCCACGACGTGCTCGTTGCCATCAACCGCGACAAGATCGACGCTGCCATCGGATTCGAAATCGCCGGCCTGCACAAAACTATAGTAAATATCTTCAAGCTGGGTTTCGAAAGTATCCGATACATTGAGTTCCCAACTGTCTGCATGCGGCGCAAAATACCAAAACCGATCCTCACCCCAAAGAACGTAGGCATCGTCGAAAGCTTTTCTTCCCTCGAACTTCAGCCAGCCCTCGAGGCCAATCGAACCGACCTTATCCGCGTTTCGGTAACGAAGAACCCCATCCTCGTCGCGTAGCAGAAACTGAAGCTCCCCCTCATCGGGAATATAAAGCACCAGACCTTCCAGGTCCTCACCCTGGACCCAGGGAACGACTGAGCCGATCCGATCCTCACTACGGCGCGCGTTAAATTGGTCCACCATCTCCAAGCGCCCCCCTTCGAAACGGATCGCACGCGCGAAGCCCGTCCTCGCGGCGACAAGCTCCCGGAAACCATCTCCATCGACATCGATTTCGGAAATTTGAGCAGGCTCAATCTCCTTCAAAAGACTTTCTCGGATACTGGAGTGCACAGCGACCATCTCCAGATCATACGCAGCGCCATCCTCTTTGGGCGCAAGGAGAACAGGTGCTTCGCGAGGAACGAAGATCATCAATCCAGGCCCCCTTTGACCAAAGACCTCAAGCGAACGAATGGCATCCGGCTTGCGCCTTACTCCTTCGAGATCGAGTTGCAGTCGAACCTGCCATTCCGAGCTAAGCTTGCTTCGCTCGGCAGGCTGAGCAATAATAAGCTGCATTCCACTCTCCCCACTCTGGACCAGCGCCAATTCATCAAATCCATCTTTATCCAAATCAACAGCCGCGCAGGCAAGTGGATCTCCTTCACCAACCTGAATGAGTCGGGGGAAGGAAACTCGGCCGTTGGAATCGAAACGACTCACACCAAGTGTTTTTTCTTCACGACTCAAGGCTACGATCACCTCGCTACGCGATCCAAAGAAGCGTCCGCCCGCCAGTGATGAAATCGAAGAAAATGTCGGGAAGGTCTTAGAGGCATCGAAGCGCCCGCTTTCTTTTATGAAGACAATTAACTCGGAGTTGGCTGGGTTAGCGATTTGCAAATCACGCTCGCCATCACCGTTCAAATCGGCAAAGCCGTAACGCGCGCCCTCCCTCAGTTTTTTAAAGAGTGGATAAACCTGAGGCTGCACACCTTCAAGCGGCAACTCACCATGCGCCTCCTTGACAGAATCTATCTCCAGGAATTCAAGCGCTCCACTGCGTGAATCCACTGTGGAAAATTGGACCGGTTCACCTCGACCGCAGGGGATAGGCAGATACATCCTTACGGGACGTTCCAAAACGAAACGACGCTCCGCACCAAAGCCACCCTTCGCCAACTGCTCACGCATTACAAGTGACTGCTTTCCTTCGGTCGTAACATAACAAAGCTCGGACAAGCCGTCTCCGGTTACGTCGACGATCTCTAAGTTAAATGGGGTTTCACCTGTCAGGTAATAGACCTCGGGCTCAGTCAGACGGCCAGCACCATCCTGCGAAAAAACACGTGCCGCATCACCTGAGAGTAGCACCACCTCCGCCTGTTCGTCTCCATTTAAATCGCGAATCTCCAGAGTGCCTTGCCAACCGAGTGCATCGAAGCCGTCAAATTCCTGAGTCTCGGTCCACCCACCATTTTCACCCTGAAAACGGATCGTCAACGGGACATCTCGGGAGGAATAAGCAAGATCCGCACGACCATCCGCATTCAAATCTCCAAGCGCGAGATCGAACATCTGAAAACCGATAGTGACCTTCTCGGAAATGAAGTTGGCGTCATGAAGGACAGGTTCCCAACGGTCGCGCTGGAGGCTCCGTTTGATATCCGTGGGAGCTTCCTCCCGATCATACTGGTAGAGCAGTTCGATTTGCGCTGTGTCGTTATTGATGACCGCCAGATCCTGAAGGCCGTCCATATTGATATCCGCGACCTCAAGTGAGCGCGTCGACCAGTCAAGCTTCAACACCTGAGGCTCGCCGAATGAGAAATCCGCCTTCGTTTCTGCAGTCAGTAGGCCCGCTAGCAAAAGGCCGCCAGTAACCAGTGCCCGCTGAATCATTGAGCAAGCTCCTTCTTCTCAATAATGAGTGTGCGGCTGAAGAATCCATCCTCATCCTCATTTATTTCAGTGATCGCGTGAAAGGGTATGTGCCAATCCCGAGGAAGCTTCGCACCATCAAACAAAGCGCCCTCGCCCGCCAACTGCCCTGCCTGAACAATCGAATCGAGCATAGGAACGACCAATTGTTCAAGATCCGCATAGGAGCGTGAAACTGAACGATCCATCGATATTCTCTCGAAAAGTTTCTCCGTTTTTTCACTCTGCCAAAAACCATCCTCCCCACTTTCGATTCGCGTCAACACGTTTTGCAGGAGGCCGATCTCTCCAAAGTTAAGAATAAAGTGCGAACGCGTGATCACGTAGCTAACATCCTGGGTTTTCGTCTCAGGCATACTCTGGTCAGACACACCTTTAACAGTATGCACAAGCTCACCTGCGAACTCCTGAATCTCGATCATCTCACGCATCCCCGGAACCATGTCGATCCATGCTTCAAACGCCCCAGATAGAGCTTCGGCATCACGAAGCTCTACCAGAATCACCTGCTCAGGCTCCATAATCACAGTCGCCCCATCTCTTTCCGAAATAGAGGAAAGGGAGACAAAATTACCGCCGAAATTTTCAAGAATCGCAGTGCGCAGATCGACACCCGTCTGCGTTTTCACATTCTGCAGCTGAATGTCGAGAAGTGACGGTAATGTTGGACTCGCATCTCCCAGAAGTGACTCAAATTGTGCAAACATCTCCCCGAGATCAAAATTAGTTACCGAGGTGGAGAATACAGTCTCCGGGACATATCGGGCATCCGGTAGCGGGCCATTGCCGTAAGTCATAAGACTCGCGACTCCCGTCTTCTCTCGATAGATAAGACCACTGTGTGTGTTCATCCCCTCTTCGATGAGGTCGAAATCAAAATACATAGCCTGAAGGCTCTCGAGCGAAAGGGCTCTATCAAGACTCGCACCACTCAGTCCAAACATGGCGACACCCCCATTCATCGCGTTCGTAAGCATGGCCTGGTTCAAGGGCGGCAGGATCGCCTCCAAATTAAAGTAGAGGGAGAGATCGCCTCGTCCGCCGCACTCCTGTGAGCGAAGGAAGATCTCGTTGTTCGAAAGAGCTGCCTCCGGTTCGTCTTTGATCGCTTCAACCACGGCCCGGAGCGTTGCCTCAGGGGTTGCCAACACAAAGATATTGCCCACGAGCGCATAGCCATCCTCGATGTAGGTTTCCACACCATCAAAAGTCTCGTCCAGGTAAAGCGTCTCACCCATAAAGGACTCCTCGATCATCGTGTGCTCAATATCCGGATTTTCCTTCTTCTGCTCAGTCGCATTCCGCTCAAATTGGACCTGCCACAAAGCGGCCAAACGCTCCGCATCACCATTGTATTCCGCCATAATAAGGAGCTCGGGGCGCTCCATCTCACCGAGCAACACCTCCGGTAAATTGTAGAGTGCTACACAAAACTCACCCGGAAAGAGTTCGAACAATTCATCCCAGGTCAGACCAAATTCATTTTCCATGACTTGAGTGAAACTCTCGTCCTGACCCTCCATAGCCGACTCAATCATCGGCGCAAAGAAAGCCTGCACTTCCGGATCATTAAACAATTTGGCGAAGGGGTGCCCCGACCACGACTCTCGTGATTCGGCCAAGCTCCGAAAGGAGAGAAGGATATCGACATCCTCCTCAAAAATGGAATGGAACGGCAACGACCAGGCTGAAGTCGTTAGTAGACACGCGGCAGCGAGAGAGCTCAAGCAGTGTTTCATGTTGTCGTGCAAAAAGTTATTTCGTCTTCGGCGGACTTAGGTAGCGAAAGCCTGCATTCGGGTTTCTGGGGTCGAATGCATATGCATCACGGTTATCGATAAAGGACTTCAGAGTATTGGATGAGATCGAAAAACCAAGACCCTCGGCCCCGACCGCAGAGATCTTCATATTGTTCACACCGACGACCTCCCCCTTCAGATTAAAAAGCGGGCCGCCTGAATTGCCCGGATTGATCTGTGTCGTGGTCTGTAGATAGAGACGTCCGTTGATAACACGATTTGCCACACTGATGATCCCCTCCGAGACGGTGCGGTCGAGTCCGAGTGGACTACCAATAGCAAACACGGTTTGCCCCTCGCGGAGTCCTCCATCCACCGCTGCCAGTGGCACGGATACAAACGGACCCGCATCCTCTGCTTGGATCTTGAGAAGCGCCAAATCGAGTTCTGCACTCGTCGCGACGATACGTACGTTGTCGTAGGTCACTTTCGTCAACTCGTTCTTACCTTCTTCAAAAATAGTCACAGCAATCCGATGCTCACCCGCAATGACGTGGTCATTGGTCACAATATAGCCATCTTCATGGATAACGAATCCTGAACCCAAGCCCGTCGGTGTTTGCACGAGAGCCACAGCCTCGCCAAGCTCGTCGACCCAGTCCCGAATGGTATGATCGTCCCGATCCGCCGACACCTCATACAAGGTCGTGTCTGCATTTTTCGAATCAGGGAACTCGCCCGTCTCCTCATCACGCTTCTGCATAGAGGCAATCGAACTGGTTGGTATCTCGATCACATCATAACCAAGATCGACATACACGGAATCGGCCCGCTCCAAAACAACCCCACCCCGAACAGCACTGCCGTTCTTTAACTCAATCGAGTGAAATGCACTGAGAGCCCCGCACAAAGGCAGGCTGGCCAGCAAAACTCCGGGCAACAAACGCATAAGTGCGGATGCAAAGCCAAAAAGCCGCCGTAGGCCAACAAATTCTGTAATTCAAGAGTTCATCAAGACCGCTCAATGTGGGAAAGCTCCTCGTAGAGCGAAGCCCACTCGGAAGACAAGCTGCTCGTGCAAACAGGACGCGCGGCACGGTTATACCAATATTCAGCATTCCACTCGTCGCCTTCGACCCGATGCAGATAAGCATGTAACCAAGCAGCCTCAGGTGTCACCATATCCTGAATCAACTCATGCGCCTGCTTCCAATCGCCGGCATGCTCAGCCTCCAAGGCGCGAAGATATACATTTTTTTCGGGCATAGTTAATAAAAGTGTCGCTGAATCAATTCACGGATGATCGGGCGCATGGCATCAGCCAAGCTGAGGTTCGCATAGGCAACCCAACTCACTGGCGACGTCGTATCCAATGGGCAATCCAATCGTCCACCCTCGGGCTTCTCCAAAACACAACCAGCTTCCTCGAGAATCAAAGCCGTGGCCACATCGTAAGGGTGACAGGATAGACTGCTCTTGATGCCGAGTTTCCGAAAGGCCTCAGGGCGAAGGTCTGCAATAAATCGGTCGTGCCCCTGAAGAATTTCGTAAAACTGTCCGCCGGTAGAGATATACTGGTCATTAAAAACCAGCGGAGAGGCGGCGACTGTTTCCGCTTTGCCATAGAGCGATTCCCAAAGTGCTTCTTCAAAGTGGCTCAGGGCTGTCAGCCCTGCGGGGAAGAAACGAGACACGGTCCCAAAGGCATGACATACATCAACCGCCTGACTCGGAGCCAACTGCACTGGCGTTTCAGCAAAGCCGCCGCGCACATCAAGCGCCACGGCCTGCACACCCTCACCCCGGATCGCAAACACCTGATCCGCACGCCACTGCCGCGTGGTCGGAAGCTCCGTCATCACCGCAATCTCGATGTCGGTAAGACGGTTCGCGGAACCACCCTGGAGTGCCACTCCAGCCAGTATCCATGCTGGTCGCTTATCATACATGATGCCACGGGTCCCATCGATTGGATCGAGGATACACTTCAATTCTGTCCCATCGGCCGGAGTCCCGCGGGGAAAGGTCATCACCTCGCCTTCTCCGAGACCCTCCATGACAATCTCGATGGGTCGATTCGCAGGCCAGACCTGCTCGAACCACTCAATAATCGTCCGCTCAGCTATGCGATCGATCGCGTAAATGGTATCGGCAGCAGTCTCCCCAGAGATCACGGCCAAGTCGCCCTGCCTGCATCTTTCGCGCTCCACAAGGACGGCTTTCAAAATCGCTTGCTGTAATTCACAAAACAATCTGCATATCTCATCCTTATCATGCATAGCATCCATATTTCGGTCGAAACCTGAGTCTTTAGCAAGGCAATCCAAACGGATAGATGAATTTAACGAACGACACCACCGCCTTTCAAAAAGCACTCGCGGATTGGTATGCAGACGCACAGCGACCGCTCCCATGGCGGACAGAGCCGGGCCTATACCGAACCGTCGTCTCGGAGCTGATGGCGCAGCAGACCCAAATCAAAACGATGCTGCCCTATTTCGAAAAATGGATGCAGCGCTTCCCCGACTTCGAAACACTCGCAGCAGCCTCTCCGGATAATGTGCTTAAACACTGGGAAGGGCTCGGTTATTACAGCCGGGCACGCAACCTACACAAACTGGCCAAAGAATACATCTCCATGGATCCGAAGCCACGGACCCGAAAGGAGTGGCAGAACCTACCCGGCATCGGCCCCTACACCTCAGCTGCAATCGCCTCGATTGCATTGGGCGAACCCACCGCGGTCGTAGATGGCAACGTCGTTCGCATTCTCGCCAGACTAACCGGGGACGATCGCAGGTTTAAAAGTAACAGCGACGCGGTCAAATTTTTCAGTGATCTCGCCGACAAGGTGCTGGCTGTGAGGAATCCGGGCGACCACAACCAGGCCATGATGGAATTAGGAGCAACGGTTTGCCTAAAACACAAGCCCGCCTGCACCACTTGCCCTGTTGTCGATTTTTGCCAAGGCCACAGAGAACGGATACAGGACGCCATCCCAAGAATTGAACGAAGATCAACGATTAAAGAAGAGATCCGCCGCGCGTGGGTCGTCATGGATGGTGCGATCCTGCTCCAAAGGATCGCGAATGAATCCGGACAACTGGCAGGACAGTTCGAACTCCCCCTGCTTGAGACCATCGAATCAAAAATAAGGCCCAAACTAATAACCACAAAATCGCGATCGATCACCCACCGAAGAATCAAGGAGTTCATCTACGAAGCAAAGGTTGCACCTGGCGAGCACGCCTCTCTAATCTGGGTTAGTATTGAACAATTGGATACAATTACACTATCAGGTCCTCATCGACGTTGGATCGGTGATTTACTAAAGGATCAGCCCAATAATTGATTGGACTTAAACGGGGCTTTTACCAGCTTCCAACCATGCCCAATACATGGACCGAACATGACTTCGAAGTGCGCACCTCCACCATAAAAGGTGCGGGGAATGGCTTGTTCGCCAAATTTGCGATCAAAGAGGGCGACACGATTGGCTACTATACTGGCGAAATCATCACAGAGAAGGAGTTTCACGACCCGCATCGCCCCTTTTCAGCCTATGTGATGTGGGTCACCCGGAAACATATCATCATCGGCGAGGGACCGAAGGCCAACTACACGCGGTATATAAACCATGAGGATGAACCGAACGCCTTTCTAGTCACCTCAACTCGGTGGAAGACCGCTCGCTTCGAAGCACTCCGTGATATTGACCCCGGGGAAGAGATTTTTTTCGATTACGGAGAGGACTACTGGGAGGAAGAACCCGAAAACCCTTCGTAGTTGAATAAGGAGCAAACCTCGTCCACATTGTTTTTTTCAAGAACCATGAACCTCGACCCCATTTACTCAGGCCTCGACGAAGAGCAGCGCCAAGCTTTAGTCAAACTTCCACGAAGCGAGAGGCTGATTGAGATTGCCACCTTGCGCAACCGTCCCACGCGGGAGCTCAGAGATAAATTAGCAGAGCTGGCAGAGCTTCCCGTCGCCAAAGACATTGAACTGATTGAGAATCCAACTGCCGCCGTGCCGCTGAGGATGATCCACGAATATCAGTGCATCCCAATTAAGACCGAAGAGGATGCCGAGGACGATGCCTCGATTCAGTTAGCCACACTCTGGCCGCCGGACGAACTGATGGACCGATGGGTCTACGCCGTCAGCGGGCGCAAGGCTCAGTGGTTCATAGGGGATCCGGAACAAATCACCGAGACCATTACCCAGAACTTCGGAGTCGGCGCAGGTAGCCTTGACGAATCTAATCTTGTCACAGACGTGGCCGAGACAGAAGAGGCCGAAGACGAGGATGCCGCAGTGATTCGCTTTGTGAATGAGGTGGTGCAGAAGGCCGTAAGCGACCGGGCGACGGACATTCACTTTGAACCACACCGGGAAGAATTACAGATTCGCTACCGGATCGACGGGGAGCTCGTACCCGTCCGCGTGCCCGACAATCTGATCCGCTTCCAAGGTGCGATCATCTCCCGCCTAAAGATCATGGCGAAACTCAATATTTCGGAAAAAAGACGCCCGCAGGACGGACGTATCTCATTTGGTGCGGGCGATTCGGAGCTGGATATACGTATATCCACCTTTCCTACAATGTATGGTGAGAGCGTCTCACTCCGTCTACTCAACCAAAAGTCGAAACCTTTATCCATGCGAGAGCTCGGCCTGAGTGACGACGAGGAGAAAAAAGTTACTCAAGCACTCTCGACTCCACACGGTATCATCCTGGTGACCGGCCCAACCGGCTCAGGTAAATCCACCTCGCTGACTGCCTTTATTCGCCTTATCAATCGTCCCGAACGTCGGATCATCACCGTCGAGGATCCCGTGGAATACGAAGTACCGGGAGTCAATCAAACTCAAGTTCATCCGGAGATCGGACTGACCTTTGCTCACTCTCTCCGTGCCGTCCTTCGCCAAGACCCGGATGTGATCATGGTCGGGGAGATTCGCGACCGAGAAACTGCCGATATTGCGATTCGTGCTTCCCTCACAGGTCACCTTGTGATGAGCACACTTCACACGAATGATGCTCCCGGCGCACTGACGCGACTGGTCGACATGGATATTGAGCCCTTCCTAATCGCGTCTTCCGTAGAAATGATCATCGCGCAACGCCTGGTCAGGCGTCTCTGCCCAAATTGTGCGCAGCCCGCGAATTACGATGAAATGCAAGTCGCCAGCTTCCTCGCAACCATGCGAATCGATCCAAGCGAAGCACAGCACGCACATTTAGCCAAAAGCCCTGTTGGTTGTGAACGTTGCCGCAAACTCGGCTTCCGCGGGCGTGTCGGTATGTTTGAGATACTCCGCGTCACGGAGGAGATCCACGAACACATCGTAAAACGCGACTCAGCCCGCCTCATCCGCCAAACCGCTATTTCGCAGGATATGCGCTCACTCATGGATAGCGGCTGGGCCCATATTAAAGCTGGCGTGACGACTTTCGAAGAGGTGATGCGTTTCGCCGAGCTTGAAGGCGACGAAGATTAAGCAGTCGACGATCGAGTTGGGTAGTTAAGTGGTTGAGTAGCCATCGGGAAGATGCTTCAATTACCAAGATTCAACCCAAGTCGCGAAGCTAGCACCTCACTCAACGACTCAACTTGCCGCTTAGCGACGCCCCAATCAACTCCGTCGCGAAGCGACGGCTAACATCTTCGCCTTCTCTTCCTTAAATTTTTCTCGGTTGCAATTACAGTGCAGGCAGAGAGGAGAGTTGTAGAGAAGAACGAATTTCTCGGTTAATTTAAGCGGACGTTCCTGGCCTTTTTCAGCCATACGCAAAGCTGGGCCACAACTAGGCACGATGGCACCGACCGCATCAAAAAAGACATCTGCTGCGGATCGCTTCGACTTGCGGGATTTTTCATTCATAAGACCCTAGCTAAAACAGACTTTTTCGATTTTCCAATCGTCCTTCACAAATTTTTTCACGAAATCCAAGCCATGCGTTCAGTCATCATCAGCGTCTGTCTACTATTTTGTTCGGCTCATACGGCTCTACTGGCCGCCGCGCCGAGCAAGGATCGTATCGATTTCTACTACGGAATCGCGGAAGGCAATTTTTTGGTTGGCGATCTCAATGGAGCCGAACGCGGGATCGAGCAAATACTCCGCATTGACCCTGACCATGTGCCTGCATTGACACTAAAGACGCGGGTCATGCTTGACCGGGGGAAAGCCGCCACAGCCCTTGAAGCCGCTGAACGAGCCATGGAACTCGAACCTAAAAGACTCGAGCACACGCTTCTTAAAGCCCTCGCCCTCGGGCAACTCGACCGCCGCGATGAAGCCACTGATATCATCGAGACCGTCATCGCCCAAGCAACTCCTGCCAGCGAAAACGCAAAGGTCGCCCATCAACTTCTCGGTCTATTGCGGATGGCTGAAGGCGAGTGGGATCAGGCGGCCGCTGCATTCAATGAAATCTATCTCTCGGATCCGCAAACCGACCCGAGTAGCCTACGTCTATCCAGCGAAGCCTTTCTGGAAAAGACGCGCATCCTTCTAACAAAAGGCGATCCCGATGGCGCTATCGCCGCAATTGACCAAGCAATCGCTGTTTACGAGGGCAAATCAGGCAAGGAAAGCCTCCAACAGAAAACCTCTCTGCGCATGACGCGTGCCCGGTTGCTCGCGCAGATTGGCCGACCGGAGAATGCCATTCGCGACCTACAGGTCCTTACGGGCCAACAACCCGAAAATTTTGAAGCTTTGATTACCCTCGCTTCACTCTATGCCAGTGTAAATCGTTGGGAATCTGTCGAGGAATTGATCCCGGCCATGGCCGCTCGACCGGAACTGGAGGACGTCGCTCTCTACTTCGAAGGACGGGCTGCGCTTACAAAGAACCGAGTTGGTAGGGCACGGGCAAAATTTGAAGCGGCCATCGAAGCGCTACCTCAGTATGCCGACAGTCTCCGCCGCACGCTGTATTTTTATCGAGGCGTCTGCCTCGACCGACTCGGGAGAACAGAAGAAGCAGACCAGGATATAATCAATGCCATGGATGCGGGATACCTCCCGGAAACAACCGACGAAGCGATCCTAGCCTGCCAAACACTCCTGCGCAGTAACCGCTCGGCCGATGCTGTCCCCATTTTAGAAGCCTTTACATTAAATCGTAACCAAGCCGACGCCCGGGCATGGGCCATGCTTGGGCGTGCTCACCTAGCGGAAGCAACGCTCCCTCTTGCCCTGAGCGCTTTCAGCGAATCCCTACGTATCGACTCAGATCAGCCGAAGACACTCGCCCTTCGCGGCTCGATACTGCGGAAGATCGGTGATCTGGAAGGGGCACTCGGAGATTATGAAGCGGCCCATCGGCTGGGGCCCTCAAACCCTGTTCTCAGTTATGAAAAAGGACTCCTCCAGCTCCAACTCGGACGAGTGGATAAGGCAGAGACCGAACTCCGCATAGCCTCAAGAAAACTCGAGGCACACCCTACCTTGGACCTCCTACACGCGACGGTCGCCTTTACCATCGGAGCCACTGAATCGGCCAAAGCATCGCTGGGTAAGTATTTGGAAGGGATTCCCACTCAGCCAGTCGCCAGTGCGCACTACCTGGCCTTGCTTATGGCCGTCACAACATCAGACGACTTCAAGGACCCTGTAATCGAGTATTTTAACGGAAACGCAAAGCGAAAAGAGGTACTCGACTGGGCGGGCATTGCCGCCAACCCCAAACTGGCAAAGCAACAAATCTGTGCCGCCGCGTTTTGGATGGCCCAACATGAAAAGACGCAGAACGATCCCGACCGATTCAACGAGCTTCTCAGGATCGCAGTCGATGTCGGCCAACCGGATCTGCCTGAATTCCAGCTGGCTCACTGGCTTTTAGAACCCTAGTTCTAATGAGTTAAATTCCCGAATCAAAGAATTGTAGCACGATGACGATAGTCATTGTGAGCCATTGCGATCGATACAACACTGGCTATCTCCAGCGTTCTACAGAGAAATCTTCATTCAAAATCCTAAACCATCCAGTCCAACTATGTCGACGGACGAGTGCCTCCGTCTGTTCGGAGCCCTTCATACGTCGACGCGACTGGCATCGCATCGCTACAGACGGCACAACTGTAGCGATCTTGCGCCAGCAAGGCTGATGTGACTTATAAACAATCCGGATGATTTGGCCATACAGCGTCGTTTGCAGAACGGCACGTGGTCCGATTCCTTCGGATCGATCTTGTCGCCAGCTCGGAACGGCGAGCGCGCCCTACCTGAACGAAGCCAGGCTTTCCTCAAGGTGGTGTATGATTCAATCCTTAAGAGAGTCCGAGCTCTTCCCTAGACTTTGACGATGCTATTAAAGCCCGGGCAACCTGAAATTTTGACTTGCACCCCGCTTGAAGACGCCCATCTTCCTGCACCTCAGCGTAAGAGCGCGTCCTGCGAAGGGCCCGCTCCTCGACTTCTCTCCTCACAACAAACCGGGAGAGTTCAACGGTAAGGGTGGCCCAGTGGCGGCCCTTTCGGTTCCGGCAACTCGGAGCCCGCAAGTCGTGATCACATAATCAATATACAATGGCAAAATCACCACCCGTAGGGGACACAACAGTCGACAAGGCAGCGATCATCAAGGAATTCGGTGCCAACGAAAATGACACCGGCTCGTCCGAGGTCCAAATCGCGCTGCTCACCGCACGCATCAAGCACCTGACCGAGCACCTTCGCGACAACCGCAAAGACTTCCACTCCCGCCGTGGCCTCATCGCAATGACGGCCCGCCGTCGTAAGCTCCTCGACTACCTGAAGCGCACTGAGTTCAATCGCTACACAGCGATCCTCGAAAAGCTAGGTCTCCGTCGATAATAGACTTTTTTCCAATGCCGGACTTCCCCATGGAGGTCCGGCATTGTTCTTTAATTATTGGCCGACGCTGCAGCGGCGCTACCAATAATAAACCCTGCGAAGCTCAAAGAGCGCAGCATGGGTAATCTCGTTCTTTCTCCTCCCCTTCTCTTAATCATAATCTTAATCGTAATCCTCCCCTAGGGGCTTCGCTTGCGACGCCCGCCGTAGTAAAGAGGATTACGATTAGGAGTAGGATTAAGATTAGGGTGCTCTTCTGGAGCTCAATCAATCCATGGGATGCCACTTCAGCATCTCTCCATTTCAGAATTTCAGCTTTTCAAATACTTCAGAATTTCAAGATGAGCAGCTCAACCGATTTGAGCCGCGAGCGGCAAATTAGGGTCCTACCCCCGAAATGCCGTCGAATGCATGCAGCAAAATAATAGTAAGATAATGAAACAAAAGCACAACGTACAGGTTGAAGGGCTCGATATCGAGTTCGCAACCGGAACCCTCGCAGGCCTCGCAAGTGGCGCTGTTACCATCCGCTCGGGCGAGACCGAACTCTTCGTTTCGGCCACTGCAGCATCTGCCCTACGCCCCGGACAAGACTTCTTCCCACTCACAGTCGATTACCGTGAGAAATTCTCGGCCGGTGGTAAATTTCCCGGCGGCTACTTCAAGCGTGAAGGTAAGCCTTCCGAGAAGGAAATTCTCACCTCCCGTCTTTGCGACCGCCCCCTTCGTCCGCTCTTTCCAAAGGGCTTCATGAACGAAGTTCAAGTCATCGGGCTGCTTCTCGCGACCGACCAACTCCACGAACCGGATGTTCTCATGGTCAATGCTGCCTCGGCAGCCACGCTCATCTCCGACATCCCCTGGAACGGCCCGGTCGGCTGTGTTCGCGTCGGCCAAATCGACGGTGAATTCGTGACCAATCCGAACCACGACGAGATGCTCGATTCCGACCTCGACCTCATCTACGTCGGCTCCGAAACCGAGATGTTGATGATCGAAGGTTCGGCTGAGTTTATCTCCGACGAACGTTTCTACGAAGCACTTGAATACGGTCAAAAGGCCATTCAGCCGATCATCGCCGCTCAGAAGGAGCTCGCGAAACTTGCCGGCAAGGAGAAAAAGGACTTCCCGCTCGTTCTTACGCCTGCAGAAATCACTGAATTCTGTGAAGAATATGCTGCGGAGAAAGTTAAGGTTGCCCTCGGGCACGACAGCTACACCGAGCGTAAGATCGCCATCGAAGCGATTGCCAACGAGACTACAGCCGCACTCAAAGACAAGCTTGGCGCAGACAATGTGGACGGGAACGACGTCGCCCGCGCGTTCGACGAAATCCAGGAGAAGCTCTACCGCCAGAATATCCTTGAGACGGGCAAGCGTGTCGACGGCCGCGGCGCCAAGGATCTGCGCACCATCTCCTGCGACACGGGCGTACTACCACGCGTCCACGGCTCTGCCGTTTTCAACCGTGGTGAGACTCAAGCGCTTGTTATCTCGACACTCGGCACCAGTCGCGACACCCAGGACATCGACGGTCTGACCGGCGGTGCTACCAGCAAGTCGTTCATTCTTCACTACAACTTCCCTCCCTTCTCAACAGGAGAGGCGGGTCGTTTCGGATTCACCGGTCGTCGTGAAATCGGCCACGGTGCGCTCGCCGAGCGCTCGCTGCTTCCGATCCTTCCGCCGGAAGACGAGTTCCCATACGCGATCCGCGTGGTCTCTGAGGTGATGAGTTCCAATGGCTCGACCTCGATGGCCTCGATCTGCGGTGGCTGCTTGTCCCTCATGGATGCAGGTGTGCCGATTACCGCTCCCTGCGCAGGCATCTCGACTGGTCTGGTCACTGAGAAGGACGAGAACGGTAAGATCACCAAGCACGTGATCCTCACCGATATCCTCGGCGCGGAAGACCACTTCGGTGACATGGACTTCAAGATTGCCGGCACACCAGACGGTATCACCGGCTTCCAGCTTGACCTCAAGATCTCCGGCCTGCCCTTCGACATCACACTCGAAGCCATCAAGCAGAACCGTGAGGCTCGTAACCAAATCCTCGCCATTATGGCCGAGCATCTGCCCGAGTCTCGTGCCGATCTGCGCGAGCACGCACCGCGTATCAAGACGATCAAGATCGATCCCGAGAAGATCGGCGCCCTTATCGGCCCCGGCGGTAAGAACATCCGTCGTATTACTGAGGTCTCTGGGGCTCAGGTCGATATCGATGACGACGGCAAGGTCCTCATCTTCGCGACGGACAAGGAGTCCATGGATCGCGCCACTCAAGAGGTCGATGCCTGCACGGCAGAGATCGAAGTCGGCAAAACCTACCGTGGTATTGTTCGCGGCGTGAAGGACTTCGGTGCCTTCGTCGAGTGCTTGCCCGGCAAGGAAGGCCTCGTCCACATCTCCGAGCTCGCTGACTTCCGCGTCAACAAGACCGAAGACATCTGCAAGCTCGGCGACGAAATGGTCGTCAAGTGTATCGGCATGGAAAAGGGCAAGGTTCGCCTCTCCCGCAAGGCGGCCCTCGAGGAAGCCAAAGAAGCTGCCGAAGACGAAGCTCCGGAAAGCGCCGAGTAATCGGACGCAGATCATCCAATCTCACAAAGCGGTCGCCCTTTCAGATAGGGGCGGCCGCTTTTTATGGCATCAAAGGACGATGCGACTGCAGAGATTCGCGCTCCCGGGATCGCCAAACTCCCGTTTGGCATAGCTGTGGGCTCGATTCTACCGGTCGCGAGCTCGTCGAATGATCGTCCCACACTCAGGCCTTGCGAAGACAACATCTGAATCCAAACCAGCTAAGCGGTAATTTACAGGCACTGCCTAAGGCAGCTCATCGCCTTCCAACGGCTCACGATCCGGCACCTTGTCTAGGACCTTCTTGAACTTTTCACGGCTCCCTCTGGCAGCCCTTTCCTCCAGATAACTAGCAGTGAGAACCGATGCCAACTTCTCACCCACAGCCGAGCTGATAAACTGGTTGATGGACACACCGTCCACCTTAGCCACCTCCTTGACTTTCCGATGGACGGAATCTGGTAGTCTGACAGTAATTGAACTCATAATTCTTATTTCTCCTTTTCTAAAAATTCACCCGGCGTCATCGCTTGAATCCTGAATCGGTCGACGCCTTTAAAATCTTTGGTATTAAATGTGATAATGATTCCGGTTCCAGCCGCAACTGCGGCCTCTAAGACCAGATCGTCCTTCGGATCTTTGAGATACGGTCGCCAAAGAAAAAATATCTCTGTCAATCGAGCGACGCTGCAAATGTAATCCAGGAAATCGTTCTTATCCGATTCAGTAAAATGATCTGCAAGCGGCGGGCGTCCAAGCACATCCGAATACTCCTCATAGAGACCAACGGAAAGAGCCGGAACGAGCTCGCCCGCAGCAACCAGTTCCAGGATGCGAAACGAAGTGCCCCGCTGGGAATAGAGCCCGGCAAAGATCACATTCGTGTCGATAACGACAACTTTCATGGTTGTATATACGTAACCATATTTTTCGTAATTTCAAGTCTGACTTGGTTGTAACATCGGTAAGCTGGGCGACAAAATCTTAGCTTAGCGAACTGGATGCCCACCGCACCACGCTACAAACGAGAACGCTCTCTCCACTCAGACCTCAGGCTTCAAGTCTCAGCCCTCAACGACCCTCAGGTCTCAGGTATCATTCCTCATCCTTCAGACAACAATGGTCTCTTGCTCGAAATCGAAGATCCCGATCCTTGGGCGCAAGATAACGAACCCGTCTTCTGGGTCGATTGAGAAGACCGCGCACAACCCAACGCTTAGCCATTCATTCGATGGTGAAAGGTTGGCTCGTGCCCTGCATACCACACAAAGGCTATTTAACCTTGCTAACTGACGACTGATTGCACTTTCTGTCTGCAGCTATCAATTCACAGCCGAAGAGCGCCTTCCATCGTTCAAAATTCACCCTTCAAACTTCAAAACGCACCCCTCTCCCTTCAACCCTCACCCCCGGCGGCTGTCGGAAGTCGTAAGCCACTGCGTGGATGAACCACAAGTGTTGTATAACCGCAAGAAGCCGGTTGCTGCGCTGATCGACATGGAAGAATACGAGCGATTTCTCGAATACAAGCAGTCGAAAAAGAAGAAATCTATCGCGGAGTGGCTGGATGAATTGGACGAGATTAAGAAGCAAGAGCCAGGCGATTTTAAACTTCCGCCGCGTACCAGTCGGCCGATTCCTTACTTGGATGAATGGAGCGACGAATGAAGCACTGGCTCTGCGACAGCAACATCATCAGCGAGGAAATGAGGCCCAAGCCAAACGCTCAAGTGCGCACATGGCTCAAGGAACAGGAACTCATATACATTAGTGCCATCACCGTTAATGAAATCACCTTCGGCCTGCGTTTACGGAATATGCAAAAACGCATGTCATGGTTTGAGGCCTTTCTCGAAGACAGTTGTGAGATATTGGACGTCAGCACCAAAATCGCACAGCGAGCAGGAAACGTTCGAGCCGATTTAGCCAAGAAAGGCCACTCACGCGAACAATCAGACATGCTCATCGCCGCCACCGCGTGGGCACATGGGTTGCCTCTAGCTAGTCGCAACACCCGCGACTTTGAGGGCACAGGCATCGCATTGTTTAATCCATTCGAAGGCTGACCTACTCCACCTGTAGAATAAGACCCTTAAGATAGCGACTCTCCGGCAGATTCAAAAGCACCGGAAAATCAAAGGGCTGCGCGGTTCGGGCGAAGGTCCGAGCCTCCCGACCGGCTGCGGCACAAGAACGAGCCACCGCGTCCTCAAAGTCGGCCGCAGCGGTCCTTGCCGATCGACAGTAAGTCGCAAGCAAACCGCCCGCCGGCAAGCAATTGAAGGCGGCTGTGTGAAGCGACTCGAGGGCAGCTGAATCGAAGACATCCGCGCCCGGCGGATCCAGAATGATCGCATCCAACTCCCCCGGTTTTCGCTCTGCAAGGAAGGCAGCCACATCGGCTTGGATGGTTTCGATGAAGCACTGGTTCTTCTGGGCGCTCGCGCCGATTGCCTTGACGCATGCGTCCGAGATATCAACCGCGACGACATGCTCCGCCCCGTGGCGGGCCGCCTGCAGAGCAAAAGCACCGCTGTGCGCGAAGCCATCCAGCACGACACGGCCTTCGCAAAGACTCCCGAGGAGGCCATGCTGCTCACGCTGATCGAGGAAGTAGCTCGGCTTGTCCGGATTGAGCCAATCGAGACGATGAAAAAGTCCGTCGATCTCCAGCCAGCGCGCCTTTAGGTTCTGACCACTGAGGGTTCGGGGGCCGGGTTCTTCGAGAAAGACAATCTCCTTCGGTTCACAAGCCTCCTGCAGGCACCCGACGATCTCCCCCATCGCCGCATCGACGATTGGGTGCGTCGATCTCACCACGAGAATCCCGTCGAATAGATCGACTTCCAAGCCAGGGAGGTAATCGGCATCCGAGCAGATCAGACGCTGACATGCTTCATCGCTCCGACGGCCCAGTGCATCACTGATCGCGCCCGAGAGGTAGCCCGCGTCGAAGCTCACGCCCTCGGCCATACTAAAGCGACGCCAGGCACGCGAAGGATCACTCGGATCGAACAAGCCGCTGCCGAGGGTTTGCCCGTCTGCATCGACCAGAGTGGCGACACATGGATCTTTGGAAAGATCGCCCGCAAGACGATCCTTCGGCACCCATGGATGGCCGATGCAATCAAAGGAAGTAGAAAGAGTAATGTGAGTTGTGTTTTCCATGGTGACGGAGGCAGATCAGAAGATTTGCGATCCCGGACTAAGAACCCGATCTATCGTGCCTTAGCAAACAAGCGCACGGACATGCCGAGCATGACGAGGTTCGGAATCCACGCTGCGATCAATGCGGGGATGATCTGACGCTCGCCGAGAATGGAAGCAACGCTGATGAGCACATAGAAGAGCGCGAAGAAACCCATCGCCTTGGATACACCAATCATCGGGTTTGTCCGCACACCCGATACTGCGAAGGGCACGGCAATCCCAACGACAACCAAACAGCTGAATGGCGCAGCGAAGAGCGAAAAATACCGCACCAAATAACCGTGCACGGATGGATTCTCCTCAGGCTTGACGGTGTCAATGATCCGCTGCAGCTCGAACAGCGAAAGTTCCTTGGGCGCTTTGTGCAGTGCGAGCATAAGACCGGGGTCTTCATCAAATCCCTCGAAAGTCTTTTCCTCAAAAGAGAGCGCGCGGAGCGGATCCCCTGTTACAGGATCCATCAGGAGTTCTCGCCCATCCTTAAAGACCCAGAAACCACGCGTGTCGTCAAAATAGGCCTCTTTCGCAGAAATACGGCTCAGTTCCTCGCCGCTCGCGTCCCGCGTATGCACGTTGACTCCGAGCCCCAGCCAGGCGCGCTCGCTGAATCGGTTCATAAACCAGAGGCGGCCGTCTTTCCGGTTATCGAAGCCGAGGTTATATAACAGGCCCACATCACGAACATCGCGCTCACTTTCCTCGGCGGCAAACTCAAGGTTATCGAAAAAGGTCCGAGACCGTTCCACTGCCTGGGGCACGACAGAAGCAGTCAAATAGAGCAATAAGCCGGAGAGCACCAAGCCACCGCCCCAAAGCGAGCGACTGATCCGAAAGAGACTCGCGCCGGAAGCCCGCATGGCCACGATCTCGTTGTTCCGGTGCAATGTCCCGAGCGTAAAGAGTAGCGAAACTAAAAGACCGATCGGCAGGATCGCGGGCAAATAGGTCGGGAGCGAGAGTGCGTAGTAGAAAACGATCTCCTTAAATCCTGCATCTGTATCCAAAAGATCCGGAAGCGAATCGTACATGTTTTGAAGGATAAGTATACCGACAATAACACCCATCGTGAGGGCAAAGCCGACCAACCACTCTTTAAAAACATATCGATCAATCAAAGACATCGAGCCGATCTAAAAGGGCTCAATCCATAAAGTCACTCCGATAGCTGGGATTTTTTACCATCCCCCCAGCCTTGGGCCCGCCGCCAACCTCAGTTTTGAATTGCCCATCACTACCATAACAATAGGTTCTCGTCGGCATTTATGAGATATCCGAAGATTACCCTTCCAGCGCTTTGTGGCATGATCATGCACCTGTTTTCGCTTCAAGCATGGGCGAGCGAAGGAGCACTCGATCAGAAGATCAATGAAGTTGTTGGCCCGTGGACGGACAAGGTGTTCCAAATTATCTTCTTCTCGCCCGTCACAATCGCTGAACAGTCGATTCCCTTTATCCTCATCTGGTTGGTTGGAGCAGGTATCTTTCTGACGATCTATTTCCGTTTCATTAACCTGCGATCCTTCCGCTTAGCCTTCAATACTGCACGAGGGAAATACTCCAGTCCGAATGACCCCGGCGAGATCACTCACTTCCAGGCATTGACTGCTGCCCTTTCCGCGACTGTGGGTCTCGGCAACATCGCGGGCGTTGCCATAGCGATTTCAAAGGGTGGACCGGGAGCTGCCTTTTGGATGATCGTTATCGGTTTTCTCGGCATGACCACAAAATTTGCTGAGTGCACACTCGGCGTCCGCTACCGAGACATTGACGAGAAGGGAAAGGTTCACGGCGGCCCGATGAAGTATCTGACAAAGGGTCTCGCTGAACAGGGGTGGGCAAAGCTTGGAAAGTTCCTTGGCATGACCTTCGCAATTCTGTGCATCGGCGCCTCATTGGGCGGCGGCAATATGTTCCAGATCAATCAGGCATGTTCACAGTTCATAGAGATCAGTGGCGGTGAGGGAAGCCTCCTGGCCAACTACCGCTGGGTCTTTGGAGCCGTAATCGCGGTGCTGGTTGGCGTGGTCATTGTCGGTGGTATCAGGCGGATCGGCAACGTGACCGCTCGGTTGGTGCCTCTGATGTGCCTCACCTATCTAAGCGGTGCCGCGGTCATCCTAATTCTCCATCTGGATGAAATCCCCGGGGCATTCGCCTTAATTATCGGCCAAGCCTTCACCCCTGATGCCTACGTCGGCGGCTTGATTGGCGCACTCCTCGTCGGTATTCAGCGGGGCACATTCTCAAACGAGGCCGGTATTGGCTCAGCACCGATTGCGCACTCCGCAGTGAAGACATCCAAGCCGGCCAGTGAAGGGGTGGTCGCCATCCTAGAGCCTTTTATCGATACCATCGTTGTCTGCTCGATGACTGCCTTGGTCATCGTATTGACAGGCAGCTACGGCGAAAATCTCTCAGGGGCCGACGGCATCGAGGTGACCTCCAAAGCCTTTGCTTCCGTCATCACATGGTTCCCCTTCGTTCTCTTCATCGCCGTCACACTCTTCGCCATCTCGACGATGATCTCATGGTCTTACTACGGCCAACAGGCATGGAACACGATCTTTGGGAATAGCCGAACATCCGATCTATCCTATCAACTACTGTTCTGCACCTGTATCGTGGTAGGCTCCGCGCTCTCTCTTGGTGCTGTCACAGACTTTTCGGATGGAATGCTTCTGGGAATGTGTTTTCCAAACCTGATCGGGATCTACTTCCTCCTGCCTGTCGTTCGTCAGGAGCTGGTGAGTTTCCGTGATCACGCCCAAAAGGTGGACGCGAAACAAGTAGAAGCGCCTACAGATTAAATACAGAGCGAAAGGCCTCGCACGCCGCTTCAAACTCACCTCGGATCACGGCTTGACAACTGGAGACGTCCACAAGGGCACCCCGATCGATCGCATTCTCAACGCCGCAATAAAAGGCGGCCAATCGGGCGAGCCCGAGATTGCCGGCGCTACCTGCCACGAAATGAACGACATCACGCAGGCGTTTAACATCCCCTGTCGCGCAGATTTCATCCATTGACTCCAGCTTCGCTGCACTTTCGGTTGAGAAGAGCTCGAACAATTCGCGCGCCAGAGTCACGTCCGCATCGCCGCCATCGACAGTGATTAACCTATCGATCTGTTCGCGGTCCATGACTGGCGCGCTTAGGTCATACTCGACCTTTTCAATCTGCGGGGCTACGGACATTAAGACTGATCGGGAGCAACTGATTTTTAGGCAAGCATTGCTTCAATCCGATCACAGAACATGTCGGTATTCTGCTCGGCATGCAATCTTTGAAAATCGTGGATGGCAAGACCCTCGCCCCCATCCTCCCTATTTAGAAATTCAGCCATCGCGTCGGCTAATGCCTCAACACTGCCCGCCTCAAAAAGAACCGCATTTTGGCCGTGAGTTAGAAGCTCCGGATTGCCCCCGATTCTTGCTACAATACAGGGCAATCGAGAGAGGCTGGCCTCGAGCACCGTCATGGAAAACGGTTCGGGCACACGAGCCGTATAAAGGAGGGCGTCATAATTGACGTAGTGCTGCGAGAGCTCGCCCGCGCGTATTCCCCGCATCGTCACACGGTCTATAAGGCCAAGGGATTCGATCCGCGCACGCTTCGCTTTCCGTTCACTCGGCGTACCCATACCGAAGATATCCAGTTTCACATCGACTCCTCGCTTCTTTAACAAGCCAACAGCATCGACCGCAAGATCAGCACCCTTGCCTGCTACAATACGGCCCGCCCACATGAAGTGTTTCTTTGATTGGAAATTTATTTTTGCGCTGAGCTTTCCCGTATCCACTGCCGGATACATCACTGGCAATTCGCGAGCTCTCCCGAACCCGTTCTCGATCAAATGATCCTTCAAACACTGCGAAATCACATAACTGTTATCAAATTTAAGAGTTGAGACATCGTCGATAGGCAGCATCCCCAGCGCGCGACGGGTCTTGCCGACCATCCGGCTGAGCAGACGATATATCTTTGATCTCAAGCTCGGATTATCATACCACCAGCGATACCAGGGGTCACGATTGAAGTTCTCGGACAGCATCCAGTCGGCATGAAGATCATAAATCATGCGCACACCGAGGTCCTGCAAATGGAACAATAGACTTTTCGAAAGGCCGCGCATATTCCACACATAGACCATGTCCGGCTTGAACCGGCGAAGCCGATATTCCAGGGACTCCGCATTGTAGCGCTCGTGAGAATAGGTCGCCTTGTAGGAATGGCCTAAAAGAGAGTTCTCAATTTCGGCCGGGTGCAAATGCAATTCTCGAAAGATTCCTTTCTCTCCATCGACACCCATCGGAGGAAGTCGATAATCCGAGGTGAGCACTTGTATATGGTGCCCACGGCCCACTAAGCCACGAACGGTTTGGCGGCAGCGCTCGTCATGGCCACTATAGCCTAATGGCGGATAAACGGCGGTTAAGATCAGGATTTTCACGCTTGCAATGAGTCAACTTACCAAAGCCCAATCGAGCATTATTTCGCATAGAAGAGTCGATTTCCAAAGATCGTTTTAACCGCAGTGACCCATTTCAGAAATGCAGGGTTCGCCGAGATGCCTCTTCACTGATTATTGAGAATTGGCATAAATCTATCTGCCATAAAGCCTGAACTGTTTGCAAAGACAGGGACGGACGCCCTAAAGGAGATAACACCTACTCAATCAGGCTCCGCATTTGCGCTTGCTGGAAGTCGTCGCGCTTGGCCTAATCAAAGCCTAGAAACGAAGAAGTCACACCACATTAGTTTAGTATTTTGGAAAACACTGAAAACCAATTCAGGCCGGCTCTATTTCGTCGCTTTATCCATAGCTTTGTCACATGGACGGAGCGTATCCATCTCCTCTTCAACAAGGAAATCTGGGAATTGGAATACCTTAGCCGAGGAAGCATTCGGTCAAGACTTTACTACCTGCTTCGAATCATCACCCTTACTGGGCAGGGCTTGAAGCGCAATCAATTGCCGATGCAATCTGCTGCGCTTACTTTTTACTCCTCAATCGGGATCGGCCCGCTTATCGCATTTGGTATCATGATCTCCGGTTTCCTCATTGACAGGGGCATGTCCGGGGCCGACGGAAATTTAGAAGAGAGTGTCATTGTCCAAAAAATATCGAAGGCAATCGTCTTTGCCGCGCCCCACCTTGGAGTCACTGTTGACGAGCAGGGCGTTGGGGATCGCAGTAAAGAACTATCGCCGGAGTTGATTACCCTCATCAACAACTTCAGCCATGTCGCCAAATCGGGCACAGTTGGGGTGATTGGAACACTCGTCCTATTAATCATCATCCTCAGATTACTGACTTCAATTGAAGAATCCTTCAATACACTATGGGGGGCCGAGAAGGGGAGGCATTTTACAGAGCGGATCATCACCTACTGGAGCTTTACCAGCCTCGGCGCAATCATAGGCACCGGCGTGCTAACCCTCGGAGCACTCAATGTCTTCCTGCGGGTCGCTGAGAACCTGCCCTTCGGCGCCACCATCGCAGCCCTCATCCAGTTCTCCCTGCCGCTGATTTCGATTATTATCATCACGCTGCTTCTTGCGGCCTTTCTCCGTTTCATTCCAAATACGCAGGTCAAATGGCGTCCCGCCCTTTTTGGAGCCGTTCTCATCGTCGCCCTGCTCCATCTTTATCAAAAACTATCCTTCCTCTACGTCCAACAAGTAGTCAGCAACAACAGTCTTTACGGCTCCGTCGGCATTATTGTCGTCCTTATGCTCGGTCTCTACGTTTTTTGGTTGCTCATTCTACTTGGAGGCCAAGTCACCTATGCCATACAAAACGCCGATTTTTTAACTAACGAAAACGCTTGGCAAAAAACAAGCGAGCGGGCGAGAGAGCTTATTTCGCTCAGTATCCTCCTTATTGTAATGAAGCGTTTCAAGGCGGGCGAGCCTCCAACTAAAACAAGCGAACTGCTGAAGAAACTTCGTATCCCCGGCCACATTCTGAATACGAGTATCAACAGACTGTGTGCAATCGGCTATCTGAATCGGATCGAGGACAAAAACGCGGACAAAGACCGTGACCACGCCTACCAACCCGGCTGCCCCGCTGAAAATGTCAGCTTAGTCGATTTCAAGCAAAGCATCGAGACCTTCGGCAACGATGCTGGCACCGAAATCGCCGCCAGCGGAGATCCAGTCATCCGTGCTTATGTCGACGAAGTTCTAGCGCTGAAGGACTGCCCGTTGGCCACCACTACGCTGGCCGACTTAATCGGAGAACCGGTGGAATAGCGACTAATAGTCCTCCACCAATGGGTTGACAGGCCGAAATGCTCGCCTAACCTGCGCGCTTTTCTGCACACATGATCTCCTGGATTCAAAATCACCTTATCCGCCACGGGCGCTGGATATTTCTCACACTTCTCGCTGTCATCATCGTCGCCTTCGTTTTCACGATCGGCAACACCCCCGGTTGCACCACAGATCGTAGTGGTTACGAGGAACAACTTTTCTACGGCATCGACCTGAATTCACCTCGTGAGAGTGATGCCATTGCCGAGAAGGTACAGTTGAGCGCCTTTCTTCGTGGCCAACCTTTACGCAGTAACGAGCAGTTTCAAAACGCCGTCACCAATCGGATCGCCCTACTGAACCTCGCTGACGAGATCGGCGTCCCGGCACCTGACCAGAACACGCTCGCGGATTTCATCACCACCAAAGCAGCTTTCCGCGGTGAAGACGGACAGTTCAGCGCCGATGCCTACACGGCCTTTGTCGATCAAATCGAGTCCAATCCGCAGACACCACAAGGTCTCGTTCTCGTTGTTCTAGAGGAGGATTACCGGATCAATCAAATCGGTTCCGCCCTCGCTGGCCCTGGCTATCTCCTGCCTTCAGAGGCCCTTGCCCAAACCCAGCGTAATCGCACCGAGTTCTCCGTCGCGACCGCGACGATCGACTACAACGCCTTTTCTCCTGAAATCGGCACCAACGAAGAGGCGCTAATGAAGTATTACGAAGCCAACAAACTGCGCTACGAGATTCCAGAACGAATCAAAGCGAGTTACGCATACTTCGCGGCCAATCAATACGAAGATCAGCTCACTGCTGCCTCAGAAGCCGAATTGCGCGAACATTTCATCACAAACCGCGAGCGCTTCGTGGCCGAATACAGGGCCCGACAAACCGAGGAAGCAAGCGGTGAAGAGACAGCTGTCACCTTTGCAGATGTTAAAGAAACTGTCGTGGCCAGCTTGCAGCTTGAGCAGAAATCCCGCATTGCCAATGAAGCGGCCCAGACTTTCGCTTACACCCTCTATCGCAATGAGATCAAGCGTGACTCCGCTGCCTTCAAAGAATTACTGACCGCATCAGAAGTCACCCTTACTGAGATCGAGCCCTACACCATCACCGAAGCCCGCCAGCGAACGCTCCCTGCCGATATGCTGGAGTCTGCCCTGAGCCTTGGAGGCAACCGCTACTACTCCGACGCATACGCTCTCAACAGCGGTTTCGCTGTCCTCATCTACGAAGGTCGCATCTCGCCCGAGATTCCCAAATTTGCCGAGGTCGAGCAAGAGGTGATTGCGGACTTCAAGGCCGAAGAGAAGCGCCGCTTGTTTGATGCTAGGGGCAAGAGCCTGAAGAGCGAACTGGAGACACAGTTGGCGCAAGGGACTGTCTTTGCCGAAGCCGCTGAAGCCCTCGAACTTGTGGTCAATAGCTTCGACACATTCACTATTCAAGATGCGCCGAGCGAGCTAAATCGAAGTGCTCTCCAAAAAGCACAGGGCATGGAAGCCGGGGAGCTCTCCTCGATGCTAACAAGCGGGCCAAGCGGTATTTTCGTTTACGTCAAAAACAAGGTCATCCCAGAGATTTCCAATGATGATGAGGACCTGACTCAAGCCGTAGATTACCTCGCTCGTTTCGCCTCCTTTACAACTGGAGGCTCTTACTCAAACGAACTTGTTTATCGCGGCCTGCCTGCCGACGTCATCGCCGAGGAATCGGAGTAATGCTGACTCTCAATGGATCTGATTCAGTTTCAGGCTATTGACCCACATCTACTCGTCGGGCTTGTGAACACCGAGCTCCGCAATCACGCGGACTCGCTAGAGGATCTGTGTCGCACGCACGATCTCGATACCGGCAAACTAACCGCCCGCCTAGCCGAAGCCGGCTATGATTACCGCCCCGAACAAAATCAGTTTAGATAATTACAAGCACACCCATAGTAGCAGCAATTGGCTCCAATCGCTGCTTCCTAAAAAATCAATAAGAAATACCTAACAACATGTCAGAACGCCACGAATTCCAAGCCGAGGTCAAGCAGGTCCTCGATATTGTCGTCCACTCCCTCTACACCGATAAGGAGATATTTATCCGCGAGTTGATTTCCAACGCATCTGATGCCACAGAGAAACTGCGACACACACAAGTCGCAGAGAAAGAAGCCGCCATCTTTGACCCCGATCTGGATCTCGAAATTCAGGTGACCGCCGATGAAGAAGCCGGTGAACTCACGATTCGAGACTTCGGCATTGGCATGACCCACGATGAGCTCATCGAGAATCTCGGAACAATCGCTCACTCCGGATCGAAGGCCTTTCTCAATGCCCTCAAAGAATCCGGCGAACGCAACGAAAACCTGATTGGACAGTTTGGGGTCGGCTTTTACTCGGCCTTCATGGTGGCAGACTCGGTCAAAGTGTATACTCGCAGCTGGCAAAAAGAAGGTGCCTGCTACTGCTGGTCGAGCGACGGCTCAGGTGCTTACGAGATCGAGGAGGTCGAAGGCGAGCGCCGCGGCACTCGTATCGTAGTCAAGCTCAAGGACGAGTATAAGGACTTTGCCAAGAAGGCTCGACTCGAAGAGATCATCAAAAAATACTCCGCCTTTGTTCAGTTCCCGGTCAAAGTGGAGGGCGATGAACTCAATACGATTGGTGCCATCTGGTTAAAGAATAAGAGCGACGTCACTGAAGAGGAATACAAGGAATTCTACAAGTTTCAGGCCAAAGCCTTCGATGAACCGCGTTTCTGGCTGCACTTCTCGGCCGATGCACCACTCGAAATCAATGCACTCATCTACGCCCCCACAGAAAATATGGAAGGTTTCGGCTTCGGTCGCATGGAACCGGGTGTCGGCCTCTACTGCCGCAAGGTTCTAATCGACAGTGAGCCAAAGAATCTACTCCCCGATTGGCTGCGTTTTGTTCGAGGTGTCGTCGACAGCGCCGACCTACCATTGAATATTTCCCGCGAGTCCATGCAGGACAGCTCACTCATTCAAAAGCTCAACAAGGTCATCACAAAGCGCTTTCTTAAGACGCTTGAAGAAAAGGCCAAGAAAGAGCCAGAAGTATATGACGAATTCTGGAAGAGTTTCGGCCTTTTCCTCAAGGAGGGTGTGACTACGGACTTCACGCATCGCGACCAGCTGCTCAAGCTGTTACGCTACGAGTCCTCTTACACGGAGGAAGGCACGGCAACCGCTCTTGCAGACTACCTCTCACGGGCACCTGAGGGACAAAAGGAGATCTACTATCTTTATGGCCCAAGCCGATCGGCCATCGAGAGCGGCCCCTACATCGAGGCCTTCAAGGCACGCAACATCGAGGTGCTCTATCTTTACGAGCCGATCGACGAGTTCGTTATGAACCACGCACGGACATTTGAGGAGAAGAACTTTGTTTCCGCCGATAACGACAACATCGATCTGGATGCGATCGCTCCGGAAACTGAGACCGACAAAGCGGAAGCCCTCGAGACAGAAGCTTCCGACTCGCTCTGTAGCTTCATTAAGGAAAAGCTCGGTGACGAAGTCAGCGAGGTCACCACGAGTGAACGCCTCGTCGGTAGTCCGGCCATGATTGTCAACGCTGACAAGATGATGACCGCACAGATGCGTAAGATGATGAAAGCGATGCAACAAAAGAACGGTGGCCCAGACATGATGGGGGGCGAACCGCCCGTGAAACTGCAGATTAACCCACGCCACCCGCTGGTCAAAAACCTCGCGGGGCTACAAGCCGACGACGGCGAACTGGCGACCTTGATCAGTCAGCAGATTCTCGATAACGCCCGCGTCGCTGCCGGTCTCCTCGAAGACCCCAGCGCCATGCTGCAGCGCAACTACGAGATTCTCGAAAAACTCAGCGCGAAATAATCACTCTTCGTTCCCTAGATACCAAGCCTGGACGAGCGCCTTGATTTGATCTTCGGACTCGGTCTCCTCAAAACGAAGTGAAGCTGAGTTGATACAGTAGCGTAGCCCAGTCGGCT
Organism: Opitutales bacterium; assembly: GCA_049598495.1. Taxonomy (GTDB): domain Bacteria; phylum Verrucomicrobiota; class Verrucomicrobiia; order Opitutales; family Coraliomargaritaceae; genus Thalassobacterium. The sequence goes on from JBMYNR010000003.1 coordinate 74,664, forward strand.
CAGGGCCATCGGGGAAGACGTGCCCCAAATGGCAACCGCAAAGAGCGCAATGTACTTCGTTGCGAACCATTCCGTAGCTCGTGTCGCGCTTTTCGCCAATCAAACGCTCGTCAATTGGACGGGTAAAACTAGGCCACCCCGTCCCAGAGTCGTATTTGTCCATACTGCTGAAAAGCGGCGCGTCACTCCCGATGCATCGGTAGAGACCCATCCGCTTATTATCATGGTAGGGGTTATCGAAGGGACGCTCTGTGCCGTGATTACGTGCGACCTGGTATTGTAGCTCCGTTAGGCGCTCCCGCCATTCGTCCTCCGTTCTCTGAATCGGGAACCCCCCGCTGGAGAGATTGACGTGGGAGGGCAAACCACAGGCGGATACGCATTCATTAATACCCAGATCAACGGGTGCAGACGGTGTTGGTTTTTCAGGCATAGCAAATATTAACAGCACTCCCGTAGAGAGCATAAAAAAAACGGCGGCGGATTTTGAACTAAAACGAGGCATCTAATTGGGAGTCCAATAACTAGAAATTATTTCATAGTATACACAAAACCACTGATTTTTCACTGGGTCCGGTTCTTTTCTCCGAAAAGCCCGGTCATGTCGTCGCTACGTTCCTCGGAACAACTTTACATTTACGTTCACTCTGCCATTTAGTGACAGCATGTCTAAAGTCATCATCATCGGCGCGGGGGGCGTGGGAAATGTCGTTACTCACAAGTGTGCTCAACTCTCTGAAATCTTCTCGGATATTATCCTCGCCTCCCGAACTGTCGGAAAATGCGAGGCCATTGCAGCCGATGTTCTCAATAAAACAGGAGTCACCATCCGCACCGCAGCTCTCGACGCAGACGACGTCAAAGCGACCACGGCCTTCCTAAAGAATGAAGCGCCGGAACTGGTCATTAACGTGGCCCTGCCCTATCAGGATCTCCCGCTGATGGACGCCTGCCTTACCGCAGGGGTGCACTACCTCGATACAGCCAACTACGAGCCACCCAATGAAGCCAAGTTCGAATACAAGTGGCAGTGGGCCTATCAGGACCGCTTTAAAGACGCAGGTCTGACAGCTCTACTAGGATCGGGCTTCGATCCGGGGGTGACCAATGTCTTCTGTGCCTACGCCCAGAAGCATCTCTTCGATGAAATTGAGACCATCGACATCCTCGACGCCAACGCAGGCGACCACGGCTATCCTTTCGCCACGAATTTCAATCCAGAGATTAATATTCGTGAGATCACTCAACATGGCCGCTACTGGGAAAATGGTGAGTGGAAGGAGGTGGAGCCGATGAGCGTCCATCAAGTCTACGATTTTCCTGTGGTCGGACCGCAGGATGCCTACCTTCTCTATCACGAGGAGATGGAATCACTCTGCCAAAACATTCAGGGGCTTAAACGGATTCGTTTTTGGATGACGTTCTCAGAAAAGTATCTCACTCATCTGCGCGTACTTGAGAATATCGGCATGACCTCAATCGAGCCAATTGATTTCAAGGGGCAACAAATCCAACCGATCGAATTCCTTCGGGCTGTTCTACCAGACCCGGCAAGCCTCGGGCCTCGCACGAAGGGCAAGACTTGTATCGGCTGTGACATCGTGGGCACTCAGAATGGGAAGAGGAAGCGTATCTTTATCTATAATAGCTGTGACCATGAGCAATGTTATGCAGAGGTCTCCAGCCAAGCCATCAGCTACACCACTGGAGTGCCCGCCATGATTGGCGCACAGATGATTCTCAAGGGCCTATGGAAAGAGCCTGGAGTCTGGAATATGGAGCAATACGACCCAGATCCATTTATGGACGAGCTCAATCTGCGCGGACTCCCCTGGCAGGTCATCGATCTGCCGCTGGAAGACTAGAGAATCTGTATTATGTTTGGCGCAGGTTAAGGATGTGCCGCCTCACCATGTCCTGGCGTAGCTCGCAGAGTGAAGACGGGTCTGTTGAGGCGCTCATACCTCGTAGGTATTGACACGGCAACGGAGTGTCGTGGCTACATTTGATTTAAGTCTAATCGAGAGCCGATTGCATTTAGTTAGAACTTCTAGTGAGAGCCGTTTCGAGAGCCGCACAAGGCGTCCACCGAGGTGCCTAACTGGCTGGACAACGCCGCGACCTCTCGAAAAAGGCCTCATCCCTGCCTGTTCGGCGAGCTCAGGGCCTTGAATCGTTCGAAAGAAGAAAAACTCCTCTAGCCATTCGTCACACCAATCCATTATCAAGCGCTCTTGACCAGAACCCGGGGATATAGGGCAAACACCTTAAAATTACGGGCCGTATTTTTATACCGCTGATAACCGCTCATAGTCCGCTTATCCAATCCGACGAAAACTTTAAAACATCGAGTAGCCGGAGGCGGTTACCCGCCCCAAGCTCTCACACCGCCGGACCTACGGTTCACGTATCACGGCGGTTCCAAAGATAGATTTCCGCTCTCATCAGTTCGAGTAGATCATAGACGGACTGGAGGTCCATTTACGCGAAGGCTTTTCGCGGGATGACTTGATTCATGTGCAAGACTCCGCCTCACTGCTCCGCAGCGGCCTGCGGCCGGGCCATCTCCAGTCACTGCGTTCCTTCCGTCAAACTCTCTGGTCGAGTTCTCACCTCTTCCCTGATACATAAGAAAGGCCCCCGGTGGAAACCGGAGGCCTTCTGAAAATGGAGCGAGCGAAGAGGTTCGAACTCTCGACATCCACCTTGGCAAGGTGGTGCTCTACCAACTGAGCTACGCTCGCTTGTTGAAGAAGCCGAAAGAATCTGAAGGCTTTTCCCCGTGTCAACGTGATTTTTGAAAAATTTCCTTAGTGTGCAGACCGGAAATACATCCACTCGCAGGCAGACTCAAGATCGCTCAAAGAGCGCTCACCCCCATATTGTATGATCCGCCAAGCTGAATGACGGCATCCGGAAGCATTGTTTTATAAGGGCACAAAAGTGTGATTGACTACTCGAAATCTAAGTTGAAAAGCAACTGCCGCCGAACGGTATCCGGAAGTGCAAAGAGGTCATTCTTAATAAGACTTTCTGCGACTTCCTCCTCCAGAAGAAAACGAATCACACCTCTGAGCTTCTCATCATCACGCGCGTTGTATGCGATAAAGAAGGACAGGCGAATCGGATAATCGCCGTAGTGAAGGTTATCGGCTGTTGGACCGAAAGCGATTGCTTCATCATCACCTGAGGCCGAGACAGAAAGAACCTTTACATTATCCGACCTAGGCATCCTCGAAAGGATTGCAACTGAAGCCGCATCAGACCGGACCAATTCTTCCACTTCGTCATCCTTCACCGCAAGAACAGATGGCCTCATGGCGTCTGCGCTAAAGACGCTGAATTTGAACAACTCAAGCGCGATACTGTTCTCGCTGATGCCTGTCAGCGGCTTGATGCTACGACTCCCCCATCCACGGAGGCCCAAGTCACCCCAGGTATTGAAGCGATGCTCTTCATTCGTCCCAAAAATACCGCCAAGATAGGCCAGGCTGATTTCATCGATCGGGTTACTTTCGTTGACCACGATAATAGCGGCATCGTAGGCGAAAGGATAAATACTGAACTCTTCGCGAGGAACCTCTGTCCCTTCAGGCACGGCGATGATCGCCAGATCAATCTCGTTGGCGCGCAAACGCTCGAGAGCGGGTAAGCTGCCGATGCTATCAATATTAAAGGCAAACTCATTTTCCGCAGCATAAGCCAGCAGAGGTGCTTCAATATAATCGCCGAGCAGGTCCGAAGTCGCGACACGTATCTCCCTCGCTTGAGACAACGACAATAGGAGGAATGCGAATAGGAAAAGGGGATGACCAAATTTCATGCTGAATTCTGTCATAAGGGTCGTATTCTAGAATAATAGTGTATGATTGGGCACGATAACGATAGAGTCAACCCAACTGTAAGTGCCTGTCGATAGCTACTTCTGGACGTCGAGTTCCGGCCACTGAATGAGTTTCCGATGCAGCGTCCGACGACTGATCCCCATTAACTCGGCGGCCTTTGTCCGATTCCCATTCGATTTAATAAGTGCGTTTCTCAAGAGTCGTTTGTCGTTCTCCTCCTTACTCAGTGTCGGACTATTTGTCATGGGTTGCGGCAGACCTGCTTCCGACTCCTTGTTTTGGTATTTTGCATCGAGATCATACTCCGTTAGTTCATTGCCCCGCTTGAGTACGACTGTATTTTCGCAGAAATTTCGTAACTCTCGAATATTACCCGGCCAGCTATAATTACGCAATACATCGACTGCCCCAGCGGATAGCTCAATTGGCGGCAGATCGTTTTCGTCAGCAAAGTGATTGATGTAGTAATTCAGAAGAACAGGTAAATCCTCCTTCCGCTCGCGCAGAGGCGGCAGCTTAATCGTGATGACATTCAAGCGGTAGAGTAAGTCTTCACGGAATTCACCGCGCTTCGCCATTTCGGCCAAGTTTCGGTTGGTTGCGCAGACCAAGCGAACATCCACCTGGATGGACTTTGAACTGCCCAAACGTTCAAAGGTCCGAGTTTCGAGGAAGCGCAGTAATTTAACCTGCGTGGATGCGTCGATTTCGCCGATTTCGTCGAGGAAGAGCGTGCCCCCATCAGCCGCCTCAAAACGGCCGACCCGCCGCTCGGTCGCCCCCGTGTAGGCGCCCTTTTCGTGACCGAAGAGTTCACTTTCCAGAAGATTAGCCGCCAGCGCCGCACAGTGTATGGGAACAAATGCTTGGCGGGCGCGATTGCTGTTCTGGTGAATGGCCTGAGCTATCAACTCCTTACCAGTCCCGGTTTCCCCCTCCAAAAGCACAGTCGCCTTCGATGGCGCGACCAATTTGACCTTGTCCAAAACATCCGTCAAACCAGGTGAGTTACCAACAATACCGTCAAAGCTGTATTTCTTGTCAAGACGCTCGTGAAGTACCTCATTTTCCTCCTCGATCTGACGACTCTGAAGTGCCCGCTTAATTAGAATTTCGAGCTTTTCGAGGCTGACAGGTTTGGTCAAAAAATCAAAGGCCCCCCGACGCATGGCCTCCACGGCGGTCTCCACACTTCCGTAGGCCGTCATCATAATGCAAATCGGACGGTTGGGCAACTTGATCGCGCGGTCGATGACCTTGAGGCCCGATTTTCCCGCCATCCGTAAATCAGTTAGAACAACATCAAAGGTTTCGGCATCCATCAGGTTGAAGGCCTCCTCCGCTCCGGAAGCCATGTAGACATCGTAGTCATCTTCGAGGGCAAGGCCCAGGCCCTCCCGTGTGTTCTTCTCGTCATCGACAATTAATATAGTTGCTGGCATGTGAGACAATTAGGCACATTTTCTCAAAAAATGCAATCATGCGATTTTGATGAAACCTCCCCCTTTCCGACTTGTCAGTGTTTCGTCGAAAGGACATTTCGACCTATCTAAACTTACCATGAACCAAGACGTAAACGCTTCTGAAATAGACGAAAGACTAGAGTCCGCAATCGACTGGATCCCCACTTTAAGGAAAGAGATTGGTCGTGTGATTGTCGGACAACATTATCTGGTCGACCGTCTTCTTGTCGGGCTTCTCGCCAATGGCCATGTCCTGCTTGAAGGCGTCCCTGGGCTAGCCAAGACCTTGAGTATCCGAACTCTGGCGAGCGCCACAGCCGCCGACTTCAAGCGTATCCAGTTCACACCGGACCTTCTGCCTGCCGATATTATCGGCACCCTCATATACAGTCCAAAAGAAAACACCTTCCACACGCGGAAGGGCCCGATCTTTGCGAATCTGATTCTAGCCGATGAGATCAATCGAGCTCCCGCGAAAGTTCAAAGCGCGTTACTCGAAGCCATGCAGGAGCGTCAGGTTACTATCGGCGACGAGACCTATCGACTCCCCGCACCCTTTCTCGTATTAGCAACCGAAAACCCGATCGACCAAGAGGGCACCTATCCGCTCCCTGAGGCTCAGGTCGATCGCTTTATGCTCAAACTCAGGGTCGGCTACCCGAGTCGAAAGGACGAACGCAGCATCCTTGACCGCATGGCATCCACCGACCCGGACTTAAAAGTCGATCCGGTCACCAACCTTCAAGCTGTCAGCGAGGCCCGAGAGTTGGTCAACGAAGTCTATGTAGACCCCAAAATTTGCGACTATGTTGTCAATCTCATACTGGCGACCCGCGACCCCGCTCAATACAAATTGGATCTTGGACAATATATCCAGTTCGGCGCGAGCCCGCGGGCGACGATTAGCCTAACGCTTGCCGCAAAGGCCTGGGCGCTCATGCAGGGACGCGCCTACGTCGTCCCACAAGACATCAAGGAAATCGGCATGGACGTCCTGCGCCACCGTGTGATCCCCTCATATGAAGCCGAAGCCGAGGAAATAAGCAGCGAAGATTTAGTCACCTCCATTCTCGATGCGGTTCCCGTACCCTAGGTATGGGGCGCCTAGGTCTACTGTTTTCGGTTCCCTTGTTTCAATTTTTCGAATATCGGCTTTTCAGCGTTTCACATCGTGAACACCTCCGACATCATCAAGAAAGTACGTCGACTTGAGATTCGAACACGCCGCCTTGTCACCGACTCGCTAACGGGAGCCTACTACAGCACGTTCAAGGGACGCGGCATGGATTTCGAAGAGGTTCGCGAATACGCGATCGGTGATGATGTCCGCACAATCGATTGGAACGTTTCTGCTAAAATGGACCGCCCCTTCGTTAAAGTCTTTCGCGAAGAGCGTGAGTTAACGCTCATGCTCCTGATTGATGTTAGCGCGTCAGGCGTCTTTGGTTCTATCGACCAGAGTAAACGTGAACGAGCCGCCGAGATTGCCAGCGTCATCGCTTTCTCCGCCTCGCAGAACAACGATAAGGTTGGCCTTCTCCTCTACACAGATGAAATAGAGCACTATATCCCCCCGAAGAAGGGGCGTCGCCATATCCTTCGTGTCATCCGCGACATCCTCTTTTATGAACCCGCGGGAAAAAGTACGAAGCACAAATCCGCGCTCGACTATCTGAATCGGGTGCAACGGCGGAAATGCGTCGTCTTCCTTATCTCAGACTTTCTCGATAATGATTCACCACACATGACACCGGACGCGGCGCTCTTCACCACGCTTTCGCTGACGCATCAGCGCCACGATCTTATCAGCATCGCACTCAGCGATCCACGCGAATACGAACTACCGGAGGTCGGTCTGATCACTTTGGAGGATGCGGAAACGGGAGAGACCGTAGAGATTGATACCGGTAGTCGCGCCGTCCGCGAGCGCTACGCCGCCCACGCAAAGAAACGCCGGGCCGCCTTTCAATCCGGCATGCGAAAAAAGGGCCTCGACTGGATTGAGGCGCCTACGAACGAGGCCTACTTACCCGCGCTCCGCCAACTCTTCGCGCGCCGTGCAAGCCGCCACTAGATGTCATTTCCAACTCTCAACTTCCAACTCTCAACTCTGACAAATCAACTGCCTGATTTGCCGGATGGCCCCTTGCTTGCGCGCGTGCGCGGACCGGTAGAGATACCGAGCTACGAAACATACCAGATCATCATGGCAGTTGCCTGCCTCCTCGGGTTTGTGGGGCTGCTCACTTGGCTGTTTTACAGGAATCGCGAGCGCTTGACTCCGCTAACGCCGCCCTACGAGGCTGCCATTGAGGAACTGAAGACTGCCTCAGAGCTGACCGGAGGAGACGACGAGCGTTTCGCCATCCTTTGCTCACAAGCTCTTCGCCGCTACCTCGAAAACGGGCACGGCCTGAAGTTTAGCGCACGCACAAGTGAGGAATTTCTTCTTAACCTAAAGGACAACAATACACTGGAAACAAACTACCAAAATGAACTCACAGATGTTTTGGGTACATTTGACCGTATAAAATTCGCGCGTGCCAACATCCATTCGGTTCAGCGTAATGAAATTTTAAATACGGTTCGCAGCTTAATCGATCGCGCTCACGAGAAAAATAGAGAGAAAGGAGGGAGACGGTGACTTTCTTCCATTTCGAAGATCCTGTATTTTTCCTCCTCTTCCTACTACTACCAGTGCTTGCCTGGTGGGCGGGACGCATGGGGCCCGAGGCTGCGATTCGTTTCTCCAGCACGGGACTGGTCAAGGCAATCAGCCGTAATCGACGCAGTCGCCCGGGCAAGTTTCTCTTCTCGCTTCGACTACTGGCCCTTGCCGTACTCGTTACCGCTCTGGCGCGACCCCAGATCGGTAAGACAATCGACAGCACCGAAGCCGAAGGTATCGATATCGTGATCACCCTCGATCTTTCAGGTTCCATGCGGGCGCTTGATCTCTCGACACGAGACGATATCGTTACCCGCCTCGATGCCGCCAAGCGGGTGATCGAAGACTTCGTAGGCAAACGTGCATATGACCGTATCGGACTCGTTGCCTTCGCTGCCAACGCCTATGTCGTCAGTCCTCTCACGCTGAATCACGACTGGTTAAAGCGAAATCTTAGTCGCCTTGAACTCGGCGAGGTGGATGGAAGCGGCACCGCGATCGGAACGGCCTTAGGCGCGAGCGTCAACCGGTTGCGCGACCACCAAGCCCGCAGCCGTATTGTCATTCTGCTTACCGACGGGGAAAACAACACAGGAGCGCTCTCTCCTATCGCTGCTGCTGAAGCTGCCAAGACGCTTGGCGTGAAAGTCTACACCATTGCCACGGGGAAAGAGGGTGAGTCCTATATTGCCGAAATGGATCCTTCGGGGCGCATTCGTCGGGATAAGAATGGGCAACCCATACCACAACGCCGTGGCTTCGGAGGCTATGCCACTCAGGTTACGAATTATGACGAAACCGAACTCCAGGAAATCGCAAAAATGACTGGTGGACGTTTCTTCTCCGCGACCCGCGACGGCGATCTTGAGCGGATTTACGATGAAATCAATGAGCTCGAAACTAGCACAGTCGAGCTGCGCGCCTACGCAACCTTCACCGAGCTCTTTACCTGGCCCGCGATTCTCGGACTCGTCCTTATCGGGGTCGAGCAATTGCTCAGCAATACCCGCTATCGACGACTTCCATGACCTTTGCAGATCCAGTCTGGCTCTACTTGATACCTGCCCTGCTCATCCCCCTCGGCCTCCTGCTCGCCTATGGGCTGAAGAAACGTAATTTCCTACTCACTCGCTTCGCAGCGGAGCGCCTCCTCGATCGCTTGACTGAAGAGGCAGGGCGATCGAGGACTGTTATCAAATCAGCTTGTATTCTTCTCGCCGCAGGCGCCATCGCCTTCGCGCTTGCCCGACCCCAACTTGGCGTTGAGTGGTCCGAACGTAAAGCCCGCGGCCTCGATATTGTTTTCATTATCGACAGCTCCAAGAGCATGCTGGCGACGGATCTTCGGCCTACCCGTCTCGATCGCGCCAAATTGGCGGTGATTGATCTGGTCGAGCGCTTGGAAAGTGACCGCATCGGACTGGTCGCCTTCGCCGGTCAGGCCTTTCTTCAAACGCCCCCCACGCTCGATTACTCCGCCTTTCGGGAGAGTCTCGATTCTGTCGGACCCAACATTATGACAAGCGGCGGCAGCCACTTGGGCTTTGCCCTGGAAGAAGCGGCCAAGGCCTTCCCCACTGAGAATAATGTAAAAGTAGCGGTCTTACTAACGGATGGCGAGGATCTTGGGGGTCGCGCCCTTGCCGCTGCAGAATCGGCTCAAAAGGACGGCATCCAGATCTTCTGTATCGGAATTGGCACACCTGAGGGGGAGTATCTCAAGATTGAGAATGAACAGGGCGTCGAGGTATTTCTGCGAGATGCAGACGACCAACCAGTCCTGAGCAAGCTCGACGAGACCACCTTGCGGGAGATCGCCCGAATCACGGACGGAGGTTATAGCCGCTTGAGCGGTGACTCGCTCAACCAACTCTACCGGTCCGTTATTGCCACCCTGCCCCGGGAAGAACGCAGGTCGGAATTACAGGAGATCCGCACCGAACGATTTCAATGGGCGATTTCTACGGCCCTTATTTTTCTCATATTGGACATTCTCATACGCCGACGTCGGCAATCGAGCGCCGTAGTTACCGTCGTCCTCATCACGGGTCTCCTCTCATCGCCGAGTCCGACACATGCCGAAACGGGGTCCTTGAGAGATCATGCCAGATTATCCTTTAACGCCGCCCACGACGCACTCGCAGAGGCAAACTTTGGGCAAGCTGCGGAGCTCTTCGAAGCCAGCATCGCAAACACTGACGACACACATCTACAGAGCGATGCCCTCTATAATCTTGGACATATGTACTACCAAATAGGCACGCAGACCTACCAGAGCGGTGATTTGCAAGGCGCCCTGGAACAGATCAAGCAGTCCGAAGCCTACTTCGAATCGACCCGGGAAATGAAGGCGCCGATCGACGGACTTGAGGATGACCTAGATCGGATTCAGCGTGTCAGGGAAGCGATGGAGGAACGACTCGAACAAGAGCAGCAACAAGATGAGCCGAACGAAGAATCAGAGAACTCTGAGGACGAACAACAGGAAAACGACGATTCTCAGGGAGATCAGCAATCCGAAAGCGAATCAAACGAGCAGGACCAAGACTCCGGCGAAAGCGGCCAAGAACAGAACAACCAGTCAAACGCATCCAACGAGAATTCAAACTCCGAGAAACAGGACAGCAACTCCTCGGAACAAGACTCAAGAAATGACCGATCCGCAGAGGACTCGGATAACCAGTCGGACCAAGACGAAGCCGAGGATCGTTCGTCGGAAGAAAACGGGGAACCTCCCGAGCCTAGTGAAGATGAAGGCAAAGAGCCCGAACAGCCTGTATCCGAAGCGGAGGAACCCGGCGAAGAAGCATCCGAGCTGGCTGCAGGCCGACCGGAATCCGGCGAGGCCATTAACGGGGAAGAAAGCGAGGGCCAATCCACAGCTACCACTGCGGCCCAGTCCGTCGAAGGCATGACCGAGGAAGATGCTGCCGCATTGCTTGACTCTCTACGCGAGAACGAAACTCTCCTCCCATTCATAGACCAACCCCGAGGCGGACGCCCAAATGAAATCCGCGACTGGTAAAATGCATCGAAACGCTTCCATACGGCTCCTTATCCTCTGTCTCACCGCTTTCACGGCAAATGCAGAAGTGACAGTCACCGCAACCTTCAACCCGCCCCGTGTCATGCGGGGTGACAAGGCCCGTTACATCATTGAAATCAAAGAAAGCAGCGACAGCACTCGCCCCTCCATACAAGAGGTCGATAGCCTGCCAATCCCAGGTGTTGACGGTCTCGAATTGAGTAACGGCCGCACCTCTGTCGGCGGACAGCAGCTCACCATTATCAACGGCGTTACCAAATATAGCGTGAGCCAGCAGCTAATGATCGACGCCAAAGCTTCGCAAACCGGGCGATACACAATCCCCGCTTATGTATTTCAATACGGCGACGACTCGCTGCGGGTGCCCGCCGCAACACTCGAGGTGACCGAACGCACGGCGAGTGCCCCACCCCCAACGGATGAGTTAATCTTTCTACAAGTCGATAAGCCTGAGCAGCTCTACGTCGGGCAAACCGCCGAAATCCTACTTAAAATGTATATCTCCGAACAGGTCCGCTTCCAAAGCCTCGTTAGCTTCGACCGAAACGCGGACAGTTTCACCATCAGCGAACTCCCGGATCCCCGAGAAAGTCTGGAGGTCTATAAGGGTAGAAACTATCGCTTACTGAGCTGGCCGTTGACAGTCACTCCGATCCAAAGTGGCGACCAGAAGCTCAGTTTTCAATTCACAGTCGCAGCACAAATGCCCGGACAAAATCCCAGCCTCGATCCTTTCGGGCGGCGCGGCTTCGGAACGAGTATATTCGATGACTTCTTTGGTCGCACCGAACGTTTTACTCTCTACACAGACCCCACTCAAATCGAAGTGCTCCCACTCCCCAACACGAATCAACCGGACAGTTTTTCGGGAGCCATTGGCAGCTTCGCAATGAACGTCTCCACCGATCGGGAGGCAACCGATCAAGGAGAGCCGATCATGCTATCCATCGAAATCTCCGGCGAAGGTAATTTCGACCGACTGAACGGACCTTCGATTAGCGACAGCCCAAATTGGCGCAGCTACAAGCCGGAGTCTATATTTACACCCGGCACGGACAACAGCCGTATACGTGGCAGGAAACGTTTTGACTACGTCATGATCCCCGATGCGACAGGCGAATTAACACTTCCGAAAGCCGCATTCGCCTACTTCGATCCGGGCACCGGAGAATACGTAGAATTAACGGCGCCCAAAATAACGATCGCGGTCAACCCTTCAAGCTCGGCAAGCGCGTCTGTCGCGACACAAGAGCTTCTATCTACTCAGGAGACTGAAATAATCGCACAACCCGTGCAAAAAGAGCTCAGCGTAGAGGAAGCCTTTCTCTCGCTGGATTACCAAACAGATCGCAGGGGGCCGAGTGACACACCAATCACTCAGAACACCTGGTTCTGGGCAGGCAACACACTGGTAGGCTCGCTCCTGGCGGCAGCCTACTGGATCATCCGAAGAAACCGCCGCCTGCAAGAGGACCCTATTTATGCCGAACAGCATGCACTCAAGCAGGAACTTGGCCAAGCTAGGAAACAAGCCTTAGCCTCAGAGAATCCGGAAGTATTCTACGAGTCTGGCCAACTGTGTATTCGACTCGCCGCTAGCTACCGTAGCGGAAAGAACCTGCGCACAGCAACTGCCGCGCAGATTCATCACAGCGGTATCGGCAAGGAAGTCGCAGAGGATATCAACGCTCTCTTCAAAGCCGCAGATGCCCACCGCTTCTCTCAAAGCGAAAACAGGGGCGATCTCATATCTGCAAAGCGCGATCTGGAAAGGATCCTGAAAGCGATATGAACGCCCTAAGACTTCTTCTGAAACTTGCTTGCGTCAGCCTAATGTTGGCAAATGTCCTCCGCGCGGACTCTTTCGACCAGGGTATCGACGCCTATCACGCGTCCGAATACGCAGAAGCAATCCAACACCTTGAAGCCAGCCTACAATCCGCCGAAAATCCCGCTGCGCGACACAATCTGGCTCTCTGCTATTTTCAGACGGGGCGCCTCGGCGAGGCCACCTGGCAACTCGAACAGGCCACGCGCCTGGCGCCGCTCAACGCAAGCTATCAGTTTAAACTGAGGACCCTTCGCCAAGAGCTCGGTCTCTACGAAAGTCCTGCTCGCTGGTGGCAAATGGGGAGCTCCTTTCTATCGGCGAGCACCTGGGCTCTTCTGCTGGCCGGCTGCTTTTGGTTGTCGCTTGCCCTCTTCCTGATTCCATCTGCACACGGGAAAAGCCGGTCACTTGTCTTTAAACTGGCAAAAGCGCTCTGCGTGACAGGCCTACTGCTGAGTATCACCGCACTGACAATCCGACAACGGACCCTGCCTTCAGGACTCGTCATTGCCGACGAAGCAGTAACCTTGCGCCACGCTCCCGCTGCAGCGGCGCCCGAGGCCGGCGTCGCCCGTCCTGGTGAGCGCCTGATGATAAGCGAAACATACGCGGACTTCGTTAAGGTAGAGACCGAGGCTGAGATCGTCGGTTGGTTACCTGCCGACACCTTCCGCCCCCTATAGTCGGAGCCGCGCCCCAAAATAATTGGAATCATTCCAATTATTCCTTGAAATCAGGGAGATTCCGCATTGTTTCGATAATTAGAATAATTATCGTTATAAACTGGAATCATTCTTATTTTAAAGATGCGTCTCGAACCCAGATATAAAAAACTACTGGACAATGCCTTAGAGTCTAGTGGCCAGCGCGCCACGAAGCAGCGTGAGCATATATATGCCCTTCTACTCGAGCGCCCGAACCACCCGACTGCCGACGAGATCTATGCCCGCGCGAAGGAGGAGATGCCCACCATTTCCCTGGCAACGGTTTACAACTGTCTCGAAACCCTTGCTGAAACCAAGCTCATCCGCCAGGTGAATTTCGAGCGCGAGCCCACTCGCTACTGCCCAAACCTAACCAAGCACGCCCACTTCTATTGCCGCGAAAGTGGCGAGATTGTCGACGTCGAACTGTCCGACAGCCTCCTCGACGAATTAATGAAGGTGCTACCAGAAGGCTTTACGGCGAAGCACATCGAAATCTCGTATGACGGCGCCTGCAACGACTGCAAGGACTAGATGTTAATCCATCTAACTTCCAATGACTATCTTCTAACTTCTTAAAAAATCATGAACACACTGGAAATCAAAAATCTCAACGTCTCAATCAATGATCAGCCGATTCTCAAGGACTTCAGTCTGACCATCCCGAAGGGAGAAGTACACGCACTCATGGGCCCAAACGGAACCGGCAAAAGTACACTCGCCAAAGTCATGGCCGGCCACGAGGACTACACGGTGGAAAGCGGAGAAATTCTTCTCGATGGCGAGAGCATCCTCGGACAGGAACCGGATGAGATTTCGCACGCAGGCCTCTTTCTCGCCTTCCAATACCCGATGGAGATACCCGGCGTCTCGATTGCCAATTTCATCCGTGCCGCCAAGCAAGCCCGCCTCCCCGAAGGCGAAGAGGTCAATGCTGTTGATTACTACAAAGAGCTCTATGAGAAGATGGATTCGCTCAAAATCGACCGCAAATTTACCGCGCGCTCACTCAATGAAGGTTTCTCCGGAGGTGAGAAAAAGCGCTGCGAAATTCTCCAGATGGCCATGCTTGATCCGAAATATTGCGTTATGGACGAGACCGACTCCGGTCTCGATATCGACGCCCTTCGCATCGTCTCCGAGGGCGTCAACCACATGCGCAGCGAAGACCGCGGCTTCCTCGTCATCACCCACTACCAACGCCTCCTAGATTACATCGTGCCGGATGTCGTCCATGTCATGTTCGATGGGCGTATTGTCCACAGCGGGGACAAGGAACTGGCCAAGGAACTCGAAAGTAAGGGCTATGACTGGGTCAAAGAGGAATTCGCAACAACAACAACAACAACAACTGCGTAGCATCTTTTACCTCCTATCTTCTAAATTCTAACTCCTTAGAACAATGTCTGATCTCGATTTAACTGAACAGGACGAAGCCATACGCGTCGATACCGAGAAGGGGAATTTCCACTACCCGGAAGACTATGCCTATGATGCCGGCGTGGGCCTCAACGAGGACACCATCAACTATATCTCCGATGTAAAAAAGGAGGCCGACTGGATACGCGAGTTCCGCCTCAAGGCACTCGAGATTTTTAACAAGAAGCCCATGCCGACCAAATGGGCCGACAAAGACCTTGAGAACATCGAGTTCGACAAGATTCGCTACTATCTCTCCAAAGGCCAGCAACCGTCTCGTTCTTGGGATGAAGTGCCGGACGATGTCAAGGAGACCTTCGAACGCCTGGGAATTCCCGAGCAGGAGCGCAAGTTCCTCGCCGGCGTGGAAGCCCAGTTCGACTCGGAAGCGGCCTACTCACGCATGAAGGAGGATCTTGAAAAAGAGGGTGTCATTTTCGTGGGCTCGACCGAGGGCCTCGAAAAATACCCTGAAATCTTCCGCCCCTACTTCGGCAAGGTCATCCCGACCGCGGACAACAAGTTCTCCGCACTCAACAGCGCAACTTTCTCCGGCGGCAGTTTCATCTACGTACCGAAGGGTGTGAAGCTCAAGCAACCCCTCCAAGCCTACTTCCGAATCAATGCGGAGAACTTCGGGCAGTTTGAGCGTACCCTCATCATTGCCGATGAGGACTCGGAGATCACCTACATGGAGGGCTGCACCGCACCGAAGTTTGAAACCGCCACGCTTCACAGCGCAGTCGTCGAACTCGTTGCTCTAAAGAACGCCAAGATCCAGTACATCACGGTCCAAAACTGGTCTTCCAACGTCTTCAATCTAGTGACCAAGCGCGGCATGGCCGACGAGGGTGCCGAAGTGAAGTGGATCGACTGCAACATCGGTTCCCGACTAACTATGAAGTATCCGGGCGTTGTCCTCAAGGGCCAGGGCGCCCGGGGCGAAGTGCTCTCCATCGCGCTGGCCAACGACGGTCAGCACCAAGATACCGGCGCCAAGATGATGCACCTTGCGGATAACACCACGAGTAACATTATCTCCAAGTCGATCTCCATTGGCGAGGGCCGCTCAACCTACCGCGGGCAGGTCCACATGCCAAAACATCTAAAGAATTGTAAGAACAATACCGAGTGCGACGCCTTACTCATTAATACGAACAGTCGGACTGACACGTATCCTGCGATCACCACCCGCGGCCAGAACAACACCGTACAACACGAAGCCAGCGTCTCCAAGGTCAGCGCTGAACAGATCTTCTACATGATGCAGCGCGGCCTTTCCGAGGGCGAAGCCATGAGCCTCGCCGTCAACGGTTTCGTCAATGATCTGATGAAGGCCTTTCCGATGGAATACTCCGTCGAACTTAAGCGCCTTATCGATATGGAAATGGAAGGCTCCGTCGGGTAATGCCGACTGAACATCGGACGTCCAACTTCGAACATTCATCCGCCATCACCTAAAATGAATACAACTTTGGAAAATCCTAAAGAAACCCTTTCCTCCGGAGAACCTGCATGGCTGGCCGAGCGCCGCGCTGCCGGCATCGACCGATTCAAAAACCTGCCCATGCCAAAAGCCCGAGACGAAGAATGGCGTTTCGCCAGCGTCGGCAAGCTCAGCATAGACGACTTCAAACCGGTTGATGCACCTGCCAATGGCACACTCGATGCACTCACTGACCGCTCCGACCTCGTCACCGATCGAGCCGGCCGCTGCGTTTATGTGGACGATGCCCTCGCCAACTTCGAATGCATCTCAAAGGAACTGGCGGATCAGGGCGTCATCTACCTGCCCATCTCTGATGCCATTGAACTCCATCCGGAGCTAATGGAAAAATACTTTCTGAAGGAATCGACCGAACTCGGCTCGCAAAAATTCTTCGGCCTCCACGCAGCCAGCGTAAAAGCGGGCGCTATACTCTACCTGCCTAAAGGTGTCGAGATCGCGAAGCCCTTTGTTAACTACTACTGGGCGAGCACCGAACGGACCGCCATCTTCCCGCATACGCTCATCATCGCGGAGGACAACGCCAAGCTTTCTGTCGTTGATGTCTTCTTCTCCGAAACAGATGAGAACGAGGCTCTCAATGTATCCGTCTCCAACATCCACGCCGGCGCCGGCGCTCAGGTCTTCCGAAAGGTTGTGCAAGACTGGAATGAGAAAACCACCTCCTTCCAACTCGACACCACCGTCGCCGAGCGTGACGCCCGGGTCAATAACATCGCCGTCAATATCGGCGCCAAGCGCGCCCGCTTCGAGAACCAGACCCGAATCGAGGGCCCCGGTGCAGACGTAAAGATGTATTCACTTACCGTGGCTGAAGAGACGCAGGAATTTGACCAGCGCACATTTCAGACACACAACGCGCCCAATGCCGTCTCTGACCTGCTCTATAAAAACGCTCTACTCGACCATGCCCGTACGATTTTCTCGGGTCTGATCAAGGTTGCCGAGGGTGCCCAGCAAACGGACGCCTATCAAACCAATCGCAACCTACTACTCGACCCAAGTGCCGATGCCAACGCCCTCCCCGGCTTGGAAATCCTCGCCAATGATGTACGCTGCTCCCACGGAGCCACCACCGGTAATGTCGATGACGAAGAACTCTTCTACATGATGCAGCGGGGTATTCCAAAACGCGTGGCCATGCAATTAATGGTCTTTGGATTCTTCGAGGAAGTGATCGAAAAGATAGAAAACGAAGAACTCGCCGAAAATCTCCGCTTGCTCATCCATAAGAAATTCGATTCGAAGATAACTTAAAGCCTAAGGCTTTAGGGATGACGAATGGGTGATGAATGATGTCTGATTGATCTAACATCAATCCATCCTCACTTATTCGCCATCAATCATCATTCCTCCCGCATCCACCATCATTCCTCCCGCATCAATCACCATGGATGATTCCCGCACACTCACTCGCGAAGTCGAAGCCACTCTCATTCCCCAAGGCACGCCTATGAGCCTGCCTGAGGGTGAGACCGTCACCATCACCCACCGGCTCGGCGGTAACTTTACCGTAATGACCCACAACGGCATGTTCCGAATCAAAGGCATCGATGGCGATGCGCTGGGAGAAGAAGTGGCCGAGGCCACCAAGGCCGAGGCCGATCACGATGGTCCGCCCGAGAACGACGCACTTTGGGAAGCGCTCCGGAAGGTCTTCGACCCGGAAATTCCCGTCAATATTGTCGATCTTGGGCTCGTCTACTCACTCGAGAGCAAGGAGCGCCTGGAGGGTGGCCACAAAATCGATATGGATATGACCCTAACCGCCCCCGGTTGCGGCATGGGCCCGGCCATCGCCGAGGACGCCAAGGGCCAGCTTGAGAGCGTTCCCGGTGTCAGCGAAGCCGAGGTCAACATCGTCTGGGATCCTCCCTGGAATCAGGATATGATTACCGAAGAGGGAAAAATGATCCTCGGACTCGTCTAGAGCCGATTGCGTTTAGTTAGAACTTCTGGTGAGAAATCTTTCCTACGATCCGTCACAGCAACTTAACAATTTCACCGCGAAATTGAAACGCAATGCGTATATTATTCTAATATTGCCATCTGGCATCGAACCTGCTGCTTTTTGATACTCTAGGACAACCAAATACTGTAATCACAACGCCATGAAACTCACAAAGACCCGATTTCTTGCCGGAGCATCAGTATTACTTGTATCAGTAGGACAGGCTGCTTTTACCATCGATCTAACTGGCAACAACGCTTACGACGATGAGAACCCACTACTCATTCCGTTCATTGATAGCGGCAACTCGGCGACGATTTCCCTTGTCCCTACTGGCGGATCTTTCAACTCAAACTCAGGTGACTTCGGCATCGGTGACGACCAAATTAATGGTACGTCTGAGATCGTAACCATCACTTTCAATGAAGACATCCTATTTAACTTCATCGATTTTGGTGGCGTGGGTGCAGATGCCAGCGACGGTGTGAGCTTCTCTATCGGTGGATCTATCACAAATCTCTTCACTGGAGTTACCGGCTTCAATGGTAGCAGCGACATATACACACCGACCTCACCAGTGGCACTTGCAACTGGTGAAAGTATAATTATCACTGGATCATCCACCACTTCTATTTTCGATATCCAAAACCTGAACGTAACTGTCGTCCCTGAGCCCAGCACTTACGCTCTCCTTGCCGGTATTCTGGCACTGGGCTCCGTCATGCTACGACGCCGCTAATCGCGCTGACATCTTTTCGAAAGGCCGTTCGTAAGAACGGCCTTTTTTTGTAGCTGAGGATCGTTATCCAATAATACAGTTTTGAATAAGGTTTGGCCGGGTAGGGCGGTTTCGCCGTTCAGAGTCCCGCTAAGCGGGACGACACGACCGGGCGTGATGCGAACCGGAACAACCGCCGTTCGCCAGTTGGTGACGTCGGTCAATCCACATAATATGGACATACGGTATCGATTGCCGAACGGCGCGTGGTCCGATTCTGACCGCCTACGCTACCCCCTCCGCCGCTGGCTACGGCGGACATGTCGGATCGGTTATGTCGCCAGCTCGGAACGGCGAGCACGCCCTACCTAGCATAGAGAAATACCTTTTTCGAAACGGTATCAGAGCACATCAGCGATAATACTTCTCTCGAAGAAGTCATACCATCTGCCATAAAGTCTGAGCTGGCAGCAAAGCCGGGGACGGACGCCCTAAAGGGCGCACTCCAACCCTAGAATGCGTGGAGTCTTCATCCAGCTTACCCGTCGCATCAGCGGTGACGCCGATGAGGCCTCCACCAGCCCAGTGGATCAGACCTTTTGCAAAGAGGTATAATATGGCATTTTGAAAATTATTTTGTCCGCGTCGGGTGCGCACGGTTAAACGCACTGACTAGGGCATGTAATCCCGCGAGTTCAATATTTGGGTCGATGCCGCAGCCGAAGAAAGTGGTGCCGTCATTGAGTTGTATCTGGATGTAGGCAGCAGCCTTAGTTTTCGAGCCCGCGCCGATCGAATGCTGCCGGTAGTCCAAGAGTTTGAAGTCCTTCCAGCCTTTATGTTGCAAGGCATCCACAAAAGCACTGATCGGGCCGTTGCCGTTCCCGACTACCGTCATGCTCTCCTTATTTACACGAATCTCCGCTTCGACTTTCACTTCGCCCGACTTTGAGAAGTCCTCCCGCTCGATGGAGACGAGCTCCATCGGTGCCGTTAGGTTTACGTATTCTCTCTGGAAGACCTCAAAGACTTCGGCGGGCAGAAGCTCGCGGCTGCCTTGGTCGGCGGTGTTATTCACAACCAAGCCTACTTCCGGATGCATCGGCTTTGGCAGGTCGAGCCCGAATTCCTTCTCAAGGATGTAAGCGACACCACCTTTGCCGCTCTGGCTGTTGATCCGGATAATGGCTTCATAGTCTCGCCCAATATCCTCCGGGTCGATGGCGAGGTAGGGAACTTCCCAGCGTTCAGAACCTGAGCCGTTATTCTTTGCGCGGGCGTCCATACCCTTCTTGATGGCATCCTGATGGGAGCCGGAGAAAGCAGTGAAAACGAGATTGCCTGCGTAAGGGTGGCGGTCGTGCACGGTCATACGCGTCACCCGTTCGTAGACTGAACGGATCTCCTCCAGTTTACTAAAATCAAGCATGGGGTCGACACCTTGCGCGTAGAGATTCAAGGCCACCGTGACGATATCGAGGTTGCCTGTGCGCTCTCCATTGCCGAAGAGTGTGCCCTCCACACGGTCGGCACCGGCAAGGAGGCCGAGTTCAGTCGCCGCGACGCCAGTGCCGCGGTCGTTGTGGGTGTGTAGGCTGATATAGGCCTTATTGCGTTCTTTCAGGTTGCGACAGAACCACTCAATCTGATCCGCGTGTACGTTGGGAGTGGCCACCTCAACTGTAGCCGGTAGATTCAGGACAATTTTATTCTCTACGGTAGGACCCCACTCTTCCATGACGGCCTCGCAGACTTCCAGAGCGTATTCAACCTCTGTATCGGAAAAACTCTCCGGCGAATATTCCATCCGAACATGGGTATCGGGAATCGTCGGCACGAGACGCTTCACCATCCGAGTCCCTTCTACTGCGATCTGTTTGATCTCCTCCTTCGATTTATTGAATGTCACACGACGCTGCACAGGCGAAGTCGAGTTGTAGAGGTGGACGATTGCATTGGAAACGCCCTCCAGACTCTCGAAGGTGCGACGAATAAGATGCTCTCTTGCCTGCACGAGCACTTGGACTGTCACATCTTCGGGGATCCTGTTTTCGTCCACGAGGCGGCGGATAAATTTAAACTCCGTTTCACTGGCTGACGGAAAGCCTACCTCGATCTCCTTGAAGCCGATCCGAACAAGGAGTTCAAACATCTCCACTTTTTCATCCACCGTCATCGGGATGGCCAGTGCTTGGTTACCGTCACGCAGATCGACGCTCGTCCAAATGGGCGGCTTCGTGATGATACGGCCCGGCCATTGGCGGTCGGGTAAATCGATCTGTGGAAAAGGGGTGTATTTTGTGATCTTGCCCTGTTGCATGCTACTGAATGAAAAAATGAGTGAGTTAGAATGCGGTTTGGAGGAAATCGAAAGCGAATATCTCGGACGCTTCGAGTTGTGGAGTCTCAGCTCCTGAACTTGTAGTCGGGCTCGCAGCCCGGACGAATCTTCACGCATCCCCCTAGGGGAGCCGCTTAGGCAGGCATAGAACTCGGGTAGGATTCGTATTTCCCAACATGTAAGTAGCATTTGCGGCCTCGATTACCCTGTCAAGCGTAGCCTCACGGGGTGCATGCGACGGCCCACTTGAGCCTTGTTACAGAGAGAAATAGCCATCATTTTATCATCGCTGTGACAGATCATACCACTCTACTCAAAGGCCGGACCATCCTACTGGGAGTTACTGGCTCCATTGCGGCTTACAAAGCGGCCGATATCACCAGCCGTTTGACCGAGGCGGGGGCTTCAGTCTTTCCCATCTTGACGGCGGGGGCCTGCAACCTGATTCAGCCACTGACTTTAGAGACGCTAGCTCGCAACCCGGCGGTTTCCAGTCTCTGGAATGAGGGCGAGGGCTGGCAGCCAGGACATATCGATTTGGCCGACCAAGCGGATCTTCTGCTCGTAGCGCCCGCGACGGCCCACTGTGTCGCCCAGTTTGCACAGGGACTCGCATCGGACCTACTGACCTCGATTCATTTAGCCACGCAGGCTCCGGTCATGATCGCACCTGCTATGAATGGAAAGATGCTGGCGCACCCCGCCACTCAAGCAAATATCGAGACACTGCAGGAGCGCGGTTATCATTTTATCCAGCCCGCCGAGGGCATGCTGGCCTGTGGTTACGAAGGTGTGGGAAAGCTGGCACCCGTTGAGACCATCGTGGAACAGGTGATCGCCTTTTTTCAGGAATCATAGTCCGGAGTTGTGAGCACCTCGCTAGTGCACTCACCAATGCGACAGTCTTTATGCAATCGGCTCTAGTGTGGTGTCAGCGAAATAACCTACATTAGAACTTGTACGCTGATTCCGGATGATTATGTTCTGATGAATGGAACAACGAGGCCGCAAAGTATCACCGATTCAACTGACTGATGAAGAACTGGAGCATCTTGGCAAACTGCTCAGACGTCGTAATTTGCCGAATGGGGAAGCACGTCGAGCCAAAGCGCTGATGCGCATGTATGAGGGAGCGAACAACAAAACCATCGCTGAAGAGTTGGGTGTGTGCAACCACACGGTAGGCATTTGGCGCAAACGCTTTGCTGCGGAACGCTTACAAGGTATCAGCGAGCTACCTCGAAGTGGTGCTCCCCGCACGATTGGCGATGAGAAGGTTCAGCAGGTCGTTACCATGACATTGGAGGAGAAGCCCGAGGATGCGACCCATTGGAGCACGCGCTCGATGGCCAAGCGTTGCGGTTTATCTCACGATAGCGTCTCGCGTATATGGAAAGCCTTCGGCCTTGCTC
>JBMYNR010000004.1:0-82910 GCA_049598495.1 Opitutales bacterium
GCTGAAGTATTGGCCAGACCTGAAGGAGTGTAGGCATTGAACCCATCCAACGCCTTTCTTTACCCCTAAAACACGCTAAAGAGACGCTAAAATATGCGATCAGGAAAAGAAAACAGAGAACGCAAAACTTTGCAGACGTATTTTTGAACCGCTAATGACCACTAATCCATTAAGACGCCGAGAGAGAAAATGAACAAGGATCATAAGCGTGTCATGAGCGGTGATAAGCGGTGTCCAGCTATGCTGGAAAGCAGAGGATTGGGGCGCTTGCACGGTCTGACATCTTACATATTCGAGCCCTGATCCAGTCGAGATAGTCAATGCGTGATGCCTCGCCCGATTATCTAAAAACCATTTCTACGATTGAGCCCGTAGGCTCGCATCGACTACTCTTTACGTAATGCTACCGAAAACACCTCTCATCCTTTTTATTTAGCGTTCGTTTAGCGTAACTTAGCGGTCAAAACAAGACGCACCAATGATGCAACCTCCACATGCCTTAGTCACCAACGACGACGGGATTGAGTCGGCCTTCCTTCACCGGCTGGTCGATGCCCTCCTCCCCGATTTCCGGGTTTCGGTCGCCGCACCGGCCTTTGAACAAAGCTGGAAGGGGCGCTCCATGACTAGACATGGAGAGATCGAGGTCATCCATAGTCCATCCCTTTTCCCGAGCGGGGTCGAGGCCTGGGCCATCAGCGGAACACCCACCGATTGCGTGAATATCGCTCTCGGGAATCTGCTGGAAACCAAACCGGACGTCGTCGTTTCGGGAATTAATATCGGCTTCAACACCACCGAAACCTTAATTCTGAGTTCGGGAACGGTGGCCGGCGCGATTGAAGGCACCCTCTGGGGCATCCCTGCCATCGCCTTTAGTCAATGCGTCCCGGGGCCAATTTTTGAAAGCATCCGAGACGCCAAGGGTCAGGCGGACCCCGATTTCACAGCCTCCCTTCGCTGCGCCGCCGCCCGAGCAGCCGAAATGACGATAGATACCGTCCGAAACCGCGAAAAAACCACCGGATCCGTGATCAATATCAATTTTCCATCAGAGACCCGACCCGAAACGGCCGTCGAAGAAACCGTGCCCGCCAAACTACGCCTGGGTAGTCTGTTCACTGAAACCAGTCCGGGAAAATACGAGTTTCGCTACTCCGAAGGCCTCGTGCTCGAGTCCGATGCCCGCTCGGATCGGGCGGCGCTAGAAGCCGGAAAAATCAGCCGAAGCGTGCTCAATTTCTCCCGGATCGGGAAGCCTCACGAATAAAACTTGCGTGATGCGGGTGCGAAAAATAGGCACTACGCATGATTTCATCTTTCACCCAGAGATACGCTTATCTGAAGCCGGGCCTCTTCGCACTTGCGGCTTGTTTCCTTGTCGCCGTCGTCCTCGCTCCTGTTGCGCAGGCTCAAAGCGACCGCGATCTCTTTCGCGGGACCTGGCAGATCGAGACACCGAAAGATGGGGCGCTCATTTTAATCGTAAAAAGCCAAGGGTTGGCCGCCTATTTTTGGGGCAGTAATACCGACCGCACGGTCTATCAGGGCACTTGGGAAAGCGATGACGAATCGGCCACGCTGACCTGGCCCGACGGCAGCCGGCATATCATCGCACGAAATTCACTGGGCTTTAGCATCACATGGATCGATACGAACGGCAGCGAGCGCTATACCACCGAAGCCCAGCAAGTTCCCACGGAAATTCTCGGGCAGTGGGCCAAGCCCCCTGCACGAGAGAGTGAGGACGTCTCCGATCGGGATCGAGCTCAAGACTTTTTCGGTATCTGGAAAATAGGTCCAGACGACGAGGGCACTGACTATATCTTTGTGGAATCGGACCGGTCCGCCGCCAGCTCAAACGAGAACCTACGGGGCTCCTGGGCCAAACAAGGGAGTGAATTACACATTACCTGGGACAGCGGGCACTACTCCATTCTCCGGGAAAACCGCCGCGACTTTGCCTGCAAAACCATCGCCCCCGGCAGGATCATCGAAGAGGATACAACGAGTTTTACCCCGGCCACTCGCACGATTGAAGACAAGGTTCCCGCGAAATGGCTGGCAGATTATAGAAAGGAGCGCGAAGTCTACTCCGGAGGAATCGCCTTCTCGAGTCGCAAGAATGCCCGTGCATTTTATCGGGGTGACTGGATCGTAAAGCTCACCGAAGCCAGCTTTGAGCGGATCGAAATCACCCGCTTTGGCGGCTTGACCACATCACTCGATCGAAACCTTGAAGGCGACTGGCGAATGCAGGGCCAGGATATCTTTATGCGCTGGGATGATGGCATGCGAAAAATTCTCAGCCCGATTGGCCGCGGCTTCGTGCTTTACGAATTCAAGCCGGGGCGCCCACTCGATGCTGTTCCGACTCGGACACGAGCTGCCGCGCCCGCCGATTCATCGAAACTGGCAGAGCATCTGAAGGGGCGCCAGGACGTGGCTCAGCAAATACTCAGCCTCGCCGAGGCGGCGGGGATCGACCCAGCGGAGCAGGAAGAAGCCGGCTGGGGACGAACCTTCGCTCGCTGGGCATGGCCTTTCGGGGAGGAATCCACCACCGCCAGCTCGGAAGCAATCCTTGAGCAGGAATTCGAGCCCGCAGGATCCGATGATCCATGGTGGTGGCCCTTCTGGAGTGAGTCCGAAGAGCCCGCACCTGAGCCGGTTGCCGAAGAGAGCGAGGGTGAGCTTGCCACTCCGAAACTCAAAGAAGAGGCCGATCGCACTGCGGCCGGTAGTGAAGAAAGCCAAAAAAAGCGCCGTTCCATTCGCGATTGGGCTTGGCCTTTCTAAGTTCTCCCCTTCCCAGTATCCGATTTTAAATTTCACTAGTCTTAAGAATGAGCACGACCACCACATCCACCGCCCTGAACGCCAGCCCTGTTGCCGTAATCGACCCGGAGATCGCCGCCGCGATCGCTGCCGAGCATAAGCGCCAGGAAAGCCATATCGAACTAATCGCGTCGGAGAACTTTACCTACCCGGCCGTGATGGAAGCCCAGGGGGGCGTCCTCACCAACAAATATGCCGAAGGCTACCCCGGCAAGCGCTGGTATGGCGGTTGTGAACATGTCGATGTCGTGGAAACACTTGCCATCGAGCGCGCTAAAGAACTTTTCGGAGCCGAGCACGCCAACGTCCAACCACACTCCGGCTCACAGGCAAACTTTGCGGTCTACACCTCGGTGCTTCAGCCGGGCGACAAGCTCCTCGGAATGAATCTGGCGCACGGAGGCCACCTCACTCACGGGAATCCGGTCAACTTCTCCGGAAAGCTTTACGAATTCGTCCAATACGGCGTCCGCGAGGACACGGGACTGATCGACTATGACGAACTCGCCGAAATCGCGGAGCGCGAAAAACCAAAGATGATCACCGTGGGGGCCTCTGCTTACTCCCGGATCATTGATTTCGAACGGATGGGGGAAATCGCCCGCTCGGTCGGCGCCTATCTCTTTGCCGACATCGCACACATCGCCGGCCTGGTTGCGGCAGGCGTCCATCCCTCCCCCGTGCCGCATGCAGACTTTGTTACGACCACGACACACAAGACGCTCCGCGGGCCCCGCGGCGGCCTGATTCTTTGCAAGGCAGAGCATGCCAAGGCAATCGACTCGGCCATGTTTCCCGGCGGGCAAGGTGGCCCACTCATGCATGTAATCGCGGCCAAGGCCATCTGCTTCGGCGAAGCGCTTAAGCCCGAGTTCAAAGAATACGCCGCACAGGTGGTTAAAAATTCACAAGCGCTGGCGCGCGCCATGCGCGAGCGCGGCTACAAACTGATCTCCGGCGGTTCCGACAACCATCTCTTCCTCATCGATCTGCGTGAGAACCTTCCCGACCTCACCGCCAAGGTGGCCCAAGAGACACTCGATCTCGCGCACATCACCTGCAATAAGAACACCGTTCCCTTCGAGACGCGCTCGCCCTTCAAGGCCTCTGGCATCCGACTCGGCACACCGGCCGTGACCAGTCGCGGATTCGTCGAGGCAGATATGGAGACGATCGCCGACTGCATTGACACGGTTCTTAAAGCCATCGACTCGGATGGACTCGAGGCCGCGCTTAAAACCGTTAAAGGACGCGTAGCAGAACTGACCGAAAAATACCCGCTACCCTACTAGGTCGCCCCGTAGCGATCTTGTGCCAACAAGGTCGAAAGACCAGCGCTCCCGCCAACTCGAAGCACCTCACACGTCGACGCGACTGGCGTCGCATCGCTACGCCTACACGCATTCCCGTAGCGACCTTGTGACAACAAGGTCGACAGACAAGCGCTCCCGCCAAGTCGAAACACCTCACACGTCGACGCGACTGGCGTCGCATCGCGACGGAGAACCCTACAACAAATCCGCGGCCAGATCGGCCAACTCCGAGCGAACGCCCGTCGTCAGCTCGAGGTGTGCAGTAATATCAGTGCCCTTCAAACGCTGCTGGGTATGAACAAGCCCATTGGACCAGGCATCAAGAAACATGCTGTCCACCTGATAGGGGTCCCCTAGGAGAATCACCTTGGAACCTTCGGCCATACGGCTGACCACCGTCTTGGCCTCGTGCGGCGTCAAATTCTGGGCCTCATCGATGATGAAGATGGTATTGGAAAGCGACCGCCCACGTATGAAAGTCATGGCTTCGACCTCGACCATCCCGTAATCGAATAGAAACTGGTAGGGCTTGCGCGGCTTATTCTCGTCTTCCTCGCTCTCCTGCTTGGCAGACTGCTTGGCCAGCTTCGCCATCGCCTTCTTTCGCTTACGGGTGGAAGTAATCCGGCTAACGGCCTCATCCTCATGGCTCTCGGGCGACTTGACCACCTTGCGATTACTAAAGAGCACCTCCAAATTATCAAAAAACGGGGCAATGTAGGGAGCCATCTTCTCATCCAGCGTCCCGGGCAGGGCCCCCGTGTCCTTACCAATATGAACGAGTGGGCGGGTAATGAAAACACGCTCGAAGAGATTGTCTTCACCAATCGTCTGGAAGAGTGCCATTGCAATGGAAACCAATGTCTTACCCGTACCCGCTTTTCCAGTACAGGTGATAAGTTTTATATCCTCATCAAGCAATGCATCCATGAGCATACGCTGCTCCGAGTTAAGCGGATGAATACGTATTCCTTTCGGAATTTGCACACCCACTTCGGAACCGAGAATAAGACCGTCAATCTGCCCATCCCCTCGGTAGCGAGCAGGCTCACTGAACTCACCGTTACTGATGTAGATATACTCATTAATAAAGAGATGGCTCGTCTTCTCTGGCGATAAATCCACCCCATGCTCTTCGAGAAAACGCTCGTAGTCCTCATCATCGACTTCGATCGTCCGACAACCACCATCCATCCTTGATAGGGTCACCTTATCGTTCATGTAATCCTGCACCTCGAGCCCAAGCGCGATACCCTTGAGTGCCATATTCGCATCTTTCGTGACTAAAATTACCCGACAATCCGGGCAGACATCCTTCAAAAAGAAAACCGATGCCAGAATCCGGCTATCCATCTTCTCCATGTCCACAAGGGTCGCTTTTAAGCGATTTAAGCCCTCGCGGCCGGTATCACCGTCAATCATATAGTCATTAATCACGACGACAAGCCGACCACCATTGGGCAGATCGCGGCTCAATGCCGAGCTCCCCTGCCCGTTCAGTTCAGGGGGCGTTTCCAGCCCCTCGTCAAAGAGTGCGCGCAAATCGCGGTGAATTTTCCGGGCCGAAAAGCCCAACTCTCCGGGAGCCGACTTTTTCCGATCTAGTTCCTCCAGAACTTCAACCGGGATAGCGATCGTATTATCCTCAAATTTTTGGAGGCACTGCGGATCATGCAGTAGAACATTGGTATCAAGAACAAAGATCTTTGTCTTCGTGGTCGGCTTCGTTGTTTCTTTCGGCAAGGCGTGTAGTAGATAAGAGCGAAATACTTCCGGCGTTTGCGACGCCACTAAAATGAACTACGTAAAGTACTAAGCGCTCGCACTTACTGTGGGCAAGCAGTAAACCCTATCTGTAACAAAATTTCACTTATGTCTCCCAGCCAAGAAGATCTCGAACATACTTTAGGTTACCGATTCAATGATCCATACCTCCTCGAACGTGCGCTCACCCACTCCAGTTGCGACTCAGCAGGGGGCAACAATCAACGCCTCGAGTTCCTCGGCGATACGGTTCTCGACTTAATCATCGCAGCACAGCTCTTCGCCCGTTTCCCGGAAGCCGACGAGGGCGACCTTGACCGTGGACGTGCGAGCCTGGTCAACGGAAGCGCACTCGCTACAATTGCTGAGCAAGCCGGGATCAAGAACCATCTCATTGTTGGCGCAGCTCACCTCAAGCACCACCCCGAACCCAGTCGTGCCATGTTGGAGGACGCTCTCGAAGCGCTCATCGGCGCCGTTTTTCTGGATGGGGGATTCGAGGCCGCTCGGAAGAGCGTAGAGACACTATTCTGTGAAAGCCTGGAACAGATCGACCTGGATGCGGCAAACAAGAATCCCAAAGGCCGCCTTCAGGAATGGTCCCAAAAAGAGCACCAGGGCGCCATCCCGCTCTACGAAGCACTTGATGCCGAGGGGCCTGACCACGAACGCCACTATACGGCCCTTGTGCGCCTAAACGGCAAGGAACTTGGACGCGGGAGCGGACGTTCAAAAAAATCAGCCGAAGCGGCCGCGGCCGAAGCGGCGCTGATGAAAGTTCTCTAACTTGCCTGCCCCACCGGAACAAAAACTCTACCATGGCGTCTGCACAGAGGCATGCGCCCCGCTTCTCTACAGCCTCGTTCGGAGCGGGCAGAGGACCACCACCGTCGCCCTCGTGGCCGACCCGCGTCGGGCTCAAGAGCTGGCTGCTGAAATAGAGGTCTACAGCAAATGGTCCGAAGTCCCCTCCATCGAAGTATTCTATTTTCCGGAGGATCCGCCGCCTGATATCGACGCCCAGCGGCGCGCCGACCGGATTTGCGACCGACTCTCCGTGATCAGTGAACTCGTTTCGAAACCGGCTGAACGGCGCCTGATTGTGGCCACGCCCGAAGCCCTTCTCGGTGCTTGCCCTCTCAAAGACAGCTTTCAAGCTCGCCGACTCCACCTCGAGGTAGGCCAATCGGTGCCCTTCTCGGAACTCATCGAGCAACTCACGGGGGAACTGGATTACGACTCGGAGGCACTCTGCGAGCAACCGGGCCAGATCGCCACCCGCGGGGGCTTGATCGACATCTACCCGTACGATGCGCATTGCCCCTACCGGGTGGATTTCTTCGGCGACGAGATCGAGAGCATCCGCTCATTCGACCCGACATCGCAGCGCACAGAGGGCGACGCATCTGCAATCGATATCGCGGCCGCAGAAAGTGCGGCGTCCGTCCATTCATCGGAAGGTGGCTTTATTGACTACCTGCCGAAAGGCCCAATTCAGTGGGTCTTAGAGGAGGCCGGGGGCCTCGTTCGGGAGCACCCTTACCGATTCGAGAAGACGCGAACTCAGTCGGACAGACCGCGCTCCTTCCATCAGGTTCAAACAACACGCGATGAGATCGATGACCTCATCTGTATCGGAGAGTTGGATACGGACCCCGAACTCTTCAAAGGAGCAGAACGAATCAATATCCACTCCGAGCCCACAGCAAACTACCGATTCTGTATCGACCAATCTCAAATCGGCATCGACCGTTTCGAATCGGAACAAGGCGCCCGCCGCAAGTTCGAGGCGCAATTGGCCGACTGGGCCACTAAAGGCTACAAACTCATCTTTGCCACCGCTGGCGAGAGCGAGACCAAGCGAATCTGTGAACTGCTGGCGGAGAACCCTCTTACAACCAAGATTAACCCGAGCTTCTACTGCGGCACGATTTCGGGAGGCTACATCTTAGAGGCTAACGGCGAACTACAGCTGCCGTATCTCACAGCTACTGCAGAAGGCAGGGGCGCTCCTCGCGACACCCGAGACACGGCAAGCCTAAAGAGCGCGGCGGGTGGCGCAAGCGTCACCCCTACGGGCCTCGTCATGGTTACCGACTCCGAGTATTTCGGTCGGCGCGGCCGCAAAGTCAGCACGCAGAAAGAGCGGGCACGACCCAGCATCTCACAAGTCGATCAGTTGCTCGACTTTACCGAACTGGCAGATGGCGATGCCCTCGTTCACTTGCAACACGGTGTCTGCCTCTTCCGTGGACTCACACAGCTGGATATCCAGGGTGGGACGAAAGAAGTCATCTCAGTCGAATTTGCCGACCAAATGACGATCCATGTTCCCCTACAGGAATCCCATTTACTGACGCGCTACGTAGGCCTGACCAAGACCTCGCCCAAGCTCGGAAAAATTGGGGGCTCTGCTTGGGATAGGACTCGCGCAGCGGCCGAGCGGGCCACCCTCGACTACGCAGCCGAGATGCTCCAATTACACGCCCGCCGTAGCCAGGAAGGGGGCTACGCCTTCCCTGAGGATCATGTCTGGCAAAAGGACTTCGAGGCAGCCTTTCCGTTCAAAGAGACCCCCGACCAGCTCTCTGCAATCGAGGCAGCCAAGGAGGATATGGAAAAACCTGTGGCTATGGATCGACTGATCTGCGGGGATGTTGGCTTCGGTAAAACCGAAGTCGCCATCCGAGCGGCACTGAAGGCTGTGCTTGCCGGCAAGCAAGTCGCTATTCTGGTGCCGACGACCGTCCTCTGCCAGCAACATTTCAACACCTTCTGCGAACGGATGGCACAGTATCCGGTGATCATCGACATGGTTAGCCGCTTTCGCAGTCGTCAACAAAACAAGGAGAGCTTAGCTCAGGTGGCTGCCGGCAAGATCGATATTGTCATTGGCACCCACCGATTACTAAGCAGCGACGTGCACTTTCAGGATCTTGGGCTACTCGTCGTCGACGAGGAACAACGCTTCGGGGTAAAGCAAAAAGAACGCATCAAGCAGATGCGCGCCGATGTCGACATCCTCACCCTAAGCGCCACCCCGATCCCACGCACCCTCTATCTGGCAATGGCCGGTGCCCGTGCGATGAGCGTCATCGAAACGCCACCGGTGGACAGGCGTCCGATCGAGACTGTGGTGAAGAGTTATGACGAGAGTCTGATCAAAAGCGCGATTCAGGCGGAAGCGGATCGCGGTGGTCAGGTCTTCTATCTGCACAATCGGATCGACACCATCCAGGGCGTGGCAGCTAAGATCGAGGAGATGCACCCCAGGCTCAAAGTCGCCGTCGGCCACGGACAGATGACCGAAGGTGCCCTCGAAAAGATCATGACGCAGTTTGTCGCAGGAAAATACGATGTGCTGGTCTGCACCACCATCATCGAGTCGGGCATCGACATCCCAAATTGTAACACCTTGATCATAGAAGGTGCCGATCGTTTCGGCCTCGCCCAGCTCTACCAGATACGTGGGCGTGTAGGACGCTTCAAGCGTCAGGCCTACGCCTATCTCCTACTGCATCGCCACGCAGCACTTGTCGACCAGGCACAAAAGCGACTCAACGCGCTTAAACAGCACAACCAACTCGGGGCGGGTTTCCGCATCGCGATGCGAGATCTCGAGCTTCGAGGCGCAGGTAATCTTCTCGGCGCCCAGCAAAGCGGGCACATCGCCGGCATCGGCTTCGAGCTCTACTGCCAGCTACTCAAGCAAAGCGTAGCCCGGCTCAAAGGGGAGCCGGGCGCTGACCGCATCCGCGCTGAAGTGAAGCTCGACTTTGTGGCCACGGGCGAAGGTGGACGCCGCGCCCGTCAGACCACGGGCACGATCAGCTTCGCTGCCATCAAAGATGCCGAATACGGCAACAGGAAGGCCACTGTGATCGAGGCCGCACTCCCCACTGGATACATCGCCGAGGCGCGCCTACGCATCGATCTCTATCGCCGACTCGCACTCGCCGAACGGATGGAGGAAGTCGGTGCTCTATCCGAAGAACTGGCCGATCGATTTGGCAAGCTGCCTGTGGCGGCTGAAGCCCTCGTCGCGGTGACCCGCATCCGTGTATTGGCAGAATTCGCAGGCGTTCGCCGTGTTGAGAGCGAGGGCAACCGCTTGATCTGCAAGCTGGCGCAACCCGGTCCAGGGGGTGAATTTCTAAAGTCCGGCTCTCGCTTCCCGCGACTCAAATCGAAGGAGCCACTCGAACGACTCGCAGAAATTGAGAACTTCTTAAAACGCCATCCGAAACCGCCCGCTGGCCGAAACGCAGAAAAATAGGACTCGGATATTGCAGAGGCAGGCACTCAGCTTGTGGGGTTAAAATTAGGTTCTGATACGAAATTGTGAAAGGTATGTCTCCATTGAGAGACTGGAAGGCTTGCTGCCGGACGCCCTAAAGGGCGCACTCCAACCTTTAGGATGCGTGGAGGTTTTGTTGGAGTTCGGCCTTTAGGCCGTCTGATTCCATATTTAGAAAACTTTCAATCGCTGCATCCGGCACCAGCGAACTTGCGCCAGCAAGGTCGACCGAAAAGCGTTTTCATAGGGCTCGATTTGGTCGATAACGAGTCGGATCGGGCATTTTTTGACCACTAAAACACGCTCAAGGGACGCTAAAATCCGGGCGACAAGTTTGGCTCCCTTAGAGCCGATTGCATTTCGTTAGAACTTCAGGTGAGAGTCGTTGAGCCGACCCATGCAAGCGATGCCATGGTCCATGATTCAGGATATGGGTAACACTTTAGGGCAACATGTTTTAATTCTTCCCTCCCCGCGCACCAGCGTAGCGAGCAGTAAAAGATTCATATTTCTAACTCTAGGAAAGCCCGCGCTCACTCGCCTCCACAAAGCGAAGGAAAGTCGTGGCGATGGCACTGCCTTCAGGCATTTCGGCGCTCAGTTTTTCGGCCGCCTGACGACGGTTCAGTCCTTCTTTGTAAAACATCTTAAAGACGCGACGTGCAGTGTTGATCTCATCCGCAGAAAACCCGTTGCGCTCGAGGCCGACCTTATTGGTGGTCCGAACCATAGCCGGGCTACCATCCGCAATCATGTAGGGTGGCACATCCTGGACCACCTTGGAGGCCGCCCCAACCATGGCATAGTCACCCACACGGCAGAACTGGTGGAGACCAGCACCCCAACCAATATTAACATGATTACCCAACTCAACATGCCCGCCCAGAGCAGCATGACTACTCATCACCAGATGATCGCCAATGATGCACTCGTGTGCGATATGGCTATATGCGAGCACGAGGTTGTTGTCCCCCACGATGGTATTTGTGCCCTCGACAGTGGCACAATGCACAGTGGCAAATTCACGAAAAACATTCCCTGAGCCGATATGCAGACCGGGTTGGCCACCTTTGTATTTCAAATCGTGTGTCTTGCCCCCCACATAGGCGTAAGGGTGCACCTCATTGTCCGCGCCCATCGTAGTCGCACCATCGACGGTGGCGTGATGCATCACTTCGGTGCCCTTGGCAATTTTAACCCTCGAGCCGATGTAGGCGTAGGCACCGACAATGACGCCCTCATCCAGTTCAGCGCCTGGTTCAACGACTGCAGTCATATGTATGTCCGTTGGCATAAAAAGTATTCTTATCCTGAAGACGATCTGGACGATGACGAAGTATCGCCCTGCGGATTAATCAGTGGCGTCGGCTAACATAAACATCAGTTCGGCACTGGAAACCAGCTTGCCGCCCACCTTGCACTCGCCTGTCGCCGTGGCGATCTTTTTGCCGCGGATCTTGACCAGTTTGACACGGATCTCAACGGAGTCCCCAGGCTCCACCGCTTGACGGAACTTGACCTTATCGACGCTCATAAAAAACGCGATCTTGTTGTCGTCCGCCGGGATCTTGCGAAGCAAGAGTACCCCCGCAGCCTGCGCCATGGCCTCAACCTGAAGCACTCCGGGCATGACCGGGCGACCCGGGTAGTGCCCCTGAAAAAAGGGTTCGTTGATGGTGACATTCTTCAACGCGACCAACTCCTCATCACTGACGATCTCGACGATTCGATCGATCATAACAAAGGGATAGCGATGCGGCAGTAAATTGAGAACGCCGCGGACATCGATCGTCTTTTCATGCGACTCAACGGACAACGGCTTCTGGGCAGAGCTCTTCGCGCCCTTTTGCTTCTCAAGGATCTTCTTACGAAGAACCTTGGAAAGCTCGGCATTGAGCGCGTGTCCGGGGCGCACACCAACAATGTGTGCCTTAATCGGCATACCGGCTAGGGTGATATCACCAATAATATCAAGTATCTTGTGCCGGACAAACTCGTCTTTAAAGCGTAGCGGCTCCTTGGAAACGATCTTGTCCCCCTTGATCACTATCGCGCTATCGAGGCTACCGCCCTTGATCTTCCCAAGCTTGAGCAGCTCCTCAATGTCCTCATAGATCGTAAAAGTTCGGGCCGGAGCGATCTGTGCGACATAGCTCTCGTGGTCGATATCCAAGCTGAGGTGTTGCGTATGAATACCTCGATCGTCCGCGGACGTACAGGT
Source organism: Opitutales bacterium (assembly GCA_049598495.1). Lineage (GTDB taxonomy): Bacteria > Verrucomicrobiota > Verrucomicrobiia > Opitutales > Coraliomargaritaceae > Thalassobacterium. Next base: position 12,434 of record JBMYNR010000004.1, read on the forward strand.
AATACGGAAGCCATCGTGGGGTAGCGCGATGATAGAACTACTGCCACGGGTCACAGAAATCGGCTCATCAAGCTCGAAATACTGGCGCTCGGCCTCTTGCTCAACCGGCTCGGCCTCCTGAATCAGGTTAACGAAATGCTTGGCGGACCCGTCGAGGATGGGCGGCTCACTCGCATCCATTTCGATAATCACGTTGTCCACCCCACAGCCGCTGAGTGCACTCAAGACGTGCTCGATGGTGTGAACCTTGGCGTGACCGTCCGCAATCGTCGTGCTGCGGACGAGGTCATCGACCAAATCAATGAGTGGTTTCAGCTCAGGCTTACCGAAGAGATCGATCCGACGAAAGACGACGCCGGTATTTTCCGGAGCCGGCTTTAGGGTGAGATTCACCTCTTCGCCGGTGTGCAGGGATTTCCCTTTGATGGAGACCTCCCTTAGAATGGAACGTTGTTTCATAAAAAGTGCTTTTCCTTGGCCCTCAGCGATAAGCGCTGAGGGTTATCGGTGATCGGCGTAACCTAGAGACGGTCACAATTATGTAAAGCATCGGTTTTCGCGACGGTGACGACGTCAGCGCAGGGTATTGATATCGACGACCTCCATACCGGCATTGCGGGCCGCCTGTATGCCGAGCTCGGTATCCTCGAATGCATGGCAACGTTCCGGCGCCACACCAATGAGTTCCGCTGCTTTCAGATAGGCGTCGGGCGCCGGCTTGGGGTTAGCCACATCGTCGGCTCCGACAACGGCCCCAAACCATTCACGGATCTCAAGCGCCGCGAGAATCTTCTCCGCCATCCAGCGGGGGCTGCCGGTGGCAACCGCCATTGGAATGTGTTTTCGATGACTCTCCGCAATCGCACGGACCGGAATTACCGGTTGGACATCTCCCAACAACTCGAGGAAGCGTGCCTCCTTGGCGTCAGCCACCGCATGGACATCCACGATCTTTCCCTGCTCCTCGGCAAGCATATCCACAATCACGGGCGCCGGCACCCCACCAAGTGCATAAAAACGCGCTTCCCCGAACTCGATGCCCAGTTCGGACATTGAACGCGACCAGGCCACGAAGTGAATGGGCATGGTATCTGCGAGCGTCCCGTCCATATCAAAAATGAGACCGTCGTAATTATGATGAAGATTGATCATGCCAAGCCAGTGAAAATACGGTAGCGAGCGCGCGTCAATGATCGATGAAAACACGGATTGTGATTGCGGGAAACAAAGATATTGAGATATTACCTCACACACTTTCGCCCGCACGCACCATGCTTCGCTCCCTTCGTAACGCATTCATCACCGGGATCGTCGTCATCCTCCCTCTGGGAGTAACGATCATTGCCATCAATTTCCTCCTCGATCGTCTCGGGAAGCCTGCCAGTCATTTCTTTTTCTGGTATCTGGATGCGGAGTGGCGCGCCATGCCGGCAGTGCAATTTGCCCTCGAGATCATTTCCGTCCTCGTTGTCATTATCTTAATCACACTGCTGGGCTACGGAATACGATTTGCACTCGCCCGCTACATACTAAAGTCCGTGGAACGACTGCTCGACCGGGTGCCCTTCATCAACACGGTTTACCGCACGGTGAAGCAAATCGTGGATACCTTTAGCCAGCAAAAGAATTCGGTTTTTCAAGAAGTCGTGCTGATCGAATACCCGCGTAAACGCTGCTATGTGCTTGGTTTTCTCACCAGCACAGCCAAGGGCGAGACGCAGACTGCCACGAACGATCACATTCTCAACATCTTCGTCCCGACAACTCCTAACCCGACAAGCGGCTTTCTGCTGATGCTACCCGAAGAGGATATCACACGTCTCGAAATGAGCATTAGCGACGGCATGAAGTTGATCATCTCGGGCGGCGCAGTGGTTCCAAATCCGAAAAGCGGTGAACCCATCCAGATTGAGAACCCGCGTCAATCCGAAGGCAGCGTATCCGCCACCAATGCCTGAACACGAAGAAGCCCTTGTTTTAAAAACCGAGCCCTCGGGGGAGTCGTTTCTAAAACTCCACATTTTAACCGAGGAACAAGGCATCTTCCTATGCTTAAAACGGATTTCAAAAAGAGCGGGTCCATCGGCCGCACCGGATATCTTTGATACCGCATTGGTCATACTTGAAAACTCAAAGCAGGGCAGCCTTCGCTTTGTGAAAGAGTATCAACTCGTGAAACGCCGTGAATCCATCGGACAAAACTATCGCAGTCTCCACAGTGCCTCCACTTTTGCCCGGTTGCTCATTCGCAATGGTGCACACATGCCCGAGTCTCTCGTGCTCTTCGATCTGACCCAAAGGACACTTGATGCCTTTGCTGAAGACAAGGCACCCGAAATTGTGCTGCTAAAAAGCCTCTATCTCCTTCTTAAAGACGAGGGCTATCCCGTGCGCGAATCCTGGTGGCCGGAACTCCCTCCGGCGTGGCGGGAGCCGACCCGTGCCCTCCTCCGCCAACCGACCCCCGCAAAAACCGACCGCGAGACACGCGAATTCTGTGAACATTTGGAACAGCATCTAACCCGCTGGATGCGACACCATACCGACCTGATCCCGGGCGAATGAGCATTTCAGGAGGGGGAATCGTGACTTCGGTTTGACAAAGACGCGCTTGGAGACCTTCTCTACTCCATGTCCAAAAAAGGCGTCATCCTTCTCAACCTCGGTTCACCCGACTCCACTGAAGTCGGTGATGTTCGCACCTATCTTCGTGAATTCCTTATGGACGGCCGAGTGCTCGATGCACCCTTCCCTATCCGCTGGTTCCTGGTGAATTGTTTAATTCTACCGACCCGCCCACGCGAATCCGCCGAAGCCTACCGGGAAATTTGGCTCGAGGAGGGGTCCCCGCTCATCATCACCTCACGTAAGCAACAGGCGGCACTTCAGGGTAAACTAGACATCCCCGTGGAACTTGGAATGCGCTACGGGAACCCCTCCACCCCGAATGCACTCAAGAGCCTCATCGACCAGGGTGTCGATGATCTCTTTATCATTCCGATGTATCCCCACTACGCGATGTCGAGCTACGAGACTGCGGTCGTTGCATTGATGGACTCCGTCCGCGAACAGAAGCCCGATATGAAGACCACACTTCTGCCCCCATATTACCAGGACCCGGGATACATCGACGCACTGGTCCAAAAAGCGCACGCTTCGATTGAGGGGCAGGACTTTGATCAACTCGTTTTTTCCTTTCACGGCATTCCGCAGCGACATCTGGTTAAGGGCGACCCCTCTCACAACCACTGCCTCACCACACCCGACTGCTGCAACACCTGCCACCCGGCACACGCCACCTGCTACCGTCATCAGTGCGCAATGACGGTCGAAAAATTCGTCGCGGCCGCGAATCTACCCAAGGATAAATATATGATTACATTCCAGAGCCGCCTTGGCCGGGAACCCTGGTTGCAGCCCTACACCGACAAGTCCCTCGAACAACTGGCAAAACAGGGCAACAAGAAGGTGAAGGTTATGTGTCCTGCCTTCACCGCAGATTGCCTCGAGACGCTCGAGGAGATCGCCATGCAGGGTCGCGACAGTTTCTTTGAAGCCGGAGGAGAGGATTTTGAGCAAATCCCCTGCCTGAATGAATCGCCGGGCTTTATCGACTTTCTGGCAAACAAGGTGGAAGCTTGGCGGGCAGGTGCCTTCGAAACCGAAAAAGCGACACCGCCAGCTTACGTTGAGCGCTAACGCTTGATGGTTGGCAAACTCGAAACAGGCTGCCTATAACTAGGGCCTTTCGATCATGCTTGAAGAAATTTCTATAACAGACGGCAGCGCCTTCGCGGTGGCCGCAGCCATCTATGGCGCCGCGTTCCTATATGGCCTGTTTGTGCTCCTATCGAAACGTCTCTACTCACGGGCAATCATGTTCGCACTTCTGCTCGGAGGCTTTCTGATTCAGACCCTCGGGCTCAACCTACGGGGGGCCGCCATTAAGTCCTGCCCTTTAGGCAATCCCTTCGAGATCGCCCAATTTCTCGCTTGGTCCCTCATTTTACTCTTCTTCATCATCGGCCCCGCTTTTCGTTTGCGACTGCTCGGGTTCTTCACCGCAGGGCTGAGCACCCTGCTTGCCGGGGGCAGCTTTTCCGTCCCATCCTGGGACCACCCCTACCCGCCGGGCATCTTCGGGGGGAACCCTTGGATCGAACTACACGCAGCGCTCGCCATCTTCAGCTACGGGGTTTTCGCAATTCTATCCCTTGTCTCGATCATGTTCCTAATCCAGGAGCGAGGGCTTAAGAAGAAACAATTCAAAGGCGTCTACCAGTTCCTGCCCTCAGTCCAACAACTCGACCTCATGGCCAAGCGGCTGTTAATTACAGGAGTTATTGTTCTGAGTGCTTCGCTTGTTTTCGGCGCTGTCTTCTGGGTGGATAATTTCGAATTGGTCCCCATCTTAAAACTGAGCGCCACCTGTCTCGTGTGGTTCGGCTACTTGTTGGTATTCGTGCTCCGTCTACAGAAGAGGCTCTCGACCCGCCGTCATGCCTTCGCATCGATCGCGCTATTCGCCCTAGCCTTGGCCTCACTCTGGCCCGTTGAATCCGCACGTGACACGCAGCACTCTGTCTCTTTGCTCGAGACAAGCAGCGAACTCTAGAGCATGTTGCATTTAGTTAGAACCACTGGTGAGAGCCGTTTTGTGAGCAGCGCAAGGCGGCCCGTCAGGCGTGCACCGGGGTGCATAACTGACGGGGCAACGCCGCGACCTCACGAAAAAGGCCTCATCCCGAAGGGACTGGTCGGCTTTTGGCTCTCAGCTGCGTTGGTCGCAGCGATACGGGTCTCGACCCGCACACGCTGCACCCGCCTTGCTGAAAGCCAAAATCCAAACCAGCCAGTTATTCTACCTAAATGCAAAATGCTATAGTTCAAACTAATCGCAGAACGCACTCGCGCCTGACTCAACAAAGGGGTTGATTACCTCGATCGTTTCGTAGGTTTGGCCAGGACTCAGGTCTTCCGAGTAGAGTCGTGTGCAGCCGCAGGCTTCTGCCGCGGCGAAAATCATGCCGTCCCAGTGGCTGATTTTGTATTGTGCTTGAAGGTAGCGCGCGCGAAGGAAGGTGTGCACGGTGAGTGCTTGCGGTTGAAACCGAAGCCAGCATTCAATCCAACGTAGTTCCTCCTCGAAACTGAGATTTTGTTTCTTTGGATGCCGAGCATTGACCGTGAACTCATTGAGGACCTGAACGGAAAGGTAGAGGTCGTCTTGTAGAAGGAGCTCTCTGGCGATCTTCGTCTTTCGTGGGATGGGGGCACTTCGGTCGGCCGCGTAAATGAGGATATTGGTGTCAAGGAATCCGCTCATTGTAGATCTCCTCGCGGCTTAGTGGCTCGACAGGTGCCGCCTTGTAGTCGGCTTGAGACTCGGCGAGTTCAAAAAGCGATTGTATCGCGTCGACCCGCGCCTGATCTGTGCGGTTTATGTCCCCATCCAGGGAGTTCAGATAATCCCGAACCATGGCGCTGACGGAGGTGCCGTCCCTACCAGCCTCAGTTAGGACCTAACATTCGTAATTTGGTATTATTGAAGTCAGGAAGAGGTGACTACCCGGGTCACTCAACCTTCTCCATCGGGATCTTGTTGGCGGTGCTCACGGCGAGGACGGGCACTTTCGTTTTGATCCAGATGTTTTGCTCCTTAAAGAGTTTGGCGGTCACGATTTCGCAGGCCTCGCCGATGGTCTCTACAGGCATCCGGCGTCCCTTTGGGGTGGTGTTGAATTCGTAGGCGGCCTTGATGATTCGATCGGGCGCCACAGTGACACTATCGTCCTCGGGAATCTGGACGACCCAGCCAGTGAGATCCTTCTCGGAAAGCTCGCCTTCAGGATCTGAGAGCACGATGGAAAACTGCTTTTTAATAGGCGGCGGACGGTTGGCGCGCTCCTCTTCCTCGGCTTTGAGTTCCATGTCGATATCCTGTAGGATCTCGTTTATTTTACGGATATCAGTCTCGTTACGCTGAAGAATAAGTTTAAGTGTCTCTATGTCGATTTTAGCCATAGGGTCAGAGTGAGGGGAGTATCGCGGGCGAGTCGATTATTTTTCTCGGCTGAAGAGAATTTCGGCCTGATCGACTGATTTATGAATGGCTCCCATATCGTCAATTCGGGTGTATTCACCGGTATCACCCCAATCCCATGTCTTGCCGATGACATAGTGTTTAACCGGCAGCTCAGCACTGGCGGAATCGATCTCGACGGTATCGGATACAGTGCTGATCACTTGCGTCGCCATCGCATCGCCACGATCCAGGCGGGAGATGACGACAATATTCTCCTTGGTTTGGTAAATGGTATCGATTTGAATGCGCCACGCGGCATCGGGAGCATCAAGACGAATCGTGATCGGAGTCGTCACTGCTTCGGCAATCTTCGTTGTTTCAGATTTCGCAAGTGAACCGGCGGCAACTTCGATCAGTGCTTCGGGGTCAAAATATCTACGGATGGCTGTGTTCACCTGTTCCGTGCTGATTTTACGCAGACGCATTGGATATTGGTCAATATATTCTGGGTCGAAGCCACGTCGCATGAAGCTGCTCAACTGTCCGGCAACCGCAGCGGTGGTAGAAAGTCCTACGAGGTAGGCACCGTTGAGGGTCTCGATCGCACGGGCCACTTCCTCATCCGTGACACCCTCGTCATACCACTGAGTAAGGACTTCTCGTGTCGCTTCCAGACCCTGGCTGAGCATGGAGGGTGCGAAACTCGCCGACAATAACCAGTTGCCTGGAGTCACAATGTCTCCTTGGTGGCGGCTGCGAATGTCGTAGGTCAGTCCCTGGTTCTTGCGGATCTCTGTCATGAGACGCGAATGGAAGCTTCCGCCCAAAATATAATTGCCCAGCATGAAGGGGAGGTAGTCGTCGTCGGTGCGCTGAAGCTCTGTGTTGTAGGCGAGGCGAACGGCAACACTGGTTTTGTCTTCGATGTAGATACGTTCCGAAAGTGGCCGATTCTCCAGCTGTTCTGTCTCGAGTTCTGGATAGGCTTGCCCCCCTGACCAATCTTCGAAGGCGTTGCCGACGGCGGCTCGGAGTTGCTCGAAATCGATGTCGCCGACAAAAATCAAACGCATTGATTCAGTGCCGTAATGGGCGGAATGAAAGGCCTTTAGTTCTTCCACGCTGGTCGCTTCCAAATCATCCAGCAGAGTATCAATCGGGGTGCTGAAATTAATGTGTGTCTCCGGGTAGAGGAGGCGCGAGAGGAGAGCACCCGCCCGGTAGTCCGGGTTGTCAATGGCTTGTAGAAGGCCGGCCTTTTGACGAATCTTCAGTGTCTCGAAAACATCGGGGTTGAATGTGGGGTTGCGTAGTTGGTCGGCGAGGAGTTCCATCACGGGGCCTGCATCCGTCCTTAGGAATTTTCCAGAGAAACCGAGCGTTTGGGAGTCGGAGCTGAAATGGATGGCCGCTCCCAATGTATCCAACTGCTCCGCAATCTCGAAGCGGTCTGCCCCCGTGGTGCCCTGATCAAGCATGCTGGCAGTCAGGCTCGCAAGCATCGGTCGATCGAGTGGACTCAGGCTGTCGCCTGCGGCCATACTTCCGACAAACGAAACCACGCCTTCGATCGGCATATCGATTGCGATGAGTTCGATGGGGCCGATGTCAGCGCGCTGCATCCGCGAGGAAAAATCAACCACGGCCTCAGAGCTCGCAGCAGCAGGGGTTCTGTTTGTGGCCTCATGGCTATGTGTCTCGTAGATTTCGGGGTCGCGAAAGAAGTTCGGCCCCGGCATCGAATCGCGACTTGCGGTCAGGGTATTGACGATCTCGGGAATAAACCAACCCGTTGTACTCGTGTCGGCGACAAAGTATTCGGCAGCGGCTTTCTTGAGGTCTTCCGGACTGACGGATTGGATCGCCTGCGGGAGGTTCACGTAGGCGGTCCAGTCACCCATCGCGATGGCTTCATTGATTTCGTCAGCAATTCGGTAGGGGCCATCACGACCGTAGAAGGTGCTCGCTTCGATGACCGACTTTGCTCTGGCGATTTCGTCAGCGGATACGCCCCCGCTGATGAGTGTTTCAATCTCCTCGAGAATGATGGTCTCGACCTCTTCATGGGTCGCGTCAGGAGTTAGGTAGGCTCCGAAGATGAAGAGACCTGGGTCCCGAAGCAGCGGGCCAAAGGTAAAGGTCGCATTGGCTTTGCCCTTATCTTCCAGGGAGCGATAGAGGCGCCCCGTTTTATCTGCGCCGAGAATTTGCTGGAGGAGGGTGAGTGCCGCCCAGTCATCGTGAGTGCCCTCCGGTACTTTGAAACCAATCATGACAACTCCGGTCTGTCCGGCTCTGCGGATCGTCACGCGGCGGGGTCCGGTCTGCTCCGGTTCACTTGTCTCGACAGCAGGAATGGCCCGGGGGGCGGCAGGCACGGCACCGTAGTGCTCCGCAATGGCAGCGAGTGTCGCCGCCTTCTCAAATCCACCGATGATTGTGATGTAGGCGTTTTCCGGCCAATAGTAGGTGTCATAGAATTCGCGCAGTTTTTCAACGGAGGTGTTTTCGATATCTGATCGCCAACCGATCGTTGGATGACTGTAGGGATGAGCCATGTATGCGGTGGCAAAGAGTTCCTTGATTAGGGTACGAACGGGACTGTTTTCTCCTCGCTCGTATTCGTTGCGCACCACGGTCATCTCCGAGTTTAGATCTTCCTCGCGGATACGGAGATTACGCATGCGGTCGGCCTCCAGCTTGATCGTCATGGGGACATACTGGCTGGGGAGGGTGGCGTAGTAGTTCGTCCGATCGAACCAGGTCGTGGCATTCGAACGCGCCCCGATACGCTCCATTTGAGTTGAATAATCATCGCCCTCGGTGCCGTCCTCGCTATTGAAGCGAGGGGTTCCCTTAAACATCATATGTTCGAGAATATGTGTGGCGCCCGTCGTCCCGGCGACTTCATTGCGTGAGCCCACCTTGTAGGTGACCATGACCGTGGCCACAGGGAGAACCTCATTTGGCATAAGCAGGATGCCCATTCCATTCGAGCTGAGCCGGTATTCTTCCACATGACCGCATGTTTGGACGTGCTCGACGCCCTCAGGTAGTTCATTGGCAAAGCCAGTTAGTGTGGTCGCAAGCACCAGCAGGGGAAGTCGAAGAAATTTCATAAATCTATACATTGTCCGAAACAGCCAGTGAATGTTCCCGATCAGCTAAGGCAAGTATGCTCCTTGAATTTGTAAGCGGGTGTTTTGGATTGTAGGGGCGTTGCTTGCGACGCCCGAGTCGTGTTTGGGCGGGTGCCGCTAGCGACACTCCTGCGGATGTGGGTCATTGTTTTGTAGAACGCTGACGGCAGTCAGTGTTTGGACGCTTGCCAGACGCCCACAACGACTGTCGTCGTCGTGCTACGATATAATTTTACCGCGTGGGTATGAAATGCGCCCTTTTAAGTTGGCTCCTTGAATTTGTTCTTGGAACTTAGATCCTAACGATCACTGTATCGGAGGTCGATTACCCCTTCTGCCTACCTCATATGGAAGTGAACCACTCTCGTGCGCACTACCGTGCCTGTCTCAAGATCACCCTCATCCTGCTCGCGTTTTGGTTTTTGATCAGTTTTGCTGCGGGGATCCTTTTTCGCGATTGGCTGGATACTAACCTGCCGGCCGTTGGATCGGCTCCCTTCGGTTTCTGGATGGCTCAGCAAGGCTCGATCATTGGCTTCATTGTCCTTTTGATTGCCTATGCTTTGTTGATGAACCGGCTCGACTGTAAACACGGTTATACCGAGGAAAACTAATTCCTTCGTTTCATGGAACAGAGTCATCTCAATTTTATCTTCATCGGGATCAGCTTCGCCCTCTACATCGGCATCGCGATCCGTTCACGCGCCGGTTCCACCAAGGAATACTACACCGCGGGTGGGGGTGTCTCTCCTTTTGCCAATGGTATGGCCACTGCGGCGGACTGGATGTCGGCGGCCACCTTTATTTCCATGGCGGGCACCGTGGCTATTTCCGGCTACGATGCTTCTCGCTTCCTCATGGGCTGGACGGGTGGCTTCGTTTTACTGACCGTGCTCATGGTGCCTTACCTTCGGAAGTTTAACAAAGCGACCGTACCGGATTTCGTGGGCGATCGTTATTATTCGAAACTGGCGCGCGGGGTCGCCGTCGGTTGCGCGATCTTCATTTGTATGACCTATATTATGGGGCAGATGCGCGGCGTGGGTGTCGTCTTTTCACAGCTCTTTGGGATCAGCATCACCTCGGGAGTCATCATCGGTGGCGCAATCGTTTTCTTTTATGCCGGTCTGGGTGGGATGAAGGGCATTACTTATACTCAGGTGGCGCAATATTGTGTGATGGCCTTTGCCTACACCATACCCGCGGTCTACATCGCTATGGCTCTCACCGGCAATGTGCTTCCGCAGCTTGGATTGATCGGGGATTACACGGCCAGCCAGCCGGCGATTCCCTTCCTCGAGAAGTTGAACAACATCAACGAAGAGCTCGGCTTTCAGGCCTACACCTCGGGCAAGATGTCGACCTTGAATATGTTCTGTATCACTGCCGCGCTTATGTGTGGCACCGCGGGTCTGCCTCACGTCATTGTTCGCTTCTTTACTGTCAAAGACGTGAAAGCAGTTCGTAATTCAGCCTGCTGGACACTCTCGTTTATTGCCGTGATCTACCTAACGGCTCCGACGATTGGAGCCTTCTCCCGCGTCAATCTCATCGAGAAGCTACACAACACGCCGTATCAGGAAGCCCCCTACTGGTTGAAGGAATTTGAAGCGACGGGGCAGATGGCATGGGTCGATAAAAACGGTGACGGTCGGATCCAGTATTTCGGGCCGGGGAAGTCGAACGCGGGTAGGGACGCGGTTTTCCTGGGTAAATCGCCCACGTATCCAACCTTTGGGGCAAGCGAGGATCAACTCTTCGGCAAATACGGGGAGCGTCTCCTCGCCAACAAGGCCGACGTCTCCAATCCGAATGAGCTCTGGTTCGGTAACGACATCATGGTAATGGCCAATCCGCACATGGCCGGTCTGCCCATGTGGGTGATTGCACTCCTTATGGCGGGCTGTATTGCGGCGGCGCTCTCCACTGCAGCGGGTCTCCTCCTCGTGCTTTCGACCTCGATCTCTCACGACTTGATGAAGAAGATTTTGAATCCGAATTTAACGGACCGGGAGGAGGTCAATTATGCCCGTTTTGCGTCCTTTGTTGCGCTGGCCGTGGCCGTCTACTTCGGGATTAACCCGCCGTCCCAGTTTATTGCGAAGACCGTCGCTTTTGCCTTTGGTTTGGCGGCCTCCTCCTTCTTTCCAACTCTCTTGATCGGGATCTTTTCCAAGACCATGAATAAGCAGGGTGCCATCGCTGGTATGCTGGCAGGTATCCTCTTTACCTTTTCCTATATTACTTACTTTCAGTTCTTAGGTGGGACTCCGGATCAATACCTATTTGGGATCACCCCCGAAGGGATTGGTTTTGTCGGTATGCTGATTAATTTCGTGGTCGCTTTTTCCGTGAAGGCCTTCACCGCAGATGCGCCCGAACATATCCGCGAGATGGTCCAAGAGATTCATATCCCGACCGGCGCGGGCGAGGCCAAGGGCCACGACTTCGATATTTAGCTCGTTCTGCCTTGATGCCGACTCAAGTCGTGCCGCTACGGTCATGCCGAAGCGCATCGCGCGTTCTGTGATTCGTCTGACTGACTAGGGATGTAGCCCCCTCACCATGTCTCGGCGTGCTCTCAGAGCGAAGACGGATCTGTGGCGACGCTATAGCAGCTAACGCGGCAACGGAATGCCTTGCGCACATTTGATCTAAGGCTGTTTGTGTAAAGCGGGATAAGTTCGCATCGCTTAGTTAAATTATGTGTGTTCGGGTATTTTGGTATGCAGCTTGCTTCGATGTAGGGGCGCAATTGTTGCGTGAACAAAAAACAAATAAACATACATACTATGAAATACAAAACTACATGCCTCCTCGCAGGTGCTGCCTTTTTTGGTGCAACTGCGAATGCTGAGATTATCCTGACGGATGAACTGAGTGCTTATGGTTATATCGATATGGCGCTCACCGATGATGATGGTGCTGGTAATACCGAAACAGCGGTTGCTGAGTTCGAGCTTGGCTTCGCCTTCACACCGGCTGAAAGTGCATGGTCGGCGGTTGCAGAACTGTCCTTTGACAGTGAGGACACCGATCCTCAAGAGGAGGAAGACTCTACCGTCGAGTTCGAAACCGTCACCATCAGCTACCAGTACAGCGACGCGCTGTCGTTCACCTTCGGTAACATCCTGAGCTACCAAGGTTTCGAAACCTTCGATGCCACTGGTCTCTATCAGTTCAGCTATGCCGGTTCAGACAACACGCCTCTCTATTCTGCAAATTACGCGGTGGGCGCCTCTGCCGACTACAGCGCAGGTGACTTCGATCTCGGCCTATGGGTTGGTGATACGACCAGTTCGGATTTAAGCTACGAATACCTCGTTGCTTACAATGGTATTGAAAACCTTACGATTAAGGCGATCTATGCAGATGATCCCGGTTATGAGACCATCAATGTATGGGCTGCCTATGAGTATGGCGACTTTACATTCGCTGTCGAAACGGTTGATACAGATGCAGAGGCAGGCAGCACGACTAGGGAAGTAGACGTGCAAACAGCCTTGGTTTACTACTCCATGGGTAAAGCAGGTATCACAGTTCGCTATGCGGACGGTGAGTGGGGCGGTGCTGATTATGATAAAATCACAATCTCTCCTAGCTACGCCTTCTCTGACAACGTGTTCGGTTTGGTTGAGTTCAGCCAGGAAGAACTCGGTGGAGTAGAAAGCGACACTGCTGCAGTCGAGCTGATTTACAGCTTCTAAGCTTGTTCTACGCTTAAGCGATCTTCATTTCTGGGGGCTCGCACATCGTGAGCCCCCTTTTTTTTATGAATAGTCATTTTAAGTTTTTTCTACCTCTTTTTTCTCTGACCGCGCTTGGCTTTAGCCTAACCGCGCAGACCCAGGCGACGGTGACCCGTGCCGAGTATGAGGCACTCGCCGAACGAGTGGCATTGCTCGAGGCACGCATGAGTAGCGTCCCGGACCAGCAGATGGATGCGCTCACCCAAGAGGTGCTCGCGGCTATGCCGGAGCAGGCCGGGACTGAGGTAAGATTGATTGAATCTGTTGTTGCTGCGGTCAAACAGCGTGAGCAGGAAGTCAATTTTCCCTGGATGGATATGGCCAAGTGGGCGCCGATTCGTAAGGGTCTAACGCCTGCAGAGGTCGTGGAGCTTCTCGGAGATCCGACACTGGACGAACCCTCACTGCATCGCCGTATCGATTTTGTCTATACCTATCAAGGCCGTCGCCCCGCGACGAATCAACGGGTCGAAGGGAAAATCCGCTTTTATAAAGGCGTCGTCGTTGAGATTGAGCTTCCTGTCATTGACTAGTCGGTTATTTGCTGCAGAGCATTTATTTACGCGCCCCGCATTTGGGGCGCTTTTTTTTGGTTCATCGTCAAAGTGAGGGGAAAGGAGGTGCAGTGAAGCGGTGAATAACTCCTGATACAAAATTGCAATAGGGATGTCTCCATTGATCCGGGTCGGCTTGGTGCCGGACGCCCTGAAGGGCGCACACCAAGGCTTAGAGCGCATGGAGCTTTGTTGGAGTTCGGCCTTTAGGCCGTCTTATTCCCTATCTACAAAGCTTTTAATCTCTACACACGGCACAACGTAGCGAACTTGCGCCAGCAAGGTCGATGGACGGACGTCTTCGCCGATTCAAAACCCTTTATACGTCGACGCGACTGGCATCGCATCGCTACATCCGGCACGACGTAGCGAACTTGCGCTAGTAAGATCGACGGGCAAGCGCTTCCGTCTGTTCGGAATGCCAGACAGGCCGACGCGATTCTTATCAGAGTTCGAACTCTTCCCCAGACTTTGACGATGAGCCTTTTTTTTTGGCCCTCATACGTCGACGCGACTGGCATCGCATCGCTACATCTGGCATGACGTAGCGAACTTGCGCCAGCAAGGTCGACGGGCGGGCGCCTCCGTCTGTTCGGAACCCCTTGAATGTCGACGCGACTGGCATCGCATCGCTACCCACATTGAAGGGTTTTGGGTTATTATACGGAACGATCTGCGTGGCAGTTACTGGAAGCCCTTCTGTGCTTTCATTGAGGCAATATTCGGGCTCGGGCGTTCTGTATGAAGCTAGCCTTAAGTGGATGTTGCATCGGTCAAATACAACGCAGATTGCTTTCGCCTATTTTTTCGGCTAATACCGAATCTTCGGTGTATAATCTGCATCATCTTGCTGTCTCAGATTTCCGCTAGAAGTGCGATGGCAATTTTGAGCACTCTCCGATAAATGATGGTCTATTTTATCTTGATTGTAGCTGTGCTCGTGGATGGCGACGGCCTCTCTTAACTGACGAACACCGTATCTGAGTACATAGTTTGATTAAAAGAATAAAAAAAGCGACCCGGTAAGCGTTGGCATCAGTTGTGCTATCAAAGGTTCAGAAGCCACGCTTCATTCTAAATCAGACAACACTCACGATCATTATATAAATGAAACATTCAGTTAAAAAAATTCTGTCATTAGTATCCGCAGGTGCGATGGCATTGAGCGCATCCTCCCTGCGTGCTGACGATACTGTTAAGGTTGGCGTCCTGCACTCTCTCAGTGGCACCATGGCTATTTCTGAGACTTCACTCCGAGATATCCTTCTCTTCACTTTCGATGAAATCAACGCCAGCGGTGGTGTTCTCGGTAAGCAGATTGAGCCTGTTATTGCAGATGGTGCTTCCGATTGGCCTGTGTTCGCTGAAAAATCCGAGCAGCTTCTTGCTCAAGACAAGTGCGCCGCGGTCTTCGGATGCTGGACTTCGGTGAGCCGCAAATTCGCACTCCCTGTATTTGAAAAGTATAATGGTTTGCTCTTCTACCCGGTTCAGTATGAGGGCGAAGAGGAGTCCCCGAATATCATTTACACAGCCGAAGCAGTCGGCCAGCAGGCAATTCCTGCGGTGGATTACTTGCTCAAGGAGGGCTACAAGAAGTTCTATTTGATCGGCACGGATTATGTATATCCGCAAACAACCAATATAGTCCTTTTTGAATATCTGCTTTCAAAAGGGATCCCGGTCGAAAATATCGGCGGTGGGATTCGATATGAAGGTGATGTTGCAGTCTCTGCCGGTAACTACACACCATTCGGCCACACGGACTTCCAGCAGATCGTTGCTGAAATCAAGGATTTCGCAGCGTCCGGTGACGCCTGCGTGATTAACACCATTAACGGTGATGCGAACGTACCTTTCTTTAAGGAGATCGCGGCTTCCGGTTTAACCTCGGATGATTGCCCGATCGTTTCCTTCTCACTCTCCGAAGATGAGTTTCGTAGTCTTCCGACCAAGGATCTGGTCGGGCACCTTGGCTGCTGGACCTATTTTATGTCGATCGATACGCCGGCTAATGAGAAATTCAAGGCAGACTTCCAATCATGGCTCAAAACCAAAGCACCTGATGCTGTCCAAAAGGAAGGTCGTGTGACCTGCTCTCCGATGGTGCTTTCCTACAATGGGGTCTATCTCTGGAAGGCAGCAGTTGAGAAGGCTGGTACATTTGAGCCGGAAGCTGTTATTAAGGCGCTCGAGAGTGGCATTTCCTTCGACGGTCCCGGTGGTACGGTGACCAGTCAGAAGAACCACCATGTGACCAAGAGCGTATACATCGGTGAAACACTTGAAGACGGGCAATTTGAAATTCTTGAAACCATTCCTGACGTCTATGGCGAGCCTTGGTTGAAGGGGTCTTTCAAGTAATCGAAGCGATCGTTCTTCATCGTAAATTGTAGATTGGTTTGTGGGGCTTGTGGGTTTTTTCCTGCAAGCCCCTCTTACATGAAGAATGTATGAGGTTTTTTGGAGAAATTATAATATCATTTCGAAGTATGTTTACCCTGTTTGAGGTAGGGCGGGCTCGCCGAGCGCGCCGTTCGGCAAGCGAGATCACCTGCTCAGATGATCTGGATCGTCTTACGATACCAAACGACGATCGGTGCTTGGTCCGATCTCTTCAATTCGGCCTTCTTGCCAGCTCGGCACGGCGAAGCCGCCCGACAGTGCTCAACCTTTATATATTTCGTATTCATAGGTGTCCGGAGCCAGATTTTGGAATTTAAATTATGGTAACTTTATTGTGTAATAGACTATCAAGGGCGTGGATTCCATTGCTGCTGTGTGTCTTTTTTAACACTTCTGGTGCGGCTGAAGAGCGTGCTGCGCGTGTGGTTTTTGCTGAATTGATTCTTGCTGAACCATCGGCACAGTCCGCGCTAATTGAGGAGTTGTCCAACTCGGGCGACCAAGTAATTGCTGAAATCTACAATGCATGGCGCACGGGGGGGATTTATACTTTGTCGGATAACGATGAATTGAAATTGCTACAGTTGAGCGAGAAGCAGGAGTGGTCGTTGGTGGCGAGCGGAGAGGTACTATCGCTCTCGGACGAGCAAGCTGCTCGCGCAAGAAAAGAGCGTGCGTCGCGAAAGACGAGGAAGTTGATGAAGGGTATCATTGATACACTTGGCTTGAAAGCGGATGAACCATCTGTAAGGATCGACTCCGCGATGAAGATGGGGCTGAGCCAGAAGCCCGAATTTATTGATGCGCTGCAGGCACGGATCGAGGTGGAACCGTCAAAAGAAGTTCTGCAGGTGTTTAAGGAAGCGCTGGCAATTAATCTGTTGAAGAATGGATCGGAAGAAGAGGTCCTTTCGGCGGTCGAAGAGTTGTCAGAGCTCAAATCCATTGCTGCACGCGGCTTTATTGAGAAGCTGCTACAGACAGAGCAGGAAGCGGAGCGATTCGGGAGTGCATTGGCAGAGGCGTGTCAACGTGCTTTGACTACAATCGAATCACATATCAATACGCTGGAGTTTTTTGGCAGCTTCTTCCGTGGTTTTAGCACCGGTTCCGTCCTACTGATTGTTTCTTTTGGTTTAGCGATTACCTTTGGCTTAATGGGGATCATTAATATGGCCCATGGCGAGTTTGTCGCGATTGGCGGCTATATTACCTTCATGGTGCAGTCTTTCTTTATCAAGACTTGGGGTATTGGTAGCGCGGTATTTGATTGGTATTTCCTAGTCTCTCTTCCCTTGAGCTTTTTCGTGGCCGCATCGTTCGGTTTATTGCTGGAGAAATCGATCATTCGCTTTCTCTATCGTCGTCCACTTGAGTCGCTTTTATGCACCTGGGGAATCTCGATGGTGATGCAGCAATGCTTCCGCCTTATCTTTGGCGCGGCCAATGTGCAGGTGAACAATCCGGGTTGGTTAATGGGCAGTCTCAGTCTCGGCGGCTTTAGTATGAGTTATACACGACTCTTTATCATGCTGCTTGCGCTGATTGTAGTGATGATGACCTGGTTCCTTCTTCGAAAGACAAATTTGGGGCTGCATATTCGTGCGGTCATGCAGAATCGCGGTATGGCAAGTAGTCTGGGGATTCCCGTTTCGCGTGTGAATTCGATGACTTTTGCATTGGGTTGTGGATTGGCTGCACTGGGAGGTTCGGCTCTGTCTCAAATTGGCAATGTGGGGCCGCTGATGGGGCAGGCCTACATCGTCGATAGTTTTATGGTCGTGGTCATTGGCAGCGTTGGAAATCTGCTTGGCGCGGGTCTTTCAGCTATGGGAATCGGTCTGGTCGACCAGTTACTCCAGCCTTCCCTAGGTCCGGTGATGGGCAAGATCACGGTGTTCTTTGTGATCATTCTGTTCCTTCAGTGGCGTCCCGGTGGCTTATTTCCCACTCGTTCTCGTAGTCTGGATGACTGATTTAAAAAATTGCTTAAGTATGCGTCTTAACGATAATAAAAAAGAGATTGGTATCCTCGGACTTTTCTTCGGTTTGTTGATGTTGATCCCGACGCTGAACGCATGGGGCCCGGATTCGGGCTTTATGTCGATCAGTTCATTTCAAGTATCGCTTTGGGGTAAATACCTGACCTATGCGATTCTGGCTATGAGCCTGAATCTACTTTGGGGTTACACGGGGCTACTCTGCTTATGCCAAAGCCTGTTCTTCGCACTGGGAGGATACATGATGGGGATGTATCTGATGCTGATGATCGGAGAGCGCGGTGCTTATGGAAGTGCCCTGCCGG
Organism: Opitutales bacterium; assembly: GCA_049598495.1. Taxonomy (GTDB): domain Bacteria; phylum Verrucomicrobiota; class Verrucomicrobiia; order Opitutales; family Coraliomargaritaceae; genus Thalassobacterium. Next base: position 30,613 of record JBMYNR010000004.1, read on the forward strand.
ATTTCATGGTTTTTCTGGGTTATCAGGAATTGCCGATCCACTGGACCCCATTCTACAACTTCTGGTTTGCGACCGGAGCGGTGCTTTGGGTGCCGGGACTGCTTGCCCTCATCTTCGGTTTCCTTGCGTTTCGATCGCGAATCAAAGGGGTATATTTTTCTATCCTTACACAGGCGCTGACCTATGCGTGTTGTTTGCTGTTCTTTCGCAATGACTTTACCTTTGGCGGTAACAACGGGTTCACAGACTTCAAGGATATACTGGGCATGGATCTAAACTCGGCGAGCACGACTCGCTGCCTGTATGTCGCGACTGTGCTGTTGCTCTTGCTTACTTACATAATCACATCCGGCTTACTCAAATCTAAGTTGGGCAAGGTGCAGCAAGCGATTCGTGATTCAGAAAACCGTGTGTTGTTTTCCGGTTATTCGACAACGAGCTTCAAGCTGATGATCTTTGTGCTCTCAGCGATGATCGCCGGAGCTGCTGGAGCACTATACGTGCCGCAGGTTGGTGGGATAAACCCCAGTGCCATGGAGGCCGCAAAATCGCTCGAGGTGGTCGTTTGGGTAGCGGTTGGGGGTCGGGGAACCAAGTGGGGGCCGGTGATCGGTGCCATATTGGTCAACTTGCTGAAAAGTTATACCACTCAGGCGTTCCCGGATTACTGGCTGATAATTATGGGCGGGCTTTTTGTCTTTGTTGTTTTGGTCATGCCGGACGGCCTAGTCGGTGTGTTCAGGCAGGCCAAGAGCTGGATTGCTCAGAAACGTTCACTCCAAACCGAGGCAACTGCTTAAGACGATGGCAGGAACACATCACGACCCACTTTACCGCGACACGCCACTGATTCTTTCGGTCTCCGGAGTTGATAAATCTTTCGATGGATTTAAGGCGATCAACGATCTCAACTTCTACCTGGACGAGGGGGAGTTGCGCACGATTATCGGCCCGAATGGCGCTGGGAAAAGCACCTTTATGGATATTATTACCGGCCGAACAGTTCCTGACGCCGGTTCAGTTATTTACCATGGTAGAGACGGCCATGATATCAATCTCGCCAGAATGCGTGAGTTTGAAATCAACCGATTGGGTATCGGTCGAAAGTTTCAAACGCCCAGCGTCTATAAGTCGCATACCGTCTATGATAACTTGGTGCTTTCTCTGAATCACGATCGGGGTGTTTTTAAGACGCTCTTTTACAAGGAGAGTGGCGAGGATCGGGAGCGCATCATGGAAGTGCTGAAAACGATTCGCCTCGAGTCTCGGGTCAATGATCTTGCCGGGATGCTTTCGCATGGGCAAAAGCAGTGGCTGGAGATCGGCATGTTGCTGGCCCAGGATCCGAGCATCCTGCTTATCGACGAGCCAGCTGCCGGTATGAGCGATGAAGAAACCGAGCGCACGGGCGAGCTTTTGCTGAGTCTCGAAAAGAAACATAGTTTGATCGTGATTGAGCACGATATGGAGTTTATTCGGCAGATCGCACGGAAGGTGACGGTATTGCACCAAGGACATGTTCTAAAAGAAGGAAGCTTCGATAAAGTGAAATCTGATCCGGAAGTCATCGAGGTCTATCTTGGCCGGCAAGGAAAGAAGGATTCAAAGAATCAGTAGAGACCAATGATTGTAGAAGACAAAAAACTGCCCGCTGCTCCATTGCTTTCCGTTGAAGCTCTGAAGGCGAGTTATGATGAGTCGATCATACTACGTGGTATCGACATGGTTGTGCCGCCCAATTCGGTTGTTGCCTTGTTGGGCCGCAACGGAGTCGGAAAAACCTCGCTCTTGCGCAGCATTATGGGGTTGATGCCTAGGACTGTGGGAAGGATTACCTTCGATGGAGAACCGATCAGTAATATGCGGGCGGATCAGCGAGCGCGACTTGGCTTAGGCTACGTGCCGCAGGGACGTGACATCTTTCCTAATCTCACTGTGCAGGAAAATCTCGAGGTCAGCTTGAGTATTTCCGGAGCTGCGGGTTATGGGCGCCTTGAAGAGGTGTACGAATTGTTTCCGGTAATTAAGGATATGCTTGGCCGTAAGGGGGGCGTACTATCCGGTGGTCAGCAGCAACAGCTTGCGATTGGACGTGCATTGCTGACGAATCCCAAGCTATTGATTCTCGATGAGCCGACCGAGGGTATCCAGCCATCCATTATCGATCAGATTGAGGATGCGATTCACCTGCTGAAGAAGCAGGGAAGTCTCAGCATTATTCTAGTTGAGCAATATCTTGATTTTGCTAAGGCTGCCAGCGATACCTTCTATATTCTCGACCGCGGCAGTGTCGTTCTCTCCGGGGAGTCCGGCGAGCTGACGCCTGAAGTCATTGAAAAGCACCTTACTGTCTAGATACCCATGCACCTAACACCTCGTGAACAGGAAAAGCTGATGGTTGTGGTGGCCGCGGATCTCGCCCGTCGTCGCCAAGGACGTGGACTAAAACTTAATTATCCCGAATCTATTGCGATTATCACCTACGAGATTCTAGAAGGAATCCGTGACGGCAAGAGTGTCGCCGACCTCATGAGTTTCGGCACGGAAATTCTCAAGCGCGAAGATGTCTTGGAGGGCGTTCCGGAAATGATTCAAGAAGTGCAGGTCGAGGGCACCTTCCCTGACGGCACAAAACTGGTTACCGTTCATAATCCGATCCGATGATTCCCGGGGAATACAAATACTCTAATCCTAACGAATTGCTGGCTGGAAATCCCGGTTTGGTGACTATCTGTATAGAAGTTACGAATGCAGGCGACCGTCCGGTTCAGATTGGTAGTCACTTTCATTTCTACGAGGTCAATGAGTCCTTGCTGTTTGAGCGAGAAGCGACGAAGGGTTTTCGTTTGAATATCGCTGCCGGCACGGCAGTGCGTTTTGAGCCGGGAGATGTTCGGGAGGTGGAGCTCGTAGCCCTTGCCGGTGAGCGCCTCGTCTACGGTTTGAATAACAAGGTGGATAGTGCTCTTGATTAACCCCGCGGATTATTACCATGAGTCTTGAATTTACACGTCGTCAATACGCCGAGATGTTCGGCCCCACCTTGGGTGTTCAAGTGCGCCTCGCCGATACGGAACTGTTTATCGAGGTGGAGCGAGACCTGATTGCTGAAGCTGGAGGGTATGGAAATGAGGTCAAATTTGGCGGAGGCAAAGTCATTCGTGACGGCATGGGCCAATCGCCGCTAGCCGTAGGGGAGGATTGCCTCGATTTGGTGCTCACCAATGCCACTATCATTGATCCGGTGCTTGGGATCATTAAGGCTGACATCGGAGTGAAGGAAGGCCGTATTGCCGGAATCGGGCATGCGGGCAATCCTTTGATCCAGTCAGGGATCACTGAGGGGATGGTGATCGGTGCCGGCACTGAGGTGATTGCGGCTGAGGGGCATATTGTTACTGCGGGCGGATTTGACTCACACATTCACTTTATTTGCCCACAACAGATCAACGAAGCCCTCTCCAGTGGAGTGACCACTATGACCGGTGGCGGCACCGGGCCTGCGACGGGTACGAATGCGACGACCTGCACGCCGGGCAAATGGAACATCCACAAAATGCTTGAGGCGGCCGAAGCCTTTCCGATGAACCTTGGTTTCATGGGTAAGGGCAATGCATCCAACCTCGCTGCACTACGTGAGCAGGTCGATGCCGGGGCTATGGGGCTTAAGTTACACGAGGACTGGGGGACGACCCCGAGTGCCATCGACCATTGCTTGACGGTGGCTGATGAGTTGGATGTGCAGGTAGCAATCCATACGGATACTTTGAATGAGTCTGGCTTTGTAGAAACCACAATCGGAGCCTTTAAGGATCGAGTCATTCATACCTTTCACTCTGAAGGAGCCGGCGGCGGCCACGCCCCGGACATTATGAAGGTGTGTGGCTTGCCGAATGTGCTGCCATCCTCGACAAATCCGACACGGCCTTTCACCGTAAATACCATCGATGAGCACTTGGATATGCTCATGGTCTGCCACCATCTGGACTCCAAAATCCCCGAGGATGTCGCTTTTGCGGAATCACGCATCCGACCGCAGACGATTGCAGCCGAAGATATCCTGCACGACCGGGGCGCGATCTCTATTATGTCGAGTGACAGTCAAGCGATGGGACGTGTGGGCGAAGTGATTATTCGCACATGGCAGACTGCCGATAAGATGAAGAAGCAATTCGGTAAGTTGGAATCCAAGGAGCATCCTGCTGCGGACAATTTCCGAGTGTTGCGCTATGTCGCAAAATACACAATCAACCCAGCAATTGCCTGTGGCTGTGCAGCGGATGTCGGTAGTCTCGAAGTTGGCAAGCTCGCGGATATCGTGATCTTCAAGCCTGCGCTATTTGGCGTGAAGCCGGAGTTTGTGCTGAAGGGTGGAATGATTGCAATGGCCAATATGGGCGACCCGAACGCGTCGATTCCGACGCCACAGCCAATGTATTATCGTCCGCAGTTTGCTTCCTTTGGTAAGGCTCTCGAAAAAACCTCAATTACTTTCGTAAGCCAGTCGGCAGTGGATAAGAATGTCGCAGCTGAGCTCGGTTTGGAAAAAATCATACGCCCTGTCATGGACACGCGGAAAATTTCGAAGTACGATATGGTTTTGAATGATTATTTACCTGAGATTAAGATAGATCCTGAGACCTACACCGTCACCGCCGACGGCGAGATCCTGACTTGTGAGCCGGCGGAGTCTTTACCTATGGCTCAGCGGTATTTTTTATTCTAGATATGCACCTTGTGACCCAAGCACTCTCCGGATTTCCTGAAGGTTTAAATGTCGTCAAGGTTGAGGTCGATCGCCACAAGCTATCTCGCCGTCGCTGGCGTGGCACAGCCAAGGATGGCAGCGATTTCGGTTTTGATGTAAACGAGGCGCTCAGTCATGGAGATTGCATCCATGTAACGGATACAGAAATCTATGTGATTGAGCAGCAGGCGGAGGATTGCTTTCTCGTGCCGATCAAGGAGGCGAAGAAAGCAGCTTGGGTTGGCTGGATGATCGGCAATTTGCATTTTAAGGCAGCGTTTACTGAGGAGGGCGTCTTGGTGCAGGATGATCTCGCAGTGCAGCAGATGTTGGAGCGAGAATATATTCATTATCATAGGGTGAAGCAGATCTTTCAACCGGCCAAGCAGGGTGGGCATTCACACGATCATCATCATTCACATTAGATTATGATGCCTTCTGAACAGACGGCAGACTGGGTGCCCGCGCTTTTGCAGTTATCGGATCCCTTGTTTCCCACAGGGGCCTATGCGCACTCTATGGGGTTGGAGCAGTGGGCAGAGACTTGCGGGTATCGGAACGCGGAGGACTTGATCGAGTTTTTCGAGAACCATGCAGGGCCTTCTCTGTTGCGCTTAGAGTTGCCCTATCTTCGATTTGCGACGATCTTACTACGCACTGGCGAGATGGAGGCGCTCTTTGAGCTCGAATCTGAAATCGACGCGTGGAAGTGGGCCAGCGAGATTCGCGAGGCGAGTATCGCTCAGGGACGTGGACGCTTGCGCCTTCTAAAGAAGCTTTGGGACGGTTCCGAATATATCGATGCGTATTCTCAAGGATTTGCTACCGGACGAGTTCGTGGGCATCACCTAATTGTCAGTGCCTTACAGTTTCGGCGTTTATCCGTGCCGGACGAGGCGGCGTTGATGACTTACGGCTATCAGAACTTGGCCAACTACGTCTCAGCCTCAGTTAAGCTTTTGCGCATCAGCCCCGAGTCGGCTCAGCGAGCACTTCATGCTGGTCTGGAAATGTTGCCGACCTGGGTAGCTGAGTCTCAGTTAGTCGAGCGGGAAGATGCCGGTTGGTTTGCGCCTGCATTTGATATCGCCTGTGCGCGACACGCTTCGGCTTTCTCCCGTCTTTTTATTTCTTAGATTATATGACTGATACAAACACTTCTCGGCCCATTCGTGTCGGCATCGGAGGCCCCGTTGGTTCCGGTAAGACGATGTTGCTGCTCCGCTTGATCGAAGCTCTGCACGAACGCTACTCACTCGTTGCCATCACGAATGATATTTATACCAAAGAGGACGAACAGTATCTCGTTAAAAACAGTCCGCTGGAAGGTAGCCGCATCCTCGGCGTCGAGACCGGTGGCTGCCCTCACACTGCGATCCGTGATGATACGAGCATGAACGAAGTTGCGATCGAGGACCTCACGATACGCCACCCCGACACGCAGGTAGTTTTGCTGGAGAGTGGTGGTGATAATTTGTCAGCGACCTACTCTCCAGACCTTGTGGATGCCTTTATTTATGTGATCGATGTTGCTGAAGGTGACAAAATTCCACGCAAAGGGGGGCCGGCGATTCGTTTTTCAGACCTCATGATTATAAATAAGACAGAGCTCGCTCCTTATGTGGGTGCAGATCTTGAAGTGATGGACCGTGATTCCAAGAAGATGCGGGAGGAGCGACCTTATGTGTTTTGCGATCTGAAGAGTTATAAGGGCTTGGATGAAGTGATCGCATGGCTTGAGCAGGAATGCTTTTTCGCTGTCAAGAGCTCATGTTGATTGAAGGGGTAGAAGCAGTATCCGGACGACCGGCCGTGCATGGTGGGGCTCGCTTACGCTATGAGTTGGCGCCGGGATTTGGTACGCGCTTGCAAGGACAGTGGGTGCGGCCACCCTTGCATTTGGCTAAAGCATACCACGAAGACGATTGGGCTGTTAGTATAATGACAAGCCCGACGGCTGGCCTGCTGGATGGCGACTTGCTGGAAGTGGACGCGATTCTTACTGAAGGTGCGAAAGCTGCATTGATCAGCCCGGCCGCTTGTCGCGTGCATACGATGGCTCAAGGCTATGCTTCGGTCCAACAGTGCTATCGTGTCGAGTCTGGTGCTGTTCTGGATATATGGCCGGCACCGATGGTCTTGCAGAAGGATGCCGCTTTGCGGCAGAGTATATGCCTGCATGTGGCGGCCGATGCGACTGTCTTGTTTTGTGAGACGATCGCCCCGGGGCGTGCTGCCTATGGCGAGCGCTTTGAATTCCGTGAATGGCGCTCGAAGCTTCGCATATACCGGGAAGAAAATCTACTTGCTTATGAAAACTTCAATTGCTCCCCGAAGAGAGGCGATCTTGCTGATTGGCGGGCTCTGTATCCGGAGGGTTCTTATGCTAGCTTCTATTACCTAACACGCGAGCCTTTGGGCGATTTGGTTCAAAAGTTGCACGATTTGGAAACGCCGAAGGCAAGTATCGGTGCGAGTCCATTGCGTGAGGGGGGGCTTGGTATCAAAATTCTTGCTACGAATGGTGTGCAGTTGCGTAAGCTCGTCTTTCGAGTTCGAAATCTTCTGATTCCGCACTCGAAACAAGTATTCCCCCGCGCGCTGCAACGCGCTCAAACATTCTTTCATTAAATCATACCCATTCTACCCGGTTCAATTGAGTCCATGGGCATCGTTCTCATGGAAGGGGTATTTGGAGCATCTGCCCTAAGATGGACTTAGATCAGGTGTAGCTACGACACTCCGCTACCGTGGCTGCCTGCACGAGCGCCTCAATAGATACGTCTTCGCTCTGAGAGCTACGCCGAGACATGGTGAGGCGACTATACATCACTAGTCAAACGAAGCGTGGGACGCTCTAACTCTTTGGCAGGAAAAAGCCACGTTGTTTTTTGCTGATTTCAAGCCCGCATTTTTGCATCACTTCCATCATGTCTTCCCAGACCATACGCTTGGTCTTCATCGTGCCATTGCGAAGCAAGTAAGACGGATGAAATGTAATCATCAGGGGGATCTCTGCAAAGCTGGCCCATGTGCCCCTTACGTTCCCCATCTTCCGCGTTGGATCGGGGCCGAGCAGGCCGGTGACAGCCGTGTTCCCTAGGGCGACAATAATTTTCGGTCGAATGATTTCAATTTGTGCTTTGAGGTAGGGTAAGCAGTAACGCATCTCTTCGACGGTCGGGGGGCGATTGCCGTAGGGCTTGTCGTGCTCAGGCCTCCATTTGAGAATATTGGCGATATAGACTGTTTCGCGGCCGAGTCCCATCGCGTTGATGATTTTGTCTAATAATTGTCCTGCATTCCCCACAAAAGGTTCTCCTGCCAATTCTTCGTCAGCCCCCGGTGCTTCCCCGCAAAAGAAGATATCGGCGGTGGTGCTTCCCGTGCCGAAGACGACCTTGCCTTTTTCGCTCAAATGCTCGTTGCAGACAGGGCAGGCGAGCACCTGTTCGCGCAGCCAGCCCAGTTGTTCTTCCGCAGAACCTTCGGGTAACTCCACTGTGGGGGCCGTTTCCGGGATGGGGGCAAATTCAGAAGCGGGCTGAGGTTTGGCCTTTGATGTCGGCGCTTTTATCGACTGGTTTTGGATCAGTGCCTTAAGATCGCCATGGTCGGCTGGTGTAGCTTTCGGTTCTGCCTTTCCTTCAGCGCTGTCCTCCTGAGGGGTGAGCAGGCGCATCGTCGAATCTTCGACGAAAACCCGGTTGACTCCATCTCGCTGCAAACGGCGTAGCTCGCTGGCAATTGCTTCAAGGGCTTCGGACATAGTCCGAGAGTTGTTGAAGCTGCCTTGCGCGTCGAGTCACTTTTAACGATTCATGAAGAAAACGCAGCTTCGGGGAATCACTGATAGAAAAAGAATGGCTGCGCCGAAAATAAGAAAGACCGTGCTTGGGCCAGCGAGAAAGAGGATCACCATAGCGATCACCCAGCCTAAAAAAACGGTTTTGTGATATGTGGCTGCTTTGTGTGGAGGGCCTGATACTTGACTTGCTCCGAAGAATAGAGCGGCGATCGACAGCCTCAGGTGACTGTTGTCGATGCTTCCGATCAGGGCCCAGAGAATAAAAATTGCGGCGACTGCCTTTGCCGCGAAATAGGGGAGGTGTGTATACAGGGAAGCACCCCGATGACCATCGTTCCAATGAAGACCTCCGTAAACGAGGGTGGCCACTGATGCCATGATGATCGAGAGACCCCATACGTAGGTCAGACTGTTGATGGGTGCTTGATATTTCCGCACCAGATACTCGAGCACAAAGCACTTGGTGAACAGGAGGCCCCATAGAATATAGATGAGCTTTAAGCGACGCTCGGTTTTGGACTGTGGACTCATTTTGAATAGGTATGGATCGTTCGCACCCTGTGTCGTTTGTGGGAATGATTTTAGGTAAACATCTGTCACCAAGTAAGTTTTTGGCGGCAAGAGATGTGCCTTGGGTGGAAGACGAATCTTTAATCGATCTCAAAACTTAATAGATTGCTGAATTAGGTCAAATTGAGTTGTGTCTTGATAGCGTGAGGAAGTTACACGCTGTCGACTGAGAAGGATCTACCGGTTCCCGAAGGGCAAAATATAGCGGTGCACACTGGCACACATAGACAGCTCTTGAATGAGAGATCGGCAAATGGATTAGGATTGCCGGGTGCGGCTGTCTGGATTGAGTTGCGAAGCATGAAGAACGATCAAATTCGTGCCGACTTGGAACGTATCGTGGCCAGGCGCGCTCTACGAGGGGGAGAGACTCTCTCAGAAGTATTGGGGCGCCTCGACGGCCATGCGGCTTCGGGCGAACTCCCCGGGCGGCTTGAGCACTATCTTCAGAAGAGAAGCTACCAGAAGGCACTTGCTTGGTTGGATGAACCGGAGGCACCTCATCATCCATGAGTCGGCGCAACCAGAAGAAGATCGCCACGGATGGGGCATCCGGAGCATTGAGTGGCAACCCGTTTGCCGCTCTCGATGGTTCCGGGTTGCCGCAAGGCAAGGTCCTACCGATCAAGTCCAAGGAATCGAAATCGCCCGGCAAGTCGAAGGGTCGAGTTGAGGTGCGTCGGGAAAAGTCTGGGCGCGGGGGGAAGACGGTCACGACGCTGCGGGAGTTTCCCTCTCACATTCCTTTGTCGACGCTTGAGGCCATGGCCTTCGAACTCAAAAAAATCTGCGCATGTGGCGGCTCGCTCAAGGGGCGGGTCGTCGAATTACAGGGTGATGTCCGTGACCGCGTCTGTGAGGAGCTCAATAGCAGAGGCTACCATGCGGTTCGTGCCGGTGGCTAGGAAATGTCTGTGGATCTGAGCGTTTCACAGTTAATTATACATAGGGCTGTCGGACTTAATACGGTTTCGATAAAGGGTCTGTCCTTATTTTAGGTCGTGCGCGCTCGCCGCTTCGAGCTGGCGACAAGACCGATCCGAAGGAATCGGACCACGCGTCGTTCGGCGATCGATATCGTAGGTCTGTATGATGTGGATTGGCCGATATCACCAACTGGCGAATGACGGTTGTTCCGGTCCACATCACGCTCGGCCGTGTCGTCCCGCTTAGCGGGATACTGAACGGCGAAACCGCCTTACTAGGAGAAACCTTCGTTCATGTGGTATGACAATTCAACAACTATGAACCACTCAACTGCCTGCGGGACTTCCCGAGTCCGATACGCCCATGTTGTTTTGAGTTTCTATCGATTCTTACTCGGCTTGTTGGATCGCCACCAAGTTGACGGTATACTCTGACGTTTAGGGCAACTGCCCCTCCAGCCAATTAGCCAGATCCGCCTCAGTATCGATGCGAACAGAGCTCCTATATTCCGGCGCCAGTTCCTCGAAATAGGCGTTGTCAGCGAATCGCTCGCCGTGGAGGAGCACCTTTGCCCGATGGCCAGGCGCTCGAACAATTCGTCCAAGTGCTTGATGGACTTTTCGCATCGCAGGACGGATATAAACATCTCGAAACGCGGCTTGCCGAGAACTGCCATGATGTTGCTCCAGCTTTGTCTCTTGAATCAGATTCACTTCTGGAAGTGCAGGCCCGACGATCATGATGTTCTCGATACGTCCCCCCATTTGGTCGATGCCCTCGGCGTAGCTACTACCTAGAATAAGAAAGATTGCGTCGGCTATGAGTAGGCTCTCCTCGATAAACTGGCTTTGTTCGCCATAGTCGGCTCCACGGGTTTGGATGCGGATACGCATCTCCGGGTGTATTGCCTCTAGATAAGTAAGTACGTTTTGTGCATACTGGTAGGAGCTAAAAAAAATTGCAACAGGGACCCCGGGACTCGAATGGATACAGGCGGCGACCGTCTGAGCGGTGGTCTCATAGTAGTCTTCGCGTTTATGGTAACGCGTGTCGACTCTTCGATCAATGGCGACGTCGTAGGCATCTGCGCGCCAGCTAGCTTGGCCAAATGCGTGGGTCGACATTTCGGAACGGAGTCCGCAACTAGCTTCGAAGGCGTCTAGGGGCTCCAATGTGGCCGACATCAAAATCGTGCTGCTGAAGGGCTCAATGCATTGTTGAATCCAATCACTGGCATCGAGACAAGTCGCATGGAGACATCCGTTTTTCGCTTTCCAGTTAAGATATTCGTCTCGAGGAGCCGCCAGCGATGTGGCCATTCGGGGAATACTCCAGGCCAGTTCAACGGCGAAGGGGGCGATCGAGTCGTAGTCAAAGCTGGCCTCGGTCAGTTGCTTGCTGAAGTCTTCGCAGAGATCCTGTCCGTTGTAGAGGGCGCTTAGGCTGAGTCCCTGTCCAATGGGTAGGGCGTCTATCCAGCGACAGAGTTCATTGCCTATCGAAAGCAGGCGTCGCGGAGCGCCGTGGCTTCGCAACTCTTCGATGGCAAAGAGTAAATCGGCGCTGGCCAGAGAGATACTTAGGTTCGCGGCCGTTCGCTCTGGTAAATTGTGTGCTTCGTCAATGACAAGAAGGGTGCGCTCGGGATGATACCCTGGTGCATGGTCGAACACGCCTCTGCTTTCAGGTGAAAATATATAATTGCTATCGCCGACCCAGATCTCGGCAAAGGGGAGGCAGGCTTTCGTGATGGCGTAGGGACAGATTCCTGTGTCGCTTCCTAAGGTGCGGGCCTGTTGCGTTGTTACGGTTCCATTCTTAAACAAATCCGGTGGATGAATATCGGCTTCTCTCCAGTGTTGGACGATGTCCGTGTTGCATCGAATATCACCCGTGCAACTGTGTCTTGGGGAGTCGATACGATGCTCCGTTCGGTTGCGCATTTGAAGGAAGTGGATTTGCTCCCCAATCATCCCCTTAAGCTGGCGAATCGTTTCAAGCTGTCCCGTTGATTGACTGCTGAGATAGATGCATCGCTCGTAGAGTCCGTCCTGCATATGTTTGAGTGCATGCTCCAATACAATGCCGGTCTTTCCGAATCCGGTGGGTGCTTGGAGGAGTACGACTTTAGACTTCAGAGCAGCCTCATGAAGACTCGAAAAGAGTTCTGCCTGGCCGGGGCGCAGTGTTTCGAAAGCATTGCGGATATCGGCCTTCTTGAGCCGTAGGCGACTCTCTCTTCGCTCCTCGAGGAAGGGGATCAATGAATCGAGCCGATCGATGAACAGTTGAAGATCCTTGGTTTCGAGGCGGACCGACTGCCGTGCTCCGTTTTCGATATTAATAAAAAGCAGTTCGGATTCGATCGAATGTTCCTGATAGTCCGGAAGCATCTTGAGGAGAGCGTGGTAAATACTCGTTTGGGCGAAGTGGTCGGGGTAGGCTTGAAGTAAGCTCTCTCTCGCAGCGGGCAGGTGGCTGCGGATGGTTTTGATTTCGCGGATTAGAAAACCCGTATCTAGGGGAATCAACTGGTCGATACGTCCAAGTAATTGAAACTCCCAGTCACGGTGCCGCCATGTGGCCTCTACGCTCTGCTCGAACCGCGCCTCGGTGTTTTCCTTACGTGTTTCGACCTCGGCACATCGATGCCATTCCTGTCCAATGGCGGCTCTCCAGGCATTGCGGCCATGACCTTGTTCTAGAGCCTGGTTCCGGAAGACTGCCAACTCTCGCACGCTGAGACGTACGCTTCGCTGCAAGGGGTCAATTTGCATCGATCAGTCGCTCACGCTCCGTCGCAGAGTCGCTACCTGTGAATGCGGACTTAAAAACTGGAGTGCGTTCAAGTTTTGATGGCTGTAGATGTTCTCGATGAATCGAGTGTGTGTTCGGGGAGATTTCTTTGCTCGCGGCGCCGTGGTCGGTTCGACCCCGCCCTGAGTTCTTGCTGAATGTGCGTTTGGAGGGGATGCTGCAATCAGCACAAGGGTGAGTCGGGGCGGGAACTTTATCGTTTTCATCTCGAGGCGAAATGTATTGTCTCGCTCTTTTAGTAAATCACAACCTGTTTTCACTCCTATGCGAATACTCATTACCGGAGGTGCCGGTTTTCTCGGTAGTCATTTGTCCACTCGTCTTCTCAACGAGGGGCATGAGGTCATCTGTCTGGATAATTTCTTTACTGGGCGTAAGAGCAATATTTTGCCGCTTATTGACCACCCCAATTTTGAGCTTCTCAGGCACGATGTGATCGACCCTTTTAAGGCGGAGGTCGACCAAATCTACAACCTGGCCTGTCCCGCATCTCCAATTCACTACCAGTATAATGCGATCAAGACGATCAAGACTTCGGTCATGGGGGCGATCAACTGCCTAGGCTTGGCCAAGCGTCTGAATGCACGCGTCTTCCAGGCGTCCACTTCTGAAATCTATGGAGATCCCTCGGTTCACCCTCAGTCCGAATCCTACTGGGGCAATGTCAATCCGATCGGGATTCGTTCCTGTTATGACGAGGGCAAGCGCTGCGCGGAGACCCTTTTCATGGATTATCATCGTCAGAATGCCGTTGATATACGGATTGTTCGTATTTTTAACACCTATGGGCCGAATATGTGCCCAAATGACGGGCGGGTGGTCTCCAATTTTATTGTTCAAGCCCTTCAGGGAAAAGACATTACTGTCTATGGCCAAGGCCAGCAAACCCGTTCGTTTTGCTATTGCGATGATCTTATCGAGGGCTTCATCCGTCTGATGAACCAGGAAGTAACCATCGGACCAATGAACATCGGTAATCCTAGTGAATTTACCATACTCGAGCTGGCTCAGAAGGTGATCGATCTTACCGGGAGTGCGTCAAAAATAGTCTATGAACCCTTGCCGTCGGATGACCCCAAGCAGCGGCAACCGGATATTAAACAGGCGAAGAAGATACTCCAATGGGAGCCGAAAGTCAGCCTTGATGAGGGGCTTAAGCCGACAATCGAGTATTTCGATAAGCTGCTGGCCGAAGGCTAGGCCGTGTCTGGAAATTACCGCAAAAAAGGTTTGCCACAGGGGTGTAAGGACCTAATTTCCGCTCCTTTTTCCAAAATCACCAACCAATTGCAGCCATGCCCAGAGAGCACATCATTTTAGAATGCACCGAAGCCCGCGCCGAAGGTAAGCCCGTCTCCCGCTACATGTCCACACGCGACAAGAAAAAGCAGCCGGACCGTGTTGAGAAGAAGAAGTATAACAAGTTTCTTCGCCGCCACACTTTGCACCGCGAGATCAAGAACTAATTCCTAGGCTTTGGCTTTTTACGAAAACCCGCTCAACGGCGGGTTTTTTTGTGGCCTGTCAGAAGCTGAAATTGCCCGGACGAATGACGATTTCATTTGTCAATCACGGCGCAATCTGGAGTCTGCAGGAACAACTTATGGATAAAGCCGAGTTCTTTCACCGTCTATTGGCTACACTTCGAGAGGAGGTGCGTCACGCCGTCGATGCCTCCAGGGACGCGGCCGAGTATGCGACCAATGAGGAGTCCCGAGCAGAATCGCAATGGGACACACAGGGTTTGGAGGCCTCCTATCTCGCCGCGGGACAGGCGGAACAGGCGAGACAGTGGGCGGATGCCATTGAGGAGCTCCAGTCGGAGCGGGAAGACCTCCTCAAACCTCGAGAGGAGGTTTCACTGGGTGCACTCTTCAGCTGTGATTTCGGCGACTCGACCGAGCATTTCTTTTTCGCTGGCACCGCGGGTGGCCAGATCATCCGCATGGAAAATCATGGGGTAACGGTCATAACCGCGCAGTCACCGCTCGCGAGCCGTGTGATTGGGCGTAAAGCCGGTGATGCTTTTGAGTTGCCGAATGGTTCGATCGGGCAGGTCTTGACGGTGGAGTGATTCTTTATCCGGTTAGAATGGTATGAAGGTTTACACGTATAAAAGCTGCGGTAGCTGCAAGAAGGCAATAAAGTGGCTACAATCCAAAGGTGTGTCTTTTGAAGAGGTGCCGATCCGTGAGACACCACCTACAGAAGAAGAGTTGCGCCGGATGCTCGACTACCAGAATGGTGAGATTCGTAAGCTCTTCAATACGGCTGGCAGCGATTATCGTGAACTACAACTGAAGGATCAGCTTGCAAACATGTCTGCATCGGAGGCAATTGCCCTGCTCGCATCGCGGGGCAACCTAGTAAAACGCCCTTTCTTACTGGGAAGTAGCTATGGGCTGGTCGGATTTAAAGAGGAGCTATGGGAGGCTGCCGGTATCTGCTAATTGTGAGTGCGATTGAAGATTTGATTAAAACTGTGGCTGCACTTCGCGAACCGGAGACGGGCTGTCCGTGGGATATTGAGCAAGACCATCAGTCCATCGCTGAATGCCTTGTCGACGAGTGCTGTGAGCTTTTACAGACAATCGACCGCTTGGATATGGATCATATGGAGGAGGAGTTGGGTGACGTGCTTTTACAGGTAGTCATGCACGCACAGATGGCCAAGGAGGCGGGACATTTCGATTTCGAGAGTGTTTGTCGCGAGGTTAATGAGAAATTGGTGCGCCGACATCCGCACGTATTCGCTCAGGGTAAACTTTGTGACTCGGAGGCGGTGCTTGCACAGTGGGACCAGATCAAATCTGCGGAGCGCAAGCGTGGACCGGAACAGGCCGGCAAGTTCAAGGATTTGCCCAAACAGCTGCCAGCGCTCATGTACGCGAAGGACGTCTACAAACAGATCCAGAAAATGAAGATGGCGGCCGATGATCTAATAGATCAGAGGGCGATCGATTCTATGGAGGATGCCATCGATGAGGGTTGTCTGGGAAAGCAGCTTTTCGAAATCGCAGCGGCCTGTCGGGCCAAGGGTCTGGATCCGGAATCAGAACTACGCCGATATGTTCAGTCGATTGTCGATACTCTGGAGTCCAGGTAGGCGTGGAGATGGAGTTTTTGAACGATGCCGGCAAGTCGCTCCCCATTGAGCTGAGGCGACGAAAGGGAGCCAGGCATCTAAAGCTGACGCTTGGGCTCAGAAACCAGATCGTCGTCTCGGCGCCCTGGCGCACGAGCGATCGTCATGTGCTTCATTTTCTCGAGGCACAGCGGTCTTGGATCGACGCACAACTTGCCGACGCACCCGAAGTATTCACGATTAGCGAATGGCTTCGTCTGCATCCTCGGGTTTCTGTAAGCGGGGATATCTTATCTGTCCGTGTTGAAGTCGACCCGGGTGCTCGGCATGGCTATTCCTTCGACGAGGGCGGCTCGGTTTTGTGCTTAAAGCCGGTTGGCCGAGACGATGCATCACTGTTAAAACTGGTGCGTGAGTTTGCGAGGGATGCGCTCATCTGCCGCACCTATTATCATGCGAAACGTGTGCGTGTCCGTATCGGTCGAATTTCGGTTCGTGATCAATCCAGTCGATGGGGTTCCTGTTCGGCATCGCGCTGCATTTCATTGAATTGGAGGTTGGTGTTACTTGAGCCCTGTTTGCAGGACTATGTCATACTGCACGAGTTGGCGCACTTGAGTGAGATGAATCACGGTCCGAGGTTTTGGTCTCTGCTTAAGAGTTACGACCCCGATCGTTTGAAGCATGAGCAGGCTTTGGATGCCGTGAGTTCTTCAATTATGCGAGTGGGGCGTCTTGAAGCGCCTTAGCTCAACACATCGATCAACCTACAAAATTAAAGAATGAGCAATGAATAAGTATCATTCTTAGCCTTGCGCGATGGAGTGGGTGCTTTACCTTCAATTCAGATTTGACGATAGCGGTGGTTATGAATTCCCGGGAAACACAACGTATATCATTGGGCGCACTCCTACTGGCGTCGATTTCGGGGGCTTTATCGGGGCTGGTGATTGCCTCCGTTTTAGTGATCCTTGGTGTTTCTGTTGTGGAGGCTGCCCTCTTTTCAACCTTTGGTGCGATCGGAATTGCTTACTTTGTATGGATCGAGCGGAGCCTAACAGATACGATTAAGCAAGGTGAACGAGCGCTGAGTCTTGAGACAGAGCGGCGTCTGGAATGGCAAAACCGACTTTATTCAAGCTCGCTCGCATGTCTCGTTCGTTTCGACACGGGAACCTTGGCTATTGAGCGTGTGAGCCCCGGTTTTATCAGAATGCTCCGGTTGTCTGCGGATACAGATTTGAGCGGTAAGCGTCTCGATGAAGTCCTTCAAATAAGTCCACTTGTTATCGAATCGTTCGTCGATTCGATCAAAAAGGGAGAGGATTCGCCAACGAAATCAACGGTAGAGATTCGCAGTAGCGGAGGATTGGTGGAACGTGCGCACTTAAGTGGGCTTCATTTTCCAAATGAGAATGTGATTGAGGCGGCCTTTTTCGTGCCACCGATCAATGATTTAGAGCGTGCGGCTGATCTTGAGAGCACGCGGGAGGATTTGGATCGCTTTCGGAAAGGGGTTTTTCGCAGAGAGACTCGAATTCTGGAATTAAAGGCAGAAGTCAACCAAGTCTGTCGGGAGGCGGGACTACCGATACGCTACGAGACGGATATCTCCTCAGAAAGCGGAGAGTTCGGGGCTTCTGATACGATTCGCTCAAGCAATCGTGAGGATGAGGGAGGTGTGTCGTGATTAAGAAACGCCGGAGTATAGCCAGTGTTATTTCCGTGTATGCGGCTCTACCAGTAATTGCTGTCGTCATCTTCTTGATTGTTTCGACTGTTTCGTGGGAGCTGAATATCTATCTGGAAGAGCGGGCAAAATTGATCGAACAGTTTAATACAATGCTCGCCAATCGCAGTGAGGTAGGCGGCAAGAGCATCGAGGAGATTTCCGACATATGGAGAGAGCGCACAAATGCCCATAGGCAGGAGTTTGTTCGAGGGATTTCAATTGCCGGGGCATTTCTTATTTTAGGAATCGCTGTTCCGATCTTCGCAACGAGATACCTTGTGCGCCGTCTGGAGCGTAACTTGGAACTATTGTCTCAGCGTTTGAGTTGTGCGAGCATGGGTGATTCAGGACGGGCATTAGAAGGCTTTGATTTTGAAGAATTCGATCAACTGACGCAGGTATTGAACCGGATTTCAATAAATCGATCTGACTCGGAGGCTCGCTGGAAGCGGGCTGAGGAGGAATTGATAGCCGCCAATTCTGATCTGTTGAAACAGGCAGGTGAGTTGAAGCAAGGGCGTCAGATCGCCTTGAGTATGATGGAGGATGCTGACAAGGCGCGCGAAGATTTGGAGGGGGCCAATGCAAGGCTGAACGAGGCGATTGAGCAAGCGAGAGAATCTGCGCGCGCAGCGGACAGTGCAAATCGCGCTAAAAGTGATTTCGTCGCCACGATGAGTCACGAAATAAGAACACCATTAAATGGTATTGTGGGCTTCATTCAGTTGCTCAACGAGACTTCGATGAGTGAGGAGCAGGAGGAGTTCGTTTCAACGATCCAGAGTAGTGGCGAAGCCCTGATGGCCGTGATTAATGACATTCTTGATTTCTCTAAGGTTGAATCAGGCAGCCTGACTCTGGAGTCACTCGAGTTCTCGATCTCTTCGTTGATTCAGGAATTGAGTGCGATGTTCTATCCGCAGGCAATCACGAAGGGGCTGAGTCTGAATATTGATGTGGACGAAGCCGTCCCGCGTCAGGTTAAGGGGGATGAAGCACGCCTTCGTCAGATACTTATCAACCTAATCTCGAATGCGATCAAGTTCACCGAGAAGGGAGCCGTTTCCCTTCATGTAAGCCTGCATTCTCTATCGCCGGAAGAGGAGGTCGCAGAGGTGGAATTTGAGGTCCGAGATTCTGGGATCGGTATGTCACAGGAGCAGATGAATCAACTCTTCAAACCCTTTTCCCAAGGAGATAGTTCGACCACGCGAAGATACGGTGGCACTGGTTTGGGCTTGGCTATTTCCAAGCGTCTTGGGGAGGCGATGGGCGGTCGGGTCTGGGCGGCGAGTCGACCGCACGAAGGTTCCAGTTTCTTCGTGCAGGTCCCCTTTAGTGTGGTCTCTGCGAAAGGCCCGGATGTTCCGATGCCGGTCGACGAGGCGTCCATCCAGGAGGCGCGTGTTGAAACAGTGCTTCCTGCGGAAAGTCTGCCCCTAAAAATCGCCATTGCAGAAGACAATAAGGCCAATCAGCGGGTGATTATGATCATGTTGCGCCGGCTTGGATGGGAATGCGTCTTCGCCGAGAATGGATACGAACTGATCCAGTTGATCAAGGATCAGGACTACGACCTAATATTTATGGATCTTCAGATGCCCGAGATGGATGGCCTTGAGACAACTCGTCGAATACGGGCCGGAGAGGCGGGAGATTCTGTTCGGCACGCAAAAATTATTGCACTCACGGCTAACGCGCTTGTCGGAGACGAGAGGAAATGCCTCGAGAACGGGATGGATACCTACCTTAGTAAGCCGATTAAATTAGATGAGCTTAGAGGGGCTATTGCAGGCCTATTCGAAGCTTAAGTCTCCGTTTTTGGCCTAATTTCTTTGGTTGTAGGTATCGGTGTTCTCAAGCTGAGAATGGCATAGAAAATCGTCCCGATGACGATTCCGCAGTCGGCAATATTGAAGGAAGGGTAGCGTCCTGTCGGCATGACGACCGGAATGGTAAATGGAAAATGGAAGTCGAGAAAGTCGATGACATGTCCATGAATGAGTCGGTCGATAAGATTCCCGAGGATGCCACCGATGAGAAGCCCGAATGCCCACTGCATCGATCGCCTGTGTAATTCGAGACGAATCCTAAACTTATAGATAAGCAAGAGGGCTGCCAGCGCGATCATGGAGAGTAGGCCGCTATAGCCGGATAGCATGCCCCAGGCGGCGCCCTCGTTACCAATATGAACAATGTAGAAGAAGCCATCAATTATGGTTACGGCCTCGGGTGGGTAATAGCTGCCCAGCTTAAGATTGTGAAAGATCCATGCCTTCGTTGCCTGATCGAGCGCGAAAACGACGATGGCAGTGATGAACAGCAATTGGTAGTGCTTGAACTTCTGAATAGTGGAAGGGGGCATCTTGAAAAATGTGATCAGGGCTTGATTTAGAGATGTGTTGTTAGTCTTAGTTCCTTTCGGGCATATCCCGGTAAAAAACGCCCACCTTGCCGACACTGCCAACGTATTCGCAATTCAGCCTTGGTGGAATTTCCATGCACAGTGCTTTTACGTTACTGCGGTTGCCCTCGAAGCGAATCTTAATGAGGCCGTTCTTGAGAAGAGCGGTCTCGATCTCAGCGATAACTGTTTCGCTTAAACCTTGCTTGCCGATATGAACGTGCGGTTTCAACCGCTGCGCGATCCCGCGAAGCTCTTTTTTTTCTGCACTGCTGAGTGGTTCGTTCTCCATTATTTCGATGGATACTTTTCGCTGTGGCAATGTCAGTAACAATATTCGCCTTGCGTATTGCCGATTTTCATCGAGTAGCAGGGAACCGAAATAGGGGATCGGTGTTGCTATGATTCGAAGCTTCGATCAAGGTTCTTGTATGCTAAAGAAGTTCACCTTGCTTATATACTGCCTCGGGTTTCTTATCTGGTTGACCGGCTGTCATACGGTCCCGCAGACGGGGCGCTCTGCCTTCCATCTGGTATCCTCGGAACAGCTGGCTTCGATGGCTGCCGAGCAGTTTGACCAGCTCAAGCAGGAGACGCCCATCTCCCGCGACCCGACCTATAATGAAATGCTCCAGAGAGTGGGTGAGCGGATAGCTTATGTGGCTGCGCCGGATATTCCCAACGCTGCGTGGGAATTTGTCGTATTTGAGGATGATGATCAATTGAATGCCTTCGCTATGCCGGGAGGAAAAGTGGGTGTCTATACGGGTATTTTTAAAGTAGCTAAGACCGATGCGGATCTGGCGATTGTGGTTGGGCATGAGATCGCTCACGTGGCAGCTGGGCATGGGAATGAGAGGGTCTCGCAGCAGCTCCTTGCGGCGGGGGGTGCACTTGCTCTGCAGATTGGCACCAATGATATGGATAGCGATGATCAGGCCCTGGTTATGGCGGCCTATGCTGCAGGAGCGACGGTGGGTGTCATGTTGCCCTACAGTCGTCACCATGAACGCGAGGCCGATGAGATCGGACTGATCTATGCAGCCAAAGCGGGCTATGATCCGCATGCAGCGATCGGTTTTTGGGAGCGTATGGAAGCGCGGCAAGGCGCGGCACCACCGGAATTTCTTTCGACTCATCCATCTGGCTCCACGCGGATCCAAAGACTCAACGAGCTCATGCCTAGAGCTTATCTCATTTACCGAACACGCTAAATCCATGCGCAATCCCATTGAAGTCCTTAAGGATTACATTCGCTTCCCTTCCGTTTCCACGGATCCTGCCTATGCCGAGGGCATGCGTGGTGCCCGCGAGTATGCCGCGGGTCTTCTCGAGGGACTGGGCTTTAAAGTCGAGCTTGTAGAGACTGATCTGCACCCGATTCTTCTCGCTGAGCGACTTGGGGATCCGGACTGGCCCCATGTGGCCATCTACGGTCACTACGATGTGCAGCCTGCCGATCCGTTCGATCTCTGGACGAAGCCACCCTTCGAACCCGAGGTTCGGGATGGCCGGCTCTATGGTCGTGGGGCCGCGGATAACAAGGGGCCGACCATTGTCCATATGGCGGCACTTTCTCGTGTTTTGAAAGCGCAACCTGATTTGCCTCTCAACATCACTTACGTGATCGAAGGCGAAGAGGAAATCGGTAGCCCCAGCATGCCTAAGTTTTTCGATCAGTATGCCGAGAGGCTCTCGCGGGCAGACTTTATCCTCGTCTCAGACACTGGTAGTCCCAATACCGAGCAAATCGTGATTACAACTGCTTTGCGTGGTCTGGTCGATCTGGAGATAAAACTACGCGGCGCAAAAGTCGACCTTCACTCGGGTATACATGGCGGGGCTGTTTATAATCCTCTGCAGGCGCTTTCGGAAATCTGTGCCTCCCTCCACAATCCTGATGGGAGTGTGAATGTGCCCGGTTTCTATGACGATGTGGTTCCGGTCTATGATTGGGAGCGTGACGAATTGAAGCGATACCCCGAGACGGCAGACAGCTATCGTGAGATGTTGGATGTCCCTGCTTTTTCTCCAGCCAACGGATTGAGTCCGCTGGAGGCGGTGCGCTTCGGGCCAACCCTTGAGTTCAACGGCATGGGTGGTGGCTACCAGGGCGAGGGTTCTAAAACCGTGATTCCGAGTGAAGCCTTTGCTAAGATTACCTGTCGCTTGGTTGCCAATCAGGATCCACTTAAGATTCAGGACCAGGTGATCGATGCGATTGAGGCTCGCTGCCCTGAAGGGGTCCGCCTCTCGGTGCGCCGTGGGGGCCTCGCTGAGGCCTATCTGGTGGTGCCTCCGGGGCGCCCGAACACTCCTTCCGATCAAGTGGATTCCTTGGCTCGCGCCTTCAAGGCGACGGATGGCGCAATAAAGAACTGCTTCGGTCGGGCGCCGATCTATCTTAGGGAGGGCGGCAGTATTCCCGTGATTGCTGATTTCAAGAAGCGGGCAGGCTTGGATGCCCTTATGGTGGGACTCTTTACCCCGGTGGATAATCTTCACGCACCGGATGAGAGTTTCAGCATCGAGCTCATGGGAAATGCGATCAATGCTTTTGAGGAGATCATTAAAAGTATCGCTCTTTCTTGTTAACTAGAATTCGCCTGAGTCGCTTTCTCTTTTCATGCTATCGACTCATTCCTCAGATATGCTCGGCGTCTACTGCCATGTCCCGTTTTGCGCATCGACCTGTGATTTTTGTGCTTTCTATCAGGAGAAGCCGCGTCGTGGCGATTTGGAACGCTATCTTGCCGCCATGGATCGGGAGTTCGCTCAGCTCCCCGTTGATCGTAGGGTGGATACAGTTTTTTGGGGCGGTGGTACTCCGGGGCTTTTGGCTGCGAAGGACTTGGAGCGTATGGGGAGCTCTTTGCTCGAGCGCCTTTCCGCTACTCCGCGGGAATGGACCGTTGAGATGGCGCCCTCGACGGTTAAGGCGGATAAGCTTCAGGTGCTGCGTGATCTAGGCGTGACACGTATCTCCATGGGGGTACAGAGCTTTCAGCCTGAACTTCTCGAGTCGCTCGGCCGTCTTCATAATCCCAAGCAGATCTATACGGCCTGGGAGCGGGTCTGTTCGGCCGGGTTTCCGCACACAAATCTCGATCTTATGTTCGCAATCCCAAATCAGAGTATCGAGCAGTGGGAGTCTGATATCCGGGAAGCCGCCCGTCTAGGGCCAAGCCATTTGTCCACCTACTGCCTTACATTCGAGGAGGACACCGCACTTTATGTGAAACTCTCTCAAGGAAAGGTGTCGATTGATGAAGACAAAGAGCTTCGCTTTTATGAGCGGGGTTGGGACTTACTGGCCGAGCTTGGTTACGATCAATATGAGGTCTCGAATTTTTCGAAGGAAGGCGCGGAATGTGTCCATAATATAAATACATGGAAAATGCATGAGTGGATCGGATGCGGGCCTTCTGCGGCCAGTCAGTTCAATGGTGCTCGCTACCAGCGGCCCGCAAATCTTGACGAGTGGTGCGAGGCAGTCGAACGGGGAACACCCCCGCGGATGGAGGAAGTCTCCCTTAGTGACGCCTTGCTTTTTGTCGACGCGGTGGTTTTCGGCCTGCGTATGAACTGTGGCGTTGATCTGGGCGATTTATCGATCCGGTTTCCGGAGTCTTCGAAGCGAAGTGAAGTCGAGGGGGTATTGCAACGCTACTGCTCGGAGGGGCTTCTTGAATCCTCGGGCGCGACCTATCGCCTTAATCGTCGGGGACGGTTGCTCTGCGATGCAATCGGTAGCGATTTGCTCGCGATTTAATCATATCGGCGGCGGAGGTTTGTGGGGAGAATGCCGAGTTCCTCGCGGTATTTTGCAACTGTGCGACGGGCTATCTTGATATCCTTTTTCTTTAGTTGGTCGACGATGTTCTGATCGCTGAACGGCTTCGTTGAGTCTTCCTCTTCGATGATATGACCAATCATATCCTTAATCGACTTATTTGAGACGGATTCGCCGTTAGCCGCCTTGTATCCTGGCGTGAAGAAATACTTGAAAGCAAAGACGCCGTGGGGCGTGCGGATATACTTGTTGGCTATGGCGCGGCTCACTGTCGTCTCATGCACACCGACGATTTCTGCTATGGTGCTCATGGTAAGCGGTCTCAGTCTCGAGACCCCGACCTCAAAGAACTCGTTTTGGATAGTGAGAATTTCACGTGTGATTCGCTCAATTGTTTGCTGGCGCTGTTCAATCGAATTAATGAGAAACTTGCCTGAACGCATGCGCTCAAGCATGAATTCCTTTTCGGTTTTCGTAAGTGTGCCTTTGGCCAGCATCTCCTTGTAGGTATTGCTGATGCGAAGCCTAGGTATGTAATCGTTGTTCAGGATGACTTGCCATTCGTCATACTCGTCTTTGTAGACTGAGACATCGGGATCAATGACACTATTAATGTCCGGGCTGAAGCGTTTTCCCGGAGCTGGTTCGAGAGTGGAGATTTCTTCAATGGCACTTTGAATGTCCTCTGCGCTGGCGCCGGTCTTTCGCTTTAACTCAGGTACTCGACGACGGACAAGTAGATTGAAGTGATCTCGGAGAATCCTTGATGCCAGAGAATCGCTGCGCCCACGTAGGTCGAGTTGGGTCGCCAGGCAGTCCTGCATGTTCTCGCTTCCGATACCCGGTGGATCAAAGGTTTTAAGCGTGCTGGCCGCCTTTTGAACGATGCCGTAGGGGATACGTGCTGTCAGAGCGACATTTGAGATCGTTTCCGTGAGATAGCCATTGTCGTCTAGGCTACCTATTAAATGGAGTAGGGCTTCTCGTTCCTGTTTGTCGCAGTCGCTTAGCTCGGCTTGTTCAATCAGGTGCTGTTGGAGAGAGGCGCTCTCTGTTAGCGAGTTCATGAAATGCTCGCGCCGCTCCTCGTCCTCGTGTGTGTAGGTCTGGCCACTGTTCTCCTGGGCGTATTGTTCGCGCATGTCTTCGCTCATCTTCTCGAGAGCGCTAAAGTCGTCTGCGTTGAAGTCGAGTTCCTCGTCGGACTCTCGTTCGTTCTCATTTGGAGTCTCTTTCTGCTCCTCAACACTGATGCTCTCGATTGGCAACTCCTCCAGGAGCGGGTTTGCCTGGAGCTCCTCAAGGATCGAAGAGCGTAGTTCCATCGCGGGCGCCTGTAGAATCTTGAGTGAATTCCGTAACTGCGGCGCCAGGACGAGCGATTGCGCTTGTTTTTGTAATTGTTGAAATCCCTGTGAACTCATTCCTTTGTCATGAAGTGATGACCGCCGATTTCTCGGAGTCGGTGGTATGAATCAGATTAGTCGATTTCGGGCGCGGTTAATGGACTCGCTCCTGAATTCTGCGGCGCTGGAGCCCTTATCTCGTGTTGGTTTGAGCGCAGCAGGTCTGGCAAATTCCTTCGCAGCTTTCCGCTCGAACGTGTTGAGGATCTCTGCCTCGCTACGGGCAATTCCCGCGTGAAGCTGAGCTTGCAGCTCGCTGAATCTCTGTTCTATCCAACCCATTGTTAGTTAGAAAATCCATTTTTAGCATTTTTCGCAAGCGGATTTGTTAATCTAGCACAAAAAATGCTTCATATTTAATATACTTATCATTGTGATGGTCTCATGCTCGGTTGTGGCCTCGAGAATGCGTTCGTATAGGGAGGGTAGGCGGAGGTCGGGTTGACAGATGGAGATTTGCGGTTTTTCGTCATCTCAATGATAACACTGACAGACAGCGCGGTTTCTCAAATTTGCTCTCTTCAAAAGGAAAAGGCGGCCGAGGGGCAGCTCCTACGGATCTTCGTAGAAGCCGGTGGCTGTTCGGGTTTTGAATATGGAATGTCCTTCGACGGCAAGCAGGCGGGTGACCATGAGTTGGAAGATAATGGAGTGCGCTTTCTCGTGGATGAGACCAGTTTTGAGTATTTGGACGGTAGTGAGGTCCACTTTGATGACGGGTTGAACGGAAAGGGCTTCGACATCCGGAATCCGAATGCCAGCAGCACTTGTGGTTGCGGGCGGTCCTTCAATTAGAGCCGATTGCATAGAGCCGATTGCATTTAGGTAGAATAACTGGCTGGACGCCTTGCGCGGCTCTTGAAACGGCTCTCACCAGAAGTTCTAACTAAATGCAATCGGCTCTAATATTTTTTGGCTTAGCTCGAAGGAAATTGCGCCTTTGCGCTTGCCATGGGGCATTCGGTTGGTATCCCTCTCCGTTTTCTTGGCCAAGACGGCTGAGAGAAATGGGGTAATTCCGCTCCGCAAACCGCAATAAATATAAGAAACACTGTTTCTCCCTGATTGGTTACCAGGGCTTTGAACACAATATGAATACCACACCAAAAGACCTCCTCGACGCAGGCGTTCATTTCGGTCACCAGCTTCGCCGGTGGAATCCGAAGTCCAAGCCTTACGTCTACGACAACCGCAACGGCATCTCCATAATTGACTTGGAGAAGACCCACGCTCTTCTCGAGCAGGCTTATGCTAAAGTAGAAGAGATTGTTGCTTCCGGAAAAGACGTGCTCTTCATCGGCACGAAGAAGCAGGCACAGGAAATCGTCCGCGAGGCGGCTAACGCATGCCAGATGCCCTTCTGTGTGAATCGCTGGATGGGCGGTGGTCTGACTAATTTTACAACCATCAAGAGCTCGCTCGCGAAATACCGCAAGTTTCTCAAGATGGATCAAGAGGGTGAATTGGAAAAGCTTCCCGGCAAGGAAGAGGCGGCCATTCGTCGTCAAATGAGCCGGATGAACCGCAACTTCGAAGGTATGCTTGAAGTGAACGAGCTTCCTGCTGCTGTCTTTGTGATCGACACCAAGAATGAAGAGATTGCCGTGGCTGAAGCCAGTCGTCTCGGTATTCCCGTGATTGGTTTGGTCGACACGAATTCTGACCCAACCGTCCTCGATTACCCGATTCCGGGCAATGACGATGCGGTCAAGTCGATCCGTATCATTGTGGAGACCATCCTCGAGGCGGCGCAAAACGGTCTTTCCAAGCGAGAGGCCAAAAAGGTTCAAAAGACAGCAGGCCCAATCATTCGTGAACAGGTCTTCGAGCAACAGGAGGATGTTGAAGTGACGCTTCCTGCCGGCTACGGCGAAGACGAAGAGAAGCCCGCGCCGGCGGCCGAAGAGGCTGCGCCTGCCGCTCCCGAGGCCGCACCTGATTCGACCGAGGAATCCAATTAATTTCCCATCGATTACATATAATGAGCGTACAAATTAATGCTAAAATGGTCGGCGAGCTGCGCGAGAGCACAGGCGCTGGACTAATGGACTGTAAAAAGGCCTTGGTAGAAGCCGAAGGCGATTTCGATGCAGCGGTTGAACTCCTTCGCAAGAAGGGGGTGGCCACAGCTGCGAAGAAGGCCGGCCGTGATGCCAGTGATGGCCTCGTAGATACCTACATCCACCTCGGTGGCAAGGTCGGTGTTCTCGTCGAAGTTAGTTGCGAAAGTGACTTTGTTGCAAAGACGGACGACTTCAAACAGTTCGTTAAGGACATCGCGATGCACGTGGCTGCAGCTAACCCGGTTTGCGTCTCTCGCGAAGAGATCGATCCTGCCATTCTTGCCGAAGAGCGCAAGGTGGCCGAAGGCCAAGCCGAAGGTAAGCCAGCGCAGGCGATTGAAAAGATTGTCGAGGGCAAGCTGAATAAGTTCCTCAGCGAGTCCTGTCTTCTTGAGCAAGCCTACGTCAAGGATCCTGATCAAACCGTTCAGGAAGTCCTTACTGCGATGATTGCCAAGATGGGCGAGAATATGCAAATCAAACGTTTTGCACGCTTCCAGGTAGGCGCATAAGCATCTTTTCTTTGTTTGTTACAAGGCAAAGCCCCGCACCAAATCGATGCGGGGCTTTTTTATCATCGTCGTTTTTCGGGGGAGAATCAGGGAGCATTGCCTGAGCTTGTCGTCGGCCCCGAGCCCATCGAGGGGCCAAGACCGCCGTTCGCCCTACGGGTTCGCTGGCCATATCTCTATCATATGGGCAATCTCTCTCTCTGGTGCTGCGTGGTCCGATTCCTTCGGATCGGTTTTGTCGCCAGCTTGGGTCGGCGAACGTGCCCGACCTAAAATCAGGAGATACTTTTCTTTGTCGTGCATAAAGAAACCCCACGCTGTGAAGCACGGGGCTTCGGAGAGAGCAAAGATTCAGTTTTCCTTAAGCGAGTTTGGCCTTGAGGTCGTCCTTGGAGGTGAGACCAACGACGGTATCCGCAACTTCGCCATCCTTAAAGATGAGAATGGTCGGGATCGCGCGGATCTCATACTTGCTGGCGACCTCGCTGTTGTTGTCGACGTTGACCTTGCAGATTTTGACGGCGTCACCAAGTTCCTCGGCGAGTTCTTCGAGGATAGGTGCGATTGCTTTACATGGGCCGCACCAGGGGGCCCAGAAGTCGACCACCACAGGGGTGGAACCACCGGACACAGTGGAATCAAAATTGGAGCTATCGAGTTCTGTGATCTTGTCGGACATAGTCTATCTAGGTTAATTAACTTATTATTATAGAAAAGGCAGAGCATCCTGAACGATCAAGACAGTAAATGCGATGGTGATGCTTGCTGAGAGGGCATCGACAACGATCGCGGCAACAGTAGGAGATTCAGGATCTTCATCGATCGAGATGGAGGAATCTTGAATGGGTGCCGTAGTGGGCTCTTGCTTGGGAGTGAGTGCGGCTTTAACGGGAGTCGGTTGTGGAGCGACGTCGGAAGAGACGTCGGAAGAGACGTCTCTATCGGGTTCGGACTGGCCGCTTGGAGACTTTGAATTGTCCGATTCTTCAAAGGAGGATACGAGCTTCACTTTAGGCTTTTTCGGAGGCATTGCCATGGGGTCTGTAGCTGGGATGGCCGCTGTCTCGGCAGACTCTTTCTGCGTAGGGGTATTCTCGTTATTGGGATCCGTCATGGTCACGTGGACGTTAATCGGTCAAGCTAGTCTGTCAAGAAGGCCTTATTTCGGGCTGCTGTTTTTGATGATATCTCGTAGTTCTTCCTTCTCGATCGTGTTGATCGACTTGCCCTTACGGTCAAGTGTTTCGAAAGTCTTGACGACCGTCTCGGTCATGCGTTCGTGCGTCTCCTGCGAGCCGCCGACGATGGAGAAGCGCTCTGCTTGAGTGACCCGCTTGTGGCCGTCTGTGTTGTCGAGACCAATACCGATGAGATGAGCGGATGGTTTTTCGGGAGTATCCGGAGTCTGCTTGTCTAAGCGATTCATTGGGTTAAGAAACAAATATGGACAGGATTTAGTCCACCCGGGCGCAACGAATATCGGCAAAGGCGGCGTCTTGTTGCAATTGGATTTTTCCCAAGCGGGTGAGTTCAAGAACGGCTAAGAAAGAGGCCACGATCGTTGCGATTGTGGTGGTCGACTCAAAGAGATCGGAGAATAGAAAGCTAGGCTCGTGTTTGATGCGTAGGAGCACAACTTCCATGCGGTCAGCCACGGTCACTTGCTCGGCATTGATCTGTCCCTCATCAATACGCTCGGCAAGGCGCCGTAAGACTTGGTTGAAGGTATTCCAGAGATCGACTCGATCAACGGGCTTAAGTGGACGCTCGACCGCTTCAACGGCATCCTTGGGGCCGATCCGGGCGATCAAATCGTTACTATTGAGAATCAGCTTACGTATGTCCTCTGCCGCCTCTTTGAATTTTCGATATTCCAGCAACTGTTGAACGAGTTCCCAGCGAGGATCGGTTTCATCGTCTTCAATGTCTTCATTTGCCCCCTGGTCCTTTTTGGGCAGCAGCATACGACTCTTGATATACATGAGGGTCGATGCCATCACGAAAAACTCACCGGCAATTTCCAAATCGAGAGACTCCATCGATCTCATAATCTCGATATACTGCTCTGTTACCTTCTCGATTGGGATGTCGTAGATATCGACTTCACTGCGTCGAATTAGGTAGAGCAGCAAATCAAGTGGGCCTTCAAATGCGGGGAGTCGAATTGCAAAATCGTTATCTGGAATGAGTGCTTCTTGCATAGCTGCCGTTGTTTTTTGAAGTGGTATTATACGTCGCCCGCGAGGCGTAGTTGAATACGAAACGCGACATCACTTTCACGGCGGGCACCTTCACGGAAGGTAATCGCATAGAGGAGTTCCCATGTGCTGCCGATGCGAGAGCGCAGGCCGATACTGAATTTTGTGAAGTCTCCGGTATCGGCGTCGAAGCGGGCATCAGTGAGGAAGGAGTAGCGCTCGTTGATTCGATAGATAAAATCGAGGCGGTATTGGTCGATCTGTTGGTTGAGTAGATCGGTGGAGAGGCCCAATTCCCAGATTTCCCCGCTGCGCAGAGTCGTGCGAGTCCGTAGCTCATCCAGAGTGAAGGATTCGGTCTTGAAGCGACTGGCGAAGTCAAACTTAAGCCATGGCGCTGGGTTGAGTTCGAGTTCAAGCCAAGTGGCATTGAAGGTGTCCTTCTCTTCGTTATTTAATCCCCGCTCTTTTTCGAGGAGTATATCCTGGTAGAAATTAAGCGCGGCCAGTGTCTTGGATCCATAGTTCTTGGCGCGGGTTTGAAACAGATTCTCGACCCCGAGGCGAACAAGGTGGGTCTCTGGGATGTCATCAACATGACGAAGATCACTGAGATCCAACCCCGGACGATCCAGGTCGAAGACAGCGCGCTCGATGGTGGCGATTTCGTTGAGAGCATCAGGGTCGGAGAAATAGCGGTAGCGCAAGACCGTGCGCACAAGGTGGCGGAGGCCATTGATTCCCCACGTCTTGTTGACAGTTGGGTAAGTTGCATGCGCCCGTGCTTCGAGGTTGAAACCCGCTTCGTATATCTCACGGGTGAAGCTGCCGTCGATGTTTGCAAGGTCGCTCCGCTGGTTGTCGTATTGCGTTAACCGGGCTCCCGCCAGCGGCATCAGGGTCAGCCAGTCCCGGATTAGGATCGGCCGCTGGATTCGGTAGGTGAGATCGAATCGATCGGATTCACCTTCAGTTGTGATCACCGCGGGATTGTCATCGAAATTCTCCCGTAGTTGGGTGTAGCTCAGATGAGCCTTGTGGTAGGCACCCGTATTGAAGGCAGGAACCGGTAGGACATCGAGGCGAATTTCGGGAAGGCGCTCTTGGACGAGTTGAAACTCGTTGGGACGGAAGCGCCCGAAGGCAGATACGATCCAGTTGTTGCCTGCATAACTGGCTTCGACGAAGTTGTCCGGTTGTCGGTTATCGTTAAATACATCCTCTCGGAAATCACGGGTCACCTCGGAGTCGGACCAGTAACTGGCGACAGCGGTAGCAGTGAAGTGGTCGCCGATATTGTGTTTGTGTCGCCATTCGGCAAAACCCCGCTCCGTATCGATAGGGTGGTTGAAGATATCCAGCCCTCGCTCCTTATCACCGCCTTTGTCGTCGATGTAACCAGCGCTGACCGCGCCTACAATTTGCTGCGTCTGAGAATTGTATGTATATTGAGCCGTTGGACCGGCGAGGAGGCCGCGCTTCTCGTAATAATCCAAGTTGGCTCCGGCAAGAAGCCAGGATGCTACAGGGAATAGTGTTGTTGTTTGTAGGTAGACACCGAGGTCTCCGCCGGAGCCCACATCAACATCGGTGTAGTAGGGTGCGTCCGAGACATAGTGACGGTAGGCGGGTAAATAAAAGATCGGCAGGCTTCCGATTCGAAAGGTGGCTCCATCCATTGAGACGTATTCGCCACGTGGCTCTTTGAGGTAGCGGACCTCGTTTGAGCTAACGCTGAGCCCATAGGGCCCCGGGTTTCCGTAGTAAACAGTGGCGCCGTAGATACTGGAATCTTCATTGGTGCCCCCGCCGGAAGCACCACTCACATAGTAGGGCCATTGGCCGGTTCGAAGAACGTCGACGGAGAAGATATTTTCGTTTGCATCGAAACTGAGGCGATCTGCTATAAGACGTTTGCCCTCGCGAGTGATCGCCACGTTTCCAAGAGCATCGGCAAGAGCGAAATTCTTATAATACGTGATCCGATCTGCGCGAATCCGTGTGTTTTCTAAATCGAGTTGGGCATCTCCACGGGCGACGAGACGTTGCGAGTTTTCATCAAACTCGAGCGGTTCGATCGAACTCAACTCAGGGAGCCTCGCATTCAGCGCCGTAGAAAACCCTGTGGCGAAGGTAAGGGAGAGAAAGAGTGAGAAATTCCGGGCGTTTCGTAACACGGGGCGTGACTATGGGCCTCGTGATTTCTGTGGACAAGTTCTTTTTCCGTGTGCCTCGTATTAGAGGTCCCGCGCGCCGATATACACACGAGGGACGCGTTTTGTAACGGAGCAAAGGGTTTCCCAGGGGATCGTGCCCGCGAGACGGCTGAATTCAGTGGTCGTGATCGCCCGCTCCCCGGCCTTTCCGATTAAGACGACGTGCCCGCCAGGTTCAACGGAAGGGCAGTCCGTGACGTCTACAATGGTCTGATCCATCGTGACCCGGCCAAGGATCGGGCAGCGATGGTTATCAATCAATACTTCGCCGCGGCCGCTTAAGCCAATCGGGATACCGTCTCCGTAGCCCGCTGTTAATATAGCGATTCTCGAGTCACGTTTCAGGGTATGCGTTCTGCCGTAGCTGATATGCGTGCCTGCCGGTAGATCCTTGAGTAGGCCGATTCGGGTGTGGAAGCTGAAGATCGGTTCGACACGCGCACGACCTAGAATGGAATCCGGGTAGGGTGTGACTCCAAATTGAAGGAGCCCGATGCGAACAGCATTGAAAGGACTTTTATCGCTGAGTGTTTCGATTCCGGCGGAATTATCGGCATGAACAATGAGCTCACCGTGTAATTTTTGGGCATAATCGAGTACTTGAATGAAGCGTTGTCGTTGTAGGTCCGTAAATACGCGGTCGGTATCCGCACTGGAAAAGTGAGTGTAGATGCCCTCCAGCTGGATTGCATCCATTTTCGCAATTGCTTCGATCAACGCCGTCGCGTGCTCATGCCAGACACCAAGCCGTCCCATGCCCGTGTCGATTTTTAGGTGAATTTTGATTTGCTTCTCATGAGTGGTCGCCATTCGCCCGAGGCGATGGCATTCTTCCATCGTGCTTACCGTAGGGGTAAGATCGTGCTCGAATACTAAGCGGTCTTCCTCTGGGAGGAGAGGGCTTAGTAGCAGGATCGGCCAACCGGCACCCATGTGTCGTATGTCTGTGGCCTCGGCAACATTTGCCACAGCGAAATAGTCGACGCCACTTTGCATGAGGCGTCGCACGATCGGCGCCATCCCATGGCCGTAGGCGTCGGCCTTGACGACCGCCATGTAGCGCATTCGCGCCGGAAGCGCAGATTGAATATGCTTAAGATTCCTCTCGAAGGTTGCGAGGTCGATCTCCGCCCAGCAGCGTAGTGGCGTGCCTGTTGCTTCCTTGCTTATAATTTGCCCGGTTCGAAATTTATGGTGCCGCGCGGTGGCGTGTAGGTATCCATTTTTGGAAGGTGTTGATGCCGCTGTTGTAGAGTTCGATCTGCCCGGTAGATTTCAAGAGGCTCGGCATCGTGAGTATCCTATTGAGCGTGCATGGTTTGTAGCTGAGTTCAATCGCGCCCTGGGGCGGTGCCTGCCAACCCTTCCTCTGCGGGAGATGGTAGAGAGGGCGTTCTGATGTTGCCAGAGAGGCCTCGTCGACGACCTCGATTGGAGCCATCTTGCCGTTTGTGATCGAGATCGAATTCCAGGCCCCCTTCTTCCAGTCGGCGACGATGAGTGCCTCATCGATATCGGGTGCTTCAACCAGGAGGTTGGCGGCCGCTAGGTGCAAACTGTTATAGCTGAAAAGATTGGCTGAATCCGGAAAGAGGCGAGTCCATGTCTCGATGGCCATCGCACAGAGTCGGAGGCCCAGAATCGAGCCCGGTCCCTCACAATACAGGAAGCTTCGGATGTCGGCGAACTGCAGTCCTGCTTGCTGAAGACTGTCTTCGACACTTGGGAACAGACCCTCGAGGGCGGGGACGTCCAGCTCTGATTTTGCCAGCCACTCGCCCCTCGCGCCAAGCACAGCTGTGAAGATCGAAGTGCCCGAGCCGTCAACGACCAGTGCCGGGAAATGAACTGTGTTCTCTTCGGTGCTCACGTGAAAGACGGGGTCTCTTTAAAATGTGTTATATGAGTTCTCTTGCTATGACCTTATACGACTGTAAAGCACAGGTGTATTCGGCATAGTAGAGAGTGGATTTTATAGATACGATAGGTCCGCCTCCAGTCTCGTTGGAGGTAGCAGGTATGTTTCGCGATACATTCCTCGATATTTCTCATATGCTTCAGTGGTAAATAGGCCGCCTGTTGCCGTTTTAGGCCGCCTGTTGCCGTTTTCGGCTGTGGATTCCACGCTGTGGTAGAAGCCAGCCAAGGCGAAGTGTAATAGGAGTTTCATGTATGCTGTAAGGTGAATTTTCGAACTGTTTGGATGATTTGCTTTGTTTCGGTCGAGGCAAGACAAAGCCTTTTTAAAAGCATCTGAACGGTCGGGCGTGGTAAGAGTCTTGCATGTTGGCAATGATTGTCTTCACATTCAAATCGTGAAAATTACTGAAAAGGAGACCGAAGCGATTACATCGGCAAGATGTGCTAACCCGCACGGCATCCTCGGGATGCATCTCCATAAGAAAGGGAAGAAGGGCTGCCTAATTGCACGGGCCTTCCTTGATGATGCTAAGAGTTGCGAGTTGGTCGATGTTACGAATGCCGATGCACCTCGCTATAAAATGAAGCGTTTGACCGAGGATGGTCTCTTTGAGGGAGTGATCGAAGATCGCAGCGAGGTTTTTAAATACCGCCTTCGCATCGAGCGTTATAATGGCGAGATTCGCCAGTTCTACGATCCCTACAGTTTTCTGCCTACTCTGTCGGAAGAGGATGTGTATCTCTTCAGTGAGGGGAGTGACCACTTCGTTCATCACAAGCTTGGTGCGCATATCAAGACGATCGACGGAATCGTGGGCGTAGCCTTCGCGGTTTGGGCACCCAATGCTATGAGGGTCTCTGTGGTCGGTGAGTTTAATCATTGGGACGGACGCTACCATCCGATGCGCAGTCTTGGGGCCTCCGGTATTTGGGAGGTTTTCATACCTGGCTTGGAAGCCGGAATGAAATACAAATACGAGATCGGTTCGCGTCAGGGCTTCCCGCTATTAAAGACGGATCCCTACGGGACGTATTTTGAGGCGCCGCCCTATAACGCATCGATTATTACTCCAGTCGATGATTACCAGTGGAACGACGCCGACTGGATAGAAGCCCGCTCTTCGACGGATTGGGTGAACCAGCCTATCTCCATTTACGAAATGCACCTTGGCTCATGGAAATCTGTGGTCGAGGATGCGGCTCGTCCGCTCAGTTACCGGGAAATGGCCAACGAGTTGGTCGAATACCTCAAGAGCATGCATTATACGCATGTCGAGTTCATGCCTTTGTCCGAGCATCCCTTTGCGGGCTCTTGGGGTTATCAGGTCACGGGATTCTTCGCGCCGACTCACCGTTTTGGTTCGCCGGATGATTTTAAGTTTCTCGTCGATACTCTGCACCAAAATGGAATCGGTGTGATTATGGACTGGGTTCCGGCTCACTTTCCGACCGATAGTTTTGCCCTGGCACAGTTCGATGGAACCGCGCTCTACGAACACGCAGATCCTCGTCAGGGCTTTCACCAGGATTGGGGTACACTGATTTTTAACTATGGGCGTAATGAGGTGCGCGGCTTCCTGATTGCATCGGCCATTGCCTGGGCGGAGCGGTATCACATAGATGGTTTGCGGGTCGATGCAGTTGCATCCATGCTGTATCTTGACTACTCTCGTAAGGAGGGCGAATGGATTCCAAACCAGCATGGCGGCCGTGAAAATTTGGAAGCAATTGATTTTCTGCGCGCGACCAACGACCTCATGCATAAGTATTTTCCGGGCACATTGATGATTGCCGAGGAGTCTACTGCTTTCCCGGGGGTGACACAGCCGACTTCGGAAGGGGGGCTTGGTTTCGATATCAAATGGAACATGGGCTGGATGCATGATACACTCGAATATTTCCGAAAGGATCCCATTTATCGGAAGTATGAGCACCACCAGCTCTCATTTGGCATGCTCTATCAGTATTCCGAGAATTTCACACAGGTCTTCTCGCACGACGAGATTGTTCATGGTAAGCAGTCGATGTTAATGAAAATGCCGGGTGAGCCGATTTCGAACAAGGCGCATCAGCTTCGTCTCCTTTATGGATTGATGTGGATGTGGCCGGGGAAAAAGACCCTATTTATGGGCAGTGACTTTGGCCAGTCCGCGGAGTGGAACTACAACAAGAGTCTGGACTGGCACCTGTTGCAGTATCTCGATCATGAAGGTGTCCAAATGGTCGTTCGTGATCTCAACAAAATCTACCAGGAGATTCCCGGTCTTGGGCAGAGCGACAATTCTCCGGACGGTTTCGAGTGGATCAACTGCACGGATGCCGACAACAGCGTGCTTTCATTTTTGCGCAAGGGCCGCGTGATCACAGATGATGTGGCTGCGGTGGGTAATTTCACTCCTGTGTTGCGGGAAGGTTTTCGGGTCGGCGTGCCGCACGCTGGTTTTTGGAAAGAGATTTTGAACACAGATGCCAAGGAGTATGGTGGTCTCGGATTTGGCAACAACGGTGGT
Organism: Opitutales bacterium; assembly: GCA_049598495.1. Lineage (GTDB taxonomy): Bacteria > Verrucomicrobiota > Verrucomicrobiia > Opitutales > Coraliomargaritaceae > Thalassobacterium. Next base: position 67,321 of record JBMYNR010000004.1, read on the forward strand.
GCTGTTGCCGAATCGGTGGAGTGGGATGGACGTCCGTATTCGATCAAGTTGGATCTACCTCCACAGTCGATGAGCGTATTTCGTTTTCAGGGTTAGGAGCGCATGACGGAGTCGAATGCAGCCCTGGAGACGCGAATTGCCTACCTTGAGAAGCACATCGAGGAGCAGGATGCGGAGATTTTCCAGTTGGCGAAGCGGATTGATCAGCTCGTCCAGCTCGCCAAGGATCAAAAAGCCCAGTTGGCAGCTATGGCAGAATTGAATTCGCAGTCGGCTGGGGAACTACCGGCTGATGAGAGGCCGCCGCATTATTAGGCCGTCCAAAGTTGTCATTGCCTTATTTTTCGTTCTACTCCTTGCATCATGAATTGGAAAAAGGTTCGGGAGTTTAATGATATAATCTATGAGAAATGCGATGGGGTCGCCAAGGTGACGATCAATCGCCCGCACCGTCGTAACGCCTTTACCCCGGATACGGTGGCCGAGATGATTGAAGCCTTTTCCGATGCGAAGGATGACACGACGATTGGGGTCGTTCTTCTTACCGGATTCAACCCCCAGACCGATGGTAAATTTGCGTTTTGCGCAGGAGGTGACCAGAAGATACGTGGTCACAAGGCAGGTGGCTATGTGGGTAAGGATGGGGTTCCGCGGCTCAATGTCTTGGATCTGCAGAAGCTGATTCGCTCCATGCCAAAGGTGGTCATCGCCCTTGTGGCCGGTTACGCGATTGGTGGGGGACATGTTCTTCATGTTGTTTGTGATATGACAATTGCGGCCGATAATGCGCTCTTCGGCCAGACGGGGCCGAAAGTGGGCAGTTTCGACGGAGGTTTTGGGTCCAGTTATCTCGCCCGAATTGTGGGCCAGAAAAAGGCGCGCGAGATTTGGTATTTGTGCCGCCAATACAATGCGCAGGAAGCCCTTGAGATGGGCTTGGTCAATAAGGTCGTTCCCTATGAGGAACTCGAGAGGGAGGGGGTCCAATGGGCGCAGGAAATCCTGCAACACAGTCCACTTTCGATTCGTTGCCTGAAAGCGGCCTTCAATGCGGATGTTGACGGCCAGCAGGGTCTGCAGGAGCTCGCGGGCAATGCAACACTGCTCTATTACCTCACTGAAGAAGGTGAGGAAGGGCGGAAGGCGTGGAACGAGAAGAGAGCGCCCGAATACAAAAAATACCCATGGCTGCCCTAAAGCGTTTTTTTCTCTGTCTATATTTTTTGCTGGTTTTTGTCATTGGCTCTGCCTGCTCACTGGCCGATGAACCTGAGTCGGTTCGTTTCACCGTTGTGACCTACAATGTGGAGAACCTATTCGATGCGGATGGTGTTGCCATGTTTGACGACTACAAGCCGAGGGGCTACACACGGGCCAAGTTTTACACCAAGCTGAAGAACACCACACGTGTGCTCCGGACGATTAATCAAGGCGCCGGACCCGAGATCATTCTCTTTCAAGAGTTGGAGGCCGATGTGACGCCGGACTCGACGGTTGAGGATTATGCTGCCTTTCTCGAAAGTTATAAAGGCACCACCGTGGAGGCGATGCTTGGAGCCGAGTGGTCGGATGAGTATGCGGGCTACCCCGCGTCGGCCTGGCTTTTGAAGACACTGTCCGATTTCGGCCTCAAAGACTATGAGGTGGCGACGGTTCCATCTCGGGGTCTCGACTCGGGCATCGCGCACACCAATGCGGTCTATTCCAGGTTCCCGATTCGTTCGGTGAGTATCCACCCACTTGTAGAGGCGCGCGACATTCTTGAAGCGGAGCTCGATGTGGCAGGCCATCCGTTGCATGTGTATGTGAATCACTGGAAATCAGGCGCCTCAAATCCGCAACGTGAGCCCATTCGGGTGGAGAACGCCCGCGTGCTACGTGCCCTGCTCGACGCCCGCCTAGCGGAAGACCCCAATGCCGATATTCTTGTCGCGGGGGATCTTAACGCCCATTATAACCAGTCCATGCTCTTTCCCGATATTGAGACTGGGATCAACGACATCCTTGGTTCGGCAGGGGCTGAAGATTTTAGCGAGAGCGACCTCTATAACCTCTGGTTTGAGCTTCCGCCGGAAGAGCGTTACAGCGAAGTCTGGCGGGGGCGCCGAGGAAGCCTCATGCATCAGCTTATCACTCAGGGACTCTATGATGATTCGGGTATTAGCTACGTGGACGGGAGTTTTGACAAGCTTGTGATCAAAGGTCTGAACGCGGATGCAATCGGTCGACCGATTGATTGGAACCCATGGGGTGACGTGGGTAGTGGCTTTTCGGATCATTTCCCACTGGTGGCGAGGTTTCAGCTCGGTCCGTTTGAAGCAAAGGGAGCTTTAAGTAAGGGGAGCGATATGCCCAGTATTGAGATGCCCCTCCGCTATGCCGAGTTTGCATCCGAGCTTACGCTTGAAGACGGTGGCTTCCTATCGGAACTTGAAGACGCAGAGCTGGCCCAACATATGGGGCAAATATTCTCGATAAGCGGGAAAATCTCCCCGCGTCGACCGACGAGCCTGCTTGTGAATGGGAAGGAGTGGCCAGTCTATCTCCCGGATCCGGCGCTTCGAAAATTTTTCTTTCGTTTGGCAACCGGTTCTCGGGTCGAGGTGGTGGCCACTTTGGGGACTTATCGAGGCAAGGCGCAATTAGTGATTGAAGCGATGAATTAATCCCGCGCTTGCGCCTCCTCGGGAAATCTCCCAACTTCTTCCGTTTTCCATGAGTAAGAAGTTCTATATCACCACCGCAATCGACTACGCCAACGGCTCGCCGCACCTCGGGCATGCCTATGAAAAAGTGCTGACGGATATCGTCGCCCGCTTTCGTCGAATGGTGGGCGATGATGTCAAATTCCTTACGGGGCTCGATGAACATGGTCAGAAGGTTCAAATGTCGGCTCAGAACGAGGGCGTTCCACCAATTGAAGTCTGCGATCGTCTCGCAGTTGAATTTCAAGGACTCTGCAAGGCATTGAATATTTCCAACGACGATTACATTCGCACCACGCAAGCGCGTCATAAGAAGGTCGTTCAGGAAATTCTCCAGAAGCTTTATGATAAGGGTGAAATCTATAAGGCCGACTACAATGGCTATTACAGTGTCCGTCAGGAACAATTTGTGACTGAGAAGGAGAAGATCGACGGTAAATGGCCGGAGATCTACGGAGAGGTCGTCGAAGTCACCGAGAGCAACTATTTCTTCAAGCTGGCGCAGTATCAGGATTGGTTGGTTGAAACGATCAAGAGTAACGAGCAGATGATATACCCGCGCTTCCGCAGCGCCGACGTGCTCCAGTTCCTCAAGGAGCCGCTCAATGATCTCTGTATTTCTCGCCCAAAGGAGCGTTTGGAGTGGGGGATCGAACTGCCTTTCGATGAGGGCTTCGTCACTTATGTTTGGTTTGATGCGCTGACCAACTATATCACGGCAGCCGGTTACGGTAGCGATGAATTCGCTGAACATTGGCCGGCGGACTACCATGTCATTGGGAAGGATATTCTTGTGCCGCCACACGCCGTCTACTGGCCCATCATGCTCAAGGCGCTGGATATTGAGCTGCCAAAGCATTTTCTTGTCCACGGTTGGTGGTTGAGTTCGGGCAGCAAGATGTCCAAGAGCACGGGTGACGTGGTCAACCCACTCGACCTGATCGAACAGTTTGGCGCCGATGCCTTCCGCTACTTCGTGACGCGCGAAATGAATGTCGGGCAGGACTCAGAGTTCTCCCTGGACTTGTTCATGAGCCGCTACAATAGCGATCTGGCCAACGATTTAGGTAACCTTGTCAGTCGACTGCTCAATATGGGCGGACGCTATACCGAGGGTGAGGTGCCGGCTGCGGAGATCGAGGAGGCGCCCGAAAAGGAACTCAAGCAGCTCTGGACGGATACGCAAAAAGAGCTCCTGCCACTTTTTGAGGACTTCCAGTTCCATAAGGCGCTCGATCGCATCTTTACATTTGTTTCCGGAATCAACCGCTATGCGGAGACACGCGCGCCCTGGAAACTGGCCAAATCGGATGCGCCTGAAGATCAGGTCGCACTGCGCACCTCGCTTGCGACTATGGCCGAGGCACTGCGCCTTGCGGTGGTGCTGCTGACCCCGGTCATGCCTGAAATCTCCTCTAAGATCCGCGCCCTCGTTGGGGCTGAGGATTTTGAACTCCTCGATGGCCAACTCGAGTGGGGCCACTCACTCGATGGTAAATCGCTCGGCGAAAAGACCATTCTCTTTCCGCGGCCTGAGCGGAAGTAGGTGATCGACGTGCCCGAGCAAAAAAAAAAAGGGCCGCTCCAACTGATAGGAATTTGCTTTTTGGCGGCGTCAGCCGTCGGGGGTTAGGGTTGAGCTTGCCAAATGGATCATGTCGAAAACAGTGAATATCCGTTCCGCAAATTCCGCAGGCCTGGACTTTCACCAAAATCTCATCATCTCCAAGATCTCGAATGGGAAACTCCTGGATCTGCAAATTCTGTTTTTCAACTAAAACAGCCGCCTTGGATCGTTGTGGAATTTCACTAGGCGAAGCCGTCTCGGGAGTAGATGCAATTTTGTCTCCATGATCCTTCGCAGGAACTTTCAAACCTCGTCGAGCGAGTACCTCGCTCACAATATCCGCAATTTGATCTTCAGGAAGGTTCATAGCGCAAATACTTTGAGTTTACCTTAATAACGCCACCCACAGCCTTACTGCTGAAGCAGCTCGCTGAATCGTTTTGAAGCAGCCTCCCAATCGAGGCTTGAATCTGGATTGAAATGCTGGAGCTCAAAGGAAGCTCGGATGATGTCCCTTCCTGAATGTATGCTTTCAATCTCTCCATCAGCCTTCAATTGCGCCATTATGTTGCCCAAGCCACTTCCTTCAACCGGTCCAGCGGTTACATCACAACCTGTTGCGTCCGCAGTGAGTTGATTCAAAAATCGATTCTGGGAACCACCGCCAATGATATTGATCTTCTTCAGGGATTTACCAGTTACCTTTTCGAGACCTTTTAAGACCGTTCGATAACTCAACGCCAATCCTTCGAAAATGGCTCTGCACACGACGGCAGGCTCCATATCAACAGCTTGGCCCGTGCGATCGAAGTATTCGGCGATACGCTGCAGCACATCCCCCGGTTGTTCAAAAGTAGGGTCATTTGGATTCAAGAAAGCTTTAAATGGTTCCGACTGAATCGCCAACTCACGGAGCTCATCGTATCCGAGCCCAAGTTCCTGTTTGTCCCAATCGCGTTTGCATTGTTGGAAAATCCAAAACCCACTGATGTTTTTCAGCAATCGAGTCGTTCCCTCTACTCCCCGCTCATTCGTCAATTTCATCGCATTGGCGATCGAGTCAGTTGAGCATTTTCAGATTCAACCCCCATCAATGACCAGGTTCCGGAGCTAATGAAGATGGACGTTTCATCCTTCGGCAATGGGCATGCCGCAACTGCAGCAGCGGTATCATGGGAGGGAGTTGCAACCACTTTTAGGTCAGCCTTGCCCACTTCATCCGCGATTTTCTCAGTTATCTTGCCAAGAACATCTCCCGGCTCAGAGAGCTCATTGAGAATCGACTTCGGGATTTCAAAGCATGTCAGCAGATGGTCGGACCATTGACCATTTTTTGCACTCAACATCTCACTGGTGCTGGCGATGGTGACCTCATTTGCTTTCACTCCACTCAACCAGAAGTTAATAAGGTCCGGAATAAACAAAAGGGTTTTTGCCTTCGCAAGATTATCTCCTTTTTGTTTCTCCGCCAGCAACTGGTAGAGTGTATTAAAATGCAATTGCTGAAGACCTGCTTCAACATACCTTGCCGATTGTGGCAGGATTTTTTCCGCCGCATCGATCATTCCATCGGTGCGATTATCACGGTAGCAATATGGAGTTTCCAACACACTGTCGTTTTCATCCAAAAGCGCATAATCTACTCCCCAGGTATCGACTCCGATGCTCTTGACATCATCACCATAACGATCCACGGCAAGTTTGACTCCTTTGATGATTTCCTGGAACACACCTTCGATGTCCCATTTCAAAGAACCTCCCACCTCTTGTGGTTGATTGTCAAAGCGACACAATTCTTCGAGAGCAATCTTTCCGTCAGAATACACTCCCGCCAGAACTCTGCCACTCCCGGCCCCAATGTCTGCGGCCAAATAAACTTTACGGCTCATACCCATTCCATCCACTCTGCTTTATCAACGTAGGCTCAAAGTATCCGCTTCGTATTTTTTCACGGTCTCAAGCCAACTTTGTTCTCCAATGACATCGTTTCGCTCGCAGAACTCGTCCCAAACGGCACCCCATGGCAATGATTTAACGTTCTCCAAAGTCGCCAATCGTGAAGTGAAATCACCCGCTTCTTCGAATGCTTGAAGTTGTTTAACGGGCTGAAGTAACGCCCGTAATAATGTTTTCTTTGCGGCGCGGGTTCCGATCACCCATGCTGCGATCCGATTGATACTGGCATCGAAAAAATCAAGCCCAATGCGGGTATTGTCGAGGTGTCCACCCTGGACCAATGCTTGCATGACCGCGAAAGTTGCATCGTCGTTGAGAACTACATGATCTGAGTCCCAACGAACTCCACGACTCACGTGTAAAAGCACGCCGGGAACAAAGCGTTGAATTGAACTGATCTTGTCGGACACGTCCTCCGTTGGATGAAAATGCCCCATATCCAAACAAAGCCACTTTTGGTTTTTCACCGCATAGCCCATGTAAAACTCATGTGACCCTACGACAAAACTCTCAGATCCAATTCCAAAAAGCTTACATTCTACCGCATCGATATTGAATGTTCCCAAATCTTCGGAAAGAACTTCGTCCAACGACTCATTCAATCGGGCACGATAGTGATCCCGGCCCACTGGGATATCTTTCATTCCATCTGCCAGGGGCCCCTGAATTAAGTCCAGCTTGAGTGATAGGATTTTCCAGCTAAGAAAGGAAAATCCCAATGAAGAAGACACGAAGAACGACCGAACAGATCATCCGCATCCTCCGCGAAAGCGAAGGGCTGAGTGTGGACGAAGCCTGCCGCAAGCATGAGATCAGCGCACCGACCTATCATCGCTGGAAAGCGAAGTATGGAGCTATGGGCATCAAGGAAGCCCAGCGACTGAGGGATCTTGAAAAAGAGAACACGGAGCTGAAGAAGCTGCTGGCCGATCAGATGCTCAAGTCGAAGGCTCTTGAAATTGCCTTGGAAAAAAACCTCTGAGCCCGGAACGCAGGCGTCGCATGGCTATCAAAGTTCAAGAGACGCTTTCGTGTTCCGGGCGATCGGTTTGTCGCTGGCTGGGGTTGAACCGCAGCACGCTGCGTTACGTCCCCAGAACAGTGCCAGAGAAGAAGAAGCTTCTTGAATCGGAGATGGTGAAGATGTCTAAGCGATATCCCTGTTTCGGTTACCGCAAGATCACACGCAAGCTGATCGAGCAAGGCTGGGGCGTTGGCAAAAAGCTGGTGCAGCGTGTGCGCCGAGAAGAGGGTTTGCAAGTGCCTGCTCCCAAGCCGCGCAAACGCCGCCAGGGGCTCTCTACAGGGCTTCCCCAAAAGGCAAAGCATCGTAATCATGTCTGGGCCTGGGACTTAGTGAGCGATCATACCGTCCGTGGCGGGAAGCTCAGGGTGTTCAATATGATCGACGCGTTTACCAAGGAATGCCACTGCATCCACTCCGACCGTGCCATTAAGGCAACGGACGTCTTGGCCGTGCTCGAAGAAGCGATTGAGGAACATGGTGCCCCCGAGTATATCCGCTCGGACAACGGGCCTGAGTTTATCGCTACAGCGATCCAGCAATGGCTCAGAGATAAAGGCATCAAAACCATTTACATTGATCCGGGCTGTCCCTGGCAGAACGGCTATGTGGAAAGCTTCAACGATAAGTTCCGCAGGGAGTGCCTTAACCGTGAGCTAATCTACACGCTCAGTGAATCCCGTGTTATCTTCGCCGACTATCGCCATCTGCATAACTATGAAAGGCCGCATCGCTCTCTGGGCTTGCTCACGCCAAAAGCGTATGCCAAACAACTTACCTGCCTATCTGGCTCCGGTCGGGCTACGCCCTCCCTCCGCCAGATAGGCGATCAACCGCAACCTGAACCACAAGAAACCACCAACAATAAACCGCTTGGAAACCTATCACAATAAGTGGACCGAAAAGGTGGACTCAGGCACAACCAGCTCCGCCTTTACGCTTGATAACTTCCGCACCGCTTCCACGAGTGCGCTCAAACATCGCTTTTTCGAAATTTGGAGAAACTTGAGGATACCCTTTCAAAGGCAATCCCGCAGCGGTCGCACTGCTCCAGATCGGAACGATGCTATCCCCATGTTCTCCCAGAATCAAAGCCTTCACCTGAGAGCTGGCGATACCCAACTCAGCAGAGATAAGAGAACGGAATCTCGCGGTATCCAACATCGTTCCCAAACCAAAAACCTGACAGGGATCAAGGTTTAAAGTCTGAGCCGCAATATGCGTCAAAATATCAACCGGGTTGGAAACCACAAAAACTTTTGCACAACTTTTGTATCCCGCCTGCTGGATGCTATCCAAAATCATCTTGAAGAGGGACACATTGCGGTTGATCAGATCCAAACGGGATTCATCCGGTTTGCGACGCAACCCGGCAGTGATGACAAACATGTCTGAATCCTTTGCACGGTCATAATCCCCTGCATAAATGCGTTGATCTCACAAAATGTGCGGCACGGACACCCGAAAATTCACTTAGTGATAACCAGATAACGATCTAGCGCAGGAAGGCTTCATGCAAGCCGCCATCGACATTGAAGACCAATCCAGTCGTCTTGGAAGACTTATCACTGGACATGAAGAAAATTGCTTCCGCCTGATCTTCAGGCGTGATCGGCGCATTCGTCAATGTGCGGCTAGCATAAAATTCTGCCAACTTCAGACGCAAGTCCTCGGTCGACTCTTCTTCGCTGTAAGCGATAGCGTATTTGGCCAAAGAGGCCATGACGCGATCGCGCGGGAACATCAATGAACCCTTGACCACCGTGGCAGGTGCCACCGCATTGACCCTTGCATACGGCGCCAACTCTACAGCCAATTCGCGCACAATATGGTTCGCAGCGGACTTCGAGGAGTCATAAGCGACAGAGCCCTTCTTCGAAACGACACCATTCACGGAAGTCGTGATCACCACAGCACTCTTCATGTGCTTGCCTTGAGCCACAAAGATGGGCTTAGCCGTGTCGGCAACCAAGTAAGGACCGACAGAATTGATCTTGAAGACCAACTCCCACTGCTTGACCGAGAATTCACCGTCCACATTAGGCGCGAGGAAGATACCAGCTGTCAGCGCAACCACATCGATACCACCGTAGGCGTAGATCACCTCATCGTAACACGCTTGAATGCTGGCTGCATCGGTGATGTCCATCTGGCAGGCAATCACATTACCGCAGCTCGAAACACCCGTACCGGCTACTCCGATTCCCATGCCAACCTTCGCAGAAATTTCATCGGCAGTGGCTTGTGCTGCTGCCAGATCTAGATCAGCGCAGACCACGTGCGCACCCTCTTCAATATATCGGAAGGCCGCTTCTTTGCCGATACCCGAACCAGCACCAATCACGACAACCACCTTGCGCGCAAATTCCTTTTCCTTTGGCATGCGCTGCAGTTTGGCTTCTTCTAGCAACCAATACTCAATGTCAAATGCCTCTTGACGAGGCAAGCCGATGTACTCATCGATCGCTTCCGCACCGCGCATCACGCCGATGGCACAGTTGTAAAATTCGGCTGTTACGCGCGACTCTGACTTGTTCTTACCAAAGGCAATCATACCCAAACCAGGGATCAAGATCACAGTTGGGTTGGCATCCCGCATTGCAGGCGAGTTGGCATGTTTGCACGCCTCGTAGTACTCGGCATAGTCCACACGGTACTGCTCAAGTGCCGATTGAATGCTCGCCTTGAGTGCGTCCACATCGCCCGAAGTAGGATCCCACGCAACATACATGGGCTTAATCTTAGTGCGCAAGAAGTGGTCTGGGCAAGAGGTACCAATTTCAGCGAGTCGTTCAGCATCGTTGGAATTTACAAACTCCAAGACGGCGTCGTCGCGGTGGACAGTCGCAATGAAGCGCTTACTTTGAGAGACTTCTCCGCGCAAGTAAGGCAGCAAGTCAATGGTCATCTCACGGGCTTTGTCAGCATCCACCACCGCGTACTTCTGCCCACCGAAAGTGTCCGCACCGCGGTCTTTCGATTCGATATAACGGCCCGCTTTTTCAATCAATTCGAGCGTCAAATCATAGCAGGCTTTGTCATCATCATTCCAGTTGATCAAACCGTGCTGCCCCATGTTGATGCCCACACAGTCCTTGTTTTCTTGATACACCGCCTGCATCTTCAACCCCAAGTCAAAGCCTGGACGCTGCCAAGGAAGGTAAGCAAGTTGATCGCCGTAAATCTCTTTCGTCAGCGCCTCAGAATTTTTACAAGCGGCAATGGCAATGAAAGAGATCGGGTGCATGTGATCTACATGCTTGGCGCCAATGAAGCTGTGCAAGGGCGTATCGATCGATGAGGGACGCGGGTTCAAATTGAAGGTGGTGTGCGGGTACATGTGCACCATCTGATCTTCAATCTCAGTCTTCACACCATTGGGTGTGGTCGCCGCGTAAATCGACTGCAAGTCAATCAACTTCTCCTGGTACAGCGAAGAGAAGTTTGCCACCTTAGAGGTGCGCAAGTCACCGCCGGATCCTTTGACCCAGAGCACCTCTACTGACTCTCCATTGAGCGGATCCGTCTCATTGACCTTCGATGAGGTGTTGCCGCCTCCGGTATTCGTGATGCGCTGGTCGGATCCTAAAATATTGGAACGGTATACTAAGCGCTCAACGGGTGACAAAGTTGCTGCGTGCGCCTCATCCCACTCATAGTTAACGTGTTTGAAGTCGGATTTTTCCTTACTCATGTGGATTTATGTGGATTTTTATGGTTTTGTGGTTGAAATTGGGCCCATAAAACCACACCATTGCATAATTCCAAGCTTTTAATTGTAAATTTTCGGTTGCTATCATTCCACATTGTCTGCCCTCATCTATGCTCGCCTCCGAAAGACAGGATCACCTAGTGCAACTGATTGAAAGCCAAGAAGTGGTACGGACATTGGACTTGGCAGAATTGTATCAGGTCTCGGCCGAAACGATTCGACGCGACTTTCTCTTGCTGGAGCAAGCCGGTAAACTGCGCCGCATTCATGGCGGGGCACAAAGCCTGACTACCCGCAGCCAGCTTCAGTCCTTTACCCAACGGGAAAACATCCAAACTAAGCAAAAGCAAGCCATCGCGCGCACTGCGCTGCAACTCATCCACGCAGACTCAATATACGGCTTCGATAGTAGCACCACCGCGCTGGCACTGGTCAACGAGCTCCCGGATTTGGCCTATCGCGCCATCACGAATTCCCACCGCGTCCTTGAGCACCTCACCCACTACCATCAAGTAGAGCTGATCTCCACTGGTGGGCGCTATCAAAGTAAAACCCAAACCTATGTTGGGGGGGACAGCATCAATACCCTCCGGCACCACAACATTAATATCAGCTTCCTCTCCTGTGTCGGATTCGACCTCCAAAGAGGTGCCAGCGAAAGCTTTGAGCAGCAGGCCACATTTAAGGAACGACTGGTTGAATACTCCGAAAAAATCGTTCTGCTGGTTGATTCCAGCAAGTTTAGCCAACAGTCCGAGTATTTTTTTGCGGAGCCTAAAAAAATTCATCAAATCATCACCGACCAAGCGATTGATCCGGCCATAGCGCAAGCCATCCAAGAACGCGGCATTGACTTAGTCATCGCCGATAGCTGAATGCATTTAGTCGAAAAAGAAATTTTGTCACGATGAAACAAAAGAAAATCTATCTTGCCGTCGATCTCGGCGCTGGCAGCGGCCGCGTCATCGCGGGTGAATTTGACGGACAGCGCATCGAGCTGCACGAAATCAATCGTTTCGACAACACCCCCGTCGAGCTGCCCAGCGGCTGGCACTGGAACCTAACAGCGCTCTACCAAAATATTTTAGATGGCATCCGACTGGCAGCGGATCGGTACGGAGATGCGATTGTTAGCCTCGGCATCGACACTTGGGGCGTAGATTACGGTCTGCTCGACAAAAAGGGCGCACTACTGGGACTGCCTTACCAATACCGCGACGGACGCACGCAGGGCATGATGGAGGCCGCCTACGAATTGGTGGACAAGAAAGCCATCTACCAGGCGACCGGCATTCAGTTCATGTTTTTTAATTCCATTTATCAGCTACTCTCAGAGCTGAAACACGACAGCGCCGCCCTGAAACAAGCCGAGCACTTGCTCTTTATCCCCGACCTGCTGGCCTACTGGCTGACCGGAAAAATGAGCCAAGAGCGCAGTATTGCCAGCACCTCTCAGCTCTACAACCCGCAGACCAAGGACTGGGACTACGCGCTAATCGAAAAGCTGGGTCTACCCCCAAAGCTCTTTAAACCGCTCTGCGATGCCGGCGATCCGCTGGGTCCGCTGACTGAAAGTTTACAAAAAACCACCGGACTGAAGCAACTGCAAGTGATTACCGTGGGTGGGCACGACACCGCCAGCGCAGTGGCGGCCGTACCCAGCCAGGCCCCAACACCCGCCTACCTCAGCAGTGGTACTTGGTCGCTGATGGGGCTGGAAGTCGACGAAGCCATCATCTCGGAGGCCTCCTTTGAAGATGCCTTTACCAACGAAGTCGGCGTGTGCGACAAAATCCGCTTCTTGAAAAACATCTGCGGGCTGTGGCTGATCCAAGAGTCCAAGCGCTACTGGCACAGCCAAGGGATCGACATCCCCTACGCCAAGATGGCCGCATTAGCTGATGAGGCGACCCCCTTCCGCTCTTTAATCTTCCCAGATGCGCCCTGCTTTGCGGAGGCGGGCAACATGCCACTCAAAATCCAAGACTACTGCCGTGAGACAGAACAGCCCGTCCCCGAAACACCCGGCCAAATCATCCGCTGCATTTACGAGAGCTTGGCCCTACGCTACGATCAGGTCTGGCAGCATCTCACCAAATACGTGAGCGAGCAACCCAGCACCCTCCACATTGTAGGCGGTGGCTGCCAAGATCGCCTGCTCAACCAATTTGCCGCCAACGCTATCGGGATCACGGTTGCGGCCTGCCCAGTGGAAGCCACTGGATTGGGTAATATTACCGTACAAATGCTGGCCGACGGCGTGATCGCCGACCTCACCGAGGGCCGCAAAATCGTCCTCAACTCCTCGCTGGTGGAAACCTTTGAGCCCCAAGATCAGACCACTTGGGATGCCGTCAAAGCGCGCTTCGCCACCTTAAGTTAACTCTCCTAGCTCACTCATCCTACAGATCACCGTGAAAACTTCCAAAACCATCGAAAACCCAGACGTCATTCTCATCGGCAGCGGCATTATGTCCGCCACCTTGGGCACCATGCTCAAAGAGCTAGACCCCGCGCTGAAAATCCAACTCTACGAAATGACGGAGAGCTTCGCGCAAGAGGCATCGAATGGCTGGCACAATGCCGGCACGGGACACGCGGGCATTTGCGAGTTGAGTTACACCCCCGACTATGGACCCGACGGCAAGGTCAAAGTCGCCAAGGCCATCGAGATCTTCCAACAATTTGAGCACTCCAAACAATTCTGGGGCTACGCCGCGCGCAAGGGCATCCTCAAAAATAGCCGCGAGTGCATCAACCCCGTCCCCCACCTCAGCTTTGTCTACGGGCAAGCGCAGGTAGACTTCCTCAAATCGCGCTTCGAGGGCATGCAGGCCCACCACTTCTTCAAGGACATGGAATACACCGAAGATCGCGAGCAGATTAAAGAGTGGGCCCCGCTGCTACTCGCCGGTCGCGATGACACGCCGATTGCCGCAACCAAGATGGAGCCCGGCACCGACGTCAACTACGGCGTCCTGGCCAGTAAAATGATCGAGTGGTTGGGCGCACAGCCCGGCGCCGGCTATGCCACCTCCCACCGCATCACCAATCTCACCAAAGTCGGCGATCGCTGGGAAGTCGAGGGCGTCAACCTCAAGACCAAAGCACGCTTCAAAAACTCCGCAAAGTTCGTCTTCATCGGCGCGGGCGGCGGCAGCTTACCCCTCTTGCAAAAGTCCGGCATTCCCGAGAGCAAAGGCTTTGGCGGCTTCCCGATTGGCGGCCAATGGTTAATCTGCGACAAACCCGAAATCGTCGAAAAACACATGGCCAAAGTCTATGGCATGTCCCCCGGCGCGGCGCCGACCATGGCAGTCCCGCACTTGGACACCCGGATTATCAACGGCAAAAAAGCCATCCTCTTTGGACCCTACGCCGCCTGGACGACCAAGTTCTTGCACGTGGAGGGCAAATTCACCGATCTGCCCAAGTCGATCCGCACCGACAACATTGCCTCACTGATCAAAGTCGGCCTGCACAATATCCCACTGGTGCGCTACCTGATCCAGCAAGGCACCCAGAGCATGCAAACTCGCATGAAAGAACTGAAGGCCTTCTTCCCCGACGCTCAGACCAGCGATTGGAAATTGATCGATGCCGGTATCCGCGTCCAAGCGATCAAAAAAGAAGACGGCGACGCCGGCATCGTGCACTTTGGCACCGAAATCCTCACCTCTGCCGACAACTCCATCTCCGCCCTACTGGGCGCCTCCCCCGGAGCCTCCGTCTCCGCCAACGTGATTTTAAACATCATCAAGCGCTGCTTCCCAGAAAAGCTGGCCAGCGAAGAGGGCCGCAAAAACATGCAAGCCATGATCCCGTCCTACGACGAAGACCTTTCGCAACCCGAAATGGCCAGCCGCCAACAAGCGCTCAGCGAACAAGCCTTCGCCTCACTGGATTGTTTGTAGCTTTTTTGGGGATGCGGTTATGATAGTGCCCGCTAATCGATAGCGCATTTAATGTGGAATCCATTGGAAATGATTTGATGAATTTGGATGCTGACACCTACTGAAAACTTGTGGAGCTTGCGCTCGCTCTCGACGACAAAAGCAGCTTCTACTGGAATTTCTATGTCGTCGCTAACATTGCTATATTGGGCTGGATATTATCGAACGGTCACAAAATCTTAGGCAAAGCTAGAGCCGTTGGGATTTTAGGCTATCTTACTAAACTGATAGGAATTTGCTTTTTGGCGGCGTCAGTCGCCGGGGGAGAGGGTTGATCCTCGACTATTTCGGGTGGTTCCTCGAACTGGGCCTCATCGGGAATGATATACTTAACCATGGTGATGCCACCGAGGATGAATAAGCCTACAGCGTGAAATACAGCACTTATTATTAAAACGTTAAGAAGGAGCGGATTGAATTTTTTCTTTTTCTGACCCGAAATCATTTATGTCTGCGGTCGATGCCTTCTAACTTGCTCTGTAATTTTAACAATCTTAGGACGGTAAATCATTGAGCCATTGACATGAAGGACGCTTTTGTTGCTTTCTCTTGTGAGTAGTCAAAGAAGTGGACAGTCCTCGGCTGGCGAGAATCGGTGTGGAATATTCTCTGCCTGGACCGAAACCCCAGAAGAGAAAGAAATGAAAAATTTGAAATATAAAATTTGGGTGGT
>JBMYNR010000005.1:0-79617 GCA_049598495.1 Opitutales bacterium
CCCCGCCGGATTGGGTTGAAGATGGCTCCGTCTATTTCCTGACAATATGTTTGGAGGATAGGAGGTCTGAGGAGCTTCTCCAGCCAAAGGCTGCGGGAGCTGTTCGAGATGCCGCGGCTGCTTATCAGAAAAATGGGATCTGGTGGGTAAATCTACTCGTTCTCATGCCAGATCATTTGCATGCCCTAATTTCATTCAATCAACGGGAGCGCTCCATGAGCAAAGCAATGCAGTCGTGGAAACGCTTTTTGAATCGGGAATTGGGTCTGCGATGGCAGCGCGGTTATTTTGACCATCGTATTCGGGGCGAAGATGCTCTCAGGGAGAAGGCGATGTATCTTCGAAACAATCCTGTTCGCGCCGGGCTGGTTTCGGCCGCGTCGGCTTGGCCCTACATCTGGACTTCGGGCGACCTTTGGTAGCGGCGTTCGTCCCCGAACGCCATACGTTGAGCCAACGGAATCTTAGATCGTGCCGTGGCGTTCGTCCCCGAACGCCGCTACCATCTCTTCGCCGTGGCGACACGCAGGGTCTCGTAGCGGCTCGCGTCGACTTCCTGGATGAAGCGGCTCGGGTTGAGGCGCATGACTTGGTTGCCCTGTTGGTTGAGCATGGGGTAGCTAAGGTAGAGTTCTTCCATGGCACGGGTCACCGCGACATAAAAGAGGCGACGCTCCTCTTCAAGGTCGCCCTCGTCGATGGTGCGCTTGAGTGGGAAGGTGCCGTCGGCTAGGCCAATGACGAAGACGACAGGAAATTCGAGGCCTTTGGCTTGGTGGATGGTGGTGAGGCGTAGGCAGTTATTGGCCTCTTCCGGGCTGCGCTCGTTGCTCTCTGAGGCCAGTAAAACGAGTTGGGCGAGAAGCTCCTCCATCGTATCGAAACGGTTGGCAAAAGAGACAAGGCTCTGCAGGTCGTCTGCGCGGTCGGTCCAGTTGGGATAGATCTCTCGTATGTAGCTACTATACCAACCGTCGAGGGCCAGCTCGATGAGTTCGGCGGGCGCCTTCTCGGTGAGCGCCTCAGAGAGCTCGCGGATGGTTTCGGCCAGACTCGGCCACGCTTCCTTGGCATCGTTGGGGACCTTTTTGAGGACCTCTTCGGAGACAAGCACATCGCAGAAGTTTTTCTCCAGCTTCTCGGCTCGCTCTCGGGTAAACTTATGGAGCCGCTCGGCAGTTTTGGGGCCGACCTTGGGCAGAAGACAAGTAAAGCGTGTAAAGGCGGAGACATCTGCGGGGTTGGAGGCGAAGCGAAGTTGGGCAGTGAAGTCTTTGATGTGTGCCTGTTCAAAAAAGCGAACACCGCTGGTGATCTGGTAATCGATATTCAGTCGAGTGAGCTCCATCTGAAGATCCATCGCCTGGTAGTGTGCACGGTAGAGGACGGCGATCTCGGACAGGTCGCGCCCTTCGTCTATGAGCCCCTCGATTCGCTCGATAATAAACCGCGCCTGGCCGCGGGTATCCATGACGGGCACAAAGTAAGGGCGCTCGCGGGACTCTTTGATCGCCCGCAGTTCTTTGGTGTAACCGAGCCCGGCGGGTTGGTTAGCCAGCACGGCGTTGGCAAAGCGGAGGATCTCCGGGGTGCTGCGGTAGTTGGTTTCGATCTTATGGATCTCAGCGCCCGGGTGGCGCTCGCCGAACTGCATGATGTTATCGAAGTCGGCTCCGCGCCAAGTGTAGATACACTGAGCGTCGTCGCCGACTGCCATGACCTGGTGGTTGCCCGCGAGTTGATCGACGATGTCCGACTGTAACCGGTTTGTGTCCTGAAACTCATCGACGAGGATATGCTTGAAACGATCCTGGTATTGCTGGCGAACCTCGGGCTGCTCGCGAAGTAGCTTTAAGAGATACTCCAGTAGATCGTCGTAGTCGACCACCTGTTGATCGAGCTTAGCCTGCATGTAGGCCTTGTAGAACTGGTCGATTTTGCCCGCCATGCCGTCCAGGAATGGGTAGCGGTCGTCGGCCTCCTCGAAGGGCGTACGACATGTGTTTCGCGCATAGCTGATCAGGTTGGCAATCACCTTGGGCTTGGGGTAGTTCTTCGTCTTGAGGAACTTCCCGTCGGTGCTTTGGATCACATTCTTCAGGATCGTCTCGGCCTCGCCCTCATCGAGAATGGTGTAGTGACGCTTGAGGCCGACGAGTTCCCCGTGGACGCGGAGGATACGCTGGGCGATACTATGAAAGGTGCCACCCCAGAGGTGTCGTCGGGATACGGCCGTGAGATCCTCAACTCGCTCGAGCATCTCGCGGGAGGCCTTATTGGTAAAGGTGAGCAGTAGAATTTCGTAGGGCTGAATGCCCTGGTGGAGTAGATAGGCTACCCGATAGGTGAGGGTGCGTGTCTTGCCGGATCCTGCGCCGGCCAGCACGAGTGCGGGGCCATCGGGCGCAGTGACCGCTGCGAGTTGCTCCGGGTTGAGCTCGTTTTTGAAATCAATTTCAGGAAAGGGAAGCATGGTGTGTTGTGAAGTGGAAAGTGGAGAGTGGAGAAGCGCAAACGCTTAATCCTAATAGGTTGCGGTTTATCACTTCCTGGTTTCTCTACTTCGAATGCAAATCATTCCGTCCAGTATGTTGCCCGAACGTGATGAGGGGGCACTGCGCCAGTTTCTGGAGGGCTGCCGCGAGGCTGCGCGGGAAAAGGGGCACTTTCAAATCGCGAGTATTTCGCTGGCGGTGAAGCACATCGCGCCGCTGGCGGTGCTGCAGTCGATCTACGAGCCGAGTGAGTTGCATTGCTATTTGGAGCGGGCAGCGGATGACGAGTCGGTCGCTGCTGCAGAGGCGGTCGTGCAGGCACGCTTTGACGGGTCTGGGCGATTTGCCGCGGTGAAGGCCTTTGCAGATGAGATTCTGGACAATACCATTGCGGTAGGTGACCTTAGTGAAGCCTTCACCGGGCCGCATTTCTTCACGGCTTTCAGTTTTGACGAATCCGTTCCTGAAGATGCGGCCTTTCCTGCGGCGACGGTCTTCCTGCCGCGCTGGCAGGTTTCCCGGTCGAAGGGTAAATATGGGGCTGTGGCCAACCTGAAGATCGAGGCGGATACCGATATCGACAGTCTCGTCATGCGGGTCTGGGGTGCCTATCGGAAGTTCGGCGCTTTCGATTACGATGGAGAAGTCGAATCAACGGAATGCCCCTCGGCCAAGGTGAAGGGGCGGCGTGAATTGGCTCCCGACCGCTACCCTGAGGCGGTGTCTCATGCATTGGAAGCGATCGGTTCAGGCGCGTATGAGAAAATTGTTCTGGCTCGTGGCATCGAGCTTGAGGCGGACCGCCCGTGGGAGCCGCTGAATGCCTTGAATCGCTTGCGCGAACGCTTTTCCGGATGTTTTACCTTCTCTTTCGGCGGCGGTGATGCCCGGAGTTTTATTGGTGCGACTCCCGAGCGACTCCTGCAGATTCGCAATGGGCGTCTCCTGACCGAGGCGATCGCCGGCTCAGCGCCCCGTGGTCAGACGGCGGGTGAGGATGCAAAATTTGCACGTGAGCTCCTGGAGAGTGAGAAAGACCTTCACGAGCACGTCTGCGTGCGCGATTCGATTCTGCGGCGCCTTGAAAAAGTCGGCTTGAACGGTCGTTCTGAAGCGAATGCTCAAATTCTGCTTCTTGCCAATGTCCAGCATTTGCGCACACGCATCGAAGCCGAGGTAGGTGAAGCGATACATCTTCTTGATATTTTGCCCGAAATGCACCCGACCCCGGCGGTGGGCGGTTCGCCGAGAGAGGCAGCCGTGCCCTGTATTGCCGAGCTCGAGCAGCTTGAACGTGGGCTTTATGCAGGTGTGGTCGGTTGGTTTAATCATTTGAATGAGGGTGAGATGGTGGTCGGCATCCGTTCGGCTTTAATTGAGGGACAAACGGCCCGTCTCCATGCGGGCGCAGGCATTGTTGAGGGCTCCGACCCCGAAAAGGAGATGCGGGAAACTGATATTAAATTGCGGGCGCTTCTTGATGTACTGACAGGAGAGTAGAGCATAGTTTTCCCCTTGCGGGTTTGATATTATGAGATTCCCTCCTCTGACTACTAAATACTAAATACTTTTTGAAATGGCAAAGGACTGGCTTGAAGGCATTGAAGATGAATACGACGTCGTGGTCGTGGGTTCCGGTTTAGGTGGGCTGACCGGCGCAAACTATCTGGCCAAGAACGGGCACAAAGTCCTCCTGCTTGAGCACCATTACCAATTTGGCGGTCTGGCGACCTGGTTTAAACGTCCCGGCGGTCATATCTTCGATATTTCCCTTCACGGCTTCCCCTACGGGATGGTTAAGAGCTGCCGCAAATACTGGACCAAGGAGATCGCTGACTCGATCCACCAGTTGAAGGATGTTCGATTTATCAACCCGCAGATGAATGTGTGGACGACTTTTGACCGTGATGATTTCACCAAGATCCTCGTCGAGGATTTCAAGATCGACCGCGAGAAGGTCGAGGCCTTCTACGATCATCTGCGCAAGATGAACTTCTACGACGACAATACCCAGACTACGGGTGAGATGTTTGAAGAATTTTTCCCCGGGCGTAGCGATGTGCACCGTCTTCTGATGGAACCGATCTCCTACGCCAATGGCTCTCATGTGGATGATCCCGCGATTACTTACGGAATCGTATTCTCGAACTTCATGAGCAAGGGCGTGTTCACCTTTCAGGGCGGCACCGATACTTTGATCAAGAAGATGGTGGCTGAGTTGAAGAACAACGGATGCGAGGTGCGCAAGTGTGCCCTTGTCGACGGGATCGATGTTGAAGACGGCAAAGTCGTCGGAGTGCGGGCCCGCAGTCAAAATACTGGCGAGGAAGAGTTCCCCGTGCGTTCGATCAAATGTAAAGCCGTGCTCTCCAATGCGAACGTGCGTAATACGATTCAGCACCTCGTCGGCGAAGATAAGTTCAGTGAAGATTTCGTGGAGGAGGTAAAAGCGGTGCGCAACAACACCAGTTCCTGCCAAGTTTATATGGGCATCAAAAAGGGTGAAAAGATTCCAAACATCGGTGATTTGGTTTTCACTTCGAAGGCGCCCGAGTATTCCATCGATGAGCTGACCTCGATCAAGACCAGTAGTCATACCTTCTCCGTTTACTACCCTGAGACGCGCCCCCATCTTTCGCAGGATCGCTACACGGTAGTGGCTTCGCTCAACGCCCGCTGGGATGAATGGAACGATCTCACCGACGAGGCGTATCAAGCCGAGAAGCAGCGCCTCTGCGATGAGTGCGTGGCCAGCCTGGAGACCTTTATCCCTGGTGTGAGCGAGAAGATCGATCACATCGAGGCGGCCACGCCGCGCACCGTGAATTACTATACGAAGTCGATGCAGGGCACTTCGTTTGGGACGAAGTTCGAAGGCCTGAAGGTTTCGATGGAGCTATCCGATCAGGTGGAAGGCCTCTACCACGCCGGCTCCGTTGGTATCATCATGTCCGGGTGGCTCGGCACCATGAATTATGGTGTGATCACAGCCAATAAGATGGACAAGTGGCTCTACGAAGAAGCCAAGGCGAGCTAGGCGTCTCTCACTAAAAGGGTAAACTCGCGGAATTTTGGATGATCCGCGCTGCCGATCAGGCTGTAAAAGATGGTTTCGCTCGGAAGAACATGTGCGTCCATGGCGAGGAGTTGCCGGATAACAGCTTCCCGATCTTCTTTCCGTCGCTCGCTGATGCAATCGGCGAGCAGTGTGACGCCCATGTCCTCGCTCAAGGCCTGAACGGCAGTCTGATAGATACAAATGGAGCTCTCGATGCCTGCGATCAGCAGATGATCGATCTGATTGGCTTCGATCCAGCGATGTAGCCCATCGGCTTCAAGGGCGGAGAAGGCACACTTATCGAAGATGGGAGTATTGGGATCCCAGATTGAGGTGATCGATTCCGTTGTGCCCCCCAGTTTCTCAGGTCGCTGCTCGGTCGCTGCGACGGCGACACCCAAGAGCTCGGCCGCTCTCAGGGCAAAACCGGTGCGTTCGAGCAGACGTTCCCGGTCGGGTATGGTTTTTAGGAAGACATCTTGGAAATCGACGAGTAGTAGGCCGAGGTGGTTGCTTGGATTGGACATGGATGCAGATGAATGATGATGGATGAATGATGACGGAAGGTCAGACCGGATCGGTTAGGCGTTTGCTGTGGGCGTAGGCTTTATTAGCGCGCACTTGGACGAGGGATCGATCTTCGATCACATAGGCCGTAAGATGGCCGCCGTAGACGCAGCCCGTGTCGATACCCATTGATCCCGGGAGGTCGAGGACATTGGACCGTGGGGTGTGCCCATAAACGACGAACGGTTTGCCGCCCCAGTTTATAGCCCACGAGGGTGCGTCCGGCGCATCGGCGCGCTTGGTCGCCCGGCCCTTGGAGTCAATGACCTGGATACTTGTGATGACCTGGAGCGGCTGTGTTTGCCACGGCTCATCCGGTAAGAAGCCGCCGTGTACGAGAACGGTGTCGAGCGGACGATCGAAGATGAATTTCTGCATCTTACTGAGATACTTCCAGTCGGACTGGGTCAGCTGCTCTATCGTCTCCAGGTCGTAGTCTTTGAGTCGGTCTTTGTTGCCCGTTTCCCTGTAGGTCAGGAGGCGGAGTTCATGGTTCCCGATGATTGACTCGACCTTGTATTCCCGCGCCAGCTCGATTGCGCGATGGCTGTCCGGGCCGCGGTTGATCAGATCGCCCAATTGGATAACGCGATCCTCCGGTTCCAGATTGAGTGCGACGAGCAGCTCTTCGAATTCATCGGCGCAGCCGTGGACGTCTCCAATGGCAATGGTTCTCGGCATGTTAGGTTCGTTAAAAGACGCGGGTAGATTTCAACCCTCAATCCTAGCTGCAAGCATAATTGTCTCCATCGAAGCCGTACGAGTTCAAAATCAAGGATCCCTAATTAGGGCTTTGTATTTAATATACGCGGCGAACTCTTCGTGTCGCACGTCGGCGAAAGCCGTTCTGAATGGTCTCCGAGCGTTTTAACACTGTCGTCAGCGTTCTACACAATGATTCTCTGTGCTTACAAATCGTCTCCGAGTTTTGGTTGCAAGATGGAGATGTATTCTCAGGCTCGGTGAAAAACCGGATTTCACAAATGGATTGGCACATAAAAACAATTGCACGCACGTCGACCCACAGCGGTGAGTCGTTCGCCCCGGGCGACCGTGTGGATTGTATTATTTTCAAGGACGAGGAAGCGGGAGAATTGGGACGGGCCGATTTGCAGCCTGAGGAACTTGCATCCTTCAAGCTCCCGGGTGAGGTACTCGGTCGATGGTCCCGTATCGTCAAGGACCCCGATGATGAAGCTGCGAACGCGAGAGAGACCATGGCTTCTGCGGAAGATTTCTTCTTCTCGCTTTATGAAAATGAGAAGCCGGAAGCGAAGGAAGAATCCGATATGTTGAAGCACCTGCTTGCCTTGATGCTTGAGCGCAAACGGGTTCTCCGCGCCACGGGGCCACGTCAAGTGGAAGGCGTCCAGACTTACGTCCATGTGAAGGCGAAGCGCGAGGTCATTGTGCCTATTGCGGAAATTTCAACTGAACTTATGCTCAAGATTGAGGATACAATTGGAGACATCATTCTCTAGGGACCCCCACAAACCATGAATCATATTTTTAGAACCCTGCTTCTCTTTAGTTCGATCTGCGTTCTTCTCGGAGGATGTAAAAAAGACGATACCATTGAGGGCCTAAAGGTGCCGCGGTTGATGATCGAATCCCGCGGTGTGAGTTATGGTAGCCTGACTGGGGAGACCATCGTTCTCCCCGTTAGCGGGACAAGGATCCAGTTACAAAAGGAGCCTTTGGTGAACGAATTTGAAATCATGAATATCGAACTCGTCGAGGTCGATATGGGCATGGCTCTCCTTCTTCAGTTAAGCGAGAGAGGGGCTCGCGAACTCTACCGTGGATCGGTCACAAACATGGGCGGACGAATTGTCCTTACTGTGAACGGGAATCCTATCGGTGCTCGTCGGATCGACGGCGCGATACAGGATGGAAATTTCTATACTTTCGCCGAGGTTGATGAAGCCGAGTTGGGGGCGCTTGTTTTGGATCTAAGGGAATCCCTTTCTGAGTTGAGAGAGCTCAAAAACAAGTAGGCTCATTGGCCTTCGGTATTTCCGAATGAGGCTCCTTTTCATCCTTCTGCTTTCGTCAGCGTCCGCGCTTCAGGCGAGCCTGCTTTGGCCGACGCCGAACCCCGCATTTCAGCAGGGGAAACCGATCGAAACCTACATCCAGCCAACCATCTCGGGCAACCCGAGTTCGGGGCTCTTTGGTTGCGTGCGCAATGGAGGCAGTCGTTTTCACGAGGGCATTGATCTCTATCCAATCAAACGGGATAGTCGTGGTGAAGCACTCGATCCGATTTTCTCCGTGCTCCCCGGCAAGGTCGTCCATGTGAGTCGTATTTCCGGATACAGTAGCTACGGCCGTTATGTCGTGGTGGAGCATGACGGTGAAGTGCCGGCTTACCACACCCTTTACTCCCATCTAGCCAGCGTGGCGGAGGGCATCGCGCCCGGCGTGCGCGTGGAGCAGGGGACAGTCCTCGGGGTCATGGGGCGGTCCGCGACTTACACGATCCCACGCAGTCGCGCCCACCTGCATTTCGAGATTGGCTTTCGCTTAAGCGACGATTTTCAAACATGGTTCGACCGCCAGAACTTCAGTAGCGTGAACCGTCATGGTATATGGAATGGAATGAACCTCGTGAGTATCGATCCGAAGCGTTTCTATGAGGCAATCCGGGTGGGTGAGGTGAGCAACCTTCGGGACCATCTTCGCCGCCTTCCGCCCGCTGCCCGCATCCGCGTTCATACTAGGAAGGTGCCCGACTTTGTTAAGAACTATCCGGCATTGCTGACGCGCCCATATTCGGGAAAGACAGTCATCGCGTGGGATATTGCCTTTACCCGGTATGGTCTGCCTCGGGAATGGACGCCGCGCTTTAATGGTGAGGGGCTTTCCGGGCGCCCCGGCGATGTCAAGGTGATCGCCTATAACCCGTCCCTGATTAAGCCGCAGACCTGTAAACGAGTTCTTGATATTCGCAATGGAAAGCCGAGCATTTCCTCGGAAACGATCACGACGATTAAGAAGTTGTTCGGTTTTAAATGAGCTTTAGGCCCGGTTGGCGGCGCTACGTTTTCTTGGCTGTCTTCTTGGCCGGGCGGGGAGCAAACTCAAAACCGATCTTGCCACTATCCAAGTCGAGGGTGAGGTGGGCTTTGAATGCGCGCTTCGTTCGCTTGGAGATGAAACCGTCAAGAAGTGCGGTCTTACCCTCGGTAAATAGCTTTTCGACTTCGTCGGGTTGTAATTCCTTTTGCAGGATCGTTTTGCCCAAACGAAAACCTTCAGGTGCGTCCTTTGTCTTTAAGGCAGGCACATAATAGGCTTTCTCCGTTGCGTATAGCTTGGCATCGGCACCACCGCTGAGTACGAGGGTTTTAATTAGCTGATCCTCACTGAGTTCCTCTGCGGACTCGGGTTCGTCGCCGTCGAAGACGAACTCGGTCTTCCACTTGCCTAATTTACCTGTTTTTGAGACCGTTTGCCCGAGTTTAAGTGCCGCACTGAAGGGTTTGTTGAAACGTGAGACAAAGCCGTCTCGTTCGGGAAGCTGTTTATTTGTGAAGAGTTCCTTGGCTTCGTCCTCGCTGAGCTTACGCCCGGCAATATGTTTGGAGACACGGAAGTCGCATTCCTGTTCGCGGCATTCGTAGGTTGCGTCGGTTTGTTTGAGACGGGATGCGCTACAGGCAGGGCAGGGACATTCGAGGTCCGGGAAGACACGATTGACGGCAGCTTGCATGTGCGCGCGGGCCTTTTCAACGACCTCTTCGGTGAAGCCATTGATCTCCTTCATGAAGGTATCTCGTTGAATCTCGCCACGTTCCATTTTATTGAGCTTGGCCTCCCAGTCGCCCGTCATGGAAGGAGAGCTCAGAGCTTTGATATTCATCTCTTCACAGAGTTCTATCAGGCGCAGACCTTTGCCGGTCACATTCAGGTCGCGGCCATCGCGGGCGATGTATTTTTGGCGAAGAAGACCCTCGATTGTGGCGGCGCGTGTGGCCGGAGTGCCGAGGCCGCGTTCCGCCATGGCTTCGCGAAGCTCGTCATCATCGATCAACTTGCCCGCGCCTTCCATTGCTGCCAGCAGTGTGGATTCCGTGTATCGCGCAGGTGGATTGGTTGCTTTGTCTTCCACTTCAACCGCCGCGGTGGTGGCGCGCTCGCCTTCATCGACGGCGACGAGTTCGTCCTTGGACGCCGCGACGCCGGCAACCCGACCGTAGACGGCGAGCCAGCCCGGCTCGGTCAGGGTTTTCCCGTTTGTGAGGAAAGTATCTTTCTCTTCGCCGTGATCGATGGTGGTTAGGCGCTTGGTCACTTCGAATTCTGCGTGGGGGAAGAAGACAGCGATGAAACGCTTCAAGACCATGTCGTAGATCTTCGACTCCTGCTCGTTCAGTTTAACCACACGTCCTGTCGGAATGATTGCGAAGTGATCGGAGACTTTGGCGTTGTTGAAAATGCGCTTATTGAACTGGATCCGGTCATTTTCGATGGCGTCGGCTGCCCATTTCCCGACGGGATGATCGGAGTTGGCCAGCTCCCGCATGGTTTCGTGAACACGGCCCAGATAATCCTCGGGGAGATAACGGGAGTCGGTTCGCGGATAGGTCAGCATCTTGTGTCGCTCGTAGAGAGCCTGCGCGAGACCAAGTGTATTCTTCGCAGTAAAGGGTGCTTCGCGTTGCAGCGTGGTGAGGTCGTAGAGCTGCGGCGCGATTTGTTTCGTCGGCTTCTTCTCTTCAGAGACGGAGCCCTCCTTGCCTTGGCAGCGGGTGCGGATCGCTTCAGCCTGTGCTTGGTCCCAAATGCGCTCGGCGCGGCCGTGGGGTTTTGCCGGATCCTTCTTCCAGTCCGGATCGATCCACTTGCCCGGATACTCACCCTTCGCCACAGCGAAGTCGGCGTGCACTTCCCAATAGTCTTCCGGCTTGAAGGCTTTGATCTCACGCTCGCGTTTGGCCAGGATGGCCAGCGTTGGTGTTTGGACGCGGCCGGCTGCGGTGATATTGAAGCCACCATGGCGTGAGCGGAAGCAGGTGAGTGCCCGCGTCGAGTTGAGCCCGACCAGCCAGTCAGATTCTGAGCGGCATTTCGCGGCGTCGGCCAAGTTCGACATTTCGTTGCCGTCCCGGAGATGTTCCCAAGCCTCCTGAATGGCCCCGGTTGTCATCGATTGCATCCACAGCCTTTTTACAGGTTTCTGGATTTTTCCGATGTCCATGATGTATTGGAAAATCAGCTCACCTTCACGGCCGGCGTCACAGGCATTCACGATAACATCGAAGTCCTTCTTCTTCGCAAGATTGAGGACATGCTTCAGGCGTGCGCTTGTTTTCTCGATTGGTTGAAGCTCGAAGGATTTGGGGATGGCCGGCAAGACATCGAACTTCCAGGGTAGGTTTTTGCCGTTGGGCCCCGTCGGCATCTTCAGTTCTACCAAGTGCCCGACGGCAGAAGTGATGGCCGCTTGATCGCTCTCGAAATACTGCGCGTCTCGTGACTTACCCTTCTTGGTAAACTTGCCCAATTGTTTGGACAGGGCGCGGGAAAGGTCGGTCGCAACGGAAGGTTTCTCGGCGATGATTAAATATTTCATAGACAAAACACGCTCAAGCCCCCGCAGATAACGGAGGCTCGCTACTATTTTCCGAGAGAAAGCGGCGAATAAAACTGGCGTCAACCCTCTTTCTGGTTTTTGAGATTCGCAGTCACGTGCACTCTTCTCTTTCTTAAGGTATGCCTTCTATCCGTAAAATCCGCTATATGCTCGCACAAGCGGCGGATGATTTCGCGCGCTTCACCGCAGATGTCATCTATGACCGTCGGCACGATCGAGCGGCAGAGTTAATGGCCAGCTTACTTTATGGATTATCCTTCCTATTCAGCGGGCTCGTGCAGCTTCGCTGGTATTTCTACGAGCATCGTATATTGAGGAATAAACCGCTTGGCTGTCTCGTTGTCGTCGTCGGAAACCTAACGGTTGGAGGCACAGGCAAGACACCTGTAGTGGAGAAACTGGCCCGTACACTTAATGAGCGCGGGCGCAAGGTGGCGATTCTCAGTCGCGGTTACAAAAGCAAGAAAGAGCCTCTGCCGAAGAAGTTATGGCGGAAGCTCAGCCACGGAGAAGAAGATCCGCCTAAGATTGTCAGTGATGGCAAGTCCGTGCTTCTTGATTCTGAAGTCGCTGGCGACGAGCCCTACATGCTGGCTCGCAATCTCCCCGGGGTGGTCGTGCTATGCGACAAGAACCGGGTGAAGGCCGGCTCATTTGCGATTCGGCGATTCGGTTGCGACACATTAATTCTGGATGACGGTTTCCAATACCTGCCCCTGAAGGGTCGCTTGAATCTTCTGCTTGTCGACAAGACAAACCCATTCGGCAACCAGCACTTGCTCCCACGTGGAATTCTTCGCGAACCAATCAAGCATCTGGCCCGTGCGAGTTATATCTTTCTGACCAAATCCGACGGTATTCAGGATGATGCGCTCCTCGAGTTGATTCGTGAGCATAATCCGCAGGCGGAAATCATCGAATGTGCTCACCGCCCGCAATATCTTCAATCGGTCGACAGTGACGAGTGCTTGCCCCTGGATGTGCTTTCGGGAGCGAAGGTCGGGGCTTTCAGCGGGATCGCATCACCCGAGAGTTTTGAGAATATGCTGCGCGATTTTGGCGCTGAGATTCGATATAACCAACGCTTTCTTGATCACCACCGTTTTACACGTTACGAGATTGAACAACTCTACCGGAAAGCAGGGAACGCCGAACTGGATATGATTGTAACGACCGAGAAGGATGCGGTTCGTTTGTTTGATGACATGAAGGCGTCCGTCCCGGTTTATTACCTTCGGTTGGAGATCGATATTCTATCGGGGGAGGAGGATTTCGAAAGCGCCACCGAGCGGATATGCCGCCCGCGTATAGAGCAACCGTCCATCACCCGCGCTTCATAGGGTCAAATTTTGAAAGGTGCTTGATCTTAGTGTTCAATTGGGGCACAGCTTTCTTTTCCAGAGACTCAACTTATCTATTATGGCTCAAAAAACGGCCAAGGCCGAAACCATCCCTAGCGAGACCAAGGTTCAGGACCTTGAGGTCAAGGACGCGCAGATCATCTTTAATTCTGTCTGGAGTGCGCTTGAGGACGAACTTGGCGAGGAGAACCTTCGTTTCCCGAAAGAGATTTTCTGGCTGAATGGTGCACCTGGAGCTGGTAAGGGAACGAATACCGATTTCATCATGCGCTATCGCGATTTGACGGCTCCGCCGCTTGTTGTGAGTTCGCTCCTGAACACCCCCGAGGCAGAAAAGATGAAGGATGCCGGCATGCTCGTGGGGGATCGCGAGGTGATCGAGATCATGTTACGCAAGCTCCTTGAGCCGATTTACAAATCGGGCGCGGTTGTCGACGGGTTCCCCCGAACGAAGGTCCAGGTGGAGTGTGTAAAGATGCTTTACCAGAAGTTGATTGAAATGCGGAATGGGTTCAAGGAATCGCTCTATTCCGAGCATTTCAAAAAACCACACTTCCACATCGTCGTGCTCTTTGTTGACGAGAAGGAGAGTGTGAAGCGGCAGCTCAACCGTGGCCGTGAGGCGATGATCCATAATTCCGAAGTGATGGAGACGGGCGTGGGTGAGCTCATGGAGTTACGCCCGACCGACCTGGATCCGAACGCCGCGCTTAATCGTTACCGCACTTTCAAGGAGAAAACCTACGGCGCTCTCAAGGACCTGCGTGAGATCTTTTTCTATCATTTCATCAACGCCCACGGAACGCTCGAAGAAGTTCGTAACCGTATCGACGAAGAGCTTCGTTATCAAGGATCGCTCGAACTCGATGAGGCCACCTACGACCGCATCTCTCAGATCCCGGTTGCGATTACACTGTCTCAGCATGCGCGCCAAGAACTTGTCGATCGTTTAGATACCTACGCGGATCGTAAGACTGATCTCTTCGAGCAAGTCGTTGAATTGATTCAGCAAGAGTTTATTCCGATTATCGAGCGCCACGCAATATCAGGCCGGGCAGTGGTGAATACAGAGAGTCCGATCCTACAGGATTCCGACGCACTCGCCATGCTCATCGACGTCTTTTCGGAGCGCGGTTATCATGCGACGGTGGATGTCCGTCGTGAGGAAATTCCCGATTCGATCGACCCCAAGAGCTTTAAGGTCAAGACTCGCGTCAAGCGCGTTTGTCGGGTGCGTGTTTACTTCAAGGGTTCAGATATTCGGCGGGGTCGATAGCGTCGGCGGCTATTTGGGTGCTTGATTGGTAGCGCCCAGTTCGAACCCTATTTATAGATGCGCAAATACCGCACCTATCAGGAGTGCGGCGTCGGCCAGAACCCTGAAGTCCTCGATCGACATAAGCCGCCTGAGGTAGTGCATACCGCCAAGAAGGAATGCATATACGGCCATAGCGAATTGGAATTGCTGAGAGACGAAAAGGAGGGTGACTCCAGACACGACGGCGATTGTTAGCAGGAATCCTTCAGAGAGAAGCGGTGCGATGGAATGAACGTCCATCTCTGCGTCGATTTCCTTTTCGCGTGCGCCGATGATGAGACAGTTGAGTAGGCAGATCATTGCAAATGAAAGACAAGTTCCCAGCGGTATGGGTGTGGGAATAAAAACAACGACGCCTCCAGTGAAGATCAATGCGACACAAACCTCTTTGGGGAAGAACCTTCGTGACAGTTTTTGATTCAGAAACGTGTAGAGTAGGCAAATGCCGAGCAGCAGGAGACCTCGCCGAAATTGCGGGCCGCTCAGCTGCGTCGAGAGACAAAGGTTCGTAATGAATAGCAGGTACCAGAACCGCCAGATGGGTATTCTATATTCTTTCGCAAAGCGGTGGCGAAAAGACTGCAGAGAGGCGAGGGGTCTCTTCCCTGCGTCAAAGAGTCTGTCCGCCATGTAGGTGAGCCAGACGGAGAGTCCGAGAACGATTATCGCGGCCCAACCGACGGATTTGCCTGTGGCTCCTGCGAAGACCAGTTGCCAGGCTATGGCAATGCATGCGACATCCACCCCTAAAATGTTGGGCCATTGGTAGGCTCGGATTTTTACGATCATTCAGTTTTGCTATTCAGAGCATAGACGGCAGACTAAGGGTCAATGCAGTCAGCTACGGCAGATAATTCAACCGAAAGCGGGCCACGTCGGTCGAAGCTGGGCCCTCTGGCTTTGGCGCTGCTCATTCAGTCGGGTATATTCTTTATCGCGGTCTTTGTCGTTGTTTTAGTGCCCGAGTTTGAGTCGGATCCGGAATTTGTGGCACACCAGAAGATTTATCTACCTCAAAAGGAACTGGAGCATAAGGTAGCACTTGCGGAATTTCAAAATGCGGCCAGCTCGCCGATGCAGCCTGAGCGGATCAATACACAGGCATTACTGCCCGACTCGATGCCGCAGTTACCGGATCTTCCGAAGAATGAATTCAATCCTATTGCTCGTAACCCGGCCGCGCTTCAGTCGAACTCATTACTCGGCCATTCGGGTATTCTCGGTGCCTTACAAGGCCTGCAGGCTGATAGCTCCTCGGCATCGCTGTTTGGAGTCGAGGATACAGGGCAGCGTATTTTGATTCTCTTTGATAACAGTACGAGCGTTTGGAATAAAGCCAGCAAGGCTGGCGTGACGACCGGGCGCTTTATCCGTGAGCTATCGGCTTTGATCGATGGATTGCATGCGAATACGCAGTTCGCACTGGTTCCCTTCTCTCGGAGTGTTGGTAGCTTTCGAGACTACATGATATCAGGTGGTGCTCGAAATAAGAGGGCGGCTAAGGCATGGATTAGCGAGAAGGTGCGGACGCAACAGTTGATGACTCAGTTGCCGCATGACATTGATGGGATACAAG
The DNA here is from genome assembly GCA_049598495.1 of Opitutales bacterium. Lineage (GTDB taxonomy): Bacteria > Verrucomicrobiota > Verrucomicrobiia > Opitutales > Coraliomargaritaceae > Thalassobacterium. The sequence continues at coordinate 15,975 of JBMYNR010000005.1, forward strand.
GCGCGCTGGCGGTTGCTTTTCAGATGGAGCCAGATGTAATCTTTCTAATTTCAGACGCCGATTTTCAGCGCAACCTTGTTAAGGCGGGGGATGTTCCTTGGGATGATGTGGACCGCACCCTACGTGGCTTGAGCCGTGAGTTTGGTATTGAGCCGCGCCTCCACTTCATCGGTTTTCAAGTGGAGGAAGCGGATGCTGAGGCGATGAAGAAGATCACCCGGCGTTACAAAGGGCAGTTTAGAGAGCTGTAGTTGTAGACGATGGTAATCAGACTCATACGAGCGCTTCCTTGATTGCCATACGCAGCATCTCAGGCAAATTCTGTGGTGTTCGAGAAATATACGGGCTGAAAACAAGGCGGTATTTTAATGGTACAAGATCTTCACATTATCTCTGGGCCGACCGCCGTCGGTAAAACGGAATATGCGCTCAGCTATGCAGAGACACACAATGCCGAGATTGTTTCCTGCGATGCGTCTTTGGTCTACCGGGGCATGGATATTGGAACGGCGAAGCCAAGCAGAGAGGAGCTGGAGCGCGTGCCGCATCATCTGATAGACCTGAATTCTGTCGATGAACCCTACGATATTGCGGCCTACGTGCGGGATGCGGAACGCGTCATTGATGGCATTTTCTCGAGAGGCAGGTCGGTTGTCGTCACCGGCGGTAGCGGTTTTTATCTAAAGAGTTTTTTCGCGCCCGTCATTGATGTGGTTGAGGTGTGTGCTGCCGTCCGCGAAGAGGTCGCTGCACTGTATGCCTCAGATGGTTTGAGTGGTTTGCTGACTAAATTGCGTGAGCGTAGCCCCGCGGGACTGGGCAATCTGGATACTCAAAACCCGCGTCGCGTCCTGCGTGCCCTTGAGCGCAGCATGGCTTCAGGCAAGAGTCTGCCCGAATTACAGGCAGAGTTTGCCGCGCGACCCGAGCCCTATGTGCATTGTAAAAAGCGTTTTATTTTGCTCGATCGTGATAAAGAGGTGCTCCGGGAGCGAGTTGCCCTACGGGCGGAGAGGATGCTGGCGGACGGTTTGATTGAAGAAGTTGACGCATTGTTGGGAAAAGGAATTCTGAAAAATCCCAGCGCTGCGTCTGCGATCGGTTACCGAGAGACGATTGCCTACATCGAGGGCCAAATAGCCAAAGACGAACTGCTCCCGTCCATCGTTCAGAATACCATGCAGCTCGTGAAAAAACAGCGCACTTGGTTTCGCAGACAGATTCGTGAACCCGATGAGCGGGTGTTGTGTGTGTAGGATGGAGCAGGTCTCTTGGGGAGAATTTCCACTTTTTGAGGTAGCAATCATTCGCGGAGCGACCTGTAGAGGATCTGTCATACAATCATCAAAAGTAAAAATATGCTCGAAAACTCAGAGCGCCTGCCTTCATTGTTTCGACTTCTTCAAGCAGTCACATTTTCAACAGCGCTGCGAATGAACCTCATCTTATTCCCCATCAGTTCATGAAAAAAGCACTTATCACTGGAATCACTGGGCAAGACGGATCGTATCTAGCCGAATTTCTACTTAAAAAGGGCTACGAAGTCCACGGTATCAAGCGCCGAGCTTCTTCCCTCAATACGGAACGGGTCGATCATATCTATCAAGATCCCCACATTGAGAATGCCCGATTTCATCTCCATTACGGGGATTTATCGGATACCTCGAATTTGACTCGTATCATCAGCGAAGTGCGTCCTGATGAGGTCTATAACCTAGGAGCGCAGTCACATGTGGCGGTGTCGTTTGAATCACCCGAATATACGGCAGACGTCGATGCAATCGGTGCCTTACGTTTGTTGGAGGCCATCCGCTTCCTGGGCTTGGAGAAGACAACGCGATTCTATCAGGCTTCTACCTCAGAGCTTTACGGCTTGGTTCAAGAGGTTCCTCAGAAGGAAACGACGCCTTTCCATCCTCGGTCTCCATATGCCGCGGCGAAGCTTTACGCATACTGGATTACGGTCAACTATCGTGAGGCCTACGGAATCTACGCGTGTAATGGCATCCTCTTTAACCACGAGTCACCTCGGCGGGGAGAGACTTTCGTGACGCGTAAGATTACCCGAGGCCTCTCTAATATCGCACACGGACTGGAGCCTTGTCTCTATCTGGGGAACATGGATGCCCTCCGCGACTGGGGGCACGCAAAAGATTATGTTCGGATGCAATGGATGATGTTGCAGCAGGATACTGCGGAGGACTTCGTAATTGCAACGGGCAAGCAGATTTCGGTGCGTGACTTTGTGAGTATGTCCGCCCGTGAGGCCGGCATCGAACTGGAATTCTCCGGCCAGGGGATTGATGAGATCGCGACGGTCGCCTCGGTTGATTCAGAGAAAGCTCCCGCTCTTTCGGTTGGTGATGTTATTGTAAGAGTAGACCCCAGGTATTTCCGCCCTGCAGAAGTTGAAACCTTACTCGGAGATCCAACGAAAGCGAAGGAGAAGCTTGGCTGGGTACCTGAGATTTCGGTTGAGGAGATGTGTGCGGAGATGGTCGCAAATGATTTGGACATAGCAAAGCGGCACGCGGTTCTCAAGGAGCACGGTTTCGATGTAAACGTGGCGATCGAGTCCTAGTAGAATCCTCTTTGTGAATCCATGAAACGACTACTTGTATTTGGAGCCAGCGGTATGGTCGGTTCTGCGGTTGTACGAGCCGCTCGGAATTCCGGATATACGGAAATCCTTGAGCCGAGCAGTCGGGAACTCGACCTGATCAACCAAGACCAGACGCATGCTTATCTGGCGAAACACCAACCGGAGGAAGTTGTCGTTGCGGCGGCAATGGTCGGTGGCATACACGCCAACAGTACCTACCCGGCGGATTTTTTGTACAAGAATCTAATGATAGCAGCGAATACGATCGAAGGATCGTTTCGGGCGGATGTGAAGCGTCTAATGTTTCTTGGCAGCACCTGTATCTACCCAAAATTTGCAGAACAACCGATTAAGGAGGAATCACTTCTTACATCCTCGCTTGAGGAGACGAACGAAGCCTACGCAGTCGCCAAGATTGCGGGGCTCAAGCTCTGCCAGCATTACCGCAAGCAATATGGCGTTTGTTATCACTCGGCGATGCCGACGAATTTATATGGTCCCGGAGATAACTATCACCCTCAGAATTCCCATGTCCTGCCTGCGCTGATTCGCCGCTTTCACGAGGCGAAGCTCGGTGGGGTGCCTGAAGTTGTGGTATGGGGCACCGGCACGCCGCGGCGGGAGTTTCTTTATGCCGATGATGCGGCCGCCGGGATTCTCCACCTTCTCCAGCTTGAGGCCCCGCCGGATCTGGTAAATCTTGGCTGCGGGAAGGATGTTTCGATTGGTGAGCTGGCTCAGTTGGTGAAGGAGACGGTCGGTTACGAAGGAGAGCTTGTCTTCGATACGAGCAAGCCGGATGGCACGCCACGCAAGCTCACGGACATTTCCCGGATCCAAGCGACAGGTTGGACCCCGAAGATTGGTATTAAGGATGGGATTGCCCTAGCTTATCAGTCCTTTCTTGATGAGCAAGCGGCAGGCAGTCTCAGGGAATAAGGAAGCTGCTCCAAATCATAAAAATCTCCTTTCCATTACGGGGAGAATGAGTGACGCTGATCGGCTTATGATTTGCACAACCGAAGCCTTAGCCGATGCCGTGCGCCGTGCGCGAGAAGCCGGCGCGGTCGGGGTGGACACTGAATTTATTTGGGATCGCACCTATTACCCCACGCTCGGGGTAGTACAAATCGGTTACCCCGATGGCCACTGTGAGCTCATCGATGCGCCCGCTATTGATGATTGGTCGCCTCTGGCAGAATTGATGTCGGCCCCCGACACAGTTAAGATTCTCCATGATGCCCAGCAGGATTTGAACATTATCCACCGTGCCTGCGGCGGTCTGCCTAAGAACATTTTCGATACCCAGCGCAGTGCAGGTTTTATCGGTTTGTCCTCCACGGTTTCGCTCAGCGAACTTCTCAAGGTTCTGCTGCGTGTCCGGCTCGCAAAAACGGAGACTCGCTCCGATTGGACAGCACGACCTCTATCAGAGGCACAGGTGAAATATGCGGAGGATGATGTGAGGCACTCCGTCGACTTGATGATTAAGATTATGGCCGAGGCGGAGGAACTGGGCCGCAAGGCGTGGATCGAGAAGGAGATGAAAATCTACGAAGAGGAGAGTCTCTACGTGGAAGCTGATCCGGATACGGAAATGCCGCGTGTGCGTGGGAGCGGTTCGCTCACGCATCAACAGCGTAATATTTTACGGGCTCTGGGTGCCTGGCGTGAACTGAAGGCACGCCGGCGAAATCTGCCTCGAAGTTTTATTTTATCGGATGATGCTGTGGTAAGTCTGACCAAGCGGCCGCCTGAAAAACCGCAGGATATCCGTCAGATGAAGGGTCTCAGTGAGCGGGCGGCTGATCGGAACCGAAAATATATATGGGAGGCCATCGAGCGTGGCCGCAGCGGTGATTTGCCCGAGTTGCCTAATAACAAGCACTTGGGCCCCTCGCCTGATGATGGCTATGAATCCCGGGTTGACCTTTCGCTGGCGACGATCAAGGGGATCTGTCTCGCCAACAAAATTGATCCGGCTTTGATTGGTAACCGCGCAGAGGTGACGGCCTTCGTTCTGGAGATCGACAGTCTCGAGAGTGCACGCCACCGCATGTTGCGCGGTTGGCGGGCCGAGTTTTGTGGGGATAATCTAGCGAAACTATTGCGAGGGGAGGGGCATGTCTCCATCGACCCCGAGACCAAGCTGCCCAGGTTAGGTTGACACTACCTAGAGTTCGAAACCGTCTTTCGCGATGCAGACGACGAACTCACCTTTTTGACTGCCCTTTGCCACGCGGTCCCGCACTTCAGTCGCGGGTCCCGTATGAACGGTCTCATGTAGTTTGGTTAGTTCGCGGCTTACACTGATACAACGGCCCTCGCCCAATACATCGACCAGATCATTGAGAAATTTCCCGATCCGGTGGCAGGATTCGTATACAACGATCGTGTAATCAAAATCGCGGCGGGTTTCAAAGAAGCGTTTCCGTGCGGCGGCCTTTGGCGGAAGAAAGCCGACGTAGAGAAAACCGTCGCTCGGCAGGCCGGAAAGTGCCAGCGCGGTGGTTGCTGCCGTCACTCCGGGCGCGGAACTGACGGGTAGTCCGCGCTTGCGGCATTCGCGGACAAGCCGAAATCCAGGGTCGCTGATGGCGGGCATGCCGGCGTCGGAAATGAGGGCGATTTGTTTCCCTGAGCCGACTTGATTGGCCAACTCAGTCGCCATGTGTTTCTCGTTCTCCTCACGATAGGAGATCAGCTTAGCTTCATTTTCGATACCGAGCTTAGACAGTAGTTTCCCGGTGATTCGGGTATCTTCGCAAGCGATTATATTCGCAGACTTGAGGGTCTCGATGGCACGCGGAGTCATATCGCCGAGGTTACCGATTGGCGCGGCGACGAGTATCAAATGTCCGGTTGCTGTCTCGGCCTGACTCATGGTGGTGAATCTCTCCGAGTCTTTGTTTGCCTGCAAGCTTTGATCTTTTCGGTAATCATAGAACAGAAAAAAGAGACGAGTATTCGTTTCGCTTTACAGTAGCTTCTCAGGGGTTGAGTTTTTGGAATCGAGTATTAGGTTGCTCAGCATGGATATTGAAACTTTCCCAAATCCGAATCCGGGTCGGAACTATACCATTCAGCACATTCAGGAGGAGTTTACCTCCACCTGCCCAATGACAGGGCATCCGGATTATGCGACCGTGGTTTTCAGTTACGTTCCCGATGAGGTATGCATTGAGCTCAAGGCGATGAAACTCTACCTCCACAGCTTCCGGAATAAGGGCATCTTCTTTGAGGCAGCGACGAACCAGATTTTTGAGGATTTGTTTCATGTCTGCAAGCCTCGCTGGGCTCGCCTGGAAACTGTCTGGCGCGGACGGGGTGGTATTCGTTCCAATGTCGTGGTCGAAGACCAGGAGGACGGCTATGACGGGCCGACGACCTTTCCGTTCTCGGCCTAACCGCTTCTTTTAAGTGATCTCCAAAACGGCCTGGATCTCTACTGTCGTATCTTTGGGTAGACCCGTTACGGCCACGGCGGCACGGGTATGACGCCCGCGCTCACCGAGGATTTCAACGAGCAGATCGGATGCCCCGTTGATCACCTCGGGGCTGTCGGCGAATCCGGGAGCCCCGTTGACAAAGCCGTTCAGTTGAACCACGCGCGAAACACGGTCGAGATCTCCGAGATGGGCCTTTGCGACCGCAAGGAGATTGAGCGCGCAGACGCGCGCTGCTTCCTGGCCATAGGCGATATCACGGCCTTCCCCGATCTTGCCGGTGTGCGTCATCTCTCCGTTTACGAGGCAAATCGCACCGGATAGGTAGAGAAAGGGGTTGACCTCCATGCAGGGGACGTAATTGCCTGCGGGTGCCGGTGCGGCGGGGAGTTCGATGCCGAGTTCGGCCAGGCGTTGATCGGTTGTCATTGTAATAGAAAAGCTGAAAGCTGAGATTTATGAAACCCTGAAATTGAGTGTTTTCAGTTTTCAGTTTTTCCGGTTTTCAGCATTTCCAGACCGTAGGGCTTTTCGCCTTCTGTGCTGGCAATGACCACGGCCCCGACTGTATCAGAGAAAACGTTCACGCTGGTGCGACACATATCCAGTATCCGATCCGTCAGCCAGACGACACCGATTGCTTCGACAGGCAGGCCCACCGCCGGCAGAATCACTGCGATAGCGACTAGGCTGGCCGCAGGGATACCAGCCACACCGATACTTGTGGTCAGGGCGAGAAAGACGACTAGAAGCTGATCACCGATACCAAGTGCGATCTGTCCTGTGGAGGCATAAAGCTGTGCGATAAAGAGCACGACCACGCACTCGTAGAGGGCGGTGCCGTCCATGTTTACGGTTGCGCCCAGAGGCAGGGTAAACGAGCAGGTTTTTTTAGAGACCTTTGCACGTTCCTCGACAGTTTCGATTGTAAGGGGAAGAGTCGCCGATGAACTGGCCGTAGAAAATGCTGTCAGTAGAACGGGTGCCATTTCCTTGTAGTGGCGAATCGGATTCACCTTCCCGATGAGTTTGAGAGCAATGGAGAGATTGATCGTGAAGTGAATTGCCAGCGCCAGTAGCACGGTCATGAAAAACCATGCCAGCGTGCCGAATAGGTCCCCCAGGTTGGTTTCGTAGATAACTGGGACAACGAGACCAAAGACGCCGATCGGCGCGAAACGAATAATGAAATCGGTCAGCTTGAGCATGACTTCCTGGGCACTATCCCAGAACTTTTGCTGGGTCTCGCGCGGTCCAGGCTTAAGCTTCCCTATGAACACTCCGAAGAGAATGGAAAAAGTGATGACGCCGAGGAGTTGTCCGTTGTTGGTTGCCGCATCGACTATGTTGGACGGAAACATGCGGAGAAAAATTTCGAAGAGATCGCTAGAACTCTTTCCTTCGACCTTCCCCATCAGGCCCTGCTCGATTGAGGTTTCTGCCCCTGTGCCGAGCATGGCCATCGCGGTTTCTGCGTCGATGCGACCCGGGCCAATGATATTCACTACAATTAAGCCGATGATGACAGCGGCTGCTCCGCTAAAGCTGTAGTAGAGAAAGGTCTTTAGGCCCATTCGGCCGACGCCCTGCTCTGCCCCGAGGTGCATCACCCCGCTGATGATGGATGCGACGATGAGTGGAACGATCACCATCTTCAGCGCATTCATGAAGAGTTTTCCAACGAATTTTGAGAAGGCGATGGCAGTTGCGACGGTGTCCTCGCCGAGAGCGGGCAGAAGAAATCCGCCGAGAATCAAGGCGAGGCTAAGAGAGAACAGAATCTGCCAATGAAGTTTCCAGCGAAGGGGATTCATGGGAGGTAATGGTTGAGGGTTTGCCAGTCTTCAAGAGGTAGATCTTCGGGGCGTATGGTTGGCGTAACGCCATGGTCTATCAGTGAATTAAACCAGTCAAGTGCTTCTGGTGCGGCGTCTTTCCGGCATAGTGCGCCCAATTGCTTGCGCCGCTGGGTGAAGATGCGCCGGATGCAGTTTCGTGCTTCCGTTGTGAAACTCAGGGCGTTTTTCTTACGGTCGAGTCGTAGTAATATAGAGTCAACCTTTGGTGCTGGGTGGAAGCACTGAGCCTTTACCAAATGTGTGCTGTGAACTTCGAACGCAGACTGGAGAAAGATCGAAATGGCGCCGAAGGTTTTGCTGCCATGTGCAGCGGCATATCGATCGCCCGCTTCTTTTTGCAACATGAGCACCATCCGTTCGGGCAGAGGCCCCGCAATAACCGCCTCCATCCACGGGGTAGAGACTGCGTAAGGAAGGTTGGCGACGATCTTGTAGGAAGTTTCAGTTTGTTCAGCAGGGAAACCGGCGATTGGGTGATCCAGACAATCGCCTTCGATGAGTTCTAGGTTCACATATTCGGGCATTACCTGCTTCCGGATATGTTTGGCCAAGGTGGGGTCTCGCTCGACGGCCCAGAGCTTTGCGCCCGTGGCTAGAATGGCCCGGGTCAAGGTGCCTAGCCCCGGGCCGACTTCGATAACCTTGCTCTCCGAGTCGAGCTCGGCCAGTTCGATCGATTTGCGCACGATATTGCCATCAATTAGAAAATTCTGTCCCAGCTTCTTGTTGGGCAGGTGCTCTAAACCCTCGAGGAGCTCTCTGGTTGCTGTGGGGCTGAGCGGCATAAAGGTGGGTGTGTTGTATTCTTGGATCTGAATGTCTTTTGACCTTTAGGCCCGCGTAGCTCGATTCAAGCGTTGTGGAATGCGCTGACAAGCTCTTCGCTGTCTTCGGCCTTCATTAACGCTTCGCCAACAAGAATCGCATCGGCGCCACATGCGCGTGCGCGCCTTGCGTCTTCGAGATCGAAAATACCGCTTTCGCTGACTTTGACGATGCCATCCGGTATCTGAGGTATCAATGATTCGGATACGGATAGGTCGGTTTTGAAACGCTTGAGGTCACGGTTATTCACGCCGACGATCTCCGGGCTGAATTGTAGGGCTTTCTCCAATTCGCGCTCTTCATGGATTTCGTAAAGGATATCGAGGCCGGCAGCCTGCGCCGCATCACGGAGTGCCTTGATCTCGTCGTCTTCGAGTGCGCGCACAATAATGAGAATGCAGCGCGCACCGGCCTCAGCCGCCTCTAGGACCTGAATCGGGTGAATCATGAAATCTTTGCGCAGACAGGGCGTCGAGCGCTGGTGAGATTCAAGGAATTCGACTACATCCCATAGGTCCTGTAGGCTGCCGCCGAAATAGTCAGTATCTGTGAGAATAGAGAAACAGTCGGCTTCGGCGTTGGTATACTTGCGGGCTTGTTCCACCGCATCGAGTTGCTGATTGACGATTTGTCCGGCTGAAGGTGATTTTCGCTTAATTTCCGCAATCACCGATAGGCGATCTGTGCGTGCCAATGCATCCAGGAAACTGCCACCTTGTTTTTGCATTTGTGCAAGGCGTTCTAGTTCCGTGTCGCGAACGGGGCGAATTAGGTTTTGATAGGCTCGCCGTTTGGCTGCCATTATTTCAGCGAGTTTATCCATGTGTAAATGAGCTCTGCCTTATAGGCAGGCCATCAAAATTACGTTTTCAGCGATAAGATCAAGACAGGGTTTTCGAGGCGGTTTGTTAGACATTTTATCTCGATTCGATTTGGTATAGGCCAAGAAAAAGGTTCCCTCGTCGAAGTCAGGGGAAGGGTCGCTAGCAGCAAGCGGCCTTAGCAAGTTAGGGCCCTACAAAATGATTGTTTTCGCAGGGCTCGACCTCGGTCGATGCCGAGTCGGCTGCCGCAATGCAATTTGATCGTTCCCTGGGAAATGACGATGAACCAATAAAAAGCCGCCCCGTATTGAGGCGGCTTTTGGAAATTAGAGCGATGAAGGTCAATTATTCCGTGCACTCCCTAGACTTTTGCAGCTTTGTAATTTTCTTCGGCTGCGTTCCAGTCGACTACGTTCCAGAATGCTTCGATATACTTCGGGCGAAGGTTCTGATATTTGAGGTAGTAAGCGTGCTCCCAAACGTCGAGGCCGATGACAGGGGTGCCTTCAACCTCAGCGACGCCGGACATACATGGGCAGTCTTGGTTAGGAGTCGATGTTACCGCAAGCGATCCATCTGCCTTCACGACGAGCCATGCCCAACCGGAGCCGAAGCGGGTCGCACCCGCCTTGGCGAATGCTTCCTTAAAGGTGTCGAAGCCACCCAGTTCTGCGTCGATGGCAGCAGCGAGTTCACCTACGGGTGAACCGCCGCCGTTCGGGCTAAGGATTTTCCAGAAGAAGCTGTGGTTTGCATGCCCACCGCCATTGTTGCGGACCGCGCCTTGCTTGTCTGCCGGGAGGGCGGAAAGATCACCGATTAGTTCGCAGACGGACTTGCCCTCTAGTTCAGTGCCGGCGATGGCGTTGTTTAGATTCGTGATGTAGGTATTGTGGTGCTTGCTGTGATGGATTTCCATCGTGCGTGCATCGAAATGTGGTTCCAGCGCATCATAAGCGTAGGGAAGGTCGGGTAGTTCGTGTGCCATAACTTGTGTGATTAGTGATTTTGAGTGAAAGTTGAGGAGTTTGCTTGAATTGACAAGCCGTGTCAAATGGCCGCTTTAAGAATCATCATTTTTGTTTTTCGAGACGCTTCTTCTCGAAAAAGGCCTTTAATATCTCGTGATTCAAGGCTTCAAGAACACCACCGACGGATTCGAATTTGTGGTTGCTCTCCGGTAGGGAGCCAAGATCGATGGTCCCGCCAACGCAGCCCATTTTGGGGTCGGATAGCCCGTAGTAGACCTTGCCTATACGTGCAATGACGAGCGCACCTGAGCACATTGGGCAGGGCTCTTTCGTGACGTAGAGACGGCACTCGTTTAAACGCCAGTCTCCGAGAGCGATGGCGGCCTGCGAAATGGCGAGGATTTCCGCATGGGCGGTCGGGTCGTTTAATGAGCGTGATTGATTGTGGGCTGTGGCGATGATACGGCCTTCGTGCTCAATGACCGCACCAATTGGGACCTCATCTTTCTTCCATGCCTCAATGGCCTCGTTGTAGGCGTGGGTCATGTAATAGTCATTATTCCGATTGAGCTCAGAGGGGTGGAGCTTCTCGAAGGGGCACTCAATTGGTTTGCTTTGTGACATGACGGAATTGTTGGCAGCGAGTGCTTTCTTGACTTTCAGGGCCAAAGCGATTGTGTCGCCGTTTTTTTAATTATCTATGGCAAAAGCACAAAGCGAAGAATACGTCGAAGTCGAAGGCAAAATTGTGGCCGTTCTCCCGGGCACCATGTTTCGCGTGGAGTTGGCCAATGGTCACCAGGTACTTGCTCATATTTCCGGTAAACTCCGCAAGCACTTCATCAAGATCACCACTGGGGATACCGTGAAGATGGAGATGAGTCCATACGATTTGGATAAGGCTCGAATCGTTTACCGCCTCCGTAACGCTCAGGTTCAGCGCAACGCGCCAAAGCGTAGCTATGGCCCGCGTCGCCGCTAATCGAATGGCCTCGAGAGTCCCAACTACGAAGGTCTTCAGACAAAGGGTTGTGAATTCCATTTAGCTGCCAGTAAGGTGGATATGAATGCCATGGCAGGCGCTTGTTAAACGCTTGCTAAACGAAAAGAATCGGGCTGTTCTATTCGCTCTCTTAAACTTAGCCACATGACTACATCTTGCTATGAGTAAAAAATTCGCCTCCATCACCGACACCGTGGGCAATACCCCACTCGTAAAAGTCAACCACACCACAGAAGGCCTCGCGGCTGACATCTATCTCAAGTGTGAGTTTTTTAATCCACTTGCCAGTGTGAAGGATCGTATCGGTAAGGCGATGATCGAAGCGGCCGAGCGCGACGGTAAGTTGAACGCTAACAGTATCGTTATTGAGCCGACTTCTGGTAATACGGGTATCGCGCTTGCCTTCGTTTGTGCGGCCAAGGGTTACAAGTTGATTCTGACTATGCCGGAGACCATGTCGGTGGAACGTCGTGTGCTCTTGCGGATGCTGGGTGCCGAGATTGTTTTGACCCCAGGACCCAAGGGGATGCCAGGTGCTATCGCGCGGGCGGCAGAGCTTGTCGAGGAATACGGTGAGAATGCTTTTATGCCACAACAATTCGAGAATCCGGCCAACCCGGAGGTCCATCGCCAGACAACGGCGGAAGAGATCTGGGCCGCGACCGATGGGGGGATTGATGCCTTTGTGGCCGGTGTCGGCACTGGCGGAACGATCACAGGTGTTTCCGAAGTGATCAAATCGCGCAAAGATCTTTACACTGTGGCGGTTGAGCCAGAGGCAAGCCCGGTTATTTCGGGTGGCCAACCGGGCCCTCACAAGATCCAGGGGATCGGTGCGGGATTCATCCCGAAGAACTGCAACACGGATATCATCGATGACGTGATTCAGGTTTCCAATGAAGATGCCTTCACCACGGCACAGGCGCTCGCAGAGAAAGACGGCATCCTTGGCGGGATCTCGACAGGTGCGAATGTATTTGCGGCCATGCAACTGGCGAAGCGCCCGGAGATGGCGGGCAAAACGATTGTAACCATTGGCTGCTCGTTCGGTGAGCGTTATTTGTCCACTCCGCTTGCGGAGAAAGCCCGCGAGGAGATGATGGCAGCGACCGCCAGTTAATTAGTTAACGTAGATTTGCTACAAAGCCCCGAATTCTCAGGATTCGGGGCTTTTTGTGTTTGCCTTCTGTTGGTAGAAACGCTGAAAGTTCGGCCTCTTGTCATACCAACCAGTAAATTATGTCGATCCAATCCAAGTTAATCCTCCCCGGTGCTGTCCTAAGCACTTTCTTTCTCTCCGGCTGCGGTGGAGGCGTTAGCGATGCCCCCGAAGAAGCGGCGGGTTCTGTGATCCCGGATGAGCCGGCGGCGGCGATCGAGACCATTACCAAAGAGCTGGCCGCCGGTAACGGAGGTATCCTCTGGGAGGCGATGCCTGTAAGCTACCAAAGTGATGTGAATAAGATCGCCCGGTTGGCAGGCTCAAAAGTCGACGCTGAGATCTACAATAAGGTCTTTGAGCTGGTTGGGCGTGTCATTGAAGTCGCGGACAAGCAAAAAGAGTTTATCTTCAACGCACAGCTCGGGGGGCCTCAGTCAGAGGAAGAAGTTGGGAAAATGCGGACCGCATGGCCCTCAGTCGTGGGCTTCCTCCGGACGCTTAAGACCAGTTCTCTGGCAAGCACAGCCGGGCTCCAGGCCTTTGATGGCAAATCCTTTTGCGAGGAAACGGTCTCCGAGTTGATCAAATACGCAGAGGATATCTCTACAATCAGTGGCGAGGAGCTGCCGCTCTCGGCCTACAACAATGTCGTGATCAAAGCGCTCGAGAGCACAGAGACCAGCGCGACGCTGGAGATAACTGCGCCTGATGGTAGTGTCGAGACGGAGGACTTTACCAAGGTGGACAACCGCTGGGTGCCCGCAGAGATGGCCGGGGAATGGTCCACTTCAATTGCCAATGCCACAGAGCAACTGACAGCGATGGATCCCGAGCAGATGGCCCAGAATAAGCCGCAGATCATGGGCGTGTTCACGATGATCGACGGCGTTCTTACGCAAATCGAAGTAGCGGAAACTCAAGAGCAGTTTGACCAAGCTATCCAGGGAGCCATGATGCCGTTAATGGGCCTTATGATGATGAAGCAGGGAATGGTCGCGCCTTCCCCCGCTCCCGAAATACCTGCTGCGCCGGAACTGCCGGTGGCACCGTAAGCGAGTGCACGAATTCAAACGAAGTCGCCTGATTTGATTCAGGCGGCTTTTTTATTGTTTGGCCAGTTCCAGTGACCGCGCTTTGGCGGCGGCAATGGCGCGGTCGACAAGCGCGCGTAGCCCACCATCCTCAAAGACCTGGAGCGCCGCTGCAGTCGTGCCCCCTGGCGAGGTTACCGCGATGCGTAATTCCTCGGCGCTCGCATCGCTTTGATTGAGAAGTTTCGCTGCCCCGAGGACCGTGTCATATGCGAGCGCTTTTGAGAGTTCCGGGTTGAGGCCGGCAGCGGTGCCCGCCTCGCGCAAGGCTGCGGCAAACTCGAAAACGTAAGCGGGCCCGCTGCCACTGAGAGCTGTTACGGCATCCAGGTCGGCTTCCTCGACGAGATGGAAGTTTCCGAGCGAACAGAGAGTATTGGTGACGATGTTCAGATCGCCATGGTTTAACTCTCTAAGGGGCGAGTAAGCGGTCACCCCAGCGCCGATCTGGCCGGGTGTATTTGGCATGGTGCGAACAATGTTGCGTGCCCCGGAAAATTTCTCACGGAGCCGTGATAGCGGTATGCCTGCGAGAATCGAGAGAACTAGTATGTCCTTGGTCGCAGCGACGAGGGCGTTGTCGAGTCCGTTGAACTGCTGCGGCTTGCATGCCAGCACGACGGCTTCCGCTTCCGCGATTGCCGCTGTAATGTCGGCGAAATAGAGAATGCCTGTCTGCTCTGCGAGGGCCGGGCCCGTTGGATCGTCACCACAGGTGCAGGCTATCTCCTTTGGTGCGTAGTAATTTTTTTCAAGGAGGCCACGGACGATGGCCGATGCCATACGTCCCGCTCCGATGATGACGATTCGAATGCTCATAGTGGTCTAAATGGGGTGTGTTAGGGTTGCGGTGACTCCGCCATCGGCATGCTCATTGATCTTCAGTTCTCCCTCGAGATTGCGAATCGTGTGCCGAGCAATCGTCAGGCCCATTCCGCGACCGACGGCCGATTTGGTAGTGATGAATGGTTCGAAGAGCGTATCGGCGACTTCTGCCGGGATACCGCTGCCTTGGTCAGAGACCTGGAGTTCCAGCATGGTGGGGCTCTGTTCAACATCGATACGTGCTGACAGTTTGATTGGCCGCGACTCCTGAGAGGTTTCTTCTGTGTAGCTTTCCCAAGCGTTGATGAGAAGCCTGCCGAGGATACTTTCAAAGGTCTCCGCGTTGGTGGAGATGCGTTCATCATCGGTCAATTCAGTCTCGATCGTGATATTAGCTGGCACCTTATATTCCTCCTTGAAGCGCTCGACACTGTTTTCCAGGAGATCTTGAATCGTGAGGGCCGTGAGTTCAAGCCGTTCATTATTTGCGATGGTTCCAAGCTGCCGGATAATATTGACCATACGGTTGATGGCGTGGTCCATCAGTCCGACGTTACGTTGAACCATATCAGGGCTGTCATGTCCGTTCTTTATAAGATCAAGATAGCCAACCACTACACCGAGCAGATTGTTCAAGTTGTGTGCGATTCCTTGTGTGATGGCACCGATCGCGGCGACCTTGCGTGCATCGCCGAGTCGTTCCTGAAGTTGAAGGTTCTGGCGGAACATCTCCTGTAGCCGAAGCTGCGTGCGGACCCGTGCGAGGGTTTCGTCGAGATCGATCGGCTTGGTTATGTAGTCAATCGCACCGGCACCGAGACCCTCTAGCTTGCCTTGTTTACTGGCCTTCGCAGTAATGAAGATGATGGGGATGGTTTCCGTTTCAGGATTGGACTTGAGTCGCTGGCAGGTTTCAATGCCGTCCATTTCCGGCATCATGATGTCGAGAAGAATCAAGTCTGGCTTTGCCCTGCTGACGAGTTCCAGGCACTCACGTCCATTGTAAGCGACGTAAATATCCATTCCCTCGCGCTCCAGTTTGCGCTGGAGGAGCTTAATGTTGATCGGTTGGTCGTCGACGACGAGGATCTTGGGTTGCTGCTTTTTGCTCAATACGGCTCGCGAATCTGATAGTTATGCGTCGACGCTGGTTTACGGCTTAGGTAGTCAACCGCGGACAGTAGGGATGATTGACCTGTTGGCAAAACAGAAAAGAGCGTCTTCGAGAAGGAGTTAAAGCCCGGATACTCTCTAGGATGTCTGCTCCGGATGGGAGAATTTTTCGTCGATCACAGCTGTGCGGCTGAGTAGGTCGTGCCCCATTTGCTTGCGTTTATTGAAACGTAGGGCGACTAGGGTCGCGATCATACCAATCGGGAAAAAGAGATAGATGGTTAGGGTCTTTAGGCAGCCTCGAACAATGCCGGACATGATGGACGGGGGACTGAGTGTGACCGTGCTGACGCTCCGGATCCGACAAATTCGTTTGCCTAGTGAGGCACCTTTGAAGAGGGCTTCACTAAACGCGAAGTAGACCCAGAAACAGAGCATTTGCAGCTCGTTAGCAAGTGTGATGGCTTCGGCAAGACTTCTGCTGGGTTTAGGCATTACCAAATCGGGATCACTCGGGACGGCTTTGGCCCAGTCGAGTATCGCGTGACTGTATTCGAGGTATTCGGTGAGGGCTGCGGGATGGGACTGGGGTAGGGCTACCTTCCAAATGATCACCGAACCAACGGCAGTGATGAGGATAAAATCAAGAAGGAAGGCCAGCGCCCTGAGTCGGATACTGGCCGGCGGCATAGGGCCATCTTTGGAAAAAACCGAGTTCAGCAGGCTGTCTGCGCTTGGGATCGCAGCTTTGTTGCCCTGTGGTTCCCGGGATTCATTTTCAGGGGAGCTCATGTCGATTGTGCCGCTTTAAAGGCGCGCAAGGTATTGTGCATGAGCATCGCGACCGTCATGGGGCCGACCCCCCCGGGGACGGGTGTAATGTGTGAGGCTCTTGGCGCGACTGCGTCGAAGTCGACATCGCCGACAAGTCGGTAGCCACGCTTTTTACTCGCGTCTTCGATACGATTAATCCCGACGTCGATCACGGCGACGCCGTCCTTTACCATATCTTCAGTAACAAAATTTGCCCGTCCGATTGCCGCGATGAGCACATCTGCTTGTCGAGTGACGTCCGCTAAGTTTTGTGTGCGCGAGTGGCAGACGGTCACGGTGGCGTTGCCGGGGATGCCCTTACGCATCATCAGAAGCGCTGAGGGCTTGCCCACAATTTGACTGCGACCCAATACGACGACGTGCTTCCCTTCGGTCTCGATGCCGCTGCGCTGAATGAGCTCAACAATGCCTGCCGGCGTGCAGGCCACAAAACCGCTGCTGTCCTCCTGGCAGAGTTTGCCAACATTGAGGGTGTTGAATCCGTCCACATCCTTGCCGGGCAGCACTCGGTTGAAGGTCTCGGTTTCATCGATGTGCTTCGGTAGTGGCGCCTGCACCAGAATACCGTTGACATCCGGGTTTGCATTGAGTGCGTCGATTTGCTCAAAAAGCGCTTCCTTGCTAATGTCTTTCGGAAAGATGTGAAGCTGGCTGCCCATGCCGATGCGCTCGGCGGTCCTCTGCTTCTTTTTGACGTAGGAAACCGATGCGGGATCCTCCCCAACGCGAACAACCGCGATGACCGGTTTCTTTCCGGGAAGCTGACTCACCTCAGCGGTCAGTTCTTCGATGATCGATTCTGCAATAGCGTTTCCGTTGATGAGTTCCATGCGTCAAAAGAACGCGATGCCTCGCTCACTTGGCAACTCAATTTCGAAAAAGAACGAGGTCTACGGAATGAGAATTCCGGCGATCGCCGCACTTGAGAGGTTGGCGAGGGTGCCTGCCAGCACGGCCTTCAATCCAAGGCGGGCGATCTCCTGACGCCGCTTGGGAACGAGACTGCCTAAGCCGCCAAGGAGGATGGCGATCGAAGAGAAGTTGGCGAATCCGCAGAGCGCGAAGGTGATGATCGCTTGAGTGCGGGTGCTGAGGGTCTCTTGAACGGCGCCGAATTCGATGAAGGCCACAAACTCATTGACGACCAGCTTTTGCCCGATGAAGGAACCGCCCAGGGTCGCCTGCTCCCAGGGGATGCCGAGGAGCCATGCGATCGGGCTGAAGAGCCAGCCCAGAATCATTTGAAGGCTGAGCTCGTCAAACCCGCAAATGCTTCCGCCCCAGTCGAGGATACCATTGAGCAGTGCAATCAAACCGATGAAGGCAAGGAGCATGGCACCAACGTTAAGCGCGAGCCGTAGCCCATCGGAGGCACCGCCCGCAGCTGCGTCGAAAACGTTGGCCGGTCTATCCGCAGGGTCTTCTGCCAGTTTGCTGTTGTCAGGGGTCTCGGTCTCCGGGATCAGGAGTTTCGCGAACATCAAGCCCGCAGGGGCTGCCATGAAGCAGGCGGCCAGCAGAAAGCGTAGCTCAATCCCCATGGCGGCATATCCCGCGAGCACGCTGCCCGCTATGGAAGCGAGGCCACCGACCATAACCGCGAAAAACTCGGATTGGGTCATCCTTCCGAGGTAGGGCTTGATGGCGAGGGGTGCCTCGGTTTGGCCAACGAATATATTGGCAGTCGCACTGAGGGACTCGGCACGACTCGTGCCGAGAAGCTTGCGGATGCTGCCGCCGATCATCTGCACTATGATCGGCATCACACGGATGTAATAGAGCACCGAAATCAGTGATGAGAAGAAAATGATAACAGGTAGAACCTTGAAGGCGAAGATGAAACCGAGATTCTGTGAGGAATCACTCAGGCTGCCGAAGAGAAAGTTGATGCCGTCGTCGCCGTAGGCGATGACGGTCCCGACGAGGATGGAGAGTTTCTCGAGGGCAAGCTTGCCCCAAGGTATATAGAGGACGAGAGCGCCGAAGCCGAATTGGATCGCCATCGCACAAAATATAGTTCGCCAATGAATGTCTTTTCGGGATCTTGAGCAGAGCCACGCAAATGCAATGAGGGCACAGTAACCAAGAAGACTTATCAACATGGTGCGAGGGTGGTGTGTCGATTGCTCATTGGCAAGCCCGCTCACTCTGCCCACAAGCCCGCATTAACACGATGAAAACGGCGGATTTCAGGTGTCGAAAAAAGTGAAATTAAGTACTTGCGCAGAAAAACCGGAAGGCTACTTTCTCCGTCTTTCTCTAAATCCAGCGATCCAATTTAAATGCCAACAATTAACCAACTCGTTCGCAACCCGCGTGTTGTCCAAAAGGAAAAATCGAAGTCCCGTGCTCTGAATAAGAACCCGTTCCGTCGTGGTGTTTGTGTTCAAGTGATGACTCGTACTCCCAAGAAGCCGAATTCTGCTATCCGTAAGGTAGCGAAGGTTCGTCTGACGAACGGCATCGAAGTGATCGCTTACATACCTGATGAGGGACACAATCTTCAAGAGCACAGCATCGTACTTGTTCGCGGTGGTCGTGTGAAGGACCTTCCCGGTGTGCGTTACCACATTGTTCGTGGTACCCTTGACTGTGTTGGTGTCGAAAAACGTCGCCGCAGCCGCTCCAAGTATGGTGTTAAAAAGCCTAAGGAATAAGCGATCCCTTTTCTAACTTCTGAATTCTAGATTCTAACTTCTTTAAAAAATGTCTCGTCGTCGCCAAGCAGTTAAACGTCCGCTTATTCCGGACCCTCGTTATAACAGCACTCTTGTCACTAATCTTGTGAACATGATTATGGAGCGTGGTAAGCGCACCGTGGCTCAGCGTATCGTTTACACCGCATTTCAACGTGTGAGTGAAAAGCTCGGCAAAGGCGATCCTGTCGATCTTGTGATGGGCGCTCTTGAGAATGCACGTCCCAAGTTGGAGGTAAAGAGCCGCCGCGTCGGTGGTGCGACCTATCAGGTGCCCGTTGAGATTTCCTTTGAGCGCCAGCAGAGCCTCGCTTTCCGGTGGATGGTTTCAGCAGCCCGCAATCGCAAGGGCGTCCCTATGGACGAAGCATTGGCCGATGAAATCGTTGATGCCTACAACAACACCGGTGGTGTTGTGAAGAAGAAGGAGGAAACTCACCGTATGGCTCAGGCCAATCGGGCCTTCGCGCATTTGCGATGGTAGCCTCTCTCTTGCGCTGGCAGTCTTCAACCCGCAGATTGTCCGCGCAGCGACGTGCCTATTAGCGCCGCCGCCCCCTTGTTCTTTTCCAGTCGAATCTCTTTCAATGTCCGCTACAAAAACAGCGCCAGTTAATTCGCCGAAACGTATGTTCCCCTTGGAGCATACCCGTAATATCGGCATAGCTGCGCATATCGATGCGGGAAAGACGACGACGACGGAAAGAATTCTATTTTATGCTGGTGTTGTCCACAAGATGGGTGAGGTGCACGAGGGCAGTGCCGTTACCGATTGGATGGATCAAGAGCGCGAGCGTGGCATTACCATCACCTCGGCTGCCATTTCTTGCAACTGGACCAACCAAAGCGGTCCATTCAAAGGGATTTCTCACCAAATCAATATTATTGATACCCCAGGGCACGTCGATTTTACGGCCGAGGTGGAGCGCTCCTTACGTGTTCTTGACGGTGCAGTCGGTGTCTTTTGTGCCGTAGCCGGTGTGCAGCCTCAGTCGGAGACGGTCTGGCGGCAGATGACGAAATACAAGGTCCCGCGTATTGCCTTTGTTAATAAAATGGATCGTGTTGGCGCTGACTATTTCGGCGCGATCGAATCCATGCGGGAACGCCTTGGTGCGAATGCCCATCCGATCTTCCTTCCGATTGGATCGGAAGAGGATTTTATAGGTTTGATCGACCTCGCCTCCATGGAGGCCCGTATCTATGACGTGGCTGACGAGTCGGGCATGACCTACGAGATCGGTGAGATCCCCGCCGCATACACCGAGCAGGCTGCGGAGTATCGTGAGAAGTTGATCGAGGCTCTGGCCGATTTCGACGATGCCTTAGCCGAGAAGTATCTCGAAGGTGAAGAACTGGCGGCCGATGATATCCGCGCAGCGATCCGCAAGGCGACGGTTTCCCTCGGTTTCTGTGGCGTTATTCCCGGAAGTGCCTTCAAGAACAAAGGTGTTCAGGCAGTTCTCGATGCAGTGGTCAATTATCTGCCCAATCCATTGGAACTACCGCCAATGAAGGGGGAGAACGCTAAGGGTGCTGAGGTTGAAGTGCGACCGGATGATAACGCCAAGTTCGCAGGTCTCGCGTTTAAATTAATGAACGACGGCTACGTTGGGAAGCTTGTCTTCATGCGTGTTTATGCGGGCACTTTGGCCAAGGGCACAGCGCTCTACAATCCTCGTACCGGCAAGACTGAGCGAATTTCCCGCCTGCTGATCATGAAGGCGGATTCCCGAGAGGATATTGATGTGGCCTATTCCGGCGATATCTGCGCGATTGTGGGCGCGCGCGATGTGGTTACAGGTGATACACTTTGTACTAAAGGTTACGATGTCCGCCTTGAGCCGCCGACATTCCCGGAGCCTGTGATTTCCATGTCGAT
Source organism: Opitutales bacterium (assembly GCA_049598495.1). Lineage (GTDB taxonomy): Bacteria > Verrucomicrobiota > Verrucomicrobiia > Opitutales > Coraliomargaritaceae > Thalassobacterium. Next base: position 37,108 of record JBMYNR010000005.1, read on the forward strand.
CGAGCCCAAGACCAGCGCTGACCAAGAAAAGATGGCAACGGGTCTGCAGCGTCTATCTGAGGAGGACCCAACCTTTGTGGTCAGTTCCGATGAAGAAACCGGGCAGACGATTATCGCTGGAATGGGGGAGCTACACCTTGAGATTATCAAAGACCGGCTCTTTCGTGAATTCAAGGTGGGGGCCGAAGCAGGGCGTCCGCAGATTGCCTACCGTGAAACCGTTTCCGCGCAGTCCGAAGGGGAGGGCAAGTTTGTTCGCCAGACTGGGGGCAGTGGTCAATACGGCCATGCCCGCATCAAACTTGAGCCCCTGGAGCGGGGCAAGGGGATCGAGGTCGAAGACAAGATCGTTGGCGGCGCCATTCCGAAAGAGTTTATCAAGCCTACGATCGACGGCATTCGTGAAGCAGCTAACAACGGATGTGTTTGCGGGTATCCCGTGGTCGATTTCAAGGTCACCCTCTTTGATGGCTCCTTCCACGATGTCGACTCCTCCGAGATGTCCTTCAAGATGGCGGGTATCTTTGCTTTCCGGGACGCCATGGAAAAGGCTGGCCCGCTACTGCTTGAGCCGATGATGAAGGTCGAGGTCGAGTCTCCGGAAGACTACCAGGGTGATATCATGGGTGACCTCAATCGTCGTCGTGGCCAGATCCAAAATGTAGCCAGCAAGACCGCATTCGTTACCATCTCCGCGCTCGTTCCGCTGCAAGAGATGTTCGGCTATGCCACTGTGGTGCGCTCTCTCAGTAAGGGACGCGCCTCCTACAGTATGGAGCCCGAATCCTTCGAGCCCGTGCCGCCCAATGTCCTTAACACCATCTTGGAGACATCCACCAGGGGCAGGTATTAATTTCCAACAATCAACTAAACAACTTAACCAAACAAAATAAATCATGAGTGCACCACGTATCCGTATCCGCCTGAAAGGCTTCGATTATCGCGTTATCGACCAGTCTGCTGCTGACATCGTTGAAACCGCCAAGCGTTCCGGCGCCCGCGTCGCCGGCCCGGTCCCGCTTCCGACCAAGATCGAGAAGTTCACTGTGAACCGTTCCGTTCACGTTAACAAAAAGTCCATGGACCAGTTCGAAGTTCGTACCCACAAGCGCCTGATCGACATCGTTGAGCCCACCGCCGCAACTGTTGACGAGCTCAAGAAGCTTAACTTGCCCGCTGGTGTCGATATTTCGATTAACGTCTAATCGATCGCGATAGATTTACAAAAGCCCCGTATCCTCGTGACACGGGGCTTTTTTATGCGAACAAGTCCGACTCGGGTTGCTGTGAGCCAGTATCGAATTAGGTTGTTTTTCAAGGCGTGCTGAAACTATTGTCACGGATTCATGTCTTCCGTTAGCGTTAACAAGTCCCCGCTGCGTCGGCTAATCGATGGAGTGGGCCCGGTCGATCAAGTTGCGATTGAGGAGCGCGTTGCTAAGTTCACGACACGGAGTATCAAGAAGGGCAGCAAGACTCAGGGGCTAAAGTTGGCAGTTTCCATGGTCGATCTGACGACACTCGAGGGGAAGGACTCTCCGGGCAAGGTGCAGTCGCTCTGCAGGAAGGCGCAGTCTCCGGCTCCGGAGTTTCCCCACCTGAAAGTCGCTGCCGTGTGCGTCTATCCTGCCATGGTGAAGCATGCCCGCAAGTTTCTTGGTGACTCGCCCATCGGTATCGCTTCAGTTGCAACAGGCTTTCCTTCTGGCCAATATCCGCTCCGCACCCGTCTGCAGGAAGTGAAGCAGGCGGTCCGCGATGGCGCCACTGAGATCGACATGGTGATTCACCGAGGTGCGTTCCTCGCTGGTCAGGTTCAGCAGGTGCAGGATGAGATCGCCGCAGTCGCCGAAGCCTGTGGTGAGGCCACGCTCAAAGTGATTCTCGAAGTGAGCGAACTGGAGACCTTCGATAATATCCGTGCCGCGTCTTTTCTCGCGATGAACGTTCTGCGGCCGAACGACTTTATTAAAACCAGCACCGGTAAGACCTCTGGAAATGCAACACTTGCGAATAATCAGGTTATGCTGGAAGCTATCCGCGACTTCTATCTCGAAACGGGCACCCCGATCTCGATGAAGCCGGCCGGTGGGATCAAGACGGCAAAGCAGGCCCTACATTATCTCGTTGCGGTCAAGGAGACCCTCGGCGACAATTGGTTGAACAACCGGCGCTATCGTTTCGGTGCCAGTTCACTTCTAAATGACCTTCTCATGCAACTCCGTAAGCAAGATGAAGGCGTCTATCAGGCGCCATGGAAATTCAGCGATTCCAGTTCAGGTTATTAATTCTACTCGTTCCGAATCATGCCCGCAAAGCGTATTACTAAATCCAGCCCACGAGGCAAGAAAGCTCCCGAACTCCTATTTGGCGATCTCTGGGAGTTTGATCCGGCACCCGAAACCGCCGAGCCAAATTTGAGTGAGCGCTATTCGCTCTATATCGGTGGTCAACAGCTTGCACCCAAGAGTCGTAAGTTCTTCGAATCGATCGATCCTTCAACGGAGAAGATTCTCGCTAAAATCCCGGCTGCCGGGAAAGCGGACGTCGATGCTGCTTTCGCTGCTGCTGAAACGGGCTTAAATAAATATTGGGCGAAGCTCTCTGGTAAGGAACGGGGCAAGTATCTCTACCGCATCGCCCGTCTTTTGCAGGACCGAGCGCGAGAATTCGCCGTGGTGGAGACCCTCGATGGTGGAAAGCCAATCAAGGAATCACGAGATTTCGACATCCCGATGGCGGCGGCCCATTTCTTTTATTATGCAGGCTGGGCCGACAAGCTCGAATATGCGCTGCCGGGTGCTTCTTTCAAACCCTACGGAGTGATCGGGCAGATCATCCCATGGAATTTCCCACTCCTCATGCTGGCTTGGAAAATCGCACCGGCGCTTGCCGCAGGCAACTGCGTGGTGATTAAACCGGCCGAGACGACTTCGATCACTGCTCTTAAGTTCGCCGAGATTCTGCAGGAAGCTGAGTTGCCGCCCGGTGTGGTGAATATTATTTCGGGAGCAGGGGCAACCGGTCAATACATCGTGAATCACCCCGCGGCGTCTAAGATCGCCTTCACCGGATCGACGGATGTCGGCAAGGCAATTCTCAAGGCAACTGCTGGGACGGGCAAAGGCCTCACGCTGGAACTCGGGGGTAAGGCGGCCAATATCGTTTTTGAAGATGCGCCCATTGACCAGGCGGTCGAAGGCGTGATCAACGGAATCTTCTTCAATCAGGGCCACGTCTGCTGTGCAGGTAGTCGCCTGCTGGTTCAGGAATCGATTGCCGAGACCTTCGTCAAGAAGCTGAAGACTCGTATCGCCTCACTCCGCGTAGGCAACCCGCTCGACAAGAACACCGATATCGGAGCGATTAACTCGAGGGAGCAGCTCGACCGTATTCGTGAGCTGGTCAACAGTGGAGTCGACGAGGGTGCCGAGCTTTTCCAGAGCTCATGTCCGATCCCCAAGAAAGGCTTCTTCTTCCGTCCCTCGCTCTTTGAAGGAGTGACTCTGAGTCATCGAATTGCCCGTGAGGAGATCTTTGGCCCTGTCCTCAGCATTCTGACCTTCCGCACCGTCAGCGAAGCGATCGAAAAGGCCAATAATACAGCCTACGGTCTTGCCGCAGGTGTGTGGACGGATAAGGGCTCAAAGATTTTAGAGATGAGCACCGCTCTGAACGCAGGTGTCGTTTGGGCAAATACCTATAACAAATTTGATCCGACTTCGCCCTTCGGCGGTTATAAGGAAAGCGGATTTGGCCGCGAGGGTGGCAAACAGGGTATTTGCGATTACCTTAAGGTTGAATCCTAAAATTCACTAGATCCATGTCCCGTATACCGATAACGAAAACACCCAAAGCCTACGTTGGCGGAAAATTCATGCGTTCTGAAAGTGGGCGCGTCTTTGCGCTCAACAACAAGCGCGGTGAGTTTCTCTGCAACATTCCCCAGTGCACCCGCAAAGACTTGCGCAATGCAGTCGAGGCCGCAGGCAAAGCAGGCGGTGATTGGGCAGGGCGGAGCGCCTACAACCGGGGGCAGATTCTCTATCGTCTCGGTGAGATGATGGAGGCCCGCGCAGAAGAGCTCGCGCAGGCAATTTCGATCACCGGTGAGGTAACGATCGCCAGTGCGCGTCGTGAGGTGTCGATCGCGATCGATCGTGTTATCTATTATTCTGGCTGGACGGATAAATACGAGCAAGTGCTCGGCAACACGAACCCTGTCGCCGGTTCGTTCTTCAATTTCTCAGTCACCGAGCCTGTGGGCGTCGTTGGAGTGGTCGCTCCCGATGCACCCTCGCTGCTGGGACTGATTTCTCAGGTGCTACCGGTGATCACATCCGGCAACGCGGTCGTTGCGCTGGCTTCGACCGCGAATCCTTATCCGGTCATTTTACTGGGTGAAATGCTGGCCACTTCCGATCTTCCGGGGGGTGTGCTTAATCTCATGACCGGCTACCGTGCCGAATTGCTGGAGACCTTTGCCAGTCATGAGCACATTCGTGGCCTCGATCTTTCGGTGGACGCAGAGGACCGGGCCAAGGTAGAGGTTCTGGCCGCCGAGAGTATCAAGCGGGTCAAAATCCGGGAGCAGGCGGATACGCGCTCCTGGGTTGGTGAGAAGGCCCAGTCTATCTACGCCATCCGCAGCTTCCTCGAGTTCAAGACTACTTGGCACCCCATCGGAGTGTAGGGCCATAGGTGACGGCGATATACAATCGCCGAATAGTAAACAAGTGTTCACTATTTTATTGACAGCCGTTTTGGGACTGTCGCATAGTAGTGCTGTCGGTCATCAGCTGGTGGTCGATTGAATGCGATTCATTCGCAGCAAGCTAATAACACGTAACTGAAAGGAAATATCATGAATCAAACCGTCATCACTGGAAACCTCACTGCGGACATCGAAACCCGCGAAATCAAGACCCGAGACGGGGAACAACACCTCAGCAAGTTTACCCTTGGGTGCAATGAGGGCGAAAGGGTGGTCTTTATGCCCGTCGAGGCATGGAATATGCCGCATCTGGCCGAACATCTATTCAAAGGCTCGAAAGCCTTGATCTCCGGGTCGCTCAAACAGGATAGTTGGGAGACCGATACGGGGGAGAAACGAAGCCGTATCGTGCTGAATGCCTACAAGGTTGAGTTCCTCGATCCCGCTCCCGAGCAGTCCCGTCCGGCCGTCGGCAGAGGAAAGAACGGGGCTCGTTCCCGTCATCGTGCCGCTTAATTGAGCCAGTTATCTCAGTCCCGAGGCCCGCGATTCACTGAACCGCGGGCTTTTTCGTGCCTAAAATGGCCGATTTCGGGCGATTTTTGCCGAATTTTTGGAAAATCCGAAAAAGTACGAAAAATATTTCACTTTTTGGAAAATCAGGGGTTGACGAATCTTGCTGCGCCCTCTTTTTTCCGTCGCTCGCTTCCCAACTGAGGCGATCCCACAGATTTTTTTAACTCCCTAATGCAGGTCTAGGAAACGGAGCCTCCGCTCCACCTGCCACTTAGTATTATGAACGTAGCCCTACTTGGTAAAAAGATAGGAATGACTCAGGTATTCGACGAAAACAATCGTCTGGTGCCGGTTACAGTCATTGAAGCAGGACCCTGCCCGGTAACGCAGATCAAGTCCACTGATACGGACGGTTATGACGCCGTTCAGATCGGTTTTCGCCCTCAAAAGGAGCACCGTCTCTCGAAAGCAGCTCTCGGTCACTTCAAAAAGGCAGGTGTGGATCCCATGGCTGAGCTTCAGGAGTTCCGCACAAACGGTGATGCTGATGTCAACGTGGGTGATGTTCTTACGGTCGAGAAGTTTGAGGCCGGTCAGAAGATCGACGTCATCGGGACCTCAAAGGGGCGCGGCTTTCAAGGTGTGGTCAAGCGCTATGGCTTCGCCGGTGGTCCTGCCTCTCACGGTTCCATGTTCCACCGCCGTGGTGGTTCTTATGGTATGTGCCAATGGCCTGGTCACGTGATCAAGGGTAAGAAGATGCCCGGTCACATGGGTGATGCCCGTCGCACAGTCCAGAATCTCGAAATTGTTAAAGTCATCGCGGAGAAGAATCTCATCCTAATCAAGGGGAGTGTTCCCGGCTCGCGTGGCTCCCTCGTCACAGTCCGCACAGCGGTCAAAACCAAAAAGGCCCAGGCATAAACTGAGCGAGGAAAGGAAATAACACGATGAAACTCAAAGTTTACACAGCCGACGGTTCCTCCAGCTCCGAGAAGGAGTATGCACTCCCTGCTTTTGAAGGTGACAAGGGTGTTGCGGCGCTCCGTCAAGTCGTTCTTGCTCACCAGGCCAATGCTCGTCAGGGCAACGCTTCGTCCAAGACCCGCGCCGAAGTGGCCGGTTCCGGTAAGAAGCTCTTCCGCCAAAAAGGGAGTGGCACGGCTCGTCAGGGCACACGTCGCGTTCCCCATCAACGTCATGGTGGTGTGGCTCATGGTCCGAAGCCCCGCGATTACTCTCAGAAGATCAATCGCAAGATGAAGGACCTCGCCTTCCAGCGCGCACTTTTCGAGCGTGCGACCGAAGGTGGTCTCTCCGTTATCGAGGCTCTTGAAGTTAAGGAACCCAAGACGAAGCTTTTCAATCAAGTTCTCACCGCTGTTCTTCCGAAGCGTGGCAAGGTCTTGATTGTTGACGATCAATTTGAAAATAATGCCGCTCTGGCAGCCCGCAATATAGATGGAGTCTCTCTCTCCGAAGCGGGTGACTTGAGCACGCTGGATGTTGTGCGCTACCGCCACATCATCGTCAGCGCGAAGGGCATCGAAACTATCATTGCACGTGCCAACGGCGCTGCCGAATAAAGTAGAGGTAAGCCATGATCATCGCAGATAAAATTCTCCTCGAATACCGCGTCACTGAGAAGGCGGCCAATCTTTCGGCCAACTTCAACCAGTATACCTTCGAAGTTGCGCCGACCGCTAATCGCATCGAGGTCGCGCGCGCTGTCGCCAAGACCTTCAATGTCGAAGTGGTTAACGTGAACATTCTTAACAAAAAGCCCAAGGTTAAGGCCGACCGCAGTCGTCGCGGCAAGGTAGGCACCAAGGGCGGCCATAAGAAGGCCATCGTCACTCTTAAAGAGGGCGATAAGATCGAACTCGTCTAAGCACAAAGGGACCCAAACGGACACAGACCATGCCACTCGTAGATTCCAGACCTTTGACTCCCGGCCAGCGTTTCCTCACACGAAACAAGCAGGCAGTCTCCAAGAAGAAGCCTGAGCGTCGCCTCACTAAGAAAGTGCACGACAAAAAAGGCCGTAACTGCTACGGCCGTATCACCTCCCGCCGTCGTGGCGGTGGTCACAAGCGCGCCTATCGCATCATCGACTTCCGCCGTGAGAAGATCGACATTCCTGCCAAGGTGCAGGCAATTGAATACGATCCCAATCGTTCGGCCAATATAGCCCTGCTTGCTTATGTAGACGGCGAGAAGCGCTATATCCTTGCACCACGCGGTGTCCAGGAGGGCGATACGTTGATCAGCACGAATGAACGCGTCGAATTCGGCCCCGGATACTGCATGCCGCTGGCCGTGATTCCACCCGCCACGAAGATCCACGCGATTGAGCTACACCCGGGTCGTGGTGCCCAGATTGCCCGCTCCGCCGGCCAGTCCGCACAGCTCGTTTCTGTTGATGGTGAGCGCGCGACCGTGAAGATGCCTTCCGGTGAGATTCGCTATTTGAACGCCCGCTGCCGTGCCACCATCGGCACTGTCGGCAACACCGAGCATGAAAACCAGAGCCTTGGTAAGGCAGGCCGCAGCCGCTGGCTCGGTCGCCGCCCACGTGTTCGTGGTGTTGCCATGAATCCTGTCGATCACCCGATGGGTGGTGGTGAAGGCCGCACTTCCGGTGGTGGTCACCCGCAATCTCCCTGGGGTCAGCTATCCAAGGGCTTCCCAACCCGTAAGAAGTCGAACCCGACTAACTCGCAAATCGTCGTCCGTCGTAACGGCCGCCAATTGAAGAAACGCTAAACCGAATTACCAGCTATGTCTCGTTCCGTAAAAAAAGGTTTCTTTGTCGATCCGCACCTTGCCAAAAAGGTTGAGGTCGCGCAGGCCAACAACGATCGCAAGCCGATCCAGACCTGGTCGCGCCGTTCCACTATTACGCCTGACTTTGTCGGCCTCAACTTCAACGTGCACAACGGTCGCAGCTTCCTGCCTGTCTATGTCACTGAAAACATGGTTGGCCACAAGTTGGGCGAGTTCGCCCCGACTCGTACCTTCAAGGGTCACCCAACCGGTAAATAACCTCTCTCGCTAACGCGCTATGCAATTTCTCCAAACAGTTCGCACGCTTGTCGGCACGCTCCTTTTGGGCGCGATGCTGTCCGGTGCTGCTGTGCACGGAGAAGAGCCCGCTTTCGTTGAAGAGTCACTTTACAGCCCGAACGCCGCTCCTGTGGCGGAGGTTATGCCCACGCTTGCAGCCGATGTCGTTCTCCTCGACGGCGGCCTCGAGCAAGGCATCCGCCGGGGTATGGTCTGCCGTGTCTCTCGCGGCCAACGCTCTATCGGCGAACTCGTTATTATTGAATCACGCAGCGACCGTGCCGCAGGTCTTATCCTAAAACTGGTCGGCGACTCCATTATCCAAGCGGGCGACATGGCCCGAATTAAAACAATTCAAAACAGCTGAATCTCATGCAGGTCCAAGCCTACACTAAATACGCCCGTATGTCGCCCCGCAAGGTGCGCGAGATCACCAAGGCCATTCAAGGTCGCAACGCCGCCGAGGCGGTTGAAGTGCTTCGCTTCATCCCGCGCAAGTCGGCACGTCTCGTGAGCAAGACTCTCCAGTCGGCCATCGCGAATGCGGAAAATAATAATAATCTATCATCGGACGCGCTCACGATCGAGTCGGCTACCGTCGAGCAGGGCCCCGCTTTCAAGCGCTTTCGTCCCGCTGCACGTGGTTCCGCACACCCATATAAGAAAGCAACGAGCCATATCCGCATCATCCTCACCGACGAGGCATAAGCCTCAGAGCTACTTTAAAACGACACCTACAAATTATGGGACAGAAAGTACATCCAACCGGCTTCCGCCTTGCAGTGACCCGCGACTGGGATTCTCGCTGGTATGCGAACAAGGAGCAATTCCCTGAATATATCAAGGAAGACCACACCATTCGCACCCTGCTTACCGAGAAACTGCGCTATGCATCCGTGCCGCGCATCTTCATCGAGCGTGCCTCTGGTCGTATCCGTGTTAAGATTTTCACAGCACGTCCCGGTGTCGTCATCGGCCGTAAAGGCGCCGAGCTGGACAAGCTTAAAGTCACGCTCAATAAGAAGGTCGGTAAGGACGTCATGCTCGATATCCAGGAAGTTAAGCGTCCTGATCTTTCCGCCCAGCTTGTCGCAGAAAACGTCGCGCTTCAACTCGAGCGCCGAATTGCTTTCCGCCGCGCGATGAAGCGCGCTGTCCAAACGACAATGGCCATGGGCGCCGATGGTATCCGCATCCAGTGTGCCGGACGTCTTGGGGGTGCTGATATTGCCCGGACCGAGCAACAGCGTCAGGGTCGTGTGCCTCTTCAAACACTCCGGGCTAACATCAATTATGGGTTTTCCGAAGCGAGCACCGTCTATGGGATTATCGGTGTGAAGTGCTGGATTTGCCTGCCGGACGACGAAACCATCTAAATTTCGATTTTTAAAAATTTAAACAGAGCGAATCATGGCACTTCTTCCATCACGCACGAAATACCGCAAGGTCCACAAGGGCCGCATCTACGGCACCGCACAAAAGGGCAACACACTTGCCTTTGGTGAATTTGGTATCCAGTCACTCACTCGTGGTCGCATGACCTCTCAACAGATCGAAGCCGCTCGTGTTGCGATGACTCGTAGCCTTAAGCGTAAGGGTAAGGTCTGGATCCGCGTCTTTCCACACAAGCCAGTAACCAAGAAACCTGCCGAAACCCGTATGGGTAAGGGTAAGGGCTCCGTTGAGAGGTGGGTCGCTGTGATCAAGCCCGGCACCATGCTCTTCGAAGTTGCCGGCTGCTCTCAGACAGCTGCTCGCGAGGCTCTCCGTCTCGCCGACACCAAGCTACCGTTCCATTGCCGTTTCGTCTCCCGCGACGAAGCCTAACTCTTTCTATCGTAGGAGAAATTCCACATGAACACCAAAGATATCCGCGAAATGTCCGAAGCCGAAATTGAAAAGCAGCTCCGTGATACACGTGACGAGCGTGTCCTCCTCCGTATGCAGAAGCAAACCGGTCAGGTTGAGCATCCGCATCGCTTCAAGGAAATGAACCGCCAGATCGCACGCCTCGAAACCATCCTTAAGGAAAAGAAGTTGGCATCCGCTAACGCTTAATTTCTAGCCCATAGATCACATGGAAACTGCTACACGCAATTCTCGTAAAGTCCTCGTCGGTACCGTATCCAGCCGCTCCGGCGATAAGACTATCAAGGTCACCTACTCCTATAAGGTCCCGCACCCTCTCTACAAGAAAGAGATTAAGCGTAAGACTGTTGTGCACGCACACGACGAAAAGAATGAGTGTGGTCTTGGTGATAAAATCGAAATTATGGAAACACGTCCGCTTTCTAAGTTGAAGCGCTGGCGCGTTACCAAGGTGCTCGAAGTCGCTCCTAAGCTTGGCGACGAGTAGGTCACTGCAGACAAACATTTATCAAACCAATTAGGGAGATTTAGCTATGATTCAGATGAACAGCCGCGTTTTTGTAGCGGATAACACCGGCGCCAAGTCCGCCGAGATGATCCGCCGCCTTGGTCAGAACAAGGACAGTGCCGATGTCGGTGATGTTGTGGTCTGTGCTGTGAAGGAAGCCGCGACCGATGCTTCCGTCAAAAAGGGCGAGGTTGTCCGTGGTGTGGTCGTCCGCACCAAGGCGCCTGTGCGCCGTGGCGATGGCAGCTACCTTCGTTTCGATAACAACGCCATCGTTATTATCAACGCCGACGGTAATCCCAAAGGCACACGCATCTTTGGGCCGGTAGCTCGCGAGCTCCGCGCCAAATACATGAAAATTATCTCTCTCGCACCGGAGGTTCTGTAATTATGGGCAAAGCAATCAAACGCGAACAGGAAGTCGTCGTCATCTCCGGCGCCCATAAGGGCAAGCGCGGGAAGGTTCTCGAGGTGAAAGCCCCTGAGAAGATCCTCGTCGAAGGCGTCAACCTTATCACTAAATATGAGCGCAAGACTCAGGAAAACCCCGAGGGCGGTTCTGTTGAGCGTGAAGCTCCCATTCATTATTCAAATGTCATGCTCGCTGAAAAGTATGACGCCAAAGCCAAATAAGGCGCTTGCCAAGGTTTAGATCTGAGCCACTGTCTCGCAGCTTTTCAAAAACATCATTCACCACTAACAGGTCGGGTTGGAAATCCGCCTTATACAAAAGATGTCACAGTCAATTCTACAAAAACACTACGCTGAGAAGGTTGTCCCCGAACTCATGAAGAAGTTCGGTTACAAGAACCCGCATCAGGTGCCTGCGATCAAGAAGATCGTCATCAACTCCGGCTTCGCCGCTACTGCGGATAAGAATCACGTACAGTATGTTAACGATGAGCTCGGTAAGATTTCCGGGCAACGTCCGGTGACCACTAAGGCAAAGCTCTCCATCTCGAACTTCAAACTTCGTGAAGGCCAGCCGATCGGTGCCAAGGTAACCCTTCGTGGTGCCGCCATGTATGATTTCCTGGTCCGCCTGATTAATATCGCGCTTCCCTGTATCCGTGACTTCCGTGGAGTTCCGACCCGTTTTGACGGTCAGGGGAACTATACGCTTGGTGTCAGCGACCATACCATCTTCCCGGAAGTGAGTGCCGAGGGCACAAGTGCGCAAATTGGTATGGATATTTGTATCAACACCAGTGCTTCTACCGACGAAGAAGGCCGAGAGCTTCTCAAGCTCTTCGGTGTGCCCTTCCGTAAGAGCAGCTCTGAAGTCGCTGCCGAAGAAGCGGATGCCGCCAGCGGTGAGCCTGCAGAATCCGCTGAAGCAAATGCATAACCTTTAGACGAATACCTATGGCTAAAAAATCAGCAATCCAACGTAACTTGAAGCGCGAGCGCATGATCGCGAAATACGCAGCCAAGCGTAACGAGCTCAAGGCGATCCTGGCAAACCCTGAAACCTCTGACGAGGACTTCTACAAAGCGCAGTCCAAGCTCACCAAGCTTCCTAAGAACAGTTCGCCGATCCGTGCTCGCAACCGTTGCTCCGTCACAGGTCGTCCCCGCGCATTCATCCGTAAGTTCGGTCTATCCCGTATCACCTTCCGCGAACTGGCGACTCAAGGCAAGATTCCCGGTGTGACGAAGTCCTCCTGGTAGGAGACTTTTCAGGAGACAGAAGTCAGAAAACAGAAGAGAGAATCTTTTTTAATCAGATACAATTTACAGGAGGCAGGGCTTCGTCATTCGAATTGATCATTCCGAATCCCGAATCCTGACTCCTCCAAAATAACGAAAACCCAGCAGTTTAAATACTATGGCAGTTCACGACACAATCGGCGATTTCCTCACCATCATACGCAACGCCAGCTCCGCTCGTAAAGAGTCCTGCACCACGCAGCACTCCAAGATGCGCGCCGCGATCGCTGCGATTCTCAAGGATGAGGGTTATATTAACGACTTTAGCGAAGGTCAGGACGAGAAGGGGTTTAAGACCCTCACGCTTGCCTTGAAATTCGCGGGTAAGACACCCGCGATTACTGGGATCGAGCGTCACAGCACGCCTGGCCGCCGACTCTACTACGGTTGCAAAGACATCCCCCGCGTTCTTGGCGGTATGGGTGTGGCAATCCTCACTACTTCCAAAGGCGTGATGCGCGCCCGCGATGCCCGTGAAGCAGGTGTCGGCGGTGAGCTCGTCTGCAAAGTCTGGTAATTGAAAGGCCACTACGATGAGCAGAATTGGTAAACTTCCCATTCCCGTCCTTGATAAGGCAAACGTCACCGTTGACGGTCAGACTGTCCGCGCTGAAGGCCCCAAGGGTAAACTTGAACAAACTTTCGACAGTTCGGTTAAGATCGAGCTGGCTGACGGCGAAATCAAGGTGTCTCCCGCAGACAGCAGCCGCCACGCCCGCGCGATGTATGGTACTGTGCGCTCCATCATCAATAATATGGTGATCGGCGTCGTCGACGGTTATGAAAAGAAACTCGAGATCAAGGGTGTCGGTTTCCGTGCGGCGCTTAAGGGCGACGTGCTCGACCTCGCACTTGGTTATTCGCACCCGGTTGAGGTGAAGATCCCCGAGGGTATCACCGTGACCGTGGCTGAGAACACAAAGCTCTCTGTCTCCGGTGCTGACAAGCAAATGGTCGGCGAGATCACCGCGACGATCTACTCCTACTTCCCAGCTGAGCCATATAAGGGCAAGGGGGTCCATATCCTCGGTCAATATGTCCGCCGTAAGGAAGGTAAGAAGTCCGCTTAATTTCATCAGAGGGTATATCATGAAACTCCAGAAGAAAAATTCTCTCGCACAGAAGCGTCGCTATCGCATCCGCAAGAAGGTCAAGGGCACTGCAGTGCGTCCTCGACTGGCTGTGCATTTCTCCAACAAGCACATCTACGCACAATGCATCGACGACGTAGCCGGTCACACGGTGGCCTACGCTTCCTCCGTTGGTGGTAAGGATGCCTCGGTTAAGGCCAATACTGAAGGTGCTGTCGAACTCGGCAAAATTATCGCCCAAAAGGCCAAGGATGCCGGTGTTGAGGCCGTTGTCTTTGATCGTGCCGGCCGTCGCTACCACGGTTGTGTCAAATCATTCGCTGAAGCGGCCCGTGAAGGCGGCCTCCAATTCTAAGGATCACCATATGAGCCAAAAAAACAGATCATTTTCTCAAGCTGACGAAAACGAGGAAGCTCCCGAGTTCGTCGAAAAGGTTGTCCACATTAACCGCTGCGCCAAAGTGGTGAAGGGTGGTCGTCGTTTTAGCTTCGCTGCGCTTGTCGTTGTCGGCAACCAAAAGGGTGAAGTCGGCGTCGGATACGGGAAGGCAAAGGAAGTTCCCGAGTGTATTCGCAAGGGCACTGAGCAGGCCAAGAAGAATCTCGTTACGATCAAACTTCGTGGTGACACAATTCCGCATCACGTTCTCGGTGAGGCGGATGGTGGTAAGGTTCTCCTGCGCCCGGCATCGGACGGAACCGGCGTGATCGCCGGTGGCGGTTGCCGTGCGGTTCTCGAGTCCGTTGGTATCAAGAACATCCTCTCGAAGTCTCTCGGTTCGAATAACCACCTCGCAATGGTGAACGCCACGATGGACGCGCTCCTTCAACTTCGTTCCAACCAGGAAATTCAAAATATCCGTTTCGGCGAAGTCGCCGCAGAAGCATAAGGATCCAGTCACATGAATCTCGAAAATATTCCAACCATCAAAGGTGCCACGCACCCCACCAAGCGCCTTGGGCGTGGTGAGGGCAGTGGCCACGGCAAGACTTCCGGCAAGGGGCACAAGGGCCAGAAGGCTCGTTCCGGCGGCGGTATCCGTATTGGCTTTGAGGGCGGTCAAATGCCGCTTTATCGTAAGCTTCCGCGCCGTGGTTTTAACAACAAGAACTTCAAGAGCACTTTCCAACTCGTGAACGTTGGCGATCTTGAGAAGCTCGATGGGAATACCGTCGATCGCGAGTCTCTCGTCGCAGCGGGGCTTATCCGCGACAACGACGAGGGCGTTAAGCTTCTCGGCGAAGGTGAGGTTTCCCAGGCCTATACAGTCAACGTCTGCAAAGTCTCTGCCTCTGCCAAGAGCAAGATCGAAGCTGCTGGCGGTAAGATCGAAGAAGCTGTCGAGGCAACTGAGGAAAAAGAAGACGCGTAAATAGATTCTCCCCCGGGCTCGGGTGAAGGACCCAATTACTTATGCTATCTGCTTTTACGAATTCTCTGAAGATTCCTGAACTTCGCCAGAAGATCTTCTTTACGCTGGCTCTGTTGTTCATTGCTCGTGTCGGCGCGAACATTCCTCTTCCGGGAATGAATGTCGGACCGATCCAGGAGTTCTTTGCAGATGAGGCAAGTGCCGGCGGCGGACTGGTCGGCATGTTTAACATGTTCACGGGGGGCGCGCTACTCAATGGTGCCGTCTTCGCCCTGGGTATCATGCCCTATATCAGTGCGTCGATTATCATGCAGCTCGTGGGTGCTGTTTTTCCGTCGATTGCTCGCCTTCAACAAGAAGGGGATGTCGGCCGTCAAAAGATCAACCAATACACGCGCTATCTCACGCTCGGTATTTGCGTTATTCAAGGTCTGCTCCTTTTGGTCGCGCTTTCGACTAATCCGGCCAGCCTGATCGGTCAGGGATTTAACCCGGCTGAGTATGGCCAGATCGTGATTGCTGCACAGCTTCCCTTCCTCGTTACAGGCACGGTTTTCCTGACTGCGGGCACCATGATTATGGTTTGGCTCGGAGAACAAATCACCCAGAAGGGCATTGGTAACGGGATCTCGCTGCTGATTACCATTAGCATTATTTCCGGTCTCCCGGGCGCGGTTGTTGCGACTTATCAAATGTTTGTCGCCCCCGTTGGTTCGGAAGGTGCCTCACTCGGTGTGCCGGAAGGTGTGCTGATGCTGGCGCTCCTTTTCGCCGTGACTGCTGCACTGGTTGCCATTACTCAGGCTCAGCGCAAGATTCCGGTTCAATATGCGAAGCGGGTAGTCGGACGCAAAGTCTACGGCGGCCAGAGCTCCTTCCTTCCGCTGAAGGTGAACTACGCCGGGGTGATGCCAGTTATCTTCGGTAGTGCGATTCTCATGTTTCCTGCGCAGATTCTGGCCTACCTTGGTAGTGCCACAGGGATGCGTTTCTTCAACGATTTTGCTGATTCAATCGCGCAAGGCCAGCCGGCTTACTACATTATTTTTGGCCTTCTCATCCTGGTCTTCTCCTACTTTTGGGTCTCCATGATGTTTAAGCCTATTCAAATTGCGGATGATCTGAAGAAAAATGGCGGTTACATTCCCGGCGTGCGTCCTGGTGAACCGACTGCCAAGTTTCTTGATCACATCATGACCCGCTTGACGCTGTTTGGGGCGATCTCTCTAACGATCATAGCGGTATTCCCCGACTTTCTTCTCTTTAATTATAACGTGCCTTTTAGTGTCGCCCTTTTCTTTGGTGGCACCGGAATGTTGATCACCGTGGGTGTGCTTCTTGACACCATGCGCCAGATTGAGACCTATCTTCTCCAGCGCCACTACGACGGCTTCCTTAAGAAGGGCAAGATTCGTGGACGCTCTGCTGCCCGTAATAAGCAGCTCGTCGACACCGCCGGGCTACAGGATTTCTGGAATGTCTGGCGCCCGCTTCTCTTTATAGCGATCGCGCTCTTCGTCCTTGGGGTTATTTCCTGGGCGATGAACACCTTCGGAGGTTAAGGCGCTCTGTAAGTGACCCTTTCCGAAGAGCTCTCTTCTTTTAGACATCTCTTCGTTTTCAATCTGTTCTTTGATCCATCTCCTCGCTTCGATGCCCGATGAAGTATATTCGCTCAGACGATGAAATTCAATCGATTCGCGAAGCATGCCAAATCGCAGCTACCGTACTTAAACGGCTTGTTGATGCGGTTGAGGCGGGGATGACTACTTACGATCTGGACCAACTCGGACGAAAAGCCATTGAAGAATTAGGGGCTGAAAGCGCCTGCTACAACTACCGCTCAGGTAATAACGTCTTTCCGGCTTACACCTGTCTCTCTATAAACGAAGAGATCGTCCATGGAATCGGCACGCTGCGCCGTAGCATTCAACCCGGTGATGTCGTCTCTATCGATGTGGTGGTCAACTATCGCGGATTTATTGGTGACAACGCACAAACCGTATTGATTGAACCAGTGGCCGAGAAAAATGCCGCTCTCATCGAAGCAACCAGGGAATCTCTGAATTACGCGATCAGTTTCGCCCGTGCCGGGAATCGAGTTGGGGACATCTCCAATGCCGTGGAGCGATTCATTAAGCGCCACAACTACGGCATCGTTCGGGATTTCGTCGGACATGGAGTCGGCAAATCCATGCATGAGCCCCCTCAAATACCTAATTGTGGGCGTCGAGGCAGTGGAGCCTTGCTCAAACCTGGCATGTGCCTCGCAATCGAGCCGATGATCAACCTCGGGACCGGCAAAGTCGATATGCTCGACGATGGTTGGACCGCGGTGACCAAGGATCGTAAAAATTCTGCTCATTTTGAGCACACCGTCCTCGTTACCAACGGGGACCCGGAAATTTTAACAATTCCCAAAAAATAACTTTTCAAACCAAGCTAAACTGCTATTTTCCACCACTTTTCCCGTAATCCAGCGGGTCAAACCATCATTTAATTATGCCACGTATCCTCGGAGTCGACATTCCTGCCAACAAGAAGCTAGAGTATTCTCTACGCTACATTTATGGCATTGGGCCAACACGCGCTAAGCTGATTGTCAGCGAGTCCGGTTTTGATCCGGATCGTCGCGCCGGTGATCTCAGTGAAGAAGAGGTCAACCAGCTCGCTTCTATTGTCGCGGAAAAACAGTATGTTGTAGAAGGCGACCTTCGCCGTGAGCGCACCGCCAACCTAAAGCGTCTTTCTGCGATTCGCAGCGTCCGCGGCATGCGCCATATGCGTGGCCTCCCGGTTCGTGGCCAACGCACAAAAACCAATGCCCGTACGCGCAAGGGTGCTATTAAGCCCGTGCGTAAGTAATTTTTAGAAGGAATTTCCCATGAGCGAAGAAGAAACAAAGTCCGCTGCCGAAGAAGAAAAAGTAGCCGTTGTCGCTGAAGAAGCCACGACGACTGCTGAAGTTGCCGAGCCTGAAAAGAAGAAGGAAGTTACTGCTGAAGATCTCCTGAAGAGCGATCTTGACGGTGTTAAGATCCGTCGCGCGAAGGGAAGTAAGAATATCACTTCCGGTATCGTGAACGTGCTTGCTACCTTCAATAATACCAAGGTCACTTTCACAGATCCGCGTGGTAACGTCATTTCTTGGTCGAGCGCCGGTAAGTGCAATTTCCGGGGTTCTCGTAAGTCCACCGCCTATGCCGCCCAAGTCGTCACCCAGGACGCTGGTCGCGTGGCGATGTCTCACGGGATGAAAGAAGTCGTGGTCAAGCTCAACGGCCCTGGTATGGGTCGGGACTCGGCTGTTCGCGCGCTCCAATCTCTTGGCATGATCGTCACTGAAATCATTGATGTGACTCCGGTACCGCATAATGGATGCCGGGCGCCAAAACGTCGTCGTGTCTAGTGTGTTTCTGCCACACGGACACATTCAATATTAGTTAGCAGTAAAAGGATAAGAACACCATGGCTCGTTACACAGGCCCCACAACTCGCATCAACCGCCGTTTTGGTCAGGCGATCTTCGCCCCGACCAAGGCTTATGAGCGTAAACCACACCCTCCCGGTCAGCACGGTCCCCGTCTGCGCCGTAAATTGAGCGATTACGCAATCGGTCTCAATGAAAAGCAAAAGCTTCGTTTCATGTATGGCATGACCGAGAAGCAATTTCGCCTCACTTTCGAAAAAGCCAAAAACACCCGTGGTGTTACCGGTGAGATTTTCCTTCAAATGCTGGAACGCCGCCTCGACAGCGTCATCTACCGCCTGGGCTTTGCTAAGTCTCGCGCGGCGGCTCGTCAGTTCGTGAGTCATGGACACATCGTGGTCAATGGCAAGAAAACCGACATCGCCAGTTTCGTGGTTAAAGAAGGCGATGAAATTGAAGTGCGTGAGCGAACCTCCTCTCGTCAGCTGGCTACCCGCTGCATGGAAGAAAGCCAGGCGCGCACGGTTCCCGAGTGGCTCACGCTCAACGCCGACGCTCTCAAGGCCACCGTCAATCGCCTTCCCTCCAATGAGGAAACCGAAGAGTCGATTAACGTTCAACTGATCGTTGAATACTATAGCCGCTAGCCCTAACCGCTAGCCAGTTTCATTCTTCGTATCATCGTTTCTCCAACTTACTAGTAACCCGCCAGAGAAAAGCCCATTATGCCAAAGCGCTTAGGAAAATTCGAACTTCCAAATCGTCTGTCCAAGATCGACGACTCCGCAACAGACACCTTCGCCACCTTCACTGCTGAACCGTTCGAGACCGGTTACGGTCATACAATCGGAAACTCCCTCCGTCGTGTGCTTCTTAGCTCGATTGAGGGCGCTGCGATCACCTCGATCAAGATCGATGGTGTGCAGCATGAATTCCAGAGTATTGACGGTATTGTAGAAGACGTGACTGACATCGTCCTCAACCTTAAGAAGATACTTCTCGTTTCCGAGTCCCGCGAGTCGGCTACGCTCTTAATCGATGTCAATCGGGATGGTGTTGTCACAGCGGCTGACATCCAGGAAGATGCTAACTATAAAGTGATTAACCCGAAGCAAGTCATCTGCACACTCGACAAGAAGCAGCGTTTTCTCGCTGAGCTTGAGGTGAAGGTGGGTCGCGGTTACTGCACCGGTGAAGACAACAAGAAGACCGATCAGCCAATTGGTGTGATTCCTATCGATTCACTTTTCAGTCCGGTTCGTCTCGTCAAGTACTCCGTCGAGAACACGCGTGTCGGTCAGTCCATGGACTACGACAAGCTAATCCTTGAAGTCACGACCGACGGTCGCATTACACCAGACGACGCACTTAAGCAAAGTGCTGCCATCCTTAAACACCATCTCGATGTATTCGATGAAGTTTCCCAGGAAGACATCGAGTTCGAAAGCGAAAGCAAGGAGATCAGCGAGGAGCAAAACCGCCTACGCAAGCTTCTTAACATGAGCGTTAATGAGATCGAACTATCGGTCCGCGCCGCGAACTGCCTGAATAACGCAAACATTACCACTGTCGGTGAACTTGCGATGAAGTCCGAGCAGGAAATGCTTAAATACCGTAACTTTGGTAAAAAGTCGCTCAACGAGATCAAGGACAAGCTCGAACAACTCGGTCTATCCCTGGGTATGAAAATCGATGAACGCCTCCTCGAAAAGGGCAGCGATCTTTAATCCCTCCCCTTTAGCAGAAAGACATTTAGACAATGCGTCACAACAAGAGAAAACACAAACTCGGCGTTTCCGGTCCGCATCGTTCGGCAATGATGGGCAACCTCACGGTCGCACTCATTCAGCACGGTCGTATTGAGACGACACTGGCCAAGGCCAAGGCACTGCGCCCATTTATCGAAAAGGTCATCACGCTTGCGAAGAAGGCAGAGAAAGCGAACGACGCAGCTCGTAAGCTCCATTTTCGTCGCCTAGCGATTGCTCGTGTCCGCGATAAGGCCGCCGTAAGCAAACTCTTCGATGAGCTTGTTTCAGAGTTTATTGACCGCAGTGGTGGTTACACTCGTATTTACAAGCTCGGCCAGCGTGTTGGTGATGCTGCCGAAATGGCGCTCATCGAATTGATCGATGGCAATGACGAGGGTTACGCCAAAAAGCCTAAGAAGAAGGCCGCTAAGAAGAAGGCCGCTAAAAAAGTAGCCGCAAAGGAGGAAGCCGAAGAGGAAGCCGAAAAGGAAGCCCCGTCTGAAGAAGAGGCTAAGGAAGAAGCTCCTGCCGAAAGTGCCAAGGAAGAAGAGGCAACCGACGAAGCTCCCGCTGAGGAAGAAAAGAAGGACGCCTAAGTGTTTCCTAGATCCCTTTCACTAAAGCCCGTTGATTGCGACGGGTTTTTTTTGGTTCCTCGTCAAAGTAAGGAAAAATAAGAGGCATTGAAACGGCTCTCACCAGAAGTTCTAAGTAGATGCAATGTGCTCTAGGCCACGAACGTTTACGCTTCCCACCGTGCCCAGGTGCCACTGGGTACTGCGAAGGTGCTGCCCGTGCCAGTGAGGAGCATCTCGCCGCAATCAACGCGGCCATGGCTAAGAAGCTGCTGCATTAAATTCTTCAGCACAATGGGGGTAAACCCTGGGGTATGACTGGTTAGATAGACGAAGCAGGGGTGTTCACTGAGAACGCCTTTCACAAGATGGAGGGTCTCTAGCAGCGCTTGTTCAATTTTATAGAGTTCGCCGCCTTTGCCTCGCCCGAACGAAGGGGGGTCCAGAAGAATGGCATCATAACGTCGCCCACGGCGAATCTCACGAGTGAGAAATTTGTTCACATCGTCGACGATCCAGCGGATTGGATGGTCTGCTAAATTATTGAGCGCCGCGTTTTCTCGTGCCCACTGCACCATACCTTTGGATGCATCGACATGACAGCAGTGGGCCCCGCCTTGTGCGGCCGCTAGTGTTGCGCCGCCCGAATAAGCAAAGAGGTTGAGGAAACTTAGAGGCTCTTTTTTCTGTTTGGAATTCTTAGCGATGGTTTCGCGGATCCATTCCCACATAGAGCGGGTTTCCGGAAAAACGCCCAGATGCCCGAAGTCAGTGGTGGAGAGTTTCATCTTCACGCTGTTCACTTCGGTAACCCACGATTCGGGCAGGCGCTCCCGTCCACGCCACTCAAGACCTTGCTTACGGGTGAAAAAGGCGTCCGCTTCCTTCCAGAGTTTCGGGCGGCTAGGGTTCCAGACCGCTTGCGCGCAGGGCCGATCCAGTGTGACCTTACCAAAGCGCTCTAGTTTGCGCCCATGTCCGCTGTCGATGAGTTCGTATTGGTTCATTCTCGAGGTATGAAAGTGGGAATGTGTGAATGTGGGAAGGTTACTTTTTAGTTTCTCACCTTTGCATTCACTCAGTGGCTTTGCCGCCATCCATCGCCTCGACGAAGCACTTTCTGCACATAGCCACATAGCGTTCGTTCCCGCCTATATCGACCTGATCGCCTTCCTTGATCGGGTTACCGTTTTCGTCCGTACGCAGGTTCATGGTCGCCTTGCGGCTGCATTGGCAGATGGTCTTCAGTTCGATGAGATTATCTGCCCAACCGAGTAGGGCGGCACTTCCCGGAAATAGGTTGCCCAGGAAGTCGGTGCGTAGTCCATAGCAGAGAACAGGGATGCCGATTTCGTCGGCGACCCGGCTAAGCTGACGGACCTGAATCTCCGTGAGAAACTGAGCCTCATCAATCAGCACACAGGCGATCGGGTCCCTTGTATGAACTTGGTAACTAGTAGAAAAGAGGTCATCCGTCGCACTGAATGGATGTGCGTTCTTTGCCAACCCAATTCTTGAAGCGATCTTGCCGACGCCGCCCCTCTGATCGATGGTGGGTGTGAGCAGAAGCGTTTTCATCCCGCGCTCCTGATAGTTGTGGCTCGATTGGAGGAGCACGGTGCTCTTGCCCGCATTCATTGCGGAATAGTAGAAGTAGAGTTTAGCCATTAGGAAATTTGTGAGGCAGGTAGCGGCGCGTGTTCCTAGGCGCCATTCGATAGAGCTAGTTACATTTCTATGATGAACGGGACGATCGCCACTACCTTTTTTATGTCTATTCGAACCGTTTGGTTTAGGCAGTCAGTAATTTCGCGGCCATGCCGTAGCGAAGATTATAGAATGAATGGGTTAAGTGGTCGCGCTCGGCGTAGTCCAGTAGCGTATCGATAGTGATGAGTGCGGTCGGCAGGATATCGGCTCGAGCCGCAGGTAAGTGCGGGGTGGCCAGTCTTTCGTGGAGGGGGAGGCTGGCGAGTTGCTTTTTCAAGCAGTCAAGGGTTTTACGTTCCAATCTCGCTGAAGAGTGCCCCATATCGGAATAAGCCTTCGCGGCGAGAACCGCCCGACTCACGGTGTAAGCTCCCCCGGTCGCGACCAATGGGAGTGAGTGTGGGAAAAAGTCGAATTCGCACTCGCTCAGAGCTTGGCGCACATGTTCCCGTATTGCGGCTTCGGTTTCGGCGCAGAGCGGTCCTTCACGTTCTTTAATGAATCTCTCGCTTATGCGGACAGCTCCGAGTTGGAGAGAAAGTGCTTTGGTGATCTCGCCATCTTCGAAGCGGATGAGTTCTAGGCTGCCGCCACCGATATCGGTTTGGATAAAGCGTTTCATGCCAGCAATGGCCGGGTCGCAACTAAGGCCTCTTCCAATAAGGATCGCCTCCTCTTCGCCGCTGAGAACCCTAATTTGCAGTCCCGTCGTATCGAGGACCGACTGAGTGAAGTCCCTGCCGTTCAAGGCATCACGCACCGCACTAGTGGCGACGACGGCGATCTGCCCCGGCTGAAAGTTTCCGGCCATTCGTTGAAGTTCAGCGATGGTTTCGGTTCCGGCGAGAATGGCCTCGTCACTCAGGCTTGGTAGTTCATGGCTGATCCCTGCGCTAATCCGAGTTTCGATTGTCTCCGTAAATAGCGTTTCGAGACTACCTTTGACCTCTCCCGCTCGCGCGACCAGCAACTTGATCGAGTTGCTGCCGACATCAATAACTGCGATCGGTGGCGTCATTCATCCATGGCACAGTGAGCATCTCGGTGCGTCAAGATTTGGATGCCTGCGACCAAGATTGCGCTAGCCGTTGGCAGCGAATACTCTACATCTAATATTCTCAATTTATGCCATTCAATGTCGCACAATTCCTCGCCGAACAGGCGGAGATACAACCTTCCGCACCGGCCGTTCGTGCGCCTGTTGGGAAAACTTCCGATGGTTCGATTCGCTATGCTGAGCGAACCTTCTTCGAGTTGGAAGCTGAGGCGTCAGCTGCCGCCCATTATTTGTCTGTGAAAGGTATTGGCCGAGGGACCAGGGTGCTACTGATGGTGAAACCTGGTCTCGATCTGATCCGTATTGTTTTTGCGCTCTTTAAGATCGGCGCGGTACCCATTGTGATAGATCCCGGTATGGGCTTGAACAAATTCCTGCGCTGTGTGCGGCACTCGAAGCCAGAGGCCCTGGTGGGGATTCCTGCGGCCATTTGGATCGGGCGACTTTTCCGGCCGAGCTTCCGTGGGGTGGATATCCGTCTCGGGATTGGTCGGCATTTTGAAAGTAAGATCAAGGCCTTCGTGGAGAAGGGTGCGTTCCCCGTCGTGGATTCAAACGAAGATGAGCTGGCAGCGATTCTCTTTACCTCCGGATCGACAGGGCCTGCGAAAGGAGTCTGTTACAACCATGGCATGTTCCTTGCGCAGGTGGATGCGATACGTCGACAATATGGCATTCAACCAGGGGAAGTGGATCTCCCTATGCTGCCTGTATTTGCACTGTTTAATCCGGCGCTTGGTATGTGCACCATCGTTCCGGAAATGAATCCAAGCCGTCCCGCGACGGTCGATCCCGAAAAAATCGTGCGGTCGATTCAGCAGAATGCGGTTAGTAATAGCTTTGGCTCCCCCGCGCTGTGGACCAAGATCCTGCGCCATTGCGAGGCGCACTCGATCCAATTGCCGACAATACGTCGTATTTTGATGGCGGGAGCGCCGGTGCCTCCGGTGTTGATGGAGCGGATGCGTGCGATCATCCCGAATGGAGAAATTCATACGCCTTATGGGGCGACCGAGGCACTGCCCGTTAGTTCGATTTCCGCAACAGAGGTGCTGGAGGATACGGCGATTCGCACACAAAAAGGCGAGGGCACCTGCGTCGGCGAGCCCCTCCCCGGTATATCGGTTCGCATAATACAGCCGGTCGATGGAGCCATCAAACAGATCGACCATGCGGTCGATTTAACCACGGGTGAGATTGGTGAGATCATTGTACAAGGCTCCTCCGTGACACAGGGCTACGATCAACTGCCCGAAGCTGATGCATATTCCAAGATAGCGGATGCTTCCTTTCACTGGCACAGGATGGGAGACATGGGCTGGCTGGATAGGGCGGGGCGCCTCTGGTTTTGCGGCCGTAAGGTAGAGCGTGTCCTGTCTCGTAAGGGCCCGATGTATACCGATTGTTGCGAAGCAATTTTCAATCAGCATCCAAAGGTCTACCGATCGGCTTTGATTGATTTGGGCGGGGGGCTCCCTGGAATAGTGATTGAGCCTGAAGCCGGAAACTTCCCGCAGACCGTGGGCAGGAAGAATGAGTTTATCGAATCGTTGCGAGAATTGGCACAGGGGAATCCGCTGACAGCCTCGATCGTTCATTTTTTCTTCGAGGCATCTTTTCCTGTCGATGTGCGCCACAACGCAAAGATTCATCGCTTGTCCCTTGCGCGTAAATATGCCTTTAAGTAGGCTTTCTGGATGAAGATTTTAGTCACAGGAGGCGGCGGCTTTGTGGGGTCCTACGTGGTCGATCTCCTGCTTGCTCGTGGCTACAGTGTGCGCTCATTCGGACGGTCGCCGCAACCGGCCCTGAAGGCCAAAGGTGTGGAGGTTATTTGCGGGGATTTGGTGAGCGCGGAGGATGTTCGGCTAGCCTGCTCTGGAGTGGATGCGGTTTTTCATGTCGCTGCGAAGGCAGGCGTTTGGGGTGATTGGAATCGTTTCTACCAGCCGAATGTGGTCGGCACACGCAACGTGGTCGAGGCCTGCCAATCCGAAGGGATTGGTCGGCTTGTGTATACCAGTACACCGAGTGTGGTCTTTAATGGGGAGTCGATCCGGGGTGGTGGTTCCGAGATGCCCTATGGCCGGAAGTGGCTATGCCACTATGCCCATACGAAAGCGATCGCGGAACAAGAGGCGCTCTCGGCGAATTCAGAATGGCTCAAGGTGGTTGCGCTACGCCCCCATTTGATTTTCGGTCCCGGCGATCCTCATTTACTACCAAGGGTGATCGAAAGTGTGAAAGCGGGGCGCCTGAAGATTGTCGGTTCGGGAGAGAACCGGGTGGATGTCTCCTACGTCGAGGACGTGGCTCAGGCCCATTTGAACGCCTTCGACGCTTTAAGTGAGGATGCTGCGAGCTGTTCCGGGAAGGCTTATTTCATCTCGCAGGGGGAACCGGTCTGTCTCTGGTCGTGGTTGAACCAAGTCTTGGAGGGTCTTGGGCAACCACCACTCTTGAAGCGCATCCCACTTGGTGTCGCTTACTCAGTAGGTGCCATTGCGGAAGTAATATGGAAACTGCTCGCTAAAGCAGGGGAGCCTCCGATCACACGCTTCGTCGCAGTTGAGCTCGCAAAGGATCACTATTTTCGTATCGATGAAGCGACCAGAGATATCGGCTATCGGCCCTCGGTTGAGATGGATGACGCTCTGAAGAATACGATCCGTGATCTCTCGGAGAGAGGCTATTAGGGTTCTGCCTTCAGTCCATTCCTTCTACCGCGAGCGGTAGCTAGAGCAATAGGCTCTAACGACTTCGTGTGGCACACGGAGAATTTCTCAAAGTGGGTATAAACTGGAGGCATCCTTAGAAATTAAAGGAGATGATTTGCGTCCATCCTCCCAAGGGTTCATCCCGATATGTGATGGAAGTTATATTTTTAGGAACAGGCACCTCACAGGGGGTGCCGATGATTGCGCAACCGGAAGGCGAGGGCTGTGATCTACAGAACCCGAAGAATTGGAGAACGCGTGCATCTATCCATGTAGAGATGGGCGGGCATCATATACAGGTCGATGCGGCGCCTGAATTTCGAATGCAGTGCATCCAGAACGGGGTTGAACAGATCGACACCTTTATCCTGACTCACGGACACGCGGATCACATTCTTGGAATGGATGACTTGCGCCGTTTTTGCGATTTAAATGGGGCAACTGCTTTGCCGGTATATAGCAACTCCGAGGGGCTCGAGAGGATACGAAGTATTTTTCCTTATGCGATTCTCGATAAACCCCTGGTTAAGGGCTACCCAGCGTTCCAGTTGCATGAAATGCCAAAGGCGCTCGAGCTGCCCGGTGGCACAGTGGAGTCGGTTGCCTTACCCCATGGTACGCTCCAAGTTTTGGGACTTGTGTTTACCGAGGCGGAAACGGGAAAACAGCTTACCTACTATACGGACTGTAAAGATGTCGGGGAGGAGGCACGCCTGATTGCTGAAGATTCCGATGTCGTCGTTTTGGATGGTCTCCGTCCGAACCCACATCCATCGCACATGACGATTGAGGAGGCTGCCAAGACAGCGGAGGAGATGAGGGCCCCGATATCGTTTCTGACTCATATGACCTATATGGTCGATCACGACGAGACGGAGGCCACACTGCCGGACAACGTCCATCTCGCTTATGATGGCTTGCGGGTGAGTTGGTAAGAATGGCTACAGTAGCACCAGTTTCGAACGGTGCAGGACGATGCGACTTTCTTTATCATCCGATGGATCTCCAGCTGTAAGGTCTTCGCTGCTGCATGCGGCCATGCCTTGCCCGATGACTTCACCTTCGGGAGAGAGCACCTCAATCATGTCTTCCATCTCGAAATAACCTGCGTGGCTGACAATGCCTTTGGCGAGCAGACTGCTCCCATTCTGGAGCGCGTCAAATGCGCCCGGGTCCACCATGACGCTTCCCTTGAAGCGGTCCTGTATCGCGATCCAGCGCTTGTAGGACTTCACCGGAATATCCTTGGCTACAAAGTAGGTGCCCACGGAGTGGCCTTTAAGTAGTTGATCAAAAAGTGACGCGTCCTTGCCGCTACCGATGATGACACCGCAGCCAGCGCGCTGTGCGATCTTTGCGGCGGACAGTTTGCTGACCATGCCGCCGACCGAGGTTTCCTGCTGCGTGCCTTGAGCCATCGCCTCGATCTCGGGAGTGATCGTTTCCACAACAGGTACCACTTCACCGGAGCCCTGCATGTCGATGAGTCCGGGGATGTTGGAAAGGATAAAGAGCAGATCAGCATTTGTGACACTAGCGACAAGCGCCGAGAGGGTGTCGTTGTCGCCGAATTTGATCTCCGTTGCGCTAACCGTATCGTTCTCGTTGACGATCGGTATGGTATTGTTCGCAAGCAAACGTTCGACTGTTTCAAAGACCGCATTGTGTCGATGCTTCGCGCGCAGGTCCTCCCGAGTGAGTAGGATTTGTGCGACGGTGAGTTCGTGCGGATCAAAACACTGCTGCCAGGTATTAATGAGAATGCTTTGCCCAATCGCGGCGCAGGCTTGCAGGGAGGCCAGATCCTTGGGTCGTTTCTCGAGCCCGAGCTTACCCATGCCGAGCCCGACGGAGCCTGAACTTACAAGTATGATCTCGATTCCGTGTTCGCGTAGTGCCTTGACCTGAGCGCAGAGGTTTGAGATCCGCTCTGTATCCAAGTTGCCGATGCCGGACGTAAGTACGCCCGTCCCGAGCTTGATCACGATGCGCTTGGCCTGAGAGAGGGGAGACATTTTTTCAGTGGTCAGAAATCAGAAGCCGGAAGTTAGGTGCTGCCCTCTGTTCTCGAATATCTGTCTTCCGAATTAGACCTTCTTGAGATCCGCTTCCTTGTTTGAGAAGTGATTGTTGATTTCCGCGATGTAGTCATCGTGTGCTTTCTGCACATCTTTTTCGTAGCGCTTGAAGTCGTCTTCGGGCAGACCATCGTCGTTCTTTGCTGCTTTTAGGAGGTCGAGTGCATCGCGGCGTGCCTGACGAATGCGAACACGGCCTTCTTCGGCCATACCGCCTGCGGTCTTGACCAGTTCTTGCCTTCGTTCGCCGGTAAGTTCGGGAACAGGAACGCGAAGGATGCCGCCGTCAATAATCGGATTCAATCCGAGGTTAGCCTCTTGTATGCCCTTTTCCACATCTTGGATCACGCTTTTATCCCAAGGCTGCACCATGATGGTGCGAGCATCTGGTGTTGTGACCGCGGCCACTTCCTTGAGGGTGACGGTACTACCGTAGGCATTGACTCGGACGCCATCCAGCATTGCAGGGCTTGCTTTACCTGTGTGCAGGCTGCTGAACTCGTGCAGGGTGTGGTCGACCGCCTTTTTCATATCGGCGTCCATTGATTTGAGAATTTCTTTTGGCATCGTGTTGAGTTGTTGGAGAGTGGAAAGTTAATCGACGAGTGTGCCGATCTCTTCGCCCATGACGGCGCGATAGATCGCACCGGGTTCTTTCATGCTAAAAACGAGAATAGGGAGCTTGTTTTCCATGCATAGGGAAAATGCGGTGGAATCCATGATCTTAAGGCGATCTCGGAGGGCATCGATATATGGCACGTGGTCATATTTCAGTGCGTCGTTGTGTTTTTCCGGATCCTTGTCGTAGATGCCGTCGACCTTTGTTGCCTTCATCAGCATGTCGGCGCCAATCTCACTCGCCCGCAGGGCAGCCGTAGTATCTGTGGAGAAGTATGGATTCCCCGTGCCACCTGCGAAGATCACCACGCGGCCACGCTCGAGGTGGCGTGTCGCCCGACGGAGAATGAAAGGTTCTGCGAGTTTATCCATCGGGATGGCACTTTGCAGTCGGGTGGTGACGCCGAGCTTCTCGAGGCAGTCCATCAAGGCGAGCCCGTTGATGACGGTAGCGAGCATTCCCATGTAGTCGCCGGTCGTGCGGGCCACACCCTTCATTTCCGCTCCACTCAGTCCGCGGAAGATATTGCCTCCGCCAATGACCAGGCCGATCTGAACTCCGATATCGTAGACTTTCTTAACTTCCTCGCAGATAGCCTTGAGTGTCCCAGGGTCAATCGGCTCGCCATCCTCGGTGTTTCGCAGGACTTCCCCGCTAAGCTTGAGGATAATGCGGCGATATTTCGGTTGTGGGCCCGATTGGTCTGCTGTTGTCATTAAAAACTTCTTAAACCTGCTTTCGCACCCTTCGTCAACCTATGTCTTTCGTCTTCGGCAATTTTCGGCTCGTGGCCCTCGGTAATCTATCCTTGAAACTTCCGCCTGCTAGTAT
The DNA here is from genome assembly GCA_049598495.1 of Opitutales bacterium. Lineage (GTDB taxonomy): Bacteria > Verrucomicrobiota > Verrucomicrobiia > Opitutales > Coraliomargaritaceae > Thalassobacterium. The sequence continues at coordinate 66,723 of JBMYNR010000005.1, forward strand.
TGCTTATGCGGCTTCACTTTCCACAGTTTAGACACATTGCATCCTAAAATGGCTCTCATCGTTCAGAAATACGGCGGCACATCAGTCGGTGATATCGATCGCATTCGGAACGTCGCTCAGCGAGTGAAGGAGACCTACGAGGCGGGCAACCAAGTCGTGGTCGTTGTTTCCGCGCGTTCCGGTGTTACCAATGAGCTGATCGGCCGAGCCAAGGCGCTCAATCCGAACCCCGACGAGCGGGAGATGGACATGCTTCTTGCGGTAGGCGAGCAGGAGACGATCGCCCTCACTGCTATGGCGCTTCATGCAATTGGCGTGCCGGCGGTTTCCCGGACCGGCAGGCAGGCCGGGATTGTCACGGACCCCTCGCACACACGCGCACGGATTACTCGTATCTCGGGTGGGGATATTAAAGAACAGCTTGGTTCCGGAAAAGTTGTCATTCTTGCGGGTTTTCAGGGGCATTCAGCAGAGGGGCAGATTACCACGCTGGGGCGCGGTGGCTCCGATCTTAGCGCAATCGCGATTGCGGCCGCACTCGACGCAGACCTCTGTCAGATTTGCACAGATGTCGACGGTGTTTATACAGCAGACCCCCGAGTGGTGACGGATGCTAGAAAGCTCGATGAAATTTCCTACGAAGAGATGTTGGAGCTCGCCAGCTCAGGCTCTAAAGTCATGCAGAATCGCGCGGTGGAGTTCGCGCAGAAATACAATGTCGTTTTTGAAGTCCGTTCCAGTTTTAATAACAACCCCGGTACTATTGTGAAAGAAGAAGTCGCCTCCATGGAAGACGTCGTCGTAAGCGGCGTTGCGCTCGATAAGAATCAGGCCAAGATCGTGGTCAGCGATTTGCCCGACCGGCCAGGCACGGCGGCGAAGCTCTTCCAGGCACTCGGACAGGCAGGGATCAGTGTTGATATGATCGTCCAGAACCTAGGTCGTGACGGAAAGGCGAATATGACCTTTACCGTCCAGCGAGATGATATCTTCCGCGCGGAGAAGGTAGTCACTGAGTCATTTCCTGATGAAGCTGCGGGCAAGCTCTTCGAGGCGAGTGATATTGCAAAGGTGTCGGTCGTCGGGGTCGGTATGCGCTCGCATTCGGGCGTCGCGGCTACGCTTTTTGAGGCACTCGCCGAAGGTAGCGTCAATATTCAGCTTGTTAGCACCTCGGAGATCAAAATTTCGGTCGGAATCGATCCTGCCGATGCAGAAGAGGCGACCCGTATGGTCCACGCGGCCTTTGGTTTGTCGGAATAGACAAAGCCATGCAGTATATGAGCACACGCGGCCAAGTGCCGCCAGTTTCCTTCTCCACTGCGGTTGCGCAGGGACTCGCACCTGATGGGGGACTCTATCTCCCGGAGGAATTACCCGACCTGAGACCCTTCTTGAAGGATTGGGCGAATATGAGCTACGCCGAACTCTGTGAGGCTTTTTTCGCTATCTTCGCAACGGACATCCCGTCGGAGGAACTTCATAAGATTGTCGTCGGCAGCTACACTAAGTTCGATCATCCTGACATCGCACCAATTGTGAAGCTTGATGAGGATCGCTATGTGCTCGAACTCTTCCATGGCCCGACTCTCGCGTTCAAGGACTTTGCGCTGCAACTGGTCGGCAATCTCTACGAATCCCAAATTGCCCGCACGGGTAAGGGCATCTCCGTCCTCGGGGCAACTTCCGGAGATACCGGAGCCGCCGCGATTCACGGTCTCCTTGGCAAAGAAGGGGTGACAACTTTCATCCTTTATCCCGATGGGCGTATCTCCCCCTTGCAGGAGCGCCAAATGACCTGCACAGGTGCGGATAATGTCTTCCCCTTGGCGATCAAGGGTAGCTTTGATGACGCACAGACGGCGATGAAGACGGTTTTTGAGGATCGTGCATTTGCCGACGAGGTTGGGCTTTCGGCGGTCAACTCGATCAATCTGGCGCGTATTCTTGCTCAATGCGTCTACTATCTTTCCGCCTACTTCCGCCTCCCCGAGTCAGTGCGCGATGATATCACCTTCGTGGTGCCGACAGGTAACTTTGGCAATGTGCTTGCGGGCTGGCTCGTCCAGCGGATGGGCGTGCCCTTAAAGGGCTACCGTGTGGCAACCAACCAAAATGACATACTACACCGGCTCTTCGAAACGGGGGTCTATAAGTTGGATGCGGTCGCTCCCAGTGTGGCGCCTTCGATGGATATTCAGGTCGCCTCGAATTTTGAGCGCTTTATCTACTATGCCGAAGGGCGTGATCAGGCAAGGGTCCGAGAAATTATCGCGACCTTCAAGAAGACCGGGGAATACGTCTTCGAAGATTTTGACCACGACTCCTTTAGTAGTTCGCGCGCGGACGATGCTGAGATTTCGAGAATCATCAAAGAAGTGTATACGAAATACGGATACGTAGTGGACCCGCATACAGCGTGTGGATTTGTCGACGGATTCGAGGGTAAGGAGATTATTCTGGCAACCGCACACCCGGCCAAATTTCCGGACACGATTCAGGCGGCCATCGGGCAGGATTCGACGCACCCTTCCTTGGAGGCGCTCAAGTCGCGCCCAATTGTGAAGCATGGCGTTGAGCCGACACCCGAAGCCATAAAGGCCTTCATGCGCGCTAATATTTGACGGCGCCGAGGAACGCCACGGTACGGCGCTCCGACCAGTATTGGCCTGCCTCGTTGAATTCGACGAAGCCAAGATGTCCACCGTGCTTCGGCGTTTCCATCTGGAAGGAGGGGTTCGCCTTCGCTGCTTTGTGTGGGAAACATGCCGGCGTGAGAAAGGGGTCATCGAGGGCATTGATTAGAAGAGTCGGTATGGTGATGTCCTCGAGTACGCTTATGCAGCTGGATTGGTTCCAGTAATCGTCGGCGTCTTTAAATCCATGGATCGGCCCTGTGTAGCGGCCGTCAAATTCAGCGAATGTGCGCATGATATCCAGCCCGTCGGTGGTAATTTGGTCGGGGAAGCGAAGCGCTTTCTCATGAACCTTTTGACGCAGACTCCACATGAAACGCCTCATATACAGGCGGTTCTGCCAGTGCTCCAATTTCCTTGCACTGGTCGCCAGATCACAGGGCACGCTGAGTGCGACTGCGGCCCGAATCCGTCCGTCGAGGGACGGGCCGGCATCGCCCAGATACTTGAGCATAAGGTTCCCGCCGAGGCTGAAACCAACCAGAATGATCTCGTCGTAGGTCGTGTTGGAGAAGACATGATCCAATACGATCTGCAGCTCGCCGGTGGCGCCGCTGTGGTAGCTTTGGAGCTTGTGGTTCGGCTCACCGCTGCAGCCGCGAAAGTTCCACGCGAGGATATCCCAGCCTGCGCGTTGCAAAGCTCCAGCCATCCCTTGACAGTAGGCTCCGCGGGAGTGCCCCTCGAGGCCGTGGGTCAGAATGGCGAGGCGCTTTGCGCCATTCGGTGGGCTCCAATCAAGGTCGAGAAAATCGTTGTCTGGGGTTTGTATCCGCTCGCTCCGCGAAGTCACCAGCGGCACTCTGCGGAAGAGAGTCGGGTAGATCGTCTGCAAGTGCGCGCTTCGGAAGAGGAGGGGTGGATGATATACATGCGGATTCACTTGGAAAATCGGAAAAATCATGCATTTATTCATGCATGGCAATTAAAACAATTAGTCTGGAGCTCGACGCTTACGAGCGATTAAAGCGGGCGAAGCGCGGTAAGGAGTCGTTCTCAGCGGTCGTGCGGCGTGCGCGTTTTGATGCGCCGGATTCGAGCGGCGCGTCTATCCTTGCGGAGACCGAGGCACTTTACAATGGCAAGACCGAGGTGTCCAAAAAGACGCTCAGTTACTGGGATCGGCTTGAAGCGGAGGATGCAGCAACCCCGAGGGTCTCTGACAGCAGGTGGGATACTGAAGCATGATACTCGGTACTTGTTTCCTGATCGATCTTCAGCGCGAGTTCAAGAAGGGTGAATCAGGTCGTGCGACCCGCTTCTTGGAGTTGAACCCGTCGTGTATCTTCAAGATCTCGGTGATCTCGGCCACAGAGTTTCTCGAGGGCTTTGAAACTATCTCTGATGGAGAGCGTTTCCTGCGTGCCTATGCGCGGGTTGATGTGGACTCGACCGTCGCCGCTCACGCGGCTGCGATCCGTCGGCATTTAAGGTTACGAGGTGAACTGATTGGCGATTTTGATATCCTGATCGCCGCGACGGCAATTGCTGAGGAGGTCCCTTTGGTCACCCGAAACACCGACCACTTCAAACGTTTATCAGGGATTGAGATCGTCGCGTATTAGGCCACCGCTTCCGTCTCTTCGGCGGCGTCCTTTTCGACTTTGAGATTGTCGATGATGAACTCCTGCCGCTCGGGGGTGTTCTTGCCCATGTAGAAGGTGAGCATATCCTTGATCGTCATTCCTTTCGGGATAATGACCGGGTCAAGGCGGATGTTCTTGCCGATGAAGTGGCTGAATTCGTCCGGTGAAATCTCGCCGAGGCCTTTGAAGCGTGTGATCTCGGGCTTGGGTTTACATTCCTCGATCGCGGCGAGGCGTTCCTCCTCAGTGTAACAGTAGCGTGTGACCTTCTTGTTGCGCACTCGGAAGAGCGGTGTCTGTAGAATATGGAGGTGCCCCTGTTTGATCAGCTCGGGAAAGAACTGGAGGAAGAAAGTAATCAACAGGAGGCGGATGTGCATACCGTCCACGTCGGCATCGGTCGCGATCACGACGTTGTTGTAACGTAAGTCATCAAGTCCGTTCTCTATATTGAGTGCATCCTGCAGGAGATTGAACTCTTCGTTTTCATAAACGACCTTCTTTGTCAGACCGAACGAGTTCAGTGGCTTTCCTTTGAGTGAGAACACAGCCTGTGTGTTGACGTTCCGTGCCTTCGTGATAGAGCCTGAAGCAGAGTCTCCCTCGGTAATGAAGAGGGTCGAGTCGAGGCGTCCGTCCTTCTTTGTGTCGAGATGAATCCGGCAGTCACGGAGCTTCCGGTTGTGCACCTTGGCCTTCTTTGCTCGCTCGCGTGCTAGCTTCTGGATGCCCTTGAGTTCCTTCCGGTTGCGCTCGGAGTCCTGGATTTTTTTGCCGAGGAGCTCAGCGATTTCCGAATGGCGGTGCAGGTAGTTGTCGAGTGCCTGCTTCATGAAGTTGCTCATGAAGGTGCGTACAGTCGGGCCCTTCGGTCCCATGTCGGTGGAGCCGAGCTTCGTCTTCGTCTGTGATTCGAATACCGGTTCCTCGACTTTCACGCTGACGGCGGCGCAGATCGATGTGCGGATATCAACGGCGTCAAAATCTTTCTTATAGAAGTCCTTGATCGTTTTGGCGAGTGCCTCGCGAAATGCGGCGAGGTGGGTGCCGCCCATGGTCGTGTGCTGGCCGTTGACGAAGGAGTAGTAGTCTTCGCCGTAGGAGTCGTTGTGGGTGAAGGCGACCTCCACATCCTTGTCGGCCAGATGGATGATTGGATAGATCGGCTCGCCGTCGAGTTTGTTCTCCAGCAGGTCGTGCAGGCCCTTGTCGGATTTAAACTTCTTGCCGTTGTAGATAATGGTCAGACCACTGTTGAGATAGGCATAGTTCCAGAGCATATCCTCGACAAAATCATCACGGAAACGGCAGGGCCCAAAGATGTCCGGATCCGGATCGAAGCGCAGTGCGGTTCCGTTCTTGGCCTCTTTTTCGCTGCGGTCCTTCTTGTCCTCTGATGTGACTTCACCCCGGTTGAAGGCCACGCAGCGTGTCTTGCCGTCGCGGTAGGCCTGGATCTCAAAATCGGCTGCGAGCGCGTTAACCGCCTTGATGCCGACGCCGTTCAGACCCACGGATTTTTTAAAGGCTTCGGAGTCGTATTTCGCCCCAGTGTTTATCTTGGAGGCACAGTCTTTGAGTTTCCCAAGCGGGATTCCGCGACCGTAGTCGCGCACCGCCACATGGGTGCCATCGATATTGACTTCGATCACCTTGCCGTTGCCCATCACGAATTCGTCGATCGAGTTGTCGATCACCTCTTTGAGCAGGATGTAGATGCCATCGTCGGGTGAGGAGCCATCGCCAAGCTTTCCGATATACATGCCGGGGCGCAGGCGGATATGTTCTTTCCAATCGAGGGATTTAATCGAGTCTTCTGTGTAATCTGCAGCCATTAATCGATATTTAAGATCTGATAATTTTTTGGATGGGTGGTGGTCGGAAAAGGTGGACTGCTTGTGTTATGAAGCTGCTTGCCATAGTCATGACCGACTATTTCGCGAGTGGTTCACCCATGTTCATAAGTGGCAATGGCGCAGGGGACTCTCCATTTAGAAAATAGATCTTACTGGAGGCATCTTTCGAGATCTCTTTTAGTGCATCCAGGGCCTGCAGTTGTACGTAGGCTGGATTTTGAGCAATGGCTTCGTTGAGCTTGGTGATCTCATAAGCTTGTGCATCCGCAATGACCCGCCGTTGTTCGGCTTCGAGTTCGGCGGCGTCACGCTCGGCCTGTGCTTGAGCAATTTTTTGTTGTTGCTCCGTGCGAAAGCGCTCGAGTTCAGCTTTCTGCTTTTCTACTTCCTGCTCGCGCTCTTTTTTCGACTCAATTGCCCGTGTGATGAAGGGGGGGAGGCTGATATCACGAATGAGAATATCGAGGCAAATGATACCACGCGGTTCAAGGTAATCACGCATGGTTTCAAAGATGGCGGCTTGCAGATTCTCCTGTGTCTCCTGCAGGAAAAAGTCCTCTGCTCGCACGATGCTCTTGCCCTGCTCACGGACGGCGGAACGGAGTTTCGGCTGTATCTGAACACGGACTGCATCCTCAAACGTACCCGTTTCCTGAAGCATGCGGGGTGCATCCGCGCCATTAATACGAAACTTTATACTGACATCGACGGTGGTCGTGAGCTGATCCTGGCTGGGGACCCCGGCGGTTTCCTTAAGTTCCTTTTCACGAACATCGTAAAATGTGAAATGATATAGCGGATTGACCGGGATATGGAGACCCTCGGCATAGGGATCATCCCGAACCTCGCCGAAGAGAGAGGCAACCGCTACGTGACCGGCGGGAACACTCACGAAGAAGCGACTTCCTGCGATGACGATGATCGCAAGAAGGATGACAATAATAGTGGCGGAAACGGATTGTTTGCTCATGAAGGCTAGAGTTAGACGCTTTTTCTTGGCTGTCAGCCGAAAATGCGCGTATTTCTTCAATTGTGTCAGATAGGGGGGCGATAATTTTGAAACGTGTCCGGGAGGAGGCTTTAGCGCTCGGCTTTCACGCCGTCGCTGCGGCGCCTGTGCCAATGGAGCTGCGCCGTGAATACTACCTCCAATGGATTGCCGACGGTCGGCACGGCACGATGAATTGGATGGAGCGCAATAACGAGCGACGTCTGCAGCCGGAACGACTTATCCCGGAGACCGAGGCCAAGTCGATCATCGTTCTTGCGCTCAATTACTACCAGCCTGATCCGGATCGCAATTTTCGCGTCGCGAAATATGCGCTGGGCGATGACTACCATAATTTCATGCTGCGGCGCATTAAGCGGATCTGTCGTATGCTTCGCGAGGAGTTTGGGGGCGAGCATCGTCCCTATGTTGATACCGGGCCCTTATTGGAAAAGCCCATTGCAGAAGCCGCTGGCTTGGGCTGGCAGGGCAAGAGCACCATACTCATTGAGCCCAAGCGGGGGACATGGAGCCTTCTTGCCAATATCGTCACCACGCTTGAATTGCCCCAAGGCGAGCCAATCAAGGACCGTTGCGGAACCTGTACCCGCTGTATCGATCTGTGCCCCACAAAAGCCATTACCGCCCCGTATCAATTGGATGCTTCGAAGTGTATCTCCTATCTCACAATCGAGCATCAGGGATCCATCCCCGAGGCCTTTCGTGAAGCGATCGGAGACCGGCTCTTTGGCTGCGATGAGTGTCTCGATGTGTGTCCATGGAATAAATGGGCTGTTCCAACGGGGGAGGCCAAGTTCGCAGCAAGGAAGCTGCCCGCGCTTCGGGAGATGCTTGGCTGGGACGAGGCGACCTTCACCGAGCGCATGCGCGGCTCGCCGATGCGTCGCCCCAAACTCAATGGCTTCAAGCGAAACCTCTGTGTTGTTCTGGGAAATGTAGGTCGGGCGGAGGATTTGGACGCGCTTGCGGAAATCGCTGCCTGCGGCGACCCGGTTCTCATGGAGCATGCCGATTGGGCGATCCGGCGTATTCGCGAACGCACGCAGGTCCTGTGATGCTCAACTTGTTTGCACAATTTCAGTGCCTTGCCTGGGATCGTTACAAGTGCCGTCGGCGCTAACAGGAGGTGGGCCTCCTGCGGGATTTTTTCGAAGCGCTATAACAGCAACATCTTAATTTCTAGTTTTTGTTGCGATCCACGTTTCATTCCCAAAACATGGCACCCTCAAAAAGACTCTCTATGACTATGGAAAACAGCTTCATCAGTTCCGAAGGCCGCATCGGTCGCCTTGCTTTTATTGTTCGTCTCGTGCTTTTGACCCTTCTCGCACTCGGCATCACTAAGGTCGCTATCGACTACTTCAACCACTGGCATCACGGCAATTACAGCCCGCTTGGACCTTTTATCGCAATCGTTGTGGGCACAATTTGTCTCTTGGTTGGGCTCATGCAGCTTCTTAAGCGGCTTCACGATCTAGGCAAGCCAGCCTATTGGGCGCTGCTCATGCTCTTTCCAGGCGTGAATCTCCTGCTCCTGCTTTACGCGCTCGTGGCTCCTTCGAAAGACTGATTCTAGCTCAGCGCCAGCGCCTGAAAGGAGGCTGTATCGGCGGATAAATAGGCATTGACCGTAAAATGCCTATACCCTTTATTCTCCCGCTTTTTCCAATGCGGCGTCTGCTTGCGTCGCTCGAATTCAATATCCAAACACACCGTGAAAACCGACGTTCAAGACATCAACCCAACCCGCAAAACCATCGCTGTCAACGTGAGTTCCGAGGAGCTTGCCGAGCAGGAGGCGAAGCTGATCAAGGACTTCAAGCGCCAGGCGAAGATTCCGGGCTTCCGCCCAGGGAAAGCTCCGGAAAATATGGTGCGCACTCGCTTTGCCAAAGATATCCAGCAGGAACTGCAGCAGCGTGTTGTCTCGCAGGCGCATCAGGAAGGTGTCGTCGGTGCTGACTTCGAGGTATTTACGATTGTCGAGCTCGATCAGGGGGAGATCGAAAGCGGTAAGGACGCGACAGTAACCTTCACCGTGGATATTATACCCGAGTTTGATTTGCCCGTCTATGAAGGCCTTAAGGTAACCAATGGGCCGACTGAACCGTCCGAGGAAGAGGTGAGCAAGATGCTCGACCAGATTCTCAGTCAACGGGCCGAGTTCAACGTGGCTGAAAAGGCTGCCGAAAAGGGCGATTATGTTCAGTGTGCATATGAGGGCAAGATTGGCGACGATCTGGTCGCCGATCTGGTGCCCGATTCTCCAATGTATGGCACCCAAAAGACAACCTGGGAAGAAGCCGGTTCTGAGGATGCACCGGGTGTGCGGGCTGTCGTTGACGGGCTTGTCGGTATGAAGGCAGGCGACACCAAAGAAGTCACCATGGCGTTCCCGGAAGATTTCAAGCCGGAGGCACTCGCTGGCAAGACAGCGGTTTACTCACTCGAAGCGAAGGAGGTGCGTGAGAAAGTCATGCCTGAGATGGATGAGGCCTTCTTCAAGAGTCTTCAAGTCAAGGACGAGGCCGAACTACGCAAGCGTATTGGTGAGAACATTGAGAATCAAAAGAAGCAGCAAAACGCCAACGCTGAGCGCCAGCAAATTACAGAGGAGCTTCTAAAAGCGGTGGATTTTCCGATCCCTGAAAGCGGCGTCGAGGCGGAAACGGATTCGGTTCTCCGTGATTTCATGCAGCGTAATATGCTGCAAGGCGTGTCTGCGGAAGAGTTCGAAAAGCACAAGGAATCCCTCCATGAGGGCGCAGGCAAGGCTGCGCATGATCGTCTCAAATCACGTTTGATTCTGACCAAGATTGCCGAGAAGGAAAAGATCAAGGTCGAGGATGAGGACTTTAGCCGCATGATCATGATGGAGGCACAGCAAAGCGGACAGAAGCCTGACAAGCTGGTGAAGGAACTTCGCAAAGACCAGGATCGCGTGAACCAGATGCGTCGCGACATCATCCTTGGTAAGACAATGGATCTTCTTGTCGAGAAGGCCGAGCGTGAGACGCTCGAGTCTGTCGAGGTAGTGGGCGACTAGTTCCTGCCGCGATCCCGTGCGGTGCACGGTATTCCACATATCTGTTAAAAAGTAGAATCCGTAAAAGCATTTGATATTCGGCTCTTGGCCTGTAGGCTTCGTGTTTTATATCATCATCCTTCAATCAAATCACTGACTGTGAGCTACGTACCACTTCCAACTGTCTATGAACGCGAAGGCCGCACTGAGCGGGCTTGGGATATCTACAGCCGTCTCCTGCGCGATCGTATCATTTTTATCGGCACTCCGATTAATGACTTTGTCGCTAACGCAGTCATCGCGCAGATGCTCTTCCTCCAGATGGAAGATCCCAAAAAGGATATCAGCCTCTACATTAATTCGCCCGGTGGCAGCGTGACTGATGGTATGGCGATCTACGACACCATGAATTTTTTGCAGTGCGATGTTGTGACCTACTGTGTGGGGCAGGCAGCCAGTATGGCGACGCTCCTGCTCGCTGCGGGCACCAAGGGCAAGCGCTACGCACTGCCGAACAGCCGTGTTATGATGCACCAACCGACGGGTGGGGCCACAGGCCAGACCTCCGATATATCCATCGCGGCCAAGGAAATCCTTCGCTGGCGCGAGCGCATGAACCATCTTATCGCCAGCCATACCAATAAATCCGCCGAGGAAATTGCTGCTGATTCCGACCGTGATTTTTACCTGACAGCACAGGATGCGCTAGAGTATGGTATCGTTGATAAAGTTATTGAGGCGAAGCCCGTTTCCTAGCCGCCCTGTCTTTTCTGCCCCTTTAAACACATGGCGAAATCAACACGGATGACCTTTTGCTCTTTCTGTGGGAAGGCTCAAAACGAGGTTCGCAAGATGATCGCTGGTCCGGCCGGTGTGCATATCTGCGATTCCTGCGTCTCCGTGTGTAAGACCATTATTGACCGAGAGCTTTCCGACGGCAGCGAGCCAGAGACGAAGCCGCAGAGCACATCCAATGGCCGTTTCAATTTGCTCAAACCTGCCGAGATCACCGCGCGGCTCGACGAGCATATTATCAGCCAGAATTATGCTAAGCGTGCCCTCGCAGTCGCGGTCTATAACCATTATAAACGTCTTCGGGCAGAGCAGTGTGTTGAGCAGGCATCTGATTTTGCCGATCTCGATGGGAAGTATGATGACGTGCAGATCGAGAAGAGTAATATTCTCCTGCTGGGTCCCACGGGTAGTGGCAAGACCTTGCTCGCCCGCACGATGGCCAAGATGCTTGATGTCCCCTTCGCCATCGCCGATGCCACGACCCTCACGGAGGCAGGCTATGTGGGGGAGGATGTGGAGAACATCGTCCTTCGTCTGCTCCAAGCGGCTGAGTATGATGTGCAGAAGGCCGAATGTGGTATTATCTACGTCGACGAAATCGATAAGATCGGCCGCAAGACGGATAATGTCTCGATCACACGTGATGTTTCAGGTGAAGGTGTCCAGCAGGCCCTGCTCAAGATCCTAGAGGGCACGGTTTGCAATGTGCCGCCTCAGGGTGGCCGCAAGCACCCGAATCAAGAGTATATCCAGCTCGATACCTCCAATATTCTATTTATCTGTGGCGGTGCCTTTGTTGGCCTCGATAAAATCGTCCAGAGTCGTGTGGGCTCCAAGGCAATGGGCTTTGATACGGAGCGGAACCGTCGCCAGAATGAGGTTCCTGTCAGTGAGTTGCTTCGCGAGACTCAGCCGGAGGATCTCGTCCACTTTGGTATGATCCCTGAGTTTATCGGACGTCTTCCAATGGTCGCTGTACTTGATGAGCTGTCACGTTCCGATCTGGAGCATATTCTCCAGAACACGAAAAACTCGCTGGTCAAACAATACAGTAAACTCTTTTCGATGGAGGGAGCTGAACTCCACTTCACCCGCGACGCCGTGACTGCGATTGCCGATAAGGCGATTGCATTGAAGACAGGTGCTCGCGCTCTACGTTCTATTATGGAGCGTATCATGCTCGATGTGATGTATGACCTACCGCAGACTGAAAATGTCGAGAAGGTGGTGATTAACCGCGCAGTCGTCGAAGGGCGCGGCAAACCTAAGCTACAGCTTCGTAAGCCAGACGAAATTGGATCCGAAGTGAAAGAGGCGTCCGGCGATTCATCGGTAGACGCCGCATAGTTCATTGGGCGTGCCGGACTTAGAGCAACATTGCATGTAGTTGGAACAAGGCCTCATTCCTGCCCGCTCGGCGAGCTCAGGGCCTTGAGTCGATCAACAGTCGGGACTGGGGGGATGTTTGCTTCCCGCTGGGTTGGTCGCAGCGATACGGGTCCCGACCCGCACCCGCTGCACCGGTCTGGCTGGCAACAAAAATGACACCCAGCCAGTGATTCTACCTAAATACAATAGGCTTTAGGAAGTTCTGCACGCAGTTAAGCGGTTGGCAGATGATGTTATTCGCCGCGGTATTGTTCGCGGTATTATTCCCGGTATTATTCGCTCTCGGCGGCTGGCTCGCTCTGGCTCGTCCGCAGAGAATACACCAGCGCCGTGGAGGCGATGGCCATGAGAAAAAGGAGAAGGCCCAACAGGATTCCCTTGGCTTGGAGTGAGCGTTTCAAACTGTTCTGCACAGTATGGAATGAACCGCATCGTTCAAGGCCAATCGTAACTCACCTAGGCGGCAGTCTTTTTGCAATATGCTCTAGTGTGGTGTCAGCGAAGTTCGCTACATATTCTTTCGACTTTACCGAGTATTA
>JBMYNR010000006.1:0-58057 GCA_049598495.1 Opitutales bacterium
CATTATCGTCAAAAATTTAGATTATGAGCTTGTTTGAGACACAGTTGCTCTAAAGTCTGGGCTGTTAGCTAAGACAGTGACGAGGCTCTAAAGGGCGCAGCCTGCCTTAGGATGCGTAGAACCTATTGCATTTAGCTGCGCCCGGCAAGGCATGTAAGGATACGTGCGAAATCGGCTTCTGCTATTCGTTCAGCAGATCCTTGGCTTTCGCTTCCATTTCAACAGCTTTATCGAGTTCCGGTGCGGCGCCACGAGCCATTTCAGGTTTGCCGCCACCCTTACCTCCTGCGACGGAGGCTAGTTCCTTAATTAGCTGACCGGCGTTGTGATCCTTACCGCCAAGCGCACCGAGATGGAGCCGATCACCGTCGTTGATAATACAGACGGCTGTCTTATCAAACCGACGTGACTTCAAGCCGTTGAGTAACTCCTGCATGAGTGCCGCAGGGCCATTGTCTGAAATAACTAGATTGGCTGATAGATCGAGGCCCTCGAGAAGCGCAGAGGCCATGCTTGCTGCTCCTGCGACCTGTGTCTTCTTCAGGATCTTGTCGGCCTCAACGGTAGCATTTTTCAGACCTTCGAGATGGGAGAGTATATCCTTCAATACCTTGTTCTTCTGCTGAAAATTTCCAGCGTCCAACAAGCCAGCCATGATATGCGGAAATTCCGGGTAGATGACAGGCTCAGCATCCAGTTCAACCAATTTGGCATTGATTCCTTCCAAGCGCTCGCGAAGTTCGCGGCCCTGCTTGGAGGCCTCCTCTATGTTGCTGCGAATCCAATCATAAGCGGCCGTGCCGCATACAGCCTCTATTCGTCGAATGCCGGCAGCGACCGCACCCTCCGACTTAATTTTAAAGAGACCGATGTCCTTGGTGTTGCGGACATGAGTGCCCCCGCAGAGCTCCATTGAGTAGCCATCGAGTTCTTTGGACTGACCGCCGATTTGTACGACACGGACCAGTTCGCCATACTTGTCACCGAAAAATTGCTGGATATCCTTACGCTCCTTGACCTCAGCGTGGGGCACGTCTTTCCAGCTGACCGTGTCGCCAGATTCGATGCATTCATTTACCTTGGTTTCAAGTGCGTCAATCTGGTCTGCGCTGAGAGCCCCCGAATTGAAATCAAAGCGAAGACGTGTTCGGCTGACCATCGAACCCTGCTGTGCGGCATCGGCCGAGACCACTTCATGAAGTGCCCAGTGCAGTAGGTGAGTAGCCGTGTGGTGGCCCTCGATCGGACGCCGACGTGCCGAATCGATGGCAAGTGTGATTTTGTCGCCAACAGAAACCTGAGCATCATTCGGGAGGCAGTGTGCCCGAGCCGATCCGAGTTGCTGGACAGCAGAGACCTCGTATGTTCTCTCATCGACGGTCAGTATTCCCTGGTCGCCCAGTTGTCCGCCCATTTCAGCGTAGAAAGGTGATCGGTCGGTAATAACGAGGAGCGTGTCGTCCTGCGAGTGTAGCTCAAGCACGGTGGCCGTGCTTTCATCCTCATCGAAACCGGTAAAAACAGTGACAGCATCACTCGCAATCTCGGCGGCTTTGACCAATTTTTGGGTTCGGGCCGCACGAGCACGCTCACGCTGTGCTTGCATGTGCTTTTCAAAGGTCTCCATGTCGACCTTCAGGCCACGCTCGGCACAGAGAAGTTGAGTCAGATCGACGGGAAAGCCATAGGTATCATAGAGCTTGAATGCAAATTTTCCATCGAGGCTCCCCTTGGTCTCTTTGGCTTGTTGCTCAAACATGGCGAGGCCTCGGTCAAGGGTTTCGTTGAAGCTGGCTTCTTCGCGCTGGAGGTTTTCCTTAACGACTGTGGCACGCTCCTTTAGTTCAGGAAAGACACTGCCGAATTCTTCGACGAGGGTATCGACGAGCTTCGACAGGAAGGTCTCACTGCTGGAGAAGCCCAATGTGCGGCCATAACGGACAGCACGACGCAAAATGCGGCGGAGCACGTAGTTGCGCCCAGTGTTGCCGAGTAGAATGCCGTCGGCCAATGAAAAGGAAAGCGTGCGGATATGGTCGGCAATCACACGAAAGGCGATCGCTTCCTTCATCTCCTGAGAGAGCTTGGACTTATCGCAGTCGGCGGCCTCCGGGTAAATGTCCTTGTAGGTCTTGCCGCTGAGCTTTTCGAGCGTGCGGAAGATCGGCTGGAAGACGTCGGTCGCGTAATTGGTTGGCTTTTCGGAGAAATCGGTGAAGCCCTTGGTGTTTTGTATAAGTGAGCAAGCGCGCTCGAAGCCCATGCCCGTGTCGACGTGCTTCGCGGGGAGATCGCGGAAGCTGCCGTCGGCTTCGGCGTTATATTGTATAAAGACGAGGTTCCAGATCTCGATGCATAGGTCGGAGTCCATATTGACGAGCTTGCCCTGGCTATCGCCATTGGGTGTGAGGTCGACGTGGAGCTCGGAACAGGGACCGCATGGGCCAGTTTCGCCCATCATCCAGAAGTTATCCTTCACGTTGCCGTTGATGATATGGACTTTTGGATCCAGGCCGACCTTTTCAAATAGCTTGGACCAGATATCGAAGGCCTCTTGGTCGAATGAAGAAGGGTCGCCTTCGGACGGTGCGTAGACGGTTGCATAGAGGCGCTTGGCCGGCACACCCCAAATGTCGACGATCAGTTCCCAGCTCCACTCGATGGCCTCCTTTTTGAAGTAGTCCCCAAAGGACCAGTTACCCAGCATCTCGAAGAAGGTGTGGTGGTAGGTGTCGTAGCCGACATCTTCGAGGTCGTTGTGTTTACCACCAGCACGGATGCACTTTTGGGTGTCCGCCGCACGTGGTGGCGAGTAGGGCGTCTTCTCCGTGCCCAGGAAGTAGGGCACGAACTGGTTCATCCCCGCGTTGGTGAACAACAAGCCGGGTGACTGCGGCATGAGCGAAGCGGACGGAACGGCGGCGTGCTGCTTGCTTTTGAAGAAGTCGATGAAGCTTTGTCTAATTTCTGCCGAAGTCATGAGTAGGAGTTAAGCTTGGGTTTGTTGGAACCGCGAATGGACGCGAAGAGACGCGAATGATTCAGAATGATTTTCGAGAACGATGCGTTCCCATTCTAGCTTTGGGCGCTTGAAATTTATGATGAGTCCGACTTTGAGTCCGGTGATTTTCAGATAGTTGAGCATCTGGCACGTTCGATATTTCTAATCTGATTGATGACCTTTGTATCCACGATGACTGAGCCGAAAGCAATGAGGTCGGAGATATACTCCCCAACCTCCACGGTTTTGTAAATGACGTTAAAACGTTCCTATTGTGAATAAGCGATCTGACGGGTTCGAACTCAACGACGAGTGAGTTTTCATATGGTTTCTCGTGCTTTGCTATTAGGCCCATCAAATTCGCGTGTCTTCGCGTCCATTCGCGGTTCCTCTGGAGCCAGTTTACAGGTTGGCCAGAACGGCGTCGCCCATGGCTTTTGTGCCAACGGCGTCGAGGCCGAAAGCGATGTCGCCCGTGCGAGTGCCAGAGGTAACGGCCTTTTCTACGGCTGCCTCGATAGCAGCGGCGGCTTCGAGTTCACCGAAACTATAGCGGAGCATGAGGGCGCCTGAGAGAATCTGTGCACAGGGGTTGGCTATGCCTTGTCCAGCGATATCCGGAGCGGTCCCACCGGAAGGCTCATAGAGACCGAATGGAAAACCTAGACGGTTCTTATCTTCACCCAACGAAGCGGAGGCGAGCATTCCAAGAGAGCCACAGATCACGCCCATTTCGTCGGAGAGGATATCACCAAACATGTTTTCGGTAAAGAGGACGTCAAATTGGTTTGGATCGCGGGCCAGCTGCATAGCGGCGTTGTCGACATACATGTGGCTAAGTTCAATCTCGGGGGCATTCTTTGCGAAGTAATCGCTCACGACCTTGCGCCAGAGAACGGACGTCTCAAGCACGTTGGCCTTATCAACCGAGCAGACGCGATTGCCCCGCGCCTTGGCTGTGTCGATCGCGACCTGCGCAATGCGCTCGATCTCGCTGGTCTTGTAAACCATCGTATCGATGGCCTGTTCTTCGCCGTTTTCGAGCGTTGTTGTGGATTTTGGCTGACCAAAGTAAATACCACCTGTCAGTTCACGAATGCAAACGATGTCGATGCCGTTCGGGATACGCTCCTGCTTGAGTGGAGATGCATCCGTCAATTGTGGGTAAAGTAGTCCCGGGCGAACGTTGGCATACAGGGAAAATGCCTTACGAATTGGAAGTAGAGCAGCACGCTCTGGCTGCTCTTTGGGTGGAAGGGACTCCCACTTTGGGCCACCAACAGAACCGAAGAGAATCGCTTCAGAGTTTTCGCAGATCTTTTGTGTGCTTTCCGGGAAAGCGTTGCCATGATTGTCGATAGCGATACCGCCGATGTCGGCATACTCATATTCAAGCGCGAAGCCGAATTTATCGCCAGCGGCTTTAAGTACATCGAGTGCGACGTCCATGACTTCAGGGCCGATCCCATCGCCGGGAAGAACTGCAAATTTTATGGTATTCATAGGTTTTTTTGGAAAAACGGAGTAATCTGAGCTAGAGCGGGGCACCTTCAAGACTTTTCGCAGCTTGCGAAGGCATTCCGCATGCCAGGCAGGATGCTTCTCTGATTCGCCTAGAATTGAGGCTTCAATTAAGGGTTTTCACTCTCATATGTGTTAATTAATGACTTGAGCCCATCATGGCGCATACCTTTGTTGGTTCTCTCTCAGGTATCTGCGCCTGACTTATTACAATAAACCCAACTACACATGACGAAGAAAACACTCTGTATGTTTACATTCCTTGCGACGGCACTGTTGCCGGGGATGTTATTCGCCCAAGACATCGAATTGCACGCGTGCACTGAGGAGGCCGCAATGGTGGTCTCGGAGGTGGTCGAGGCCGTGGATTCCGGCACGACAGCCTGGATGCTCACTGCGACCGTGCTCGTATTATTCATGACACTGCCCGGACTGGCACTATTCTACGGTGGTCTCGTGCGTGCACAGAACGTGCTATCTGTTTTGATGCACTGCTTCGCGATCGCTTGCTTGGCCTCGGTTCTTTGGATTGCGATACTCTACACGATGGCATTCGCTCCAGGATGTAGCGGCTGGTTCGGTGGTTTTGAGCATCTCGGACTTAAGGGCATCAGCATTGAGAGCATGCAAGGCAATTTTCCTGAAACGATCTTTATTATGTTTCAAATGACTTTTGCCATCATCACTCCCGGCTTGATCGTTGGTGCATTCGTTGAGCGCATGAAGTTTGGCGCGATTCTTCTCTTTACGGCTCTCTGGCTGATCTTTGTCTATGCCCCTGTCACTTACTGGGTCTGGGGCGGCGGTTGGCTCTTTGAAGCCGGTGTGATTGACCTCGCCGGTGGTATCGTCGTTCACGCTACGGCAGGTGTATCGGCTCTGCTCTTGGCTAAAATGTTGGGGCCGCGCGATGGTTTCCCAAAGAAACTCCATATTCCGCATCACCCTGCGATGGTGATGATCGGCGCGTCGATGCTTTGGGTCGGTTGGTTCGGCTTTAACGCCGGTAGTCAACTAGCAGCCAATGGCAACGCAGGCATGACTATGCTGGTTACTCACATCTCGGCCGCGGTCGCTAGTTTGACCTGGATGACGATCGAATGGATCAAGAACGGCAAGCCTGGTCTCGTTGGTATTGTCACCGGCATGGTGGCTGGTCTTGCCACGATTACTCCGGCTTCCGGTAACGTGGGGCCGCTCGGTGCGGTTTGCCTCGGTTTCCTCGCGGGTATCGTTTGCTATTTCGCATGTGGCATAGTCAAGGGCAAGCTCAAGATCGATGACTCACTCGATGTATTTGCTGTGCACGGTGTCGGCGGTATCATGGGGACGGTCTTGGTGGCTGTTTTTGGCACGGCTGCCTTCGGTGGCACAGGAGTCGACGATATGAATGCGCAATTGATGATACAACTCAAAGCACTAGGTGCAGTTGTGGCTTGGTCAGTTATCGCGACCTTCATTATTGTTATGGTTTGCAAGTTCACCACAGGTCTGCGCGTCTCCCAGGATGTGGAATACACAGGTCTCGACCAATCAGAACACGGTGAAACCTCATATCAATTTGAATAATTCGATTATTACCTCAAAATAGAAAGCAGTTATGAAACTAATTAAAGCGATTGTTAAACCCTTCAAGCTCGACGACGTCAAAGAGGCGCTCGGTGAGGTCGGCGTGACCGGCCTCACCGCGTCTGAGGTCAAAGGCTTCGGCCGTCAAAAGGGCCACACCGAGATCTACCGGGGCAGTGAGTATACTGTCGACTTCCTACCCAAGACGATGATCGAAACTGTGGTGGACGATGAGCTCGTCGACAAAGCGGTTGAGGCAATCATCAAGGCCGCTAAGACCGGCAAGATCGGCGACGGTAAAGTTTTCGTCCTGCCGGTTGACCGTGCAGTTCGTATCCGCACGGAAGAAGAGGACGCCGAGGCCGTCTAAGTCTCCGATTTCGTGATTTGAACAAGCGGTCTCTGTGCACACAGGGGCCGCTTTTTTGTTTCCAAATGGCTTTGCTTCCCGGTGACTTTCATTCACATTAAAGCGATGCCAAAGAAAAAAGTTGCTCGCAAATCCTCTACCAAGGGAACCAAAGCATACACCGCACCCGAATTCCTTGTCGACTTGCTCAACGCCCGTTCACCGACGGGCGCCGAATATGAGGCCCAGGCAGTGGTTGACCATTACGTGGAGAAGGAGGTAGATGAATACCGCCGCGACACGATGGGGAATCGCTTTGCCACGGTGAACCCGGATGGCGACCCAAGTATTTTATTTGCGGGACATATTGATGAGCTCGGACTCATCGTGACCTATATTAATGAAAAGGGCTTTCTCTATTTCGATACGCTGGGCGGGCACGACAAAACGATGATCTCGGGCCGTCGTGTCTCAATTCTAACGAAGAACGGTGTGGTCAAAGGCGTGACAGGGAAACGCGCCATCCATTTGATGAGTTCGGCCGACCGGAAGAAAGTCCCGGAAACACATGAAATATGGATTGATATCGGTGTGAAGTCCCGAGCAGAGGCGGAGAAATTTATTCGGATTGGGGATCCGGCGGTATACGACCAGAGCTTCGAATTAATCCGGGGCAGCGTCGGAGTGGCCCGTGCCTTCGACGACAAGGCGGGTGCGTATGCCGTGCTTGAGGCCGTGCGCCGATTAAACAATGTTAAATTAGCAGCTCGAGTCACCGCTGCTGCAACGACTCAGGAAGAAATCGGAACCCGTGGCGCCATGACGGCAGCCAACGCAGAGAATCCCGATTTTGCAATTGCGGTCGATGTCGGACATGCCACCGATTCACCGGATTGCGATCACCGAAAATATGGTAACTTTAGCCAAGGTAGCGGCCCGATTGTATGTCGAGGCCCGAATATCAACCCGGTGATATTTGAGCGCATCATACAGTGTGCGAAAAAAAACAAGATACCTTATCAGATAGAGGCCGATCCGCGCCCAACCGGAACCGACGCACGCGCGATTCAAGTGGCTCGGGCAGGTATTGCCACCGGGCTTTTATCAATTCCACTGCGCTATATGCACACGCCGAGCGAGATGGTTGACTTGGAGGACGTGGAGCACACCGTTCAACTACTCGTGGCCGTAGCTCGATCGCTGAAGAAGGGTGAGCGGGGCATCTGGTAGCCACTAGCTGCGCTTTCTCAAGACGACGACGCTTTCCGAGAGGAAATCGGGATCGTCGAAGCCATACTGCCTCGCAATGAACTTGAAGCTCCTATCGCTATAAAAAGCGACATGCGTGGAATCGTTTCGGTAGTGCCAAGTGTCGAAGTCGAGACCGGTATGATAGCGGCTCGTCATAACACCCAACCAGCCGTCGGGCTTCAGTAGGTTGGCGAGTTTTTTAAACTCCTGATTGGGGTGATAGAAATGTTCGGCCGCCTCTGAACAAGTGATAAAGTCATAGCGTTGCTCAAAGACCGAATCATCCCGGTGAAAAAATGGATCGTAGTGTTCACAGCCGAATCCGGACTCTTGAGCCATCAAGTGTAATGTAGGGCCGGGCCCGGACCCGTAGTCGAGTCCACGTGCGCCCGGAACGAGCCTGTGCTTCAACGGCTCCCATAGGCGCCCGAGAAACGCCCGATAGTTCGGGTCCTCGGGTTTGTTGTTATGTTGCTCGTAGTGCGCGTGCTCAGCCTTCAGACGGAGCCGATCTTTGGGATCGAGCCAGATAAGGTCGCATTTATCACAGATCCGGTAGCGCCAACCCCGGGCTTCATCGGAATGAAAATATCTGCCCGGGCCCAAGCACAGCGGGCAGTTTTGAGATGAAGTGATGTTATTAGAGTCCACTAATTCCACGAATCAACACGAAGATTTTTAGCGAAGTCAGTCCGTGTCAATTTGTTCGATTCGTGGGCAATCCAATCAAGCCTTGTAGATTTTAAGCAAGGCGTCGGCGATTTCGGAAGGATTACGCGCAATAGAGACGCCTGCATCTTCCATGGCGGCGAACTTGGCCTCGGCTGTGCCGGCCCCACTGGAGGAGACGATGGCACCGGCGTGACCCATGGTGCGACCCTTCGGCGCGGAGGCACCCGCAATGAAGCCCGCGACAGGCTTCTTCACGTGCTCCTTGATGTAAGCACATGCTTCTTCCTCGGCACTACCACCAATCTCTCCGATCATAATGATGGCATCGGTTTCCGGGTCTTCGTTGAACATGCGGACGGCGTCAGTCTGCGAAGTGCCGTTGATCGGGTCCCCACCGATACCGATACAGGTCGACTGGCCGTGCCCCTTCTGGGTGAGTTGCCAGACTGCCTCGTAGGTGAGGGTACCAGAGCGAGAAACAACACCGACACGCCCAGGCTTATGAATATAGCCCGGCATGATCCCGATCTTACACTCGCCGGGAGTGATGATACCGGGACAGTTCGGTCCGATTAGACGAGTCTTTGTGTTATGAAAATAGAGACGGCGACGAACCTCGGCCATATCACGAACAGGGACCCCTTCGGTGATGCAAATGACCAGCGGGATTTCGGCTTCGATCGCTTCGAGGATCGAATCGGCTGCGAATGCGGGTGGCACATAGATAACCGAGGCGTTGGCACCGTGCTCTTTTACCGCCTCTTCGACTGTATTGCAAACAGGCACCTTGTCTTCCCAGATTTGGCCGCCTTTACCCGGAGTGACTCCGGCGACGACATTGGTTCCGTATTCGATGCATTGCTGCGTGTGGAAGGTGCCGGTCTTGCCAGTGATTCCCTGGACGACAAGGCGAGTGTCTTTGTTGACTAAAATACTCATTACAAATCTCTTTTAGGTCTCCTGCTTAGGATTAAGCCTTGGTTTTGACTTTTTCGACGATGATCTCGGCCGCTTCCGCAAGGCTATCCGCCGGCGTGAGAGCCACGCCACTTTCGCGGAGGATCTTTTTGCCCGCATCTACGTTGGTCCCCTCGAGGCGAACGACGAGTGGCACTTGGATGTCTACGTTCTTGGCGGCAGCAACAATACCGCGTGCGATGACGTCACACTTCATGATGCCTCCGAAAATGTTGACGAGGATGCCTTCCACATTGGGATCGGATAGGATGATCTTGAAGGCCGCCGTGACTTGATCCTCATTCGCACCACCACCAACATCGAGGAAGTTGGCGGGCTCACCGCCACAGCTCTTGATAATATCCATTGTAGCCATCGCCAGACCCGCTCCGTTCACCATACAGGCAATATTGCCATCGAGTGCGATGTAAGCGAGGTGGTGCTTCGAGGCTTCAATCTCCTTCTGGTCCTCCTCATTTAGGTCACGGAGTTGTTGAATATCCGGGTGCTGAAAAATGGCGTTACCATCGAAGGAAACCTTCGCATCCAGTGCTAGGATCTGCCCCTGCGTCGTCATGACAAGTGGGTTCACTTCAACCAGCATGGCGTTCTTTTCCCAGAACATCCGATACATACCGTTGAGAACACGTGCGAACTGCTTCACCTGATCACCCTCGAAGCCAAGTGCGAAAGCAACGCGACGGCAATGGTAGTCACGGAGCCCCATAGTTGGTGAAATGGGGACCCTTACGATCTTGTCGGGTGACTCTTCGGCCACGGCCTCAATATCCATGCCGCCCTCGGTCGAGGCGATGATCATGGATTGAGCCGTTTCACGATCCATGACGATGGCGAGGTAATATTCGTGCTCAATATCGCAGGCCTCGGTGATGTAGAGTGTCTGAACCTTACGACCCTCAGGGCCGGTCTGTTTGGTGATCAGCGTGTTATCGAGCATATGATTGGCAGCATCGAGCGCAGCATCACGACCGTTCACAACCTTCACACCGCCCTGGTAGCCATCGGTAAATGTACCTTTGCCTCGCCCGCCGGCATGAATTTGAGCCTTCACGACGATCATGTCGTCGCCAAGTTGCGAAATAGCTGTTTCTACCTCGGGGATATTCGTGGCCGAATACCCCCGAGGGACGGGCACTCCATAGTCATCAAGAAGGCGCTTGGCCTGAAATTCGTGAATATTCATCGATGTATTCTTTAATAAAAAACGGGATAGCGTAGCTAGATGGCGACGACTGTCGAAAGGTGCAACCACTTTTGGCTATTTTTCTAAAAAAAGGGAATCTTATCGCATCTCACAGGGCACAGCCTCGGGAGGTTTCACAATTCGGACGGGCGACCAGGCCCTTGATAGGTTCATCCGGAAAGGCTTTTTCAGCTCGGCCACCTTCCAATAGATGCCGGTCGCAGATCGCATCGAGTTCCTCCTTAGAGCGGGCTCGCCGCATGTCATGAAGAAAATGGCCGTCCCGATCGACCCCAAGGCCCACAAAATTGAGGAATTTTTTCATATGGTTAATATGATAAACACCGCTCACATCAGGCCGCGTTGTTGCCAGGATAAGATCATCAATATATTGACGTACGTCCTGTAGGGTCGGCCGGAAGATGGGCTTGCCGGCGGCGTGTTCGCGCCACTGTCTAAAGATCCATGGATTACGAATACAGGATCTCCCAATCATCAGCCCGGCCGCCTTCGTTTCGTTGAGCACCCACTGACCCTTAGCTATAGATGTGATATTCCCATTTGCAAGAACAGGGCAGGACAGGCGTTCCGTCGCGCGTTTGATATACTCGTAATGGACCTCACTTCGGTAGGCCTCCTTGACAGTGCGAGCATGGAGACTAACCAGGTCGACCCCGTGTTTTTCAATCAAACTTAGGATTGTTTCAAAGTGCTCGTCACCGTCGAACCCGATGCGCATTTTTACTGTGAAGCGGCCCTCGACAGCTGAACGCATGCAGCCCAAAACTTCGTCCACTTTTTCTGGCTCACGCAGTAAGCCACCGCCAACATTCTTCTTGTATACCTTTGGGGCCGGACAGCCCATGTTTAGGTCGATCCCCGCGACCGGTAATTTAGCTGCTTCAATAGCATGGACCGTACGTCTAAGATCGGGCAGGCTCTCGCCGATCAGCTGTGCAAACACGGGGCGTCCTGTGCCGTGCTCGCAAATCGAATCGACAATGTGCTGCTCGAGTGCGGAATGTCCGTGAACACGAAAATACTCGGTAAAGAGTAGGTCCGGCGCCCCATATTTCCCGAGGAGACGCATAAAGGGCAGGGTAGTGACATCCTGCATGGGCGCTAAAGCCGTCCACGCTTGGCCCGGAATCATTGCGTCGGGTAGGGGGATCATCGTTTTCGTGAATGGTAACGTGTTGAATATTGTTTATGCTCTTTCAATAGTCCAATAAACAACATCGCGCGACCACTCATTCCTGGTTCTGCTCAAGGATCTTCTCGAGAATAGCCGTCATGTCGTCGACTGACTCGATGACCGAGTTAGCTACATAGATCGGCTTCCCGGAGCTGAGCGCCAGCATCATGGAGTCACTCGGGCGCGCATCTAACTCGATGATCTTGTGCCCTAACTCGTTTTCCATCGAGACGATGAGGCGTGCAAAAAAAGTGCCTTGATCCACATCATTGATGATCACGCGTTCGACTTCGGCACCGAGTCCGTCAAGAAGGGTAACCATTAATTCATGCGTTAGGGGGCGCTCATTTTGCTCTCCGTTGACGGCACGTTGAATGGACATGCCGACGCCTTGATCGACATAAATCACGAAGGTCTTCTCATCCGTCCCGAGAAAGACGGCGCAACCATTTGAAGTGGGCATGACGCCCTTAATAAGAACTGGAACGACTTGATTATCCATCTATCAGAATTGTATTCGATTACGACAGTGCTTCAAGAGATAAGCGTGAGGTCGTTGCTACAGTCCGGGGAGATTTGTGGGGAGATCGCTCATCTGGCCACCTTCACCCATCTGTGCTTTCATCGCCTTCATCATCTTGCGGCCTTTGCCGCCGCGCATCATCTTCATCATTTTCTGCATCTGGTTGAACTGCTTGAGTAGCGCGTTGACATCACGCACCTGCACGCCTGAACCGTTGGCGATACGTTTGAGTCGGCTGCCTCTAAGAAGTCTTGGCGCTCGCCTTTCCTGGATGGTCATCGACTGGATAATGGCCTCTGTCCGCGCCATTTTCTTCTCCTCTTCATCACCGACTTCGATACCGCTCATACCCGGCATCATGCCCATAATCGAGCCGAGGGAGCCCATTTTCTTGACCTGCTGCATTTGCGCGAGGAAATCTTCCAGGTTAAAATCAGCCTTGCGCATTTTTTCAGCCATGCGCTCCGCCTCGCCCTGGTCGATCGTCTCCTGCGCTTTTTCGACCAGTGACACGACGTCACCCATACCAAGGATACGAGACGCCATCCGATCTGGATGGAAGATGTCAAACTCGTCCGCCTTCTCCCCTGTGCCGATGAACTTGATAGGCACATTCGATATGGACTTCATAGACAGGGCAGCCCCGCCACGGGCGTCGCCGTCTAACTTAGTCAAAACGATACCCGTACAATCAACGGCTTCGTGAAAATGCTTGGCAACATTAACCGCCTCCTGACCGAGGGCCGCATCGGCAACGAGTAGAATCTCGTCCGGTTGAACGGCCGATTTTAGGCGTTTGATCTCCTCGATCAAATCCTCGTCAACCTGAAGCCGGCCGGCTGTATCGAAAATGATTAGATTGGCTTCAGCCTGCTTGGCGGCATCGAGGCCTCGCTTACCGATGGTAACGACATCCTTTTCGTTACGGTCCCCATAGAAAGCACAGCCTTCGTTATTAGCGAGGGCTTCGAGTTGGTCGATTGCAGCAGGGCGATAGACATCACAGGCGACAAGTGCGGGACGGTAGTCGCGTTTCTTAGCCAAATAGCGAGCGAGCTTCCCGCTACTGGTCGTTTTGCCTGAACCGTGCAGGCCGACCATCATAATCCTAAGGGGCTTTTTATCCTCAAGATCAGTGGCACCTGCTCCCAGAAGTTTCACTAGTTCATCATTGATTATTTTGATGATCTGTTGCCCCGGAGTCACGGACTTAAGTACTTTTTGACCGATGCACTGCTCCTTGACCTGGGCAACAAACT
The DNA here is from genome assembly GCA_049598495.1 of Opitutales bacterium. Lineage (GTDB taxonomy): Bacteria > Verrucomicrobiota > Verrucomicrobiia > Opitutales > Coraliomargaritaceae > Thalassobacterium. The sequence goes on from JBMYNR010000006.1 coordinate 13,502, forward strand.
CACGGGCCACCTTAAAATGAACATCGGCAGAGAGCAGGGCCTGCCGCACTTCTTTGAGCGCATCAGCCATGTTCTCTTCGCTCAGTTTACCAACGCCGCGCAGGTTGCGAAGTGCGTTACCCAATTTATCTGTTAAACTCTCTAGCATATTTGATTATGCTCTTGTGCCTAGCAGGCAAACAAGGGCTGGCAACGGGAAAGTGATGATTCTTCTCCGTCGATGGTCATCCTCACTTCCCGTTTTGTAGTCGTATACGTTTGGCGCTTCGTCGTCAAAACCGGGGCCGGGTAGCGCAAACTACGACCATGCTTCCGCCATGCACGGCTCACAAGGGTATAAACTCCCGATCGGTCGTGTGCAGGGAGTCGGAATTTCTGACAGCATCAACGAGGTCGCGAGACCCTCCATGCAGCATCCTTTTTCTATACCCCACAAAAAAGCCTTATGACGTATCACAAGGCCTTGGGTAAATTTTGCAAGCAAGCTACTTATTATTGTCCTGGTCGACCTCATCGGGCGGGGCGGTGGTTTCTTCGTATTCCTCCTCCTCTTCCTCTTCGTCCCACTTCATGGTTTCGTCCTCCTCGATCTTCTCGTTCGTGTCTGCATCTTCAACATCGGCAAGATCCTTTTCCAGTGCCTCGTCCTCCGATTTGGGCGTGACTTCTTCATCCTCGTCGAGTGCGAAGCCTTCGGGGACGTATTCCAGGATGGACGTTAGTTCGGAGAAAAAATGGGTTGCTCGGCCCTCCATAAAGTCAGCATTTTGTGCCTCACGAATTTCATCCTCAAGTTCTTCCACCGTCAGTTGCTGGGAGAAGTCGATCAAGTCGTTCAACATCTTGACCCGAAGCTTGGTCAGATGATCGAGCAGGTCCGCGTAGGGCCCCTTTTCTTCATCAAGCACATCGGGTAGGGCGAAGAGAGGGTCTTCGCATTCCAGGACACTATCTTCTATGCGCTTCAGGAGTACGGTTTTATCCTTCTCTACATTATCAATTCCGAATGAATAGAAGGCATCATCGACAAGCTCATTTTGAAGACCGTAATCGGTAAGTGGCTCCATCAATTCAACAACGTGTTGAAACTGCCGTGGATCAATGATTCCGAGTCCGTCGATGTCCCAGTGAATCGGATCACTGATCTCATTGATCCACCAGTTCATATCTTCGCCCAGTCGGGCTTTGCACCAAGTCAGTTTCGTAGTAGGTTTCGACATACAATAAGGAGCCGTTCGGCGAAAAATAAAGGGAGTTGTGTGGCACCACATATTTTGGCGCCTTCTAGGGGTAAAAGCTCCCCATTCGGCTTTGTAAAGTGATTTGTCATAAATTTTTTCTCAGCGTCTTTTTCATTGTTTTGTTAAATGGCCACGTTAGGTTCGCCAATTTCAATAGATACGCTTAAATATGGGATTTATTTACGAGAACCTTATACGCCCCGCGCTCTTCCGAATGGAACCGGAGCAGGCCCATGATCGCGGGCGCAATGCACTCATGGCGATGGGCGCATTCCCCACGCTTTGTAAAATAATCCGCCACTACAATTTGGTAAAGGAGGACAAGCCAATCAAACTCTTTGGTCTTGAATTTGCCAATCGAGTCGGGCTCGCCGCCGGCATGGATAAGGACGGTGAGTTTCCCCGTGCGATCGAGGCACTCGGCTTCGGACACGCGGAAGTCGGCACTGTTACACCGAAAGAGCAACCTGGGAATTCGCGACCAAGGCTGTTTCGCTATCCTGAGGCAAAGTCGCTCATCAACCGTATGGGCTTTAATAATAAGGGCGCTGAACACATGCTCCGTGCACTCCAGAAAAACTACCCAAAGGGGAAGCGTGGCATGCCCGTTGGAGTTAATATCGGCAAGGCAAGGATCACACCCCTAGAGCAGGCGGTAGAGGACTACCTGACATGCTTTCAAATACTCGCAGATCAGGCCGATTATTTTACAATCAATATCAGCAGCCCGAATACACAGGGCTTACGCGACCTTCAAAGTGAGACTTACCTCCGAGATCTGTTAAAGACGCTCAAAGATGAAAATATGAGCTACGCGAAAAAACTTGGCCGTGCAGCACATCCGTTGCTCTTGAAGATTGCGCCGGATCTAAATTACAGGGAGATCGATGGTATCCTCTCAGTGCTCTTAGATCTGGGATACGACGGTGTCATCGCTACGAACACAACGATTGCACGTCCGAGTGGATTTTTCAGCCCTGAAGCCGGTGGCCTTAGCGGTGGTGACTTCATCGCCAAACGTTCGAACGATGTGATTAACTACATCTATAAAGCGACGGAAGGGAAGCTGCCAATTATCGGTGTCGGCGGGATTGATTCGGTTGAATCTGCCGGCCAGAAGATTGATGCAGGCGCATCTCTCGTGCAGATCTATACGGGGTGGGTCTATCGAGGCCCCTTCTTTGCCCGCGAGCTTGCCAAAGCCCTGAAGTCGAAGGGCGAAGATTGGATCTAGAGACCTAGGTGCTGTGAAGTGCGTTCCCGTCAACCGCGAGAGCTGCTTCCTTCATTGCTTCGCTTAACGTTGGGTGAGCATGTACCGTGCGCGCTAAATCCTCTGCGCTGCCGCCGTATTCCATATGAGTGACGGCAGATGCAATGAGTTCGGAAGCATTTTTGGCAATAACTTGGACACCTAGAATCCTATCCGTCTTTTTGCAGGCTATGACTTTTGCGAAACCATCCGTTGCATCGGTAGCGATGGCACGTCCGTTGCCGGCAAAGTTGAATTTACCTGACTTGAACTCAATACCAGCCTCTCTAGCGGCAGCTTCTGTCAGTCCGACGCTGGCGATTTCGGGCTCGGTATAAATGACGTTCGGAATCACATCGTAATTCACGTGTCCCGCCTGTCCCGCGATAGACTCTACGCAGGCGACAGCCTCTTCCTCGGCTTTATGAGCGAGCATAGGGCCGGGAATGACATCACCAATCGCAAAAATACCATCCGCCACAGTCTGAAAATGCTCACCGACGGGGATACGGCCCTTCTCATCGGTCTCAATACCAACGGCCTCCAGTCCCAATAGATCGGTGTAGGGCTTACGGCCAACCGCAACAAGGATCTTATCAGCCTCAATCTCCATCGTATCGTCGTTCTTCTCGACGGTGAGAATATGCTTTCCCTTCTCCTTCTTCGCACCTGTGACCTTGGTCTTCAGGTGAAAGCTAAGTCCCTGCTTCTTAAATAGGCGCTCGGCCATCTTTGAGACATCCTTATCGAAGCTCGGTGCAATATTCGGTAAAAACTCTACGACATCGACCCTCGCGCCGAGGCGTGCCCAGACAGAGCCAAGTTCGAGACCAATCGCACCCGCGCCAACGACAGCTAGTTTTTCCGGAACCTTGTCGAATGCAATAGCCTGATCACTGCTCACGACAGCCTCGCCGTCGAATTTCAGGAAGGGCAGCTCGATGGACGCGGAGCCGGTGGCGATGATGATGTTCTTTCCGTGCAGCAAGGTCTCATCGTTGGCCTCCTTGACCCGCACTTGATCGCCGCCAGCTAGCATGCCAAGTCCCTTAAAAACCTTGATCTTGTTGGCCTTCATTAAATGTTGAACGCCCCCGCGCAGCTGATCGACCGTTTTGTTCTTTTTCTCCATCAGCTTCGAAATGCTAATCGAGAGATTGGTTAGGTCGATGCCGTGGGCCTCGGCACCATGGCCCGCAAAGTGATACATCTCGGTTGAGTGCAAAAGCGCCTTGCTCGGGATACATCCGACGTTCAGACAAGTGCCGCCGAGGTGCTTGTCTTTTTCGACAATAGCGGTCTTGAGGCCGAGTTGAGCGCCGCGAATTGCAGCAACATAGCCTCCAGGGCCAGAGCCGATGACGACGAGATCAAAGTGGTTTTCTTCGGACATAAGGGAGATAATGAATGAGTGATAGCTAAATGCCGAATAAAAGCCGAGACGGGTCTTCGATCGCTTCCTTCACTTTGACTAAGAAGGTGACGGCTTCCTTGCCGTCGATCAAGCGATGGTCATAGCTTAGAGCCAGATACATCATCGGGCGCACTACAATCTCTCCGTTAACCACTACCGCCCGCTCGGTTATATTATGAAGTCCGAGTATCGCAGGCTGCGGATGGTTAACAATCGGTGTACTTAGCATCGAGCCGTAAATGCCACCATTGGAAATTGTGAAGACACCGCCTTCCAAATCGCTCATTTGAATCTTACCCTCACGGGCTGCCTTCGCAAAGCCCACGATGTCGCTTTCGATTTCGGCGAATCCCTTCTGGTCGCATTCACGCAAAACAGGCACCATCAAACCTTTGTCCGTGCCCACGGCGACTCCGATGTCGTAGAAGTGGTGCGTGACAATTTCATTGCCCTCGATTCGCGCGTTGACCTGTGGCACGGCTTGAAGAGCGTGAGTGACGGCTTTCGTGAAGAAGGACATGAAGCCGAGCTTAATCCCGTGACGTTCAACAAACTTCTCTTGGTGTTCTTTGCGAAGCCGCATAACCGCGCTCATATCGACTTCGTTAAAGGTGGTCAGCATGGCCGCTTCCTGCGTCGCCATCACGAGACGCTCAGCAATCTTGCGACGCAGTGGACTCATCTTCTTTCGTGTTTCACGCTCGGCGACAGGCACAGCAGATTCACTTCCCGGATTGGGAGTGGGAGTGGATGAGGCGGGGCTTTGTGCCGCTTCCAGAATATCCCCCTTAGTCACACGGCCATCCTTGCCCGAACCCGAGATGTCTTTCACATCTACCCCGGTCTCGGCGGCAGCCTTGCGGGATGCTGGTGACAGCGTCGCTTCAGGATCAACCTTCGGCGCCGGGGTAGCCGCGGCAATTGGCGTTACCGCATCTGCGGGTCCGGGAACGGCAGCCTCAGCCGGCACTTCAGTTTCTGCTCTAGCTATAGCACCTTCAGCATTCTCATCAATTGTGGCCACGATCTGGCCGATTTCGACCTCTTCGTCAGCATCGACCTTGATTGAGATGACCCCACTCACTTCGGCGTTTGCCTCCGAGGTGATCTTGTCCGTTTCCAGTTCGTAGAGAACCTGATCTTTTTCGACGTAGTCACCGTCTTTGACATGCCATGCGGAGAGGATGCCACTACTAATGGACTCACCCATTGCGGGAATTTTTACTTCGGTAGCCATTTTACAGAATCATGCTGATGTTAGTGAGTAAGAGAGGCGAGGTTCACAACTTAGGCCATGAAGGCTTGGGCAATGATCTTAGCCTGTTCGTGTTTATGTAGGGCCAACGAGCCAACGGCCGGACTGGCCGATTCCTTGCGGCCGACGTAGCTGGGCACTTGTTTAATCGTTTCCATCAGGCGTGGAAACATGAAGCTCCAACCACCCATATTCTTGGGTTCTTCCTGGCACCAAACGATACTCTCTGCGTTGCGATAGTTCGCCGTGATGCGTTTGAGCAGATCCTCGTTTAGCGGGTAGAACTGCTCGATCCGAACGATCGCGGTGTCGTCCAGTTTGTTGTCAATCCGGTAGGTGTTCAAATCGTAATAGATTTTACCTGAGCAGAATACCACTCGGTTTACCTTAGAATTTTCTGCCAGATCGTCGTCGAGAATAGACCAGAATTCATTGTCGGTAAAATCCTCCACCTTGGAGACGCAGTCCTTATGCCGAAGTAGGCTTTTGGGCGACATGATGATCAAGGGCTTCTTAAATTCACGCTTCATCTGCCTGCGTATAAGGTGAAAATACTGAGCCGGAGTGGTGATGTTGCAGACCTGTATATTGTTCTGCGCGCAGGCCTGCAGGAAACGCTCAAGGCGAGCGGAAGAGTGCTCAGGGCCTTGCCCTTCATAGCCATGTGGCAGTAGCATGACAAGCCCACTTAAGCGGCCCCATTTGGACTCACTACTCGTTATGAACTGGTCAATAATCACCTGGGCACCGTTCACAAAGTCGCCGAATTGTGCCTCCCAAATGCACAGCATCTGGGGGTAATCAAGCGAGTAACCGTAATCAAATCCAAGCACTGCCGCTTCTGATAATAGCGAATTGTGCACGCAAAATTGAGCCTGCCCATCCTTTAAGTCGAGCAGGGGGACATACTTTTCCCGAGTCTGGATATCGTAGAGGACTGAATGGCGATGGCTAAAAGTGCCACGCTCACAGTCCTGACCACTTAAACGAACAGGGGTGCCGTCTATCAGTAGACTGCCGAATGCCAATGCCTCTCCCATGCCCCAGTCGATTCCTGTGTTATCGATGAAGGCTTTTAGCTTCGCGTTGAGCTGTCGAAGAATCTTCCGATTCGCGTTAAAACCCTCCGGCACATAGGCAAGTTGCTCGGCGATGTGACGCAGTGATTCCACGGTTACGCTGGTATCAAAGCCCCTGAAACTATATGGTGGTTGCTTTTTCGCACTCGATTCAGCGAAAGGATCATGATCACGGTTTTCCTGCGCTTTGGCAGCTTCAAAGGCCGCATCGAGCCTTTGGTGGTAATCCTTCTCAATTGCGAGCACCTCAGCTTCGGTGAAATCTCCGACTTCAATCATCCGCCGAGCGAGTGCCCGCCCGATGCGGGGCATTTCCGATATTTTCTTGTAGAGTAGGGGTTGGGTGAAAGCGGGCTCATCCGATTCATTATGGCCGTGCTTACGCCAACAATACATGTCAATCACCACGTCACAGCCAAAGGTCTGACGGTAGTCAAATGCCGCCTCGCAGGCCGCAATCACCGCAAGTGGGTCATTTCCGTTCACATGAAAAATGGGCGCCTCTACGATCTTAGCTACGTCAGTGCAATAGCGACTCGATCGTGCGTCCGAGGGGTCGGTCGTGAAGCCGATTTGATTATTGATGACAATATGTATCGTACCACCCGTGCGGTAGCCCTTCAGTTGAGAAAAATTGAATACTTCGGCAACGATCCCTTGTCCGGCAATCGCGGCATCTCCATGAATCAAGACAGGCAGGACGCGCTTGCGATCCAGATCACCTCTTATTCGCTGCCGGGCCCGTGCTTTGCCCTCAACAACCGCATCCACGGCTTCTAGATGGCTCGGGTTTGCTGCGAGACGAATTTCAACTTCACGACCTCCGCTTGTTTTTCTCTTCGTCTCAAAACCAAGATGATATTTAACGTCGCCATCGCCGTGAATGGCGTCGGGAACATAATTCTCTGAAAATTCGCGAAAAATATAGTCGAGAGATTTTCCAAGAAAGTTGGCAAGGACATTGAGTCGTCCACGGTGCGCCATACCCATGACGATTTCGTCCACCTCATTTTTATCACAGCGCTCAAAGATGCTCTCAAGGCAGGCAATCAGGGTTTCGCCGCCCTCCAGTGAAAATCTCTTTTGACCTACGTAGCGAGTTTGGAGGAAGTTTTCAAAGTCCTCCGCCTGGATGATGTTTCGGAGGATTCGATGCTTCTCTTCCTTGGAAAAACGCGGAATGAAACACTCCGGCTCGATCCGCGCCTGAATCCATCGGCGCTTAGGCGTCTCCTGGATGTGTATATATTCACATCCTATCGTATGGCAGTAGGTTTTTTGCAGCCGATCGATTAACTCGCGGAGTGTCATTTCGGTACCACCTAAGTAATTGCCGGTATGAAAAAGGCGATCGAGGTCGGACTCATCAAAGCCCAAGCGTTCCAGTGTTAGACGGGGATTGGTCGGCACTTCGACTGTCAGTGGATTGAAGCCGGCAATTGTATGGCCGATTGACCGATAGGCATAAATAAGCCCTATCGCCCGCGTCTGTTTGGTCGCATCGCTATCCGCTTGGGGCGGGGCGGCCTGACTTCTGTCGCCCTGAGGTCGGATCACATCCTGTGCGAGCTCAAAGCCCTCGAAGAATGCGCGCCATTCGGAGTCGAGCAATTCAGGACTCGTGCGCCATATTTCGTAATTATCGTCGATCAAGTCGGCGTTCCAGCGATTCGCGATAGTCGTATGGGTCATGCCACAATTCAGGTGATAAAAAAACAGATAACTACACGTATTAGCTAATCAAATATAAACGCCTTCGATCTGTTGTTATTCATATCGCTAATACTAGGGCGGCCCAAATCAAAGTATTCCTGTCGTTTTTCTCTTGATGTAAAGATATTTGAGAGGTGAGTCGGAATGTTGAAATGGGGCGAGCCAACTGACTCCCAATGGGGTGCATGGTCGCTTACTCGGTGATCTTGATACCTATGAATTTTCAGGTAATAGGTGGACAGCTAAAGCACATTGCCCGTGTTGAATAGCAGCGCTGCATTGCTTCCGAGTATCGATTGGATGCAGCTTTCGCTAAGGCCCGACTCATTTCGAATCTGTTCGAGAAACCGACTCATGCGAGGTTGCTTATCCTGCTTCGGGTAAAGCCGAAGTGGAAAATCCGAACCGTAGAGAATCTTCCCCCGACCGACCATTTCAACTATTCTCTTAAATATATTGAGCTCGTAGAGAAGAGGGCTGGCCGCTGTATCATAAAAGACGTTCTTCAGGATGTTCCGCATATTGGAGTTCTGTTCGAAAAAAGGCAGGCCGCCGCCCCAATGCGCCAGTATTATCTTTAAGTTCGGCTGCGCCTTGGCCATATGGACAAACTCGACGAGAGGCGTTGGGATCGCCGAGGGGTGCTCCTGACCAGCCGCACCTGTTACGTGGAAACAGATCGGCCAGTCGTGTGCCGTGCACCATTCCAGCATTTCCAACCAGTGTTTGCGGTTTTTTCCGAGACCTTGCACCCCAATATGTAGCTCGCCCACACCGCGAAACCCGAGAGACTCTGCGGCTTCGAGTTGTTTAATTACACTCTCGTTCGGAAGAATCGCGGCAAATCCCAGGAGGCGTCCTGCCGATGCCTCCATCCACTCGGCCATGACTTCGTTGTGCCAGCGACAAGTGGCCTCATGCTCCCAATACCAGCCTTGTAGAACGGCCTGATCGACACCCGAAGCATCCATCGCCTCCAGCATACCCGAAATCGTTGACCAGCCTTGAATCGAGGGGCGTCCTTCGGGTGCGACTAAGTCCGCCCAGTGTGCTTCGTTCCTAGCGATGGCCCATGTGCGCGGATCCCCCGCGATCACCTGTGGGTAGGCGTGTGTATGGCAATCGATAATTGGAGGATTCGACATAATGAATTCAAATTTTCATTTGAAGATTTCATAGGGTATAGTGCAATAAAGATAGCAACACGATGCCTGAATTAGCTGAAGTCGAATACTACCGAAAACAATGGCTTCCCGGAGAGAGGATGCGGGTGCGTGCAGTTTATTTGAATGCAGGCAAGCGTATCTTCCGAGGGGTGAATACGTCTATGCTTGCCAACAATCTCACCGGACAGCGCCTCGAAAGTTCCTCTACGCATGGCAAGCAGATGTGCTTTCGCTTTGGCCAGTCACACTGGCTAGGAGTTCACCTCGGGATGACCGGAACCATGCATGCGCGCGAAGCTTCAGTGACTCCTGCAAAGCACGATCACTTAATCTTGGCAATGGAGGAGGGATCTCAACTTGTTTTTAGCGACCCCAGAATGTTTGGACGTATCCTTTATTCATATACGCCAGGAACTCCGGGATGGTGGTCTGATCTACCGCCGGAGATTTTATCAGATAGCTTTACGCTGGAGCATATGGCAGCCTTTTTCAAACGTCGCTGCAAATCACCGATCAAGGCGGTACTTCTCATCCAGGACTTCTTTCCCGGTGTTGGCAACTGGATGGCCGACGAAATTCTCTGGCGGGCACGCATCCATCCCGCCACGCATGCAGGACGTATTGGTCCATCCAAACAAGTTGTTCTATACGAATCAGTTCTTGAGGTTTGCCGAGACGCCTTACGTATTATTGGAGAGAATTGGAGCACGCCCCCGGATCACTGGTTATTTAATCATCGATGGAAGGGTGGTGGCGTCTGCCCGAAGACGGGAGCACCGTTATCCCGAGCGAAGATTGGTGGTCGTACCACCTGTTGGTCCTCCAAGTGGCAAAACTATCGCGGCGTGAAGTAGATTCGCTGCATTTTATGTTCGCGCAAATGCAGCTTCTGCTCGCACAATCTGAGCCTTGAGTAAGACGAAATCATTGCAACCGAATCTCTACCTTGTCGGATTCATGGGCGTTGGAAAGTCGGCAATAGGCCGGCGTGCCGCCCGTGAGTTGGGCTTTCGCTTTATTGATTCAGACCAGGAGATCGAAAAAGTTGAAAATCGAACAATCCCCGAGATCTTTGAGCGGGATGGAGAGGCCCATTTCCGTGAACTTGAACGCAAGTTTATAGAAACAGGGCACCCCGATTCCAATTGTGTGATCTCATGTGGCGGTGGTCTTGTTGTTCAACCGGGAATGAAGGAGTTACTCAAAAGCAAGGGCGTTGTGATTTGTCTCTTCGCATCGCCCGAAAGCATTGTTGAGCGGACGAGTCGAAATAGGAACCGACCCTTACTCAACGTAGAAAACCCGGAAGCACGGGTCAGAGAGCTGCTCAAGGAGCGCGAACCTATTTATATGGATTCGGGAGCCTGCATCACGACTGAAAGGCGCACGATTCCGGAGGTAGTTCGGCATATGATCAGAACCTACCGCGCAAGTACGGGTAGCTTCAGGAAATCGCAGGCCTAATCAGCGAGATTCGGAATCAGCCCATGCGGATTCAATCAACATCAGGAGATCTCCAGGGGGGCGCTGCCCCTTGCCGTTGCGATCCATAAAGCCGTGGCTTGACTGGCCTGTTGCCAGGACCTCGTCGCCGCGACGCACCTCGTATTCAAAGTGCATACGCACACGCGGCTTCTTTTTCATGAAGAGGTGAATATCCAAATGATCGTCGAAGCGTGCCGGACTCCTATATTCGGCACTCACACTGAGGACGGGAAGGAAAAGACCGCGCGCCTCGATCTCACTATATGGGATACCGATCTGGTCCAGCATTTGAATCCGAGCCGTCTCAAACCAGACCAGATAGTTACTATGATAAACCACATCCATGCGGTCGGTTTCGGCGTAGCGAACACGAATCTTTGAAACACTATGAATCATGATGACAGATCAAGCGCTTCAGAAAGTTCAGGCAAGCCCGCAAAGGCGGCGCAGGCCCCCGCCTCGAGTAGTTCATCCACAGCGTGAGCACCCGTAGCCACGCAGTAACAAGCGATACCGATTTTTTGTGCTACGGCGACGTCGGTCGGCGAGTCGCCTACGATTACAGCATTATCCTTTTTTGCATCGATGCGCTTAAGAACGTATTCCGTAAGCGCTGCCTCGGGTTTGTTCCACTCGGTATCACCACTACCTACACAGTTGGGAATATACTTCGAAAAGCCGGCATAGCGACTGACCTTACGCGCAGTGTCCCCATGTTTATTCGTAAAGAGAGCCTGCGGTATGCGCGCCTTGTAAGCTTTTTCAATTAATTCCATGCCACCGGTTAAAATAATCAAGCCGTCAAACATAACGGTAGGGAATAACTCACGGAAGGCACGCCCAGCGGCATCCAGCTCTATTTCCGGAACGAAGAGTCGCATGGTTGAGGACATGGGGCCGCCAAGGCTCCGCTTGATCACATCAGGATCAGGATCGGCGTAGCCCATTTTTTTGATGACCTGCGTGTAGCAATGGATAATCGCCGCCGTCTGGTCGATCAATGTGCCGTCCAAATCCCATAGGATTGCGCTGGGGCGGGGGAGAGATGGCTCACTTTTCATTAGATTGAATCTACCAATGGTCTATCGAGACCAAAGAGTTTTTGCCCAAGATCATAGAGATCCGAATAGATGCGTTCGCGGTCGATGCATTCCGACAGCGAGTCGATGTCGTGACTCCCGGTTGCCACGAGATAGCAGGGCACGCAACCACCCTCGGCGGCAGCCGCATCGTAAGGCGAGTCGCCTATTATAATGGCCTCCTCTGAGGCACAGTCCATTTTCTCCAATGCATAGGCTGTAAAAATCGGATCGGGTTTTCGGTAAGGGCAATCCGAGTCACCTGTCCCGACAATGGTATCAAGCCAATGATCCAGTCCCAAATGTTCGAGCACTGCACGAGTATGGTCCACAAACTTATTGGTAAACACTCCGATACGGGCACCTCGCTCTTTAAGCGATTTGAGAATCCACATAGCGCCAGGCAGGGCGAATACATCTTCGAAAATGTGTTCATTGAAATGATCTCGAAAATGAAGAATCGCCGCCTCTAGATCCTTCTTGCCACAAAGTTTTTCCAAGGTAACGGCAGCGGAGCCACCAACCGTAGCACGAACGGTAGCGTAATCACTCTCGGGTAGTCCGAGTTGCTTTTGTGCATAGACCACGCTCCTATGGATCGTCGAAAAGTGATCAATCAATGTTCCGTCCAGATCAAATAGGATGTATTGCATGTTAAAAAGTGCTTTATTCTGGAGAGGATTCACCACAGTTATAGAGGCATATGCATGCGGTGTTTGTTCTCTTTGGCAAGCGTTGGTGTGTCGTCGGATCAAACTATGATGAAATCGATACAGAAAGCGGACTGGAATGCACGCCGGAAGGGTGCCGATATATGGAAGTTGCTGGGACCTGGGATTCTCGTTGCCTGCGCTGCGGTAGGCGGCTCCCACTTGGTCTGGTCGACACGGGCAGGCGCTGAGTTCGGCTGGTCTTTGCTCTGGTTGGTGCTGCTTGCAAATACGCTAAAATTTCCCTTCTTTCTCTATGGTCAGAGATATGCCGCCGCTACAGGAGAGAGTCTATTGGCAGGATATAAGCGGCTTGGTGTCGGCTACGTATGGATATTTCTCATCGTCAATATCCTAACAGGCACCATCAATATCGCTGGCGTCAGTATGCTGACCGGTGCCTTGCTTTCTGGTTACGGAAACACCGCAATCCCAATTCCGCACGTCACGGTTGGCGTCCTCATGACTTGCGCATTCCTGCTCATCCTTGGTCACTATAAATTGCTCGACGGATTAGCCAAAGTGATCATCGCCATACTGGGTATCAGTACGATCGCCGCGGTCGCCTTCGCAATTCCCAATCGTCCCGATATGGCGGCCGACTTTGTCGCCCCGAGCGCCTATCATTGGGCCTCCTTCGCATTTATAATCAGCCTGCTCGGGTGGATGCCGGCGCCCATCGATCTCTCAGCATGGTCCTCCCTCTGGATGTTCAGTCGTAAAAAACAGACGGGGCATTTCGCCACCGTAAAGGAGTCTTCCATCGACTTCTACATCGGCTATCTCTCGGCCGTTTTCCTAGCCGTGCTTTTCCTTGCCTTAGGTGTTCTTGTCATGTTCGGCACGGGCGAGAGTTTTGCGGCCGGCGGGGTCGGCTTATCCCAGCAGCTCGTCAATCTCTATGCTGTAACAATCGGGGACTAGTCCCGATGGCTCATCCTTTCGGCCGCCTTTGTCACCATGTTCAGCACCTCGCTGACCTGCCTCGACGGTTATCCGCGCTCGCTGTCTGCCTGTTGCGTTTTAATCAAGGGCCTCCCGCAGGAGAATTTTGATCGCATTCGAACGGTTTGGATTCTCGTTTCGACCATACTTTCGAGCATCGTCGTCCTCTTCTTCGTTAAGAATCTCCTGCAGCTTCTCAGCTTCGCCGCAATCATTTCCTTCATGACTTCACCGATCCTCGCGTATATCAACTACCGGGTCATGAGCGGCGAAAACGTACCGGAAGCACATCGACCGGGCCCTGTCCTTAAAACACTCAGCTGGGCCGGTTTGCTTTTCTTTACTTTGATGACACTTGGCTATCTCTACGTCACCTTCGTGCGTTAGTTCTACTTAGTTAAATTCCCGATTCAAAGAATTGTAGCACGATGACGATAGTCATTGTGAGCCGTTCCTATCGATATAATACTGGCGATGTTCATTCAGCTGCCCAAGGGGCGCCCGCTTCATTCTCCCTTCGGACTTCGCCATCTACGCACTTCCGTGCTCCGTCGCCAGCGTTCGGCACAGAAATCTGTATTCAAAATCCTAAACTCTCCAATCTAACTAAGTAGAACTAGTCCGGCGTCTCAAGATCGACGTAGTCCTCGGGAACGAAGCGGGGCGTGCAGAGCGCCAGAAAGATCAAATCCTCGTCACCCGTATTTCGAATCCGTTGACGGCAGCACGGTGGAATCAAAACCACATCGCCGGCCCGCACGACTTGGGCCGCTAACTCGCCGACCTCGACCTCGCCGGAACCGCTTAGGATCACGTAGCGCTCCGTCGACTCCTGCAGATGATGCCATCTGGTCGTGACGCCGGGCTCAACCCGCGCCCGCGCAATTGAGAGCGCCGCATCGTCCTCCGCATTCAAAAGCTCGGTTATATGGCAGAGCTCCTCGGTGAAATACTCACCAATCAAGTCTTCAATAACGATCTTCGGGTCCATTTTGCCTGTGGGCTAGCTCCGCTCACCTTCGACTGGTTTAGGTTTTTTGTGCATAATTCTCCGAAGCAAAATGACGGTCAGATCAAGCAAGGCGAAGATCGCAGAAACCACTAGAAAGAGGATGGTAAAAAAGACCGGATATAGGAAATACCCGATTCCCCAATAGCCATCATCGACACCAAAGAAAATGAGCTTAGGCTCGAGTGCGGCAATCTCCGGATCTAGCGAAAGCGTTTCAACCACGATTCTGTAATCCTGATCTGTCTCGAACGGGATGCGGCGTCCCTTTTCAACAGATAGTGCGCTGTAGCCATGCTCAAGATAACGAAACGCGAATCCATAACTCTTAGTGAACTCTCTTAATGAATACACTTTGTCGCGTAGTAACTGGCCATTCGCGTCTTCGATGAAAACCCGAATGGAAGAGTCTGTCCCAGATGTTCCGAGCAGACCAAGTAAGCGGCCCGAAGGATGTCTTATATAGGTGTCGGCCGCACCTTCCCAAAACGCGACTTGAGTCATGTATCCTGTGCTGTGGAAGTTATTTGAAATTACTTCGACTGTGCTTCCAGCGACCAGAGGGATAGGAATTTCTACAGGTATGATCTTCTTCTCCAGTCGATGGTATTGAATAACCTTGTTTGCTCCGAACCCCAAACAGAGAACGGCAATTGAAAGATAGAAAAGCGGTCTGATTTTCACGATCAACGGGGTCGATTCCAATACATGGTCGACACAGCCCTACTGCTGCAGAATGAAGGGCTGGACTGCGCTGAGCATCCGCTCGGGAACGGAGGCGACGAGGTAAAAGCCTTCGTTGCGGGCCTCTTCTTTACGAACACCGCCCTCACGGTGTAGACGGGCCACAAGATCGTAGCGCTCGTGGGGGATCAACAGGCGCAACTGAGCGAAGTCGGCCTCGATAATGGCTTCCATCCGGTCCTGCAGGGCTTCGATGCCTTCGCCTGTGTGGGCGCTAATGAAGAGAGCTTCGGGGTGCTTCAAGCGGAGATCCTCTCGGGTGGCCTCATCCCAGAGGGCATCCACCTTATTAAAGACCGTGATAATCTTCTTATTCCTGGCTCCAAGTTCCTTGAGCACCGAGAGAGTGGTTTCTGCGTGGGCATCGACCTCGGGACTATTCACATCAAGAACATGCAGCAAGAAATTGGAAACAATTGCTTCCTCAAGAGTCGCCTTAAACGCATCCACGAGACGGTGGGGAAGGTTACGGACGAAACCAACCGTATCGGTAATCACCATCGGTTGCCCCGAGGGGAGGGGGCATCGCCTGGAAGTGGGATCGAGTGTGGCAAAGAGTTTATCCTCCGCCAAGATATCGGAGTTGGTCAGTTTATTGAGAAGAGAGGATTTGCCCGCATTGGTGTAGCCGACAATGGCACAGGTCGGCACGGGGACAGTCATCCGCTTCTTCCGCTGGGTCTCACGGTGCTGGATAACGCTCTCGAGCTCGCGCTTCACCCGAGCAATCTGGGTGCGCACCATCCGTTGGTCGAGCTCGAGCTGAGTTTCACCCGCATCTCGCTGCATGGCGCCACCGCCACGTTGACGGCTGAGGTGGGTCCATGCGCTTTTCAGACGGGGCAGATTGTGCTCCAACCTCGCGAGCTCAACTTGAAGCACGGCCTCCTTGGTCTGTGCGCGGTCGCCGAAAATATCGAGAATGACTTCCTGTCGGTCGATGACGAGAATCTTGTCTTCCGCAAGTTGCTCCCAATTTCGTTGCTGTGCAGGTGTCAGTTCATTGTCGAAAATGATGACATCGCAATTATGCGCCTTGGCCTCGGCCACCAGTTCTTCAGCCTTACCTGAGCCGACGAGGAGCTTGGCTTGGGGTTTACGGATCGGAACGAGTCGCTCGTGAATAATCCCGAATCCGACTGTATTGACCAGTTCACGCAACTCATCCAGTAGACTTCTTGTATTACTGGTGGTATCATCAGGCAGTGTCACGCCTATAAGCATGGCGCGCTCGACGATGGTCGGTCTCTCTTTGACGTCGTGCATTTGAGGAAGGGAGCATGGAACGTAGAAGACTTCTAAAGGAAATCCACTACGAAATCGAACTTATTGAACGAAGCAGGTATAGAAACGAAAAGGGCACCCTAATAGCCAGATTGAAGGAACCCAGTTTGACTCGGGCGTCGCTAGCGGCACCCCTACGGAACAGTGTTCGATGCGGGGCATTTTTTGATTCGCTAGAGCGGTGGATTTCCTTTCTCTTGTCGGCATGCTCCAAGCTTCCGATTTTTTCGAATTTCCGTCTTCGCTTCCCTTTGCCTCAAAATTCCCCCCCGAGGCGGCACCTTGGGAGTGGTTACCTCAGATCAAGGAGGCACTGGCCGCTCATACGTTTGCACCTGTGTCCACAGAGTTGCCTGCGGGCCTGGAAGTTATCGGTGATGTTTACATCCACCCAACTGTGTCACTGCCGGCCTTTGGTTCAATCAAGGGCCCTGCGTATATTGGCGAAGGCTGTGAACTGCGTCCTGGAGTATTTATCCGGGGCAATGTCATCGCAGGCAAGGGCTGCGTGCTTGGGAATTCCTGCGAATTCAAGAACTGCCTGCTCTTAGATGGCGCTCAAGTGCCTCATTTTAGCTACGTCGGCGATAGTATTTTGGGTCATGCTGCACATTTGGGTGCAGGTGCCATCTGCTCCAACCTTCGTCTCGACCAGGCCGATGTGGCCGTCACGCTGCCCGATGGTTCGCGGCAAACAACAGGTCTGCGTAAGCTCGGTGCGATTGTGGGCGATGGAGCAGAGGTAGGGTGCAATGCCGTTTTGAATCCGGGGGCCATCTTGGGGAAGCGCTCACTTGTCATGCCCTCAATGGCCTTTCGTGGTTCGCTTGCCGCGGAAACCATTGCTTTTCACAAAGAGCCAATCCGGACGGCCCCGCGAACGAACTAGTCGATGCACGCTCAACCCTATGGTGATCGTGGTTGGTTGATCACTGATATGAGTGATCACGAGCGGGCCAATTGCCTCGACGCGCTGGAGGAGGCCCTTCCGGCCGGATGCGAAGAGTATGTGGTCGGCTACGATAGTGTGTTGCTGGTTGGAGAGCCGTATGTTCTAAAGGATGCAATCGCTGGCTTGATTGATGATTCAAGCGGAAACGGCGCCGGAACTTCGCCTCGGACGATAGAAATCCCCGTCCACTATGACGGCTCTGATCTGAAGTCAGTGGCGGAGACGATCGGCGTGCCAATCGATGAAGTGATCTCACGGCACAGCGCACCTGTCTACACGGTCCGCATGATGGGCTTCAGTCCGGGTTTTCCGTATCTCGACGGGCTTCATCCATCTTTGGTGCTCGAGCGCCGAGCCTCGCCGCGGGTCCGGATCGAGCCGGGCAGTGTCGCGATTGGCGGTCCGCACGCAGGGGT
Organism: Opitutales bacterium; assembly: GCA_049598495.1. GTDB lineage: Bacteria > Verrucomicrobiota > Verrucomicrobiia > Opitutales > Coraliomargaritaceae > Thalassobacterium. The sequence goes on from JBMYNR010000006.1 coordinate 31,246, forward strand.
TTATACCGTAGCCAGTCCGGGGGGCTGGCATATCCTCGGGCGCACCCACGCCAAGCTCTTCCAACCCGATGCCGCAAAGGGTGATCGTATCGTTCCTTCAGAAGTTTTCGCCCTTTCGGTCGGCGATCACGTTCAATTCAGGCCCGTCTAAGATGTTGCTCGAAATCGAACGAACCGGGGTACTCATGAACCTGCAGGACGACGGGCGTAGCGGCTGGCGACGCTTCGGTGTGCCTGCGGCCGGAGCGATGGATCGCGCGGCGATGTCGATGGCCAACACGCTCTTAGGGAACACAGCTGAGGTGCCCGTCTTGGAGGTTGCTCATTTGGGTGCACGGATACGAGTCCTAAAGGACACTTGGTTGAGTATCGCGGGTGCGGATCACTGCAGTGGCTTAGCAGCCGGCACGGCACGGCGTTTCAAGGCAGGCGAGTTACTCGAGTGGGATCAACGATCAACGGCGGTATTCAGTTACCTCGCTGTTCCAGGTGGCTTCGATTCAGAACAATGGTTTGGAAGCGCATGCTCAGATCCACGCAACGGCCTTGGTCGACCATTAAGAACAGGTGCGATTTTGGACTCACTCGGCGGGATCAACGAATCAGGGGTCGCGCGACGTTTGAGCACAGAGCCGCTGAGCTCGATCTCCGGCGAAACGCATTTTGAGATGTTCCCCGGTCCCCAGTTTGATTTAATTCGCGAGAAAAGTCGGGCACTTCTCGCCGATTCTACTTGGACGGTCTCGACCCAGTCCGATCGAACGGGTTATCGCCTGAACGGCCCCGCAATAACCGCGGCGCCCATGACTTCAAGCGAACCCGTGCTACCGGGCAGCTTTCAGATTCCGGGCAACGGCTTACCGATTGTAACGATGCACGATGGGCCTACGGTCGGCGGCTACGTCAAACTGGCGGTCTTAAAGTCATCCGATCTCGACCGCTTTGCTCAATGTGCACCAGGCACCAAAATAACTTTCTCATGGCTTCAATCCTCTTGAATTGCGATCTCGGTGAAAACGAGCCGATCGAACAGACCACGACTCTGCTCGACGCGGTCGATGCAGTAAGCATCTGTTGCGGCTATCACGCGGGGAATCGCGAAAAGACCTCGCGGACCATCGGACTGGCCAAAGCGAAGGATGTTCTCATCGGCGCACACCCTGGACTCGCCCATGCGGGTGGTCGTGGCGATAGTCTACCCTCAGTGGCAGAATTTGAATTACTCCTCCAGACCCAACTCGGCTTCTTCAAAACGCTGGCGAAAGAGCAGGGCGCCACACTTGCCTATGTAAAATTGCATGGATGCCTCTACCATGCAGTCGAGCAACTCGCCCCCTTGCGCGAGAGCTTTCTCAATTGCATTCGTAATCTGGAGGGCAAAATAGCTGTCGTCGTGCTGGCGGGAGGGGCGACCGCTCGGGAGGCCAGGGAGAACAATATTGCGATTTACGAGGAGATCTTTGCCGATCGCGCCTACACATCGACTGGACAGCTCGTACCAAGATCCGAACCTGGAGCCGTGCTCTCGGGCGCGGAGGCCCTTGACCGTTTTGAAGCCTGGCTAAAGGCAGGGCATATGCCCGTTGTCGACGGGGCCCCCATTGAGTTGTCGGGCGACATGGTCTGTGTCCATGGCGACACACTGGATGCCGTAGAATTGATCTCGAGCTTGCGCGAACTCTGCGCCGGCTGATTTGGCCATATTCCAAAATAATTTAAGCTAGCATCGATCACGCAGCTCGGTAATTTCCAGTTCAGTGAAGACGAAAAAACAGAAAAAAGCGGCGAGGGAACTCCTGCATGCTGCTCACAAGGTGTATCATTACCGCCGTGATGTGACCGCGAAGGACAGGCTCATCGAATTGGACCAGCGTATCGCTGAGCTCGAAAAACATTACCGTGATCCATCCGTCTTGCCTGCCACATTAAGCGCCTCAATGGATCGCGTCGATGCGCTTCTTCGAAAGATCGGCGGCAAGATGTATCCGAAGACCTTCTGGAATGATAACATCGAGGTGGCGCTCGTCGCGGCTATTGTCGTGATTGGAATCCGAACCTTCTTTTTTCAACCCTTCATCATCCCCACGAATTCGATGTATCCGACTTACAGCGGCATGAATTCGGTCATCTACGAGAACGGCAAAAGTCCTAGCGCAGTGCATCGGGCCTTTCGTTTTCTTACACTTGGAGCTCGACACAAATCTCTCGAGGCGAGGACTAGCGGTCGTGTGCAAGTCCCCATGATCTTGACGGCAAATGGACCGAGCATGCAGGTGCGGAAGGTAAAGGGGAAAAAGTTCTTCATCATTCCAACCGTTCTGGCAGAATACACATTACTTGTCGGCGGTGTGCCTCATACTATCAAGGTACCGGCGGATTTTGACATGCAGTCTACCATCCTGGAGACTTACCCGAATACAAAGCCTGTTCCAATCAATGGAGGCACCGCTTATGTGCTCGATTTAGACACGCAGCTAAAAAAGGGTGAATCTATCTTAAGTTTTGATATTACTCTAGGTGACGCACTTTTTGTCGATCGGTTCAGTTATCACTTTAAGCGCCCTAAGGCAGGCGACCCATTCGTCTTTCGAACGCGCAACATCCCGGGGATCGAAGGCCATCCAGGTGATACCGTTGATAAATACTATATCAAGCGCATCGCAGGCGTAGGCGGTGAATCATTGGAAATTACTGAAGACGGGAGGCTACTTGCTAATGACGAGCAACGCAGCGAAGTGTCGGCCTTTACACGTAATGCAGCCAAGGAGGGCGAATATGGCGGCTACGAATACCCGAAATCAGACCCTCTTAAACCGCCACAGCTTTTGACCGGTGTCGGCGTGAAAAACGATATCCCAACGGGTAACTATGTTGCACTGGGCGACAACTCAGCCAATAGCCTAGACAGTCGTTATTGGGGCTTCGTTCCCGAAAAGTCAGTGATCGGAAAGGCGATATTTATCTACTATCCGTTCACTAAACGCTGGGGATTTGCGGAATAGGCTATTAATTTGCTTACCTGTGATATCGGCGAGATCCTTTACGGACACCCATCGTCTTCTTTACATGTAATACGCACAATATATATTATGTCTAATTTATAACTCGGCTCCTGAAGGGCTCTCCCTACCGCCACGTTCACGGATTCATCGACCTAACTTCTATTCGAGCATATCATCCATGACCCATGCATCGACACCACTTTACAACTGGCTGAACGAACGCGCCGCGGGCGTCTTGCTTCATCTGAGTTCCCTGCCGTCCGATACCGGGATCGGTAATCTGGGGCCCGGCGCCTATCACCACATTGACTTCCTCTACCGCTCAGGCATGTCCGTCTGGCAGATGTGTCCCCTCGGCCCGACGGGTTATGGCGATTCCCCTTATCAGTGTTTTTCCGCTTTTGCGGGAAATCCCTATTTTATTGATTTTCAGCCATTACTACATGAAGGCCTGATAAGAACCGAGGAATTTACCTGTCTCCAAAATCTCCCACGCGATCATGTTGATTATGGAGCGCTTTACCAATCGATATGGCCTCTGCTTCGCGTGGCCTTTGATCGTTTTAAAAAATCCAGGAAGCGACAGTTTCAGGATTATGGAAGCTTTAGTCAGTTCAGGAAGTCACATGAATTTTGGCTAAACGATTACACCCGCTTCATCGCACTAAAAGAGCATTTTGGGGGCACGTGCTGGCTGAACTGGCCTGCTGAATTTCGAAGTGCAGCAAGCGCGAAAAAACAGGATCTGCCGGTCGCAGTCGAAAAATCAGCTGAGGCGCACGCGTTCTTTCAATATCTCTTCTATTCTCAACTTGCTCAGTTACGCGCCTATGCCGGCAGCAAGGGTGTCGAGATTATGGGCGACGCCCCTATTTTCGTGGCCCTCGACAGTGCCGATGTGTGGGCTAATCCGGAACTTTTTCAGCTTAAAGACAGCGGGCGACCGGAGGCAGTCGCCGGTGTACCGCCCGACTACTTCTCGGCGAATGGACAGCTCTGGGGCAACCCGCTCTATGACTGGTCGGCTCATGAAGCGTCCGGCTTCGCGTGGTGGATTCAGCGCATTCAATCCAACCTGGAGTTCTATGACATTGTGCGCCTCGACCACTTTCGCGGCTTCGAATCTTACTGGTCAGTCCCGGCGGATGAAACAACGGCCGTGAATGGTAAATGGATCCCCTGCCCGGGACTGAAGCTCTTCAAAGAAATACACAAGGCCTGCCCCGACGCGAAATTGGTGGCGGAAGACCTCGGCGTTATTACTGAAGAGGTCAATGCGCTTCGCGAAGCAACAGGTCTTCCTGGGATGGCGGTGCTCCAGTTCGCATTTGGCGGCGAGCCGGGCAACGCTTACCTACCTCACAACTATATGCGCAACTGCGTAGCCTATTCAGGAACGCACGACAATGACACCACACTCGGTTGGTATCGAACGGTCGACGACGCGACGAAGGACCATGTGCGGCGCTACCTCAACGTTACGGGCGATGAAGTTGCATGGGATCTGATCCGCGCCGCAATCAGGTCGAGCGCACATTTAGCGGTCTTCCCCCTACAGGATCTGATGAGTCTCGGCAGTGAGACCCGCTTGAACACCCCGGGTGCCCCTGTCGGCAACTGGCAGTGGCGTTATCAGCCGGATCAACTGGAAGCACTTCAACGCGAAAGCGCGCCCTACCTAAAGGCCCAGCTTGAGCTATACGGTCGCTAAGCACCCTTCCCTGACTCCACGCTGGAGTATTCTGTATTCAAGCTGACTCAAATTAGAGCACGTTACAGATGTAGCGTGCCTCGACGCCTCGACATCGAGGGTGCGACTTCATGATTTGTTCAAGGTTTTCTTTAAGTCTTCGATCATCAAACACTTGATCACAAAAAGCCAGAACCCTATTCTCGTATCCGTCTATTTGATACATAATACGTTCCGGAAACCGCTTAGCAAGCAGTACATCCCTTAAAATCGGAAAATGGGGCACCTTGTCAGGTTCTATCATATTGAAAATTAACATGCCTCCTGGTTTTAGTCGCCGACTGATAGCCTCACACCAATCAGGATCCATCGGGACACAGCGAACTGGAACACCATCGTTTTCGCCGTAAAGATCTTCAATAATGACATCATAAAGGTCATTCGTATCCCCTTCATGTATCCACTCGACCGCATCAGCTGAGACGAGTTCGCAATGCTCTGAGCATTCGAAGAAACCGTCTGCGATTGAAAGATGAATCGGGTCCAGTTCGACGCCCACTATGCGCTGCGGCTGAACAAGTTCGGCAATCTGCCGCCCGACAGCACCCGCCCCGAACCCAAGAATAAGAACATCGTCTATCGTCCTTGCCGGACGATGGAGCGTTGGCAGTGTGATCAGATCCCAGATCGACCCTGCGAGCGGACGGTTCGGGTTCCACTGTGAGTGGTTCACCCCGTTACGATACAATCGAACGGAGGCGCCGGCAGTGCGCACTTCGTAAAGCTTACCTTCGATGTTCTGTTCCCAAATCGTCGCCATGCAGATTCATCGTTTCAATTTTCGATCGACCATGGCGTGTGCCTCTTCAGGCACCCAATCATGCCAGCTATCGTTATTGGTTTGAATCATCTTCACTATCTGACGCCCGGTATTGGCAAGAAGTGCCGGGTCGCCTACCCCAACGGCACGGATACGATTATTCTGAACGAGATGGCGATAGAAATACTGCCAGTTTTCTGGTGCCTTGAAATTATCAGCGGTTACTAGCTCCATACTTCTTGTGTTGTGCCAAGGATAAACGAAGAGCTGAACGCGGTTCTTAAAAAGCCTGCCGAAGGACTCAAGCACACCGCCAGCCAGATTCTGAGACCATTTTGCTTTGAACAATTCATTGAGCAGGCCGATACTAAGAATCATGCCTATTGGCTCGGCGGTGTAGCGACTCAGGTAGGATGCAATCCGGTGAAACTCCGCACTCCGACTGATAAGAACCGTCTTGCCGAGTGCCTGCAATGCGTCCGCACGGTCGATAAAATCCTCATGATCGACCGCCCCATCTCTTAGGAGATTATTCATACTAATCTCGCAAATCTCCAACGAGCGTTCCCTCTCAGAATCGCTCATTACTTCAGAGAATAGTGCCCTCGACTGACGTATCATGTCCAGATGAAGCTTGAGTACGGGGTCGAAGCTGCCCCGAAGCAGCAAAATTGGACGCTTGTAGAGCGCATCGGCTGCCTGCACGATCTCACCGTCCTGGTTAAACATGGCCGCATCGGTGAGTCCACTTTGCACGAGCTGCAGCGCACAAAGGCGATTATCCACATAGCGAAAACCCTCGCCCGAAAAGCGAAGCATATCCACCTCGACGCTTCCCTTGTGCACGCCGTCGTCCAGAGATTCGACAAACTCATGGAGACTTTCTCGATGATAGAAGGCTGCATGAATCAGATTCACCCCGACCTTGCCAAGTGCCTCCATCTGGTCGGCATTCGTCTCGTCGAGAAGTCGCACGTGGACCACAATATCACAAGGCTTGCTTTCCGGCTTCAGCTGCAGGCGGATCCCCAACCAACCGTGGCATTCGCCTGAATCCTTGTAGCCGCGCGCCCGCACCGTATTACAAAAGGAGAAAAAGGTAGTATCCTTGCCTCGACTTGGACCGAGTCGCTCTTCGAGCAGGTTGTATTCGTATTCGAGCATGGACTGCAAGCGATCTTCCGAAACGTATCGAGACGCCTTTCCGTAAAGAACATCACTCATGGTCATATCATATGCAGAAATCGTTTTTGCGACGGTCCCAGCACTGCCCGATGCTCGAAAAAACCAGTTGGCCGTCTCCTGCCCTGCACCAATTTCAGCAAAAACACCGTAGCGCCCGCGATCCAAGTTGATCGCTAATGCTTTTTCATAGGTATCCACGTGCACTTCTTCAGCCATATAGAACTTGCTATGCGAGGAGGCTCGTATGGCAAACTGTAAGTGACATCATTCGAGATAAGAATTGAATAGATTTCTCAGAAAACACTTTACACAAACGAATCCTCTACATTTATTCCCGCCTTTCTTGAGCGAGTCTTTCCTCAAGAAACCTCAGATTATTTATTGCAGGGTGGAGCAGTCCGGTAGCTCGTCAGGCTCATAACCTGAAGGTCCCTGGTTCAAATCCAGGCCCTGCACCCATTTAAAAGCCATCTCGAAAGAGGTGGCTTTTTTATACAGGTGCAAATCGGAGTTGGAGCACTGGTTCTAATGGGCCATCAGCGATCGACCGAACCATCTTTAATTAGTGGTCGCGCTATTAGCGACTAGCAGATTCTGAACCATGCGTATTTTGGCGCTATATTTAGGCGCTCGAGCAAAGATAGACATCGAATCGGTTGCGCTTCCCAACGAGTTGATAGCTCGGTTTTCTCCCACCCAAAGGATCCGACAAGCGCGGGCGCTTAACCACAACTCGACGGATACACGCAGCCAAGGATGCCTCCAAAAGTTCGGCCGCGTCTCCATCATCGCCGACCAGATCGTGGAAGATGCGCATTTCCTTTTTAACCAAGGCAGACTTAGTCCGCGTGGGGAACATGGGATCCAGATAGATTACATCCGGTATCGAGTTGGCATTGATCGGCGACAGGCTCTCCCGGGCATCGCCCTCAATTAGATGCATCCGATTAAGCGTCGCGAAAAAGCCCTCGTCGGCGCATTCCGCTACGCGCGCATAAGTCAGTGCGTGTCGCAACAAGGCGCGAACTTCAGGAACGCGCTCGAACATCGTCACAGGGCAACCGAGACTTGCGAGCATGAAGGCATCTCGCCCTAGGCCGGCAGTGGCATCCCAGACATGCGGAGCTAGGCCCGAACCAAGCCCAACCGCTTTCGCGATCATCTGGCGCTTGCCCCCACCCTTCGTCCGGCGGTAATTTAGAGTCGGATCCAAGAAATCGGCAGAAATAGTGACCATGCCGTCGTTCGTCAGTTGAGCCAGTAAAAGTCGATCGCCGTAGAAAAGAAAAAGATACCCTATCCTCTCTCCTGCATCAATAAATCTTTCACGAAGGTCTGACTCGAGAGCTTTGGACCTCAAGGAAAGAAGCAAGGAGTCATCGACAAGCTGGCAACCGAGAAATCGCGCCAAAGCTTGAGCCTCGCGGTTGCTACCCGAATGCATACAAATGACTGCCTTAGTGCGGCTCATTCTGGGCGAAGATGGCGACGAATGGTGAGCTGATGTAGCATCTTAAGAGCTAGAGTTGTTTTTATGCATTTTGCAAAAAGATTGCGAACAGGCTTGTTGACGTATTCATACTCTCAGAATGATAGTGTTCGAGTTATGGGGAGAATGGCTACTTCCCTCTAAAGCCTTTCTGGTGTCTGATGCCTGGCAACTCGCCATACTGGCTGGGCTTTTACTTTTAGGAGCCTTCGCGGCTAAACGTCTACATGTGGATGATGTCGCCGAAAAAACGACACCCTCACTTTGGCTCAAGCGGAACTCCGGCTTCCTTGCGACTTGGATGATCACGACAGGTCTCACTCTGCTGTTTTCGAAGATTGGCTGGAGCGATTCCTTTTTTCGTTTCTTTTCTTTTCTTGGCGGCCTCTGGATTGCGATAGGCTTAATTTGCAGTCTCTTAAAGGACCGCTTTTGGGCGCGCTCGGTAGCTTTTGTGCTCTATGTTGTGTCGACGATCCAGGCGATCTCCTACTCCGAAGGCAGTCTCGAGGCGATGAAGTCTGTGGAGTTTAATCTCGGCTCCATAAAGGTATCAGCTTGGGGCGCCACCGCTGGCATACTTGCTTTTGCTTTAACACTCTGGATTAGTCTCGGTCTCGCGCGGATTATTGAGAATCAGATTCAAGGACAACGTCGACTGAGCCCTTCTCTACGAGTTCTCATTGTGAAGATAATTCGCATCGTTTTCATTATCGTTGCGAGCATGGTGGCCTTGAGTTCGATGGGAATTAATCTTTCGAGTCTCACGGTGCTTGGAGGTGCGATCGGATTAGGCCTCGGCTTCGGGCTTCAAAAGGTAGTTTCGAATTTTGTTAGTGGCGTGATTCTTCTGTTGGACAACTCCATCAAGCCCGGCGATGTGATTGAAATCGACAAGACATACGGATGGGTGAACAACCTCCGCGCACGTTACGCTTCTGTTATCACTCGCGACGGTACAGAGCATTTGATTCCAAACGAGGACCTGATCACCAGGCGGGTGATCAACTGGTCCTTCACCGATGAGCTAGTCCGGCTAAAGGTTCCAATCGGTGTTTCCTATAAAGAAGACCCGCATGAATGCATTCGCTTGATTCTCATAGCGGCCAAGAGTCATGAGCGGGTCCTCGCGGAACCAGCTCCAGTATGCCTACTCAAAGGCTTTGGCGACAGCTCCGTGAATCTTGAACTGCGCTTCTGGATTGCAGATCCCGCAAACGGTGTCTCCAACGTGAAGAGTAAGGTGCTGCTAGGGGTATGGGATATCTTGAAGGAGAATCATATTGAGATCCCCTATCCACAACGTGACCTGCACATTCGCTCCAGTGAAGTCGAGTTGGTTACCCGCAGAGAACCAGACCCTGATCTGAAGCATGAAAAAGGCGAGTAAGCGACGACTGGATGAACTCTTGGTTGCGCAGGGACTGGCCGAATCCCGTTCGCAGGCGAAGGCGTTGATTTTGGCGGGTAAGGTAAAATTAGGGACCGAACGGCTCGACAAACCCGGACGCAGTTTGCCGGAGGACTCAGTTTTGACCGTTGAAAGGCCACCCCGTTTCGTCAGTCGCGGCGGCGAAAAACTAGAAGGCTTCCTTGAGCACTTCGAACTCTCGATGGAAGGTATGCATATTTTGGATGTGGGTGCGTCTACCGGCGGCTTTACTGATTGTTGCTTACAAAGGGGGGCAATCAGTGCCACCTGTGTGGATGTCGGGCGGGCGCAGATGCACAACCGCTTACTTCGTGACGAACGCGTCACAAATCTTGAAAAGACCAACGCTCGCCACCTCCAAGCAGGGGATCTACCGAGGGAAGAATATCCTCGGATCGTGATGGACCTCTCTTTCATCTCCTTGACCAAGATACTTCCGGTCGTCTGGCCCTTTTTGGAGAGGGATGGCGCCCTCGTTGCCCTGGTCAAACCCCAGTTTGAGGCCGAAAAGCACGAGGTCGATGCGGGGCGCGGCGTTATTCGAGATGCCTCTGTTCAAGAGCGAGTCCTGGAACAGATCACGAATTTTGCATTAGCTCAATTATCCGGCGCGGAGCTAATCGGAAAAATGGATTCTCCGATCACAGGCACTGACGGGAACCGTGAATTCCTGCTGGGGCTACGCCGTGTGGTCGATGCGTGAGGTAATTTCGGAAAATTTCGCTTTGACAGTCGGAGTGCGCTGAATTCTTAGTATCCAACATGGAAAATGCACCTTACCAAAAACTATTAACTAAAAAGCACCTTGCGCTGGGTGTCGTGTTGACGGTTGGTGTCTACGTTTTGATGTCTTGGTTGTTGATCCCCTTCACTTTTTCACCCGATCCGCTTGTCGCGCTGCTACAGGCCTGCTTCACAGCCATTCCCATCACAGCCGTCTTCTGGTTCGCGTATCATATGTTCATGGTCGTCCTCATCGACCAGAAGAAACAAAAGGAGCAATCCAAGTAATATTGTCTGATATAAGACAGTTTGAAAACCACCCTGCTCGGGTGGTTTTTTTATAGATCGTCCCATTCATCGAAGTCCGCCTGGCGACGCTTCTTCTCCACGCGAGCACCTACCCAGATGGCCAGTTCGTAGAGAGCATACATAAACCCGGTTGTCATCGGCAGAGAAATGAAATCCCCCCCGGGGGTAAGAAAGGCGGCGAAGATCATCAGTCCGACAAAGACTGCTCGCCGGACCGCTCTAAGCTTCTCTACCGGAAGCACACCGAGGTAGACCAATATCACAATGATAAGCGGAAACTGAAAAAAAGCGCCCGTCGCCAATGAAAACCAAACCACCATGCTGTAGTAGTCGGAGGCCGCCCAGAACAGATCGAAGCCAAAGAACATATTAAGTCGAACCGAGAAGGACAATGTGAGCGGTAGAATAACAAAGAATGCAAATGCGACGCCTGAAAGAAAAAGGAGAAAAGCCGCAAAACAGGCCGGGCGAACGACCTGTCGCTCCGAGTTCGTAAGACCAGGGGCGACAAAGCCTGCGAGGAAATAAAGGACAAAGGGCATTGAGAGTGTAAGACCCGATAGAAAAGCAATTTGGATGAAGACCGAAATCACCCCCATTGGGCGGTATGTGATCAGATTCTCATCGGCCAATTCGACCGAACCGTAAGCCGTGGCAATAGGAAGCTTCAAGAAAGCGGCAATATCGCCGATGAAAACGGTGGCCATAATGATGCCAACTAGAAATGCGAGCAAACTACGACCAACGGTCCAGCGAAATTCCTCGAGATGCTCAAGAAAGCTCATGCCATCCACCACCTCCTCCTCATAGTCGTCGAATGTTTCGCCATCGTCCGAATAAGGCGCCTCTTCCTTGTCGCTAAAATCTGCCATTGGGTATTATTCCTTGTCGGGTATTCGTCACCCGGGCAACTCCAATGCTCCCAAAATCAGGAAAAATCAGCTGGATTCCATCTAGGCGACAGCCAGCCAGGATCTTTCACAAGTGGAAATGCTAATCCATTGACAGGCAGCGTTAAATGCCTTTGCTACCACCTTTTCTCAAACTGCCCTACTCTACGAGTGAAGCAACAACCCAATTCGATCCAACAAATCAGGTCGTAAGTTATGCCAGCTAAAAAAGCAAAAAAAGCACAAAAAAAGACTGCCCCCAAAGCAGTGAAATACAGTTACGATTTCGGCAAAAAAACCGATGGTAACGTTCAACTCCGTGAACTCCTGGGCGGCAAAGGTGCCAACCTCGCAGAGATGGCTCGAATCGGACTTCCGGTTCCTCCGGGCTTCACCATCACAACTGAAGTTTGCACCTATTTCTATGCAAATGGCCGCAAGTATCCCAAAACACTTGCCGCGGAAGTGAAGGCATCGGTCGCGGTGATCGAAAAACAACTTGGCAAGAAGCTCGGCGCTGAAAAGAACCCTCTTCTTCTTTCCGTTCGTTCGGGTGCCCGCGAATCCATGCCGGGTATGATGGACACCATCCTCAACCTCGGGCTCAACGACAAGACGGTCAAGGCACTGGCCAAGGAGTCCGGCAACGAAGCATTTGCTTACGACTGCTACCGCCGCTTCATTCAAATGTATGGTGATGTTGTCATGGGTGTGCAGGCTCGCAGCGAAAACGAGCACTGCCCCTTCGAAGAAACACTTGAAAAGCTTCGTGCTGAAGTCGGCGTCAAGCTCGACAACGAACTCACTGCAGCCAACCTTAAGGAACTAATCAAGCGCTACAAGGCCGTTATCAAAAAGCGCACGGGCACTTCCTTCCCGCAGGATGCATACGAGCAACTCTGGGGCTCTGTTGGCGCGGTCTTCAAGTCCTGGCAAAACGAACGTGCCATCCTCTACCGTCAGAAATACGGTATCCCTGCTGAATGGGGCACTGCCGTGAACGTTCAAGCCATGGTCTTCGGTAACATGGGCGACACCTGCGCAACGGGTGTTGCGTTCACCCGCGACCCTGCCAACGGTGAAAAGGTCTTCTATGGTGAATATCTTATCAACGCTCAGGGTGAAGATGTCGTGGCCGGTATCCGTAACGCAAATCCAATTGCCCAATTGGCCGAAGAAATGCCCCACGCGCACGCAGAGTTGGTTCAAGTCTGCAAGAAACTGGAGAAGCATTTCAAGGACATGCAGGACTTCGAGTTCACTGTCGAAGACAACAAACTCTATATGCTGCAAACGCGTAACGGTAAGCGCACAGGGCTTGCCGCGGTTCGCATCGCAGTTGAAATGAACAAGGAGAAGTTTATCGATCAAAAGACCGCACTTCTTAAGATCCCCGCAGATTCCATCTCTTCCCTCCTTGTCGCGGTCTTCGACCCGGCTGCCGAGAAGAAGGCAAAAACACTCGCCGTGGGTCTCCCTGCTGGACCGGGTGCTGCGTCTGGCAAGATCTGCTTCACCGCGGAAAAGGCCGAAGCCGTTGCCAACAAGGGTGGCCGTGCCGTTCTCTGCCGCGTTGAAACCACTCCTGAAGACCTTCGTGGTATGATCGCTGCGGACGGCATCCTAACCTCTCGTGGCGGTGTCTCCTCGCACGCCGCCCTGGTGGCTCGTCAAATGAACAAGGTTTGCGTCTGTGGCGCTTCCGACATCGTGATCGATTATGGTGCCGGCACACTCAAGGTAAACGGCAAGGTTCTCAAGGAAGGTGACGACATCTCTATCAATGGCACAACCGGTGCGATTTACGCTGGTGCGGTGTCCACTGCTCCGTCCGAGGTGAACCAAGTGCTCAATGGAAAGCTCAAGGCCAAGGATAGCTATACATACCAGATGTATGAGCAGGTCATGAAGTGGGCGGACAAACACCGGAAGCTTGGTGTCCGCACCAACGCCGACACACCCGAGCAATCCGCTTCTGCCGTCGCATACGGCGCCGAAGGTATCGGTCTTTGCCGCACAGAGCACATGTTCTTCGAAGGTGACCGCATCACCTTCATGCGCCAAATGATTCTCGCGACTGACGAGAAGGAACGCCGTGCAGCACTCAAAAAACTGCTTCCCTTCCAGCGCAAGGACTTCACGGGGCTATTCAAGGCAATGGGCGGCCGACCAGTGACCGTTCGTCTCCTCGACCCACCTCTTCACGAGTTCCTCCCCCATGACGAGTCTTCCAAGCGTGAGCTGGCGAACTCTCTAGGTGTGGATATCGACGTCATTTCAAACCGCGTGCATGGCCTCCACGAAGCCAATCCGATGCTGGGTCACCGTGGTTGCCGTCTCGGTATCTCTTACCCGGAAATCACCGAGATGCAGGCACAGGCCATCTTCGAAGCGGCTGCCGCCTGCTATAAGCTAAAGAAGCCAATCAAAGTTGTGCCTGAGGTCATGATCCCGCTGGTCGGCTTTGCTGACGAACTCAAGAACCAGGTCGAAGTGGTCCACCGCGTGGCTGCTGAGGTCATGGAAAAGAAAAAGGTGAAGTTTAAGTATCTCGTTGGCACCATGATCGAAGTCCCTCGTGGCGCGCTCACAGCCGACGAAATTGCTGAGACTGCAGAGTTCTTCTCCTTCGGCACGAATGACCTCACTCAAACAGGTCTTGGTATGAGCCGTGATGACGCGGGTTCATTTCTGGGCAAATACAAGGAACTCGACATCCTTCCACAGAACCCGTTTGCATCGATCGACGCTTCCGGCGTAGGCCAATTGGTCCAAATCGGCGCTGACAAGGGTCGCAAGACGAACAAGAGCATCAAGCTAGGTATCTGTGGTGAGCATGGTGGCGATCCCGCCTCCATCGAGTTCTTCCACAATGTAGGCTTGAACTATGTGTCCTGCTCGCCACCACGTGTCCCGGTGGCACGACTTGCAGCAGCACAAGCAGCAATCAAGTAGTCGAGCGATTCAACCTAATTTCAAAGCCCCTCCATTCGGAGGGGCTTTTTCTTGCGCTCTGCCTCAATCGGTGTCGCCCATGTGTAATTATCTTTTTCCTACGGATCGACCGCTTGACACGGCGTGGCTCAACGAGTGAAGACGGCTGGTCGATACCGAGTCGACCACCACCCAGCCAACAGAATAAAGACAACGCAGCCGGAGTGAATTCCTGCCAAAATATCGGCAATGCAATCATACGGCGGATCTCTGGCAAATGCTTGCGTTCGGCAAAAGCTGCTCTAACTCAAAGAGGTGCTCAGCTGTTATTACCACTCCGACTACTTCCTGCCTCTTCCGGAAGGGCACCCCTTCCCTATGGAAAAATTTCCGGACGCCTATCAGCTGGTTAAAGAGTATGTCGAAGTCTTCGAGCCTATGGTGTTGGCCCGTGAGGATCTTCACCGTGTGCACCTCCCTGTATACCTCAATTCGGTGAATACTGAATTGAGTAGTTATGACCGCAATCGACTGGGCCTACCATCGGACACACGCCTTCTCGAGCGCTCTATACTCGAAACCGCAGGAACTGTCTCAGCCACCCTTACAGCGTTGCACGAGGGTGCAGCAGCCAACCTTGCAGGCGGCACGCATCACGCGTTTCCCGACCGAGGATTAGGATTCTGCGTATTGAACGATGTCGCGGTGGCTATCGAATACCTCAGAGCACACGACCGTAAGCCGGATCAGATCCTAATCGTTGATACGGATGCCCACCAAGGGAACGCCAACCACGCTTTTTACAGGGCTGAGCCCAGCGTATTTACCTACTCGATCCACGTCGGAAAAAACTACCCAGCGAAGAAAGAGCCGGGTGACATGGATGTACCACTGGATCGCTTCGTTTCCGGGGATGGCTACCTGCAGAAACTCACCGATACGCTACCGAATGCGTTCAAGCAAACAGAGCCTGACCTCGTCTTTTGGATCAGTGGGGCGGACACGCACGTGGACGATCGATTCGGTCAAATGAGTATGACTGACGCTCAGATGGAGAAACGCGATAAGTTTGTGATCGAGTTGTGTCGGAAGTTCCACACACCAACAGTCATTCTCTATGGAGGCGGCTACAATAAGATACCCGGAAAAACGGGCTGGCTGCATGCCCAGTCCATCCTGCGGGCCGCGGAGGAATTTTCAATCTAGGCCTGATTCAATACGGCGGTGGCACCGGGCGAATATTGCCGTTGAATAGACGCCTATATATTTCGTTCTTCGCCGGTTTAACCTGTGCCAGATTGAAACTCTTGCTGGCGACGTAATATGGGCCGTAGCGGTAGGAAGCCGCAAGGAGTGGATAACTGAAACGATCGTTTTGATTAAGGTAGTCCCGACAGAACACGAGATACTCGATGGACACACGTATATTCGTTTTCCAGTCCCAGGCATGGCGATAGGGTTCATCAGAGACTTCGGCCCATGCCTGACGCGTCAATTGCATCATGCCGCGCGCCACAGAGCTGCTCGCCCGCGCATCCAATCCACTCTCAGCCCAAGCCAAAGCATATACGAACTCTGGATCGAGGCCTCGCGGAGGGGCCTGCTTCTGTATGTAAGACCAAACTTGCTCAGGTGATATTTGCTCCTGCCTCTCTCCCATTGTATAACGCAAAATAAGCGTCAGGATGCCCACTATGAGAGCGATTGCGAGCGCTAGCCGGAACAGAATACGCTCATCACGAAGGTAGCGAGGACCTAGCATTTTAAATTAAAAGAAAAGGAATAATCCCCACTAGATAGTCCACTAGCTCTTAAAGCGACGCCCTTTAAGACTTAGTTTTTTTGTCGGTCTTGGACGCGACAGGTTCAAGCCTGAGCGAAACCCTAAAACATCATTAAATGGCTTTGGGAGTGGAGATTCCGCTTCGAAAGAACGCAGCTTGCCCTTAAAGCTATAATCTACAATCGTCTGCGCCGAATGAAGCATCATACGCTTAGTATCTGTGAGTGAGTAGACCTCACGATTGAAGCTAAAACTTCCATAAGTGCGGTCGCCGATAATTGGAAAGCCGTGCTTTTTACATTGAACGCGAAGCTGGTGAGTGCGTCCTGTAACTGGCATCAATTTTAGCAACGCAATCGGTAAGCCTCCCGGAGGTGATTTCACTACCTGGTAGCGCGTCTTTGCAGAAACACGTAGGGCATCTTTAATAAAGCGTTTACCGCGCTGCACACTTTTTCTAAGCTTATCCGCCCAGACACCACTGGGAATACTAGGGACCCCACGGACCAGCGCGTAGTATGTTTTGGTGATTTTGTGCGAGGCAAATACCCGCTTGATCGTTTCACTGATTTCTAAATTGGTCCCAATCAGAATGACCCCGGAAGTCGGTGAGTCCAGGCGATTAATCAGCCAAGCTTTTTGCTCATTACCTAATTCGTCTTTCCAGGAATAGCACTCCTGTTGCTCATTGTAATCGGCATCGAGAAGCGAGCGCTCCTTCTCATCCGAGGCGTTCGGATGTGACAAAGCACCTGCAGGTTTCTCCAGAGCGACCAAGCCGTCCTCATTGTGCGCGAGAAGACGAACCCCTTTGTTTAAGGGAAGCTGATCAACTAAACTGACTTGCTGGGCGGACACGGGTATCTAAATTCTCTGTTTTGACGGAAAGCTCAACATAGAATCTGTCTGATTTTTAATACTAACGGTAGTGGAACATAATGTTCAGTGTGCGCTTCTCCCCAAAAACTTGGACCATCTCCCGCGTCCATGGCCGAAAAGGCGTGCGCTTGGTAATCGCACTCTCGCAAATCACTGTGGCAATCTCACTAGCGGTGGAACTGAGCGTCTTCACATCCTCAACGCGGCCGTCTGAAAAGATGGTCAACTGAACATGCACCCGAGTAGCCGTATCTATTGGCTGAAAAAACTCAATCTCATGATACCAACCCGTCTGGATTGCCGCGTAGAACTGCTGCTGATACTCGCCAAATTCACTGAACGTGGCATCAATTGCGATATTGCCCCTACGACTCGCCGATCCACGTGAGCGCATTAAGGGTCCCGTAATGAGTTCCGGAGCCAAACGCGGGCGAGCCCTCGGTTGCGGTTGAGCCTCGGTGCTACCCCCACCTCCATCGGCCACAGGAAGATTCTGTGCGTCTACCGCTGGCGGTTGATAGACTGCAATCGGTGACTCAGGGTCAGGATTCTGGAAAATCTGAGTCGCCTCACCGATGAGATCGACTCGACTGCCGGGTCCTTCCTCGGCCACTGCTTCCTGTTGTATGAAATCAGGCGCGGGCAAGGGCTGCGCAGGTCGAGGGATCGCCGGTTCGGTCGGGCTCCCCGCTTCGCCCCCTTCGTTACCCTCTCCCTTACCTTTGGGAGCCGCGGGCGCATACACACCGGGTTGAAGAGGCGGTACGGACACCAGAGTGCCCTGAAGGATCTTCTGAGAGTCCTCATCGCCTTCAATATTGGGTTGGTTCAGCGCATCTTCGAGCGGGCTTAGGTCGGCCGCTTGCTGATTTCTGAATGAATACTGATTTGTCAGGTCGGGTGTATTATCCGGTGCCTCAGGATTGGCCTCGACAAAGCGCATATCATCTTGAGTGACTAAACGAATCTCATAGGTCGTCTCTTTGTTGGCATTCGCAGCATCGCCTCCCAATTGCATGATTTGATCGGGAAGCACTAAAACCACGGCGAGATGCACTAAAATCGCCCCAAACAGTGCAATGGAGAGCGGCCACTTCGAATCTTCGAACGAGTGGGTCCAGACCGCATCTGCGCTTAATTCTATTGGAGTGCCTGTCACAGGACGGATAATCTCTAGGATGATTGTGAGAAACAGAACCCTAGCTTCTCAAACGTGGACAGGAGTGCTTGAATTGGCAAGCCCATCACATTCTCCACTGAGCCATCAACCGAATCAATAATGAGTTGCCGGCCCTCCTGAATACCGTAAGCACCCGCCTTGTCCAGTGGGTTGACCTGCTCAAAATACTCTTCGATGCCCGCCGCATCCAGTGTGCGAAAGTGCACCTCGCTGCGCTCAACAAAGCAATGCTGTAAACCACCGTCGAGCCAGTAGAGTGCGACCGCCGTATAGACCGTATGCCTGCGCCCGCTCAACATTCTTAACATCCGACGGGCGTCATCCATATCAATTGGCTTACTTAGGATGTGTTCATCAAGTGCAACCGTCGTGTCCGAACCCAAAACCAAGGCATCGGTGAGTTCATTTGCTAAAGTCGACGCTTTTAGCCGTGCATTTTTCAAAACCATTTCTACGGGTCCATCCCTTCCCGTATCGTCTTCTTCAACATGCGTCGGTCGTATTTCAAAACTCAACCCCATACCTCTCATGAGTTCGGCACGTCTTGGAGATGCCGAAGCCAAGTAGAGCTTGGTAGGTTTTTCAGACATGGTTGCCATTTGAGAACAGACTCCACTGCAATGATCGAACCAGCAGGCAGTCCCGCTGAGGAAAAACCCATCCCCAAGGCGGTAAGCCGGACAATAGTATTTGAGCGAAAGTCTTGTATTCTCTGAACATTGGAAAATAGTCCCTAATTCGGTCGGTAGGATGGAATATATGATACATCCAGCATGAATTCCATTTTGCAAGCCACAGTTGAATGAATCGTTTTAGAATATCCATGAAAGTAGGCATTGCTCAGATAAACACGATTGTCGGCGATCTAGCCGGCAACAGAGCCTTAATTCTCCAGTCCTACAAGGAACTGGTGGCCGAGGGTGCTGATTTGGTCCTGTATCCAGAACTTACTGTCTGCGGCTACCCGCCACGTGACCTGCTTTTTAAGAGCCGATTTGTCGCCGACACCAGGGCTACGCTCCAATCAATCGCCGAAGAGATTCGTGAAGTTCCCGCTATCATCGGTTACGTCGAAGATCGCGACCCTCGCTCAGTGGGTCGTCCCTTCTACAATGCCGCTGCATGGTGCGAGTCGGGCTCAATTAAGATTGTTGCCCGAAAATCCCTTCTACCAAGTTACGATGTCTTTGATGAAGAACGCTACTTCGAACCAGCCGAAGCCCCGACAATCCATGAGTGGAAGGGAAAACGAATCGGGATCACCATTTGCGAGGATATCTGGAACAACCCAGAAGTGCCGACGAGTCGTCGCTACTGCGAGGATCCGCTAGCTGTCATGGCGAAAAAGCAGCTCGATTTATTGGTGAATTTGTCGGCCAGCCCATGGCACGAGGGGAAGAACGAGGCTCGGGAACCACTTGTTCGTGACGCCTCCGAACGTTGCGGCTGCCCTGCGGTATATTGCAATGCAGTTGGTGGCAATGATGAGCTGATCTTTGATGGAGGCAGTATTGTAGCCCACCACGAACGAGGCTTAATTGCGGGACTCGCCGCCTTCCGGGAGGATAAGCACATAGTCAATCTCGACGATCCGGCTGGATACATTTCCGAGCATTTCAACCCAAGGGGAAATGCTGCCACCCAGGACGCTCTCGTTCTTGGTCTACGAGATTACGCACACAAGAGTGGATTCAAAAAAGGGCTCATCGGCCTCTCTGGCGGCATTGATTCAGCAGTCGTGGCCGCCTTAGCCGCAGAAGCCCTCGGGCCGGAAAATATAATCGGCATTGCCCTACCCTCCGCTATCTCCAGTCAACATAGCCGTAATGATGCAGCCAGGCTCGCAACGAACCTTGGAATTGAATATCATGAGGTCGACATCGCGCCAACGGTTGCTTCCGCAGAATCTGCACTCGGGGATCTCTTTGCTGGCCATGAGTCCGATGTCACAGAGGAAAACATTCAAGCTCGAGCACGCGGCCTCCTCCTGATGGCCATGTCGAATAAGTTTGGTGCCCTCTTGCTGACAACAGGCAACAAGAGTGAAATCTCGGTGGGCTATTGCACCCTCTATGGCGATATGTGCGGTGGTCTCGCAGTCATTTCTGACCTACCAAAAATGAAGGTCTATGCACTCGCCCGTCATATCAATTCGAAGCGTGAGGTGATCCCCCTGAATACGATTGAAAAGCCACCCTCGGCCGAGCTTCGCCTGGATCAGAAGGACGAAGACTCTCTTCCACCCTATCCCGTGCTAGACGGTATCCTCCGCCTCTACGTCGAAGAGGGACTTTCCCGAGCCGAGATCGTCGATAAGGGCTACGAGAGCGATGTCGTCGACGACATCGTAAGGAAGGTTGATCTCAATGAATACAAACGCAAGCAGGCTGCACCCGGCCTCAAGACCACACCGCTTGCATTCGGTGTCGGACGCCGCATACCCATCGTCCAGAAGTATGTGAACTAGGGATGCATATAAGGCATCAAGAAAGATGATAAAACTTGAAGCCTGATCAGAGCAAGTTATCGATTGCGCGATACGAGTTCATCGAACACTGGGCCTGAGCTTCATTAAGTCGTTTAGCAGAACAACATAAGTTAGCTTTCTTTCCTGATTTCCTTACCCCCGAATGTATGACTTCCTCATCTGATCTTTTTTCCCGCGCTCAGAAGCTCATTCCCGGGGGCGTTAATTCACCCGTTCGTGCTTTCCGCTCTGTTGGCGGGGCGCCCTTCTTCACCGAACGAGCCGAAGGCGCCCATCTCTACACGGCAGACGGCGAGAAACTGATTGATTTCGTATGCACCTGGGGTCCCGCTATACATGGACATAACGACCCGGATGTGCGGGCCGCGATTGTAAAAGCACTTGAGAATGGCACCAGTTTCGGCACACCAAATCCTTACGAGGTTGAGATGGCAGAACTCATTGTCGAGTTACTACCCTCCGTCGAAAAAGTCCGCATGTGTAACTCGGGCACAGAGGCCACCATGTCAGCAATCCGTCTCGCCCGCGGACACACGGGGCGGAGCAAGATCATCAAGTTTGCCGGTTGTTACCATGGCCATGTGGATTCGCTACTCGTCAAGGCAGGATCCGGTGCCCTAACTCTGGGAAATCCGGACAGTGCGGGCATTCCATCCGGCTTTGCCGCAGAGACCATTGTCCTTGATTACAACGACGCTGATGGCGCGAGAGCCGCATTCGCGGAGCACGGCGATGATATCGCCGCCATCATCGTGGAGCCCTACCCGGCCAATTGTGGCTTCATTCTTCCGGATGACGGCTACCTCGAGTTATTGCGAGAACTCTGCACCGCCAATGGCAGTGTTTTGATTTTCGATGAAGTCATGACCGGCTTTCGTCTCGCTCTTGGCGGTGTCCAGCAGCGGATTGGCATCACGCCCGATCTAACCGCGATGGGTAAGATTATCGGCGGCGGACTACCCGTGGGTGCCTTTGGGGGAAAGACTGAAATTATGGATCAGTTGGCCCCACTCGGCCCGGTGTATCAGGCAGGCACGCTAAGCGGCAACCCATTGGCCATGGCAGCGGGGATCGCCGCGCTTAAGAAGCTTAAAGATATGAACCCCTACCCGCTCTTTGAAAAACTCGGCACGCAGATTAGGGATGCCCTGCTTGATGCAGCCAAGGAAAAGGGCCTTCCGCTGCAAGTCCCTCAAATCGGTTCTATGTTCGCGCTCTTTTTCAGCGAAACGCCTGTTCGAAATTTTAAGGATGCCACCTCCAGTCAGACGGAACAATTTGCCAAGCTATTCAAATATGCCCTCTCCAACGGTATCTATTTGCCTCCTTCAGCCTACGAGACCTGTTTCATTTGCACCGCTCACGACGGCATAGATATTGAAAAAGCCGCCGAAGTCCTCTCATCAGGCATTCGTGCACTCTAGTCTCACCTAATGGAGCGCCTCGAAGGCCTGCGTCACCTTTGAGGAAATATACGCTGTTTGTGATAATAGGCTCTGGCAAGCTTCCACGTAGCGGTGCGAGCCGCACAATTACAGACGAACAGGTGCAACAGGCTGCCACAATGACCTTGGTAGAAAAGCCTGGGATGCGCCCCCACGGGAACATACACTTCACCCCGACCTACAGCTCCTGCCTCAATCCAGTCAAAGGCTTCTTCAGAATCATAACCGATAAGCAAATACGCAGAGCACCGTTCAATAGCCTCAAATCACTTCGAGAGGCGATTGACACGTTTATTCATAAATACAATAAAGACCCGAAGCTATCCATGTGGGCTGCGGACGCCGATCTGACCATCGGGAAAGTTCAAAAATTTGTAGCGAGCTTCGCTGACACGACTCTAGTGCGTGAGTATCGGATTTCAGCGTTTGCAATTCATTAAGGTAAAATCAGTCTACTCCTTATGAAAGCCAACCTCTTGTATTTGATCACTCTCCTCTCGTTTGTCACCGGGACTTCCCTGAGTGCCCACTGCCAGGTGCCCTGCGGTATCTTCGACGACGAAGCTAAATTTGACGAATTCAATCAGCATGTGGCGACCATTGGCAAATCGACACGCCTGATTCGTGAAATTGCCGCAAAAGATCACCTCAGCGCTCTGGATCGCCAACAATTGATCCGTTGGACTTTGGAAAAGGAAGTCCATGCTCAAAAGATCATCTCGGAAACAGCCGACTATTTCCTCGCGCAACGGGTCAAGCCAGGTACGGATCATTACGCAGAAAAGCTTGAATTGCTCCATCATATCATCGTTGAGGCAATGAAATCAAAACAGTCAGTGGAAAATGCACCCGTTGAGTCCCTTGCCAAAAAGATCGCGGCCTTCCGAAACCTCTATCTCCTCCACGACCCGACACACTGACATGCTTTGCGCAAAGGACACCCTGAAGGGCGCACGCCAACGTTTAGGATACGCAAAGCCATTATGCCGATTTATAAAATTATTGAACCTTTCGTGCAGCGATCTTGATGAGCAACGCAAGGCGCCCAATTAGGAGGGCACCAAGTTGCATGACTGATCGAGGAACGCCACGACCTCTTCAATATCTCGTATCGAAGGACGTGGCTGAGAGTTGGGCTGGCAAGACGGATACCAATAGAATCGGGCATTGACTCCCCTTCCGCCGACTTCTGACTACCCATTTTCACATTTAATATCTCCATTTTAACAAATGAAAGACATGTCTCCGCTCGAGGAACTCCGCCACTCATGCTCGCACGTGCTCGCCACCGCGATCCTTCGGCTCTACCCGGAAACAAAACTCGACATCGGTCCGCCCACTGAAAGCGGCTTTTACTACGACATCGACCTCGAAAAGAAGCTGGACGCCGAGGACCTCGAGGCCATCGAGGCAGAAATGAAGACTGTGATCAAAGAGAACCAAAAGTTCGAGCGTATCGAATGTTCTCGCGAGGAGGCGATTGAGAAGATCAAGGCGATTGGCCAAGAGCGCTACAAACTCGGGCGTTTGGACGACATTCCAGCAGGCGACCAGGTCAGTTTCTACCGTAATGGTGAGTTTCTCGACCTCTGCGCGGGACCCCACGTGAACTATACGAAAAAAATTAAAGCGTTCAAACTTCTCTCCATTGCGGGCGCCTACCACCGTGGCGACGAGAACAACAAGCAACTCCAGCGCATCTACGGTACTGCTTTCGCGAGCAAGGACGAGCTTGCCCAATACCTTGAACAACTCGAACAGGCCAAAGCGCGTGACCACCGAAAACTCGGAAAAGAACTCAAGCTCTTCCATATCGACGAAGCCGTCGGTTCGGGCATGGTGCTTTGGACAGCAAACGGTGCCGTCATCCGGCAGGAATTGCAGAATTTCATCGCCGAAGAATTGCGCATGGCCGATTACGACCAGGTATTTACACCACACATCGGGAAGCTAGACCTCTACCGCACTTCAGGCCACTTCCCCTACTACAAGGATTCACAGTTCCCCCCGATTGTTGAACCCGGTACGGTCGAGCGCCTGGCTCGGGAGGGCTGCTCCTGCGCCGACCTTTCCAACCAACTCGATTCGGGCGAGATCGACGGCTATCTACTCAAACCGATGAACTGCCCCATGCACATCAAGCTGTTTGACAGCCAGCCGCACTCCTACCGGGACCTGCCCGTCCGTCTGGCCGAGTTTGGCACTGTCTATCGCTGGGAGCAGTCCGGGGAACTCAACGGCATGACCCGTGTGCGTGGCTTCACTCAGGACGATGCGCACATATTCTGCACCGAGGATCAGATCGGTGATGAAATCAAAGGCTGCCTCGATCTTGTCAAACTTGTCTTTAAGACCCTTGGCATGACAGATTACCGTGTCCGCATCGGTCTGCGCGACCCGGACTCCACAAAATACGTGGGCGATGCCGAAAAATGGGATAAAGCCGAAGGCGCCCTCCGTGATGCCGCCAAGACGCTCGGCGTCGATTTTATAGAAGAACCAGGTGAAGCCGCTTTCTACGGACCTAAGATCGATTTCGTTGTTAAGGATGTAATTGGACGGGAATGGCAACTTGGCACCGTACAGGTCGACTACAACCTGCCGGAACGCTTCAAACTCAACTACATCGGCCCGGACAACGAGAAACACCGCCCGGTTATGATTCACCGCGCCCCCTTCGGATCGATGGAGCGATTCTGCGGCGTCCTTATCGAGCACTTTGCCGGTAATTTCCCAACCTGGCTCGCCCCCGAACAAGTCCGTATTCTCCCCATGAATGACGAGCTCGTGCCACAAGCCCGCGAGATCGAAAAACTCTACAAGGCCGCCAAGATTCGAGTGACCGTCGACGCCGTGGCCGATAAGCTCGGCGCCAAGATTCGCAAGTGTCACGTCGACAAAGTGCCTCACTTCCTCGTAATCGGCCGTAAGGAGGCCGAGGACGGCCTCGTCAAGGTCAACTCCCGCACGAACAAGTCACTCGAAGGTCTCAAGAAGCCTGACGCGTTTCTGGCGGAACTCCTTCAGAACATTGCCAACAAGGCGCTTCCTGAACCAAAGGAGGAGAACTGACGCTAAGCTCGCCGATGGCCTTGCCTGACTTTGAAAATGAACCCGCAAAATACGTCAGATAGGTCCTGCTTTAACCGCTTATCACCGCTTATGTGAATCCTCATCCGAGCATAGCGACAAGACGGGATGCTCCGCAGACCGGAGCATTGAGGATTCAATCCGCATGAATCCCATCAGAATTTTTTCCATCAGAGTCAGATTAGAGGTCAGAAGCGGTGATCAGCGGTATAAAAATACGGCCCTTAAATCCTAAGCTCCTTTGCCCCATGTCCCCGAGCGTTGGGGTGGAGCAAATGTTTGTCATAACGATCAACCGAGGGCAGCGGGCCCTCGAAATACTCAAGGGCGAATAAAAGCGACATTTGCCTCCAGAACGGGGTTGATTTTTCAAATCAAAACTTACAAATTTCGATTCCATGCGGAGCTACCGCGGTTTATGAGCGATCCAAATTTCGACCATTTTGAAGGCGACTGGGAAGAGTTTTCCGGTGAGCCAAACTGGAGCGAATCTCAGTGGCGGAACTACCTGAAGGGTTCCGATCGAGACACTGCTCGCTTCCTGTCAATCTACAACAGTGTGAAGGACGAGCCCAATCACCTCGACAAAGTGGCCTCACTAATGGGCTGGGACACCGAAGATATCTCAATGACGGAGGAGTTCAATTTCAGTGAACTGGAAGAGAACGAATCATCGCCGGCAGAGAACGATGGGGCTCCCTATACACTACACCGACATCCCGTCTTTGTTGTTTCCCGCTCACTCTACCGCTACCTCCACAAGAGCTGGGAGCACTACCTCAGCCATAGCGAGGGCCATGTTTCCGCCAAGCTTAGCTGGGACTACGCAAACAGCCTGCACCAAGCTGAAATGAATGTTTTATTGTCCATTCAAGCTCTGGATCTTGGAGATTTCGGGCTCTCTATATGCCATCTAAAAAATAGTTTGAGTGCATTGAACCAGACCTTGTCTCTTCTCAACCAAGTCGCACACCCCAATCAGTCCTTTGTTGACGGATTTCGACACGAGGCGCGTATCCGCCTCTACGACCTGCGTGAACTCTGGATTCGAGTGATGGGTGACTGCCGGCATGAATGTCAGCGTCGCCCCGGCGAGCAGGACTAGGCAGTGCCTGCTCCTGGCTCCTCAACCGCGCTTCGCCCGCGCAGCACAAACGACCGCCCACGCCGGCGCCACTTAAAATTAGCCCAGGCCGGTGATCCATGAATTTGGATGTGACTACCCACTGGCGTAAAAGCACGAATTGCGGCGTGAAGCCGCTCGCTACGGGTTGCTCTGTGGTCTCAGTTCCGGCCTGAAGCAGGCATTCCACTTCAAAGAATGTTTCGCCTGCTTGAGGTAGGGTTGCTGCCGGACGGCGCAGTCCAACGTTGAGAGCGCGTGGAGCTTTGTTGGAGTTCGGCCTTTAGGCCGTCTGATTCCATATTTTGAGAGCTTTCCATCACTACACCCGGCACGACGTAGCGAACCTG